>NZ_JBWPVR010000004.1:0-201241 GCF_056590195.1 Pauljensenia sp. C0170B5 | reverse complement strand
CCCGGCGCTGAAAACTCACCGCCGCTTGGGCATGACGCTCAGCGCCCGCCACCTGACAGTCAACCGCATCATGCGCCTCATCAAATTCATCCACACAACGTATATACGAGTTTGCACGTCATCCCGTCCATGAAACACACGTCACACCTTCAGCCGACACGCGCACAGAGCTGTCGCGCCTCGTTTGGGACACGGGCACCTGCCCTCCAAACCTGCAGGCGCAGACCGTCGCTGTACGACTCAGTCGATGCCGAGTTCCCTGCGCAGACGCTTGACGTGACCTGAAGCCCTGACGCCATATTGTGCAAGGGCAATCGTGCCGTCAGGGTTGACGACAAATGTGCAACGTTTTGGTCCCAGAATTTTGCGGCCGAAACTCATCTTTTCGCCAAAGGCCCCATAGGCGTCGATCACGGTGCCTTCCGGATCTGACAGCAGCGGAAATGTCAGTAACTGGTTTGCCTCGAACTTTTCCAGCGCCGCCATGTCATCCTTGCTGATTCCGACAACCTCATAGCCTGCCCCCTGCAGCGAGGCCAGCGAGTCACGAAAATCGCACGCCTCGGTAGTGCATCCGGGCGTGGACGCACGCGGGTAGAAGTACACCACCACGCCGCGTGCAGCACGAGCCAGCATGTCAGTCAGTGACACAGTGCCGTGCGTGGAATCCAAAGTGAATTCAGGAGCCTTGTCCCCCACCTTCAGTTCAGCCATGGCAGCCTCCTCATGTGTCCGCCGTATTTGTCCGTCGTCATCCACCACTGTAGGTCACGCCCGCTGCGAGCGCTCATGAAGGAACCATCCTGCCGTATCACGGCAACGCTAGAATCCTTTGGACTGCAACCATCTCATCAATTCACTTGTCCTGGCCGCCTGGTAATCATCCCGGTCAGCCGCGTCGCCCTCGTGCCTCCTATCGAGTTTCCTGCTGTCGATGGCATCCACGATCACCCCGTCACGCAGGTAGACGATCCGGTCCGCGCGCGCAGCGCACATCGGGTCATGTGTCACCATGACAATGGTGGTGCCATCCTGATGTGCTTCCTCAAGCGCTTCCAGCACCTCACCGGTCATGGAGGTGTTCAGCGCACCGGTTGGCTCGTCAGCGAACACGATCGATGGCTGGGTGGCGAGTGCGCGACAGATGGTGGCGCGCTGGAGCTGTCCCCCGGATACCTGGGTGATCTCATGATCAGCTACTGCGCCAAGGTCGAATCGCTCCATCAGTGCGTTGACGCGTTCCTCGGCCGCCCTCGTCCCTGACCGTCCGGCAGCTTTCAAGGCGGGCAGCGCAATGTTGTCGCGAATCGTAAAGTTCTTCAGGAAGTGCGCCTGTTGGAAAACGAAACCCATCTCATGTAGGCGCACGTGGCTCATCTGCGAGTCGCTCAGCTCGGTGAGCTCATGCCCTGCCAGTTCGACGGAACCGCCGGTGGGTCGATCCATTCCGCTCATGCAATACAACAATGTGGACTTCCCCGAACCTGACGCCCCCATCACGGCCACGAACTGTCCGCGCTGCACCTCCAGGTCGATGCCTCGCAGCACCTGCGTGGGCGGCTCCGTCGTCGAAAAGGTCTTCGTCAGGTCCTTCACGCGCAGCAGCGTCTGCCCCGCCTGCTGTGTGTGACCTGCAGGTTCGCGCGCTTCCATATGTCGTCCTTTCATTGGCTCTTTCATTGACGAGGGAGGCTGCCGCCTTATCTGAGCCATTGACTTCGATCCGTTCGTCTCAAACCTGCCAAAACCACCAAGGCGCCTGCCACAGCAAGCGCAATCATGATCAGCGGGTACAGGCAGTAGACGATGAGGGGGCGGACAATGAAGGTGAGTCCTGCCAGTCCCATGCTGGTTCCCAGGAAAGCACCGACGAAGTACTGCCCAAGCGTCGCGCAGAACAGGACACCGCAGACGATGCCCAGCACACAGCTCACCACGACTTTGATGCGTATCTGCACGCTGAGTTCCTTCCAGGAAAAGCCCAGAGCCGTATAGATCCCCATGATGTGCCGGTCTTTCTTCGTGTGCAGGCGCACGAACAGCGTAGTGATCAGTGCAGCGGCAGCGAATCCGAAAACGGCGGAAACCAGTGACGCCATGCTCAGCCCGCCGGTAATGTGACTGAGGGTCTGCTGAATATATTGGCGCATCGCGATAATGCTGGCACCCGGGTGTGCCTGGCCGTATTCCTCTGCGAGCGCGCGTGCTGCAGCCTCGGCCGACATGCCGTCTGGTAGTGCCTGCCTACTGAGGTGGGCAAAGATCGTCCACCTGGTGTCGGGATTCTCGCCGGTGGCTGCGCCATCGCCGTCTCGTGCGCCGCTTTCTGACATGCTGGCGGTGTGCTGGATTTTCGCGGTGTAGCCGCCGCTGGTGACGTCCTGGTAGATTCCACTGACTTGTAGGTGCTGCTCGACACCGTTGCGGCGCACGGTCAGCAGATCCCCCACGTCTGCGGACAGTTTGCGAGCATTGAGTACACTCAGTGCGATCTGCCCGTCTGCTGGCGCGGTACCGCTGGCGAACTGCATCGTGGTGTTCGAATAGTCGCCCGCATCGGCGCGCAGAGTTTCCCATCCTCTCTCGCGCACGTTCGGCGTACTCCGCCGATCTTGAGAAAACCCCGCTACGGCGGGGTTTTCTCGTATCACCGTACATGCCAGGAGATGACACGAGATGACTAGAAATGACTTTGAAGTGACGCATATCTGACGCGCGTCACTCGGGAGGCGGGCAAGATGACACAGAAACGAGGGTTTGGAAGCATCAGCAAGCAACGGTCGGGTAGATACCGAGCGAGGTACACCGGCCCGGACGGGACATGGCACAACGCCCCACATACCTTCATCAACCGCATGGACGCTGAAGCGTGGCTTGCCGGTGAGCGCCGTCTGATCAGTGAAGATCGCTGGTCGCCACCGGCGGACCGTAAACAAGCGGCCCGCGAGCTGGGTCCCACGTTGCAAGAGTGGTGTGAGCAGGCTGTTGAGGCGCGGTGCCGTCGGGCTCGCAAACCTCTCAAACAGACCACGGCGGACCTCTATCGCAAGGACCTTCGGCTGTACGTGGTGCCCGTCCTCGGCTCCAAGAGGCTCAAACGCTTGACTGAAGCCGACGTTCGGTCGTGGTGGGTGGGTCTGGACCCGTCGCGTCCGACAGCCAACGGGAGGGCATACGAGACGTTGAAGTCTTTGCTCGATGATGCTGTGCATGACGGGGTGATCGCGGTGAATCCGTGCCGGATCAAGGGTGCTGGGCGTCCTGAGCCGGTGAACACCGGTGAGTCGTTGAGTGTCGATGAGTTGAGTCAGTATTTCGCCGCCGTTCCCCAGAAACGCCGGGTCATGGTGATGGTGGCGGCGCTGTGCGGGCTTAGGTCGGGTGAGGTGCGTGGGCTGCGCCGCTGTGACATCGACCTCGACTCCGGCGTCCTGCGGGTTCAGCAGGCGGTGAAGCGGGTGCGTGTGGACGATCACTCGTGGGGCTGGGACTCCGACCAATCGTTGAAGACCCGCGCGGCCTCGCGGTCGGTGGCGATGCCGAAGGTCCTGGTGGCGGCGCTGCGTGAGCATCTGCAGGCCTCCCCGATGAACGGGAAGGACGGTCTGGTGTTCCCCGCTGGGGATGGCGTGAGCCCGCTGAATTCCTCGGTGCTCGACGCTGCCCACCGCAAGGGGCGTGAGGCGCTCGATCGTCCGAAGCTGCGTATCCATGACCTGCGGCGGACGGCGGCGACGATCGCTGCTCAGGGCGGTGCCACCACCAAAGAACTCATGCGCATGCTCGGTCATACGACGCCGAACATGGCGATGCGGTACCAGACCGCCGATGATCAGCGCGACCTCGAACGGGCTCGGCGGCTCGACGCTCAGTTGGTGGGCGCGATCTGACCAATCTGATTGGACCCTCGGACGTGGGTGTCCGGGGGTCTTTTCATGTCTTTGCACGGCTTGACGTGGCTTGACTGCTGTGTATAGAATCGCGGCAAGTCTTCATAGCACCGCGATCGCAAGGTGATAGAAGAGGGATAACCCCGAGGGTGGAGGCGATCACCGCGACCATCGCCCCACGGCGTAGCGCGCCGAACGGAGTAGCGACCGGCAAATCCTCCGACGAGAAACAGAACGCGTAAGTCCCTGCTCGGCAGGTGGGGCAGCTAGAGAGGCTGGGTTGAGGGGTAGCACCCCTTGTAATGCAATGGCGGGCGATGCCCGCTGGCGAGCTGCGCACGGTACTTCACACCGCCCAGATGACAAGCCGGGAAAGCATCCCTCTCCGGACAGTTGAACCTGTCTGGAGACTCTCATGGCTGAAATTGCAGCCCGCTATATCTCTCTCGAAGACGCTGCCCTCTATCTCGGCGTTTCAGCTCGTACTATCCGTCGCCGGATTTCCGATGGCGTGATCAAGGGCTACCGGATCGCTGACTCTCGCACCGTCCGCGTCCGCGTTGACGAACTCGAAAGTCACATGGTCAAACCGCTGATCGGCGGTGATCTGTGATGAGGTGTGACACGAGCTGTGACACGTGCGCGTTTCTCGTGTCACAGCCGAAAACGCTGGTATATCAGGCTTTCTCGATCAACCCCCAAAACGCTGTGACACGAGCGATTTCTACGTGTCACAGCGGAAACGCTGGTATATCAGCATTTGCTCCATGTTGTGACACATGTGACACGTTTTTTGGAGACTCTCCTTATGCGTGTGTGTGCGTGTGTACGCATTATTCTGTACCTTTTGTACCTCGCCCTCCCCGTCACAATCACGAAACGCTGATATACGGGCGTTTGCGCCGCGCGCGGGGGCGTCATACACAGTGGAGTTCAGGTACAGATCGCCCTGTACCCGTTGTACCTTCTGTACCCATTTTGGGTACAGATTCGACCTCAACGCTTGCACTTTCTGTACCTCATGCCACTGGGGGGTGGTGGCGATGACCACGCCCACGCGCGTCTACCGATTCACGCAGCACGTCCGGCACCCCGAAACTGGGGAGCTGTTGTGCTCGTTCGATCGATTGAAATCGGAGCTGAGCGAGCGTCGCACGATCAAGAAGTGGGCCGTGATCCTCCACGACGAAGACGCCGCTGAAGATCACGTTCAAGGTGTCCTGGCTACGGAGAAGGACATTTCTCCCGAGACCATCGCCCGCTGGTTGGACTTGCCGGATCGGGCCGTTCAGCGGGTGCGTGGGGGTCGGGCCGGGTTGGTGGACTGCCTGCGCTACCTGACCCACGAGGACCCCTACCAGCACCAGACGTTGGGGAAGGTCCGCTACCCGGATGACAAGGTGCATTCCTCGCCCGGTTGGGACTGGCGTGCCGAGGTGAACGAGCTCATGGAACGTCGTTTGTCCGGCGGCTCGGCCCGTGGTCGTTCGAAGTCACTCGCAATGGCCGTCACGAATGGCATGAGCGTGCGTGAGGCGGTGCGGCGTGGGGCCACGTCGTTGAACGCGTTACGTCGAAACCGTGCCGCGTACCTGTTGACCGCACCGTTGCCGCCGATGCGATTCACCTACGCCGTTACCGGGCGTGATTCTGTCCTCCGCGACACCATCGCGTTGGGTCTGGCGCGGCAGTTGGCGGGCGATCCGGCGGGGGTCTGTGAGCTGCCTTTCTCGGCGGATGAGTACGACGGTGAGCGTGTTCTCTTGTGGCGGAATCTCGCCCGTCCAGAAGGCCAATACATGCGGGGTTGGGACAACCTCGATGTGGCCTCGCTGTTCGCGCTGTCGCCATCGCCTCGTCACGTGCCAACACGATACGGAATGACACAGTTCGTCCACGATCACTTGGTGGTCAGTGGTGAGGATTTCGAGTCCGTGCAACGTCGGTTGCAAAGGTGTCTCTACTCGCTGTCCGAAGTGGATAAGTTGATGGGTGTCACCGATCCAGACGCCGAACGAACCTCGTTCCTTCATCTGCCGATCCGTCTGCCGTTCACGAACGACACACTTTCCATTCACGTGAACGCGGCGGTGATCGGGGTCGGGGATTACCGGGAAGTCGAGGCTCTGGGGAACTTCCGACTGGGCCTCGTGGACGCCATGAATAAGGCGCGTCACGTCCAACCACCAGAAGCACGCCGTGAACTTGAAGGTCAAATTCTCGCTCGTCAGTTCGCCCCGGTGAACGAAGCGCGTGAACTCATCGCCAACGAACTCACGGCCTCGACGGATGATTTCTCCGATGTCCTGGACGGCCTCGGTGAACGAATCTGTGAGGGGTGATTTCGGCCCCCTGACCACAGGCCGGTGACCACCGGAGCAGCGGTGCGATTCACGCTCAAAGTAACCCATCAGCCCAACCACAACGTACCTGGCCAACGCCAAATTGGTAACCAATTCTCTACCTGAAGGAGACTTGAACATGACCCAGAATCTCAAGGATCAAATCAAGGAAATCGAGACCCAGCGCGACACCATGAACGAGCAATTGAGGGACCTGCGTCGGCGTCAGCGGTGGCAGGAATCTCACGCCGCTGAGGTGGACGCTGCGGTGCTCGCTGAGGTCGTGAAGGCTGACCCGAACATGGCCGAGTGGGTCAATGGTCTGCGGTCCGAGACCTCCGATCGCATGTACGCGGCGTACGTCGATGAGTGCGATGCCAAGCGTGCGAAGGGTACCGACGCGGCAGCGTCGAACGGTGGTGGGCAGGCATGACACGGTACGTGTTGCGGGACCACCGGACGGGGGTCGAGGGGGCCGTAGGCCCCCCGCAAGCAGCGGTGGAGGACCGAGGCGCTAGCCGAGTGTCCGACAGCGTTACTGCTTGCTGCGCACCAGATGTGCGAGGTACCTCACGCGCGGTACCTCGGGACCCTGCTCCGGCGGCTCGGTCTGCGAGCCGTCGGAAAGGGTCCGGTCATCTTGACGTCCGCTGCGACGATGCCACGCTCGCCGCTGTGCGGCGGCGTGCTCGTCGGCAGGGCGTCACGGTGTCCGCGTGGGTGAGGGCCGTCGTCCGGGACGCCTTGGACGCTCGACGGACCGACGAGATCGACGCGGCGGTCGCGGCTCGGGTGTCCGAGCTTGCGACCTCGGCGTCGGTCTCCGACGATGCGGTCGTCCTGGCGAGACAGATTCGACCGTTGGCCGTCAATGTGAATGATCTCGACCGTCGGGCGCGGGCCGGTGAGCCCGTCCTCTTGGGGTCTGAGGGTCGTGAGTTGGTTGAGCTGTTGCGTGAGGTCCGTCAACTCCTTGGTGATCGGACCGCCTCGTGAGCACCAGCTTCTACGCTCCGAGCCGGTCGGCTGCCAACACAGAGAGGTACGTCCGGGGTAAGGGTGATGATCGCGCTGTCGCCCTCACCTCGGACGTACCCGGTCCGCCGGGGGCGTTCGCGGCTCGTGCGCACGCGCTCGCGGTGCAGCACCGTCGTGAAGTGGAAGTGCTCACCTACCGGCAATCCTTCGGGCCGGAGTTCGACCGCGACGACCGCGACGACATCCAACGTGCCAACGACCTCGGCTACGAACTCGCCAAGCGCATGCACCCGAACTCGGACGCGATGATCGTCACCCACACCGACGGCAAGGGCGGGAAGGTCCACAACCACATCCTTGTCATCAACCACGACCGCCAGACCGGTAAGGCGTTGTCCCAGTATCGAACTTTCCATGACCGACCCGAGCGCGGTGGTCAGATCGGTGTCAAGGGGGTCAACGATGAACTGATGCGTGAGCATGGTCTGTCGGTGGTGAAGGTTCCCCAGAAGGCTCCGGCGGATTGGGAGCTTCGCCGTGAGGACTTCGCCGCTGGTGGTCTGGACCGTGAAGCCGGTGACCGGTTCTACGAAGCGCTCACCGACCCGCGCTGTGTTGACCGGGAAGCCCTGTTCGACCTCATCGAAGAACAGAACCAGATGGTCCGGCGGCATAACAAAGACAACCCTGACGACCTCATGCCGACCATGCGGATTCACTCGTCCGCGTCCAAGAAGTCCGGGAAAGAGACCTGGACGCTCTACATCCAAGACCTTCGGGGTGAGGGCAAGCGCTCCGAGCACCGCGCCCGCACCTCGCGCCTGTCGAAGCAGTTCACACCTGAGGGTGTCGAGGAATTCTTCGCTGCCAACCGAGAACGAGAGAAGGAGACCAACAACCATGTCGTCACTCGACAAACTCAGGGAGAAGGAAGCTCCCCCGCCCTCACCCCCGTCCGGACCGTCTCCAGAGATGATCCTCCTTGTGAATCAGATAACCGACGCGCTGAACGCGTTGATCGAACAGGTGACGGAGCTGCGGGAGAGTTTGCGCGTTCAGCTCGACATGCCGCGCTCCGACAACATGCAGCCCGTCTTGAACAGGCTCGACGAGATCGAGAAGACGCTGAACGCCTTCGCCAGCGCTCTCGACGGGAAGCAGCTACGCGAGTCAGCCCGCCTGATTTCGAAAGAAGCTCAACGGAATCACGCGGGTATGGTCTCGGGGATTGACCGTCTGACCCGTCAAGCCGACGAGAACCAGAAGCTCAACTCTCAATCCATGAACGTGGTCGCCCGGATCGAGCAACGCGCCGCCTCGTCGATCGACGCTGCTGCCGCGCGGGCCGGTGAGGTGATCGGTGAACGGATCACCGCGAACCTCGACGCCGTGAACGAACGTGCTGAGGCGATTACCGAGCGAGCCGAACGGATCGACTCAAGGCAGGCGTGGTTAGCCGCTGCGGCGATGGCCTTGGCGCTTCTGCCGGTCGCGACGGTGGTCGCCGGGGTGTGGATGTTGGTTTCAGGTCTCGTCGCGGCGTTCCAGTGGGCCGGGGGTGCGATCTCGACCTGGGGGACGGTGGGGCGGTTCTTGGTCGCTGGTCTGGGCACCGCTGGTGCGGTGGCGGCATTGATCTGGTGTGTTCGTTGGGTGTCCGGTGTGATCGGCGTTTGGCGTGACCGGGGGATGCCTGACTGGCCGCGCTGGCTGAGGCGACGTTGACGCGACCAACCTGACGGCCCCCATGAACCTGAAGGATAGGAACAGAAGGAACAAAACGCCGGATAGCGAGTAGGAACACGAGGAACAAAATTGGCGTCGGTCGGACCTGAACGGCGCACATGACCAGTGGGCGGGAGTCCGGTCGGTGAAATGTCTCGGAAATCGCAACCGGGGCCGCCTACCGACTGCTGTTCGGCACAACAGCGGGCCAGGGCACCCGACCCCATGAGGTCGACCCCTCCCGTACTCGCCGGCGGTGCAGGCCGGCCCGCAGTCCGACCGGCCACCCCGGGTGAGCAGCCAGCGTCTCCGCCAGACCCGGCAGAACTTGCGCACCGCTGACTGTAAGCATATACTTACACCTGACATCGTTCGATTACGATACGGAGGAGTGATGGACGCAGCACGGCTCGCTCAGATGCTCAGTGCTCTCGGAAGTGAGCCTCGGTTGCGAATTATCGCCTCCCTAGAGACGGAGTCGACCCATGTCAGTGAGCTGGCCCGCCGACTCGGGATGTCTCGGCCACTGCTCTACCAGCACCTCAACCGCTTGGAAGCTGCTGGACTCATCGAGAGTGGCCTGGAACAGCTCGGAGAGAGCCGAGTGAGGAAGCACTACTGGGTCGCTCCGTTTCAGCTTGAAGTAACTCCAGACCACATTAGGCACCTGATTAATCAAGAACAGAAAAGGGAATCTTCGTGACACTTACCGCTACCGTATTTCTTATCATCCTCGCCGCCGCACTACCACTCGCGGTCTTCGTTGTTCTTACCGTCTGGGTGGTACGCACCGTCACCAGCGCACGACGCGAAACGGCGACGGCGATCGATGGTTCAAACCAACTCATCGTGGAGCACCTACGCAACATCACCGAGCGGTTGGATCGGATTGAGGCCCAACTCAGCGAGATCCCCGAGTAATCAGGCTCTTCCGTTTTTAGAATGCATTAACAAGCTCTAGCTCTGCCTGGGGGCGTTAGGCAGAGCTAGACAAGCTCACATCGAGGGCCACTTCCAGCAACGCCACAGTACGAGCGTCGGGCCAACTACGACCGGCCATGAGGTCACCTACGACGCTGTGGTCGAGACCAACCCCGGCAACGGTGGAGCGGATGGACTTGCTCGACAACTCCGACCTGACCAGCCACGAGGTTGCCCGTGTGGTGGGCATCAGCCGGTCGCGGATGTACGCACTGGTCGCCCAGGCACGGGTCGAGCAGGAACAGAAGGAACAAAACGCCGGATGACGAGTAGGACCGATAGGAACAAAATTGGCGTCGGTCAGTTCTGAACGGCGCACATGACCAATGGACAGAAGTCTGGTCGGTGAACGGAAAAGTGGAGAATGTGCTGGTAGACAAGGGTTTTCGGCTGTTGGCGGTGAGACCATCAGTAGCGGTGAAACCGCGTACTGTTAGCAAACTCCGTATTCGTATGGTCCTGATGTTCCTATCACGAGGTGGTCATTTCGTTCCTCATGTTCCTGTTGATGGGAGAAAAACAGGACCCCCCCGCACCTGATACCAGGCACGGGGGTCGTGATCTGGTGTGTGCACTGGGTCGCCGGTGTGATCGGCGTTTGGCGTGACCGGGAGATGCCTGACTGGCCGCGCTGGCTGCGGCGTCGGTGACGAGTGGAGAGAAAAACAACGGCCCCGTGGGATCACCCACGGGGCCGTTGTCGTCGGTCTTCGCGTGTCTGTTGCGTGTATCCCGGAAACAGTGGGAAACGTTTCCTCGTGTTTCCTCGTACTGGTCGTGGATCACTCGAGTCAGCTTCTCGATGTGCGCGCTCAGAGCGTCGATGGTCGCTATTGCTGCCTGCTGCGCGGCTCGGGCCTCGGCGGCCTGCTCATTGGCTACGTTGACTTCCTCGCGGGCCTTGGCTGCCTGTTCTTCGGCGGCCTGCTGCGCGGCTCGGGCCTCGGCGGCCTGTTCATCGGCCTCGGCGGCGGCCACGTCGGCGTTGTCGGCGCGCTGCTGCGCGGCTTGGAGGGCCTCGGCGGTCTCGGCACGCGCTTGACGTAGCGCTTCGGTCCAGATGACGCCCAAGACGTTGCCGGTGGCTTGGTGAAGGGCTTCGGTGACGCTGGTCGGGGGCTCGCCTGCTTCGGCCTGCGCGGCGTCGGCCTCGTTGCGTTCTTTCAGATACAGGCCTGCGGCCTCGGGCCGGACTCCCTTGCCGTCGGGGCTGACCTGTCGCGTCGCTGCGACCAGGGCGCGTACGCTCACGGGGGTCGTTTTGTCGAGGGCGTTCCATGCGGTTTCGAGCTTTTCGCGCTGTTCGTCGGTGATGGTGGTCATGGTGTCTCCTGGCCGGGAAGCCGGGTTGTTGTGGAGGGGTCGCACCCGGCGCTGCGACCCCTCATGAACCCTCCCGGCCGGGCTGCGCCCGGCGGTGACCACAGTGGACAGCAACGACCTCGGGCGTGATGCTCGGGGTCGTCTCTATCTATAAACCGCGCCTTGTTTCAATGTTCAACTACCGCTGCGATCACGCCTCATCTGACGCATATGTGACGCGCGGGGGTCGGAGTTGGTGGTCAGCGACGCGGAAACCCCGTAGTATCAGGGTTGTACGGGGTATGTGAGTACAGGTTCAAATCCTTCCTCCGTCGGGGTTTCCCACAGGAGTCGCGCGTACGATTCAACGCGCTCGATCCTCGGGTCATTGACGAGGGCGGCCTCAACGTCGGTGCGAATCTGGTCAGGTGTTGTGCCCTGGGGTGAGGAGAATTGGATGTTGATCATCAGGTCGGCTTCCGGCACCCCCATGTAGGTGACGATTTTCGGGCTGTCGAACGTGGTCAGAAGGTTCATGGGTATTGTGACCAGGACGGCTGTGGCGAAGAACAGGATCGGCATGAGGAACCACTGCCCGCGCTTTTCCCACAGGTCAGCCAGTGCCAGGCGCGTATTCAGTGAGCCGTGGCTGCTGCGCAGCAAGGCTGATGAGATACGGCTGTTGAGGCGAGCAGGGTGCCGGAGTGAGTTTTTCCGAGACGCGCGTTTCCCAGGCGCTGACCGGCCGGACGCGCGATGACTAGACCTGCGCTGGCCTAGCGTGCGTTCTTCGGGAGCTGGCTGGCCGAGCGCAACCAGGGATCGGCCCGCACGCCGCCGCGGGCGCGCGGTGCGAATATCACCGTGAATCAGTGCGTCGACAATGTTGACGCGGCCGACGGCTCGCAGTAATCGTGCACAGATACCGACAATCAAGGCGAACAGGATGACCAGTGCGATGATCGGCGCGCACACCGTCCACACATTGATCGGGGCTTGTGAAAAGTTCACCGCAATGGTGGCGGTGAACCAGCGTGAGGCGAACGCAGCCAATACTGCGCCCACGACACATGACACCAGTGCCATCGCTGCGTATCGTGCCACGTATAGCGTGCGAATGGTTCGTGCCGGCACACCAATCGCCCGCATTGCTCCGATTTCGTGAATGTCGTCTTCCAGGCTGCCTCGGATCACGAACCTGGCGCTGAACAGTGCAATGAAGATCAGGATGACGCTGGCGAAAATAAACGCCAGTGCGGTCAGCCCATCGCTGAGAACGTTAATCATGCGGATCATCGTGCCGGTGACGGCCTGGCCGTTATGGGGCAGCGCATGGTTGCTTTCAAAGGCTCGTTGGATATCGCCGCTCATTGCAGGATCCGTCAGGCGGTATTCCACGATGATTTCCCGGTTCGTCATCTCGCTGTTCGCTAACGCGCTGAAGTCCTCGTCTGAGATGACGAAGCGTGTGGACGATGACATGGACGAGGCCATCTGCGCGTCTCGCACGAATCCTGCTATGCGTAGTGCCAATGGCTGTTTTCCCGCTTGGAGTGTGAGAAGGTCGCCCTCGGCACAATTGAACTGCTCGCGGTAGGCGACGGGAACAAATACCTGGCCGGGTGTGGGGCGTGCCAAGCTGTCGTCGGTCGCATCGAGTAGGAAATCAAACTGGTCGTTTTGCGTGACGAAGAGGTTGTCAATCATGCTGGTTGACAGATCGCCGGCCTGACTGTCGTGGGCGCTCTCCCACTGGATCGCCTGCCCATCGATGCCGATCATGTCCTCAATGAACCAGCTGTCGATCGTGGGGTTGTCCTGCGCGAAGGCAGCGAGGGCATCGTGGTCGACCTCGCCTTGGTGCATTTGCAGGAAGTGAGGCGGTTGGGCTTTGTCGAAGATGCGATCGACCGCGCCGCTCAGTCGTTCACAAACGATTGCTCCGCTTGCCATGAGGAACGCGCTCAGGGTCATCACCATGATCAAGATGGCCACAATTGCTTTGTCGCGGCGCAGGTCGTTGCGGATGAAACGCAGCATCATGGGTGGAGTCATAGTCGTCCTCGTTGATGGTCTAGATCCAGGCGTAAAGCCTGCTCGATGCGGGCGACGGGGGCAATGAATGGCACGGCGACGGCCAGGGCGATCAGCGCCAGGCCCACCAGGGCGAACATGATGCCGATGCCGCGTGACGGGCCGGTTCCCATGATCGTTCCCAGGCTCGAGGCGAGCGGGCCGCCGGGCTGCAGCAGCGGGGTGAACACGTGATCAGCGAGGATGCCGGAGACGGCGTAGGCAAGAATGTAGCCCATCTGGGAGATGAAGCCGATCAGACCCCAGACTCTGCCCTGTGCCTGGTTGGGAATGGCGCAGCGGGCCAGGACTTCGACGCTGGTGTTGAGCGGTGGCAGCGTCATGAAGAACGCGGCACACAGTACGCCGATGGCGAGGACGTTGGTGGTCATCCCGATACCGGCGACGAGGATGCCGCCCAGTGTCAGGAAGATTGCCATGAAGCGGCGGTGGTGTGTGCCCATGCCGACCACGCCGATGATCAGGCTGGACACCAGCATTCCCACCGCGGCGCCAGAGCGAATGATTCCGAGCGTGTCCTCGCTGGTCAGGTCCAGCATCAACGGGGTGAGCAGGGTTTGCAGGAATCCCATGCAGAACGTGATGAGGGTTGCCAGGCCGACCAGTGCGAGTACTCCGCGTGCACCCGCCAGGTATTCGAGTGCGTCGCGCAAACCACTGCCGGATGCCGTCGCACCGTCATGCTGGGTAGCAGCCTGCGGAGCAAGATCCTCCTGGGCGGCACTCTCCAGCCCAGTACCCTGCTGGGCGGCACCCTCCGGAGCGTCGCCTTGCTGGGCGGCATCCTGAAAGCCAGCCTCCTGCACGCCGGTATTTTGCGAACCGTCGATCAATGCTCGCTGCGAATCTTGCCCCGGGTGAGCGTGCATCGCGATCAGCACCATCAGGAGCGCCGCAACAGTAGTCATCGCGATGTCAATCGCGATGACTACCAGGATCGTGCTGCGAGCCATAAGCACTCCGGCTACGGCAGGCGCGACGATCAGTTGGGCGGCAGATGCCAGTTGAACCAGGCCGCTGGCCTTGGCGTAACGTTCAGGTGGCAGCAGGTCCGTGATAACTGCGCGGTACGCAGGATCCAATAGTGCCGCTCCCACAGACACGAGTGCGAGTGTGAGGCAGATCAGCACCATGTTGTCTGCGGCCATGCGCATTGTTGCCCACACCAGACCAAGTGCAACGGCGCAGATAATATTGCCGATCGCCATCAGGCGTGTGCGGTCAAATCGATCGGCAAGCACTCCGGCGGGCGGTGCCAACAGGACGGCGGGCAGGAAGCCTGCCAGCGTGATCAGCGCGACCGACGTGCTCAGGCCGGTGTGCTGGTAGGCATAGATGGTCAGAGCGAACGGTGTCAAGCCGTTGCCGGTCTTGGCGATCAGCTGCGCCAGCCAGACCAGGGCGAAGCGGCGCCGGCCTTCGTGTTCGTGTGAGTTGGTAAGCGTCGGAGTACTGGTCGGTGCAGACGAGTTGGCCCCTGAGGGCCCGCCAGTTGGTGGCGGCGCGTCGGTTGGCGAAGGCGTGCCGGTGGATGAAGCGGTGCTCATCTCAGTCGCGTCCATCCAACATGGCTTGCGAGGCAGTCGCGCCACCCTCGGCGTTCGTGCTCTTTCCCTCGGTCAGTGCGCCGTCGGCCTCCCTCGTAGCTTCGCTCCAGCCGTACACCATTGCTCGCAGCGCATAGTCGTATTGGCGGTCTGCATCGTAGCGCCATCCGCTGTTGAAGACGGCCGCCAGGAGCGGAAACGAGGCTGGAAGTACCGTTTGGTGGCTCATCTGGTCGGCCTCGCCGCCCACTGGCTCCCCCGCCTCTGCGAGGACATGACCAACCGTGTAGTTCACCAGAGCGTTCAACTGGTCGGCAGCCTGGGAGTTCACAGGCATTCCTGCCTCCGCGAGAGACGCCAGCAGGCGTTCCATCAGGGCGAATAGTTCCGGTCCGGTTGCGGGGCGTGTGCCGACGATTGAGATGGCACGAGGGTGTCTGAGCAATGCGCGTCTCAAAGTGTGCATCACAGCGACCAGGTGCTCGCGCCACAAAGGTGTTGTCTGGGCGGCTGCCGGTACGGTGACGTCGCGCCACATGACCTCCATCAGGCCGTCAAGCACCGCCGCTTTGTTGGAAAAATGCCGGTAGATCATCATCGGATCGACGCCGAGGTCGTGTCCGAGCCGTCGCATGGTCAGTGCGTCGATACCGTCGTCGTCCACGATCTGCATGATGTATCGACGGGGAGGCCCCACAAGTCCTTCCTCCTCATCGTTCGTCGCACACAGGTCGGGACAACCGTCCAGCATGTCAGCGCGCAAATTCCGCTGCGATAGACAGCTGCTGACCAGCATCAGGGCTCTTGAGCAGCGCCAAGCTTGAGGCCGCTTCGGACAGTGTGTCGCGCATATTCAGCAACAATTTGCTCCGGCGCTGCTCGGTCCTGTGTCGGCGACGGTGGGTTTTGTCATGCCGGTGTGGTAAGCGGTGCCTTCGAAGGTGACGGGCACGTATGTGCCGTCGATCTGGACCCATTTGCCGTCTCCGTAGGTGGGGTCTGCCATGACGGTGACCTTGTCGGAGATGGTGCCGTTGTCACCGACTTTGGGGTCGGCCACGGTGGTGGCTTGGGGCTGGAAGTCGAAGATGACTTCGAAGTGCGGCACAGGCTTGTTGATTTCTTCAGGGTCGCCGGGGAACTTGGGTGGGTAGGTGACGGTGTCTTGGATTTGGCCGCTGACATGCACCTTGTTCAGAGAAAAACGCGGAATATGACTGTAAGTGTAAGTGCTGGAGACCGTTCCGTTTCCGGTGGAGCGCCACTCCAGGCTGATCGGTGTGTTACTCGTTTTGCCGGTCCACACGTTCGTGCCGGTTGACGTGAAGACAGCCGGACCCGACAGCGTGACTTTCGCGTTTGCCCCGGCGATCCAGTTGCCCTTGTTATCGGCGGCACCGATGTTGTGGATAGCGCCCTGACGATCACCCTCACCGGTCACTGTTGCATCTTTCGCGTTGAAGCCGCCCGAATTGCGAGCCTCTTGTGCCATTGCCTGCGCAAGGGAGAGGATATCAGGCTGAACGCGCTTGACATCGTTGTACATGGTTTTCACGTCCTGGGCGATGTTGTGTCTGGCATGATCCTGGTCGAAGTTCTGATGGATCAGAAAGCCGAGTGCCGCGCCGTGTCGTTTATCCAGGTTCGGCTGATACTTGTCGAGCAGCCATGCTGCCTGAGAGTTGGTGACTTTCAGGTCGGCTGGGGCGAACGAGCGTGTCCCGCTCATCTTCGATAGCGTAGCGTTCTGGCCTGGTTGAGGGTTGTACTTCCACATCTGGACGCACCAGACGTTTTCTCCAGGCACGCCATTAGGGGAGTCGTAGGGGCCGAACCAGAATCCCTGGCCGCTCTCTTGCGCACCCACGCTGATCGGAATGTGCATTCCCTTGTCGAGGAAGTACAGCGCATGGGAGGGTCTTTGTGCCGCTATCACACCGGCGCAGGCAAGCGCGAACGCGACGAGGATCGCGACCACACGGCCTGCAATTCGCCCAATGGGCGTCGACTGCTGCATTGTGATACTCCTTGTTCTTCTCTAGCTAGAGTGGCGGAAGCGGCAAAACCTCCGTCATCTACCTCTAATGCGACAAACATGAAGCCCACACCGCGCTGTGTGAGTCGGGTAACACAAAAAAGGGGGCCTGCCAGCATTCCAGCCAGCAGACCCCACGGAGCACCGGGACAGATGTCAGTTACACGGGACAAGCCATGAGTTACCTTTAGTATCCATTTCAAAACACAGGTCTTGCTCCCCAGCATCTTGCCACTCCCACGTGTATTCGTCCCCGCCGCCGGTGTTCCCGCCAGTGGCAGGAGCACTTGGAGCAGGTGCGGGCGCAGAGTAGTCCGGCTCCACGTAGCCGCCGCCCGACGTGTAGTCAGGCTCCGAATACGTCGGCTCCACCCAACCCGAGTCGCCAGCAGGTTCACTGGCCGCAGCCTTGGCTTCCTCGGCCTTCTTCCACGCGGCGTGAGAATCCGACACCTTCTGAGCAGCAGCCTTCACCTGGCCAGTCATCTCAGTCAGTTTCGCGCTCATCTCGTCGAACGGGTCAGCCGACTCGCCACTGAGAGCGTCAGCTTGACCGATCAGGGCTGTCGCCTCGTCCACAGTCTTTTGAGCCGTGGTGCGTGTCGCGTCGTCACTCACTTTGCCGGTCGTGTCGGACAGAACCTTGATAGCCTTGTCTACTTCCGCCTTGAGAGTGTCGCGCGCAGCCACCATCAGGTCTTTCGAATGGGAGGTCATCGCGGAGCGAACCTGAGTGCTGGCATCCTCAATCTTCTCGGCGGCACTGGTGAACACTCCAGCCGAATCGTTCAATGACTGCGCACCATCAGCCAGCTCACGGGTGGTGCCCGACTGGGCGGCAGGCATCGTCAATGCTGCTCCCTCGTCCAGTGCGGCACGAAGGTCAGCCCGGCTCGAATCATCGTCAGCCACCTTGCCCTCCGAGTCGGCATACAGCTGCTCACCCCCACTGATCGCGTCCGCCAGGGACGTGTATGCGCCACTGGCAGCAGACTGCGCCATGTCAAACTCGCTGCGCGCCTGGTGTGCCGCATGAGAGCGGTAGGCGCTCACGCCAATAATCGCCACCACCAGTGCGACGACAACCGCGACGCACACCGCCACGACCATAGCCTTGCGGTTCTTCACAAACCGCGAAAACACGCCGTTTTCTTGAACTCCACCACTCGTACTCATTGCCCTCACGTGACCTTTCTTTTACCCGAGTAAGTTTTGGATTCACCCGAGTTGTGGGACGAGAACACTCCACATGACACACACGAACGCCACTCACACGATTCGCGCGCATCACTGCACTCACAGCATAGCCAACTTCTTATGTAGCATGATCAAGTATGACAGCATTCCGAAAACCTCCGCCCGCGACCTTTCGTACAGAGGGGCCGGCCGAGGCAGCGCGATCGTTCAGTGCACATTCCCCTAGATTCAAGACAAATTGTGCACATACCCCTAAAACTGCCGCGCAACGGTGCACATACCCCTAGATTTAAAGCGAATTTTGCACATTCCCCTAGCTAAACTCCGTGCTGCCGGGTAGGCCAACAAGGAACAAGGCTCTGACCAGCGGTTATAGAAATAGCGCGGAAACCGGATCACGAAGATTTAGGGGAATGTGCACTTCCGCGCTACTTTTTAGGGGCTTGTGCACGGGAAGGCCGAAGATTTAGGGGTATGTGCATGCCGACCACTTAAATCTAGGGGAATGTGCACTTTCGCGCTACTTTTTAGGGGCATGTGCACGGGAAGGCCCAAGATTTAGGGGTATGTGCATGCCGACCACTTAAATCTAGGGGAATGTGCACTTTCGCGCTACTTTTTAGGGGCTTGTGCACACCGGGCACTGGCAGAGCAGTAGCGTCAGTGCATTAGGAAGTTTATGAAGGACCGGACACGCCCACCCCATACACATATTTCGGGCATTAGCCCCGGATCGGGCCACCGCCACACACAAAAAAGCCGGGACACCGCCAACACAATGTCCACGATGTCCCGATACATCACAAGAGTGCGCGAGGGGGGACTTGAACCCCCACGTCAAAGACACTGGAACCTAAATCCAGCGCGTCTGCCAATTCCGCCACTCGCGCGCGACATTTATCTTACGCGGCATCTATTCTAACGGTTTCTAGCTGGCACGGGCTCCCTCATGGCTCACGCCTCGCGAGACACCGGACACACTTCCCCGCCGAGCGGTCGACTCGATCGTTGCTTCAGCGATCACCTGCGTACCTCGGTACAGCACCAGCGACTGGCCCGGAGCCACGCCGCGGATCGGATCAGCCAGATCCACACTCAGTGCAGGCGCAGCGTCGCCCTCGTCAATATGAACCCCGGCGACAACGGAGGGCGTTCCGTGAGCGCGCACCTGCGCGGTCAGGACATCCTCGGGGACATCTGCCAGCATCCGTCCGGCCAACGCAGACCCGAACGCGACGGTCGCCTCCTGATCAACAGTGGCGAGGGAGCGCGGCGCCATCCACACCACGTCGGTGGTCGAAATGTGATCCACGCTCAGCAATTCAGCAGGCCCCACGATCACCTGATTGGATTGTGGATTGGTGCGCAGAACGTAGCGCGGCTTGCCGTCAGCGGCCGGTCGTTCCAAACGCAATCCGCGGCGCTGCCCCACCGTGAAGTTCCAGTATCCACCGTGTTCACCCACGATGTTGCCGTCCGCATCCACGATCTCACCCATGTCCTTGCCAAGGGCGCGCTGCAGGAAGCCCTGCGTATCGCCGTCAGGGATAAAGCAGATGTCGTAGGAATCGGGTTTGTTGGACACGCCCAGTCCGCGCCGATCCGCCTCGGCACGCACCCACGCTTTATCGGGCGCATCGCCTAGCGGTGTGATAACACGAGAAAGCTCCTCGCGCCCCATGATGGCCAGCACATAGGACTGGTCTTTTGCTTCGTCGCGGGCGCGATGCAGCTCGGGACCATCCGGACCGTCGATAACGCGCGCGTAGTGCCCGGTGCACACGGCATCGAAACCGAGGGTGCGGGCGCGATCGGCCAGTTCACGGAATTTCACGAATTCGTTGCATCGCACACACGGGTTGGGAGTATGCCCCTGGCGATATTGATCGACAAAGTCGGTGATGACAGTTCGTTCAAACTCCTCTGCCAGGTCCCACACGTAGAACGGCACGCCCAGTGTCTGCGCCGCGCGGGCGGCGTCCCCTGCGTCCTCCACCGAGCAGCATCCGCGTGAACCGATGCGGCATTCCTGACGCTGGCTGGACAGCGCCATGTGAACGGCAACCACATCGTGGCCTGCTTCGACAGCGAGCGCACACGCCACAGCAGAGTCCACTCCCCCTGATAGTGCAGCCAGTACCCTCATCTGTCCTCCTTCACAACATGTCCCCGTTCATCGAATCCGTCCATTGCCTGCGCCTGCGAAAGCGCGTCAGGTAGAGCCTGACACAGTGCGCGCACATCGTCGAGGGTTGTTGATGTGGAGACGCACACACGTAGCACGCCCAGTGCTTCACGTTCCGATCTGCCCATTGCCGTGACCACCTCAGATGGGCGTGTCACACCAGCATGGCAAGCAGAGCCTGCTGACACCATCACACCGGCTCGGTCCATCGCCATGAGCACCACTTCGGGATGTGCGGTCGGCATCGACAGGTGAATGATCGAGGGCACGGTGGGCGCATCCCCCACCGTCGCTGACACGCCCTCAGGCAGGTGGTCAAGGATCTCGCGACGCATCTGCGAGCAGTGCCGATGCATCTGATCCCGCTCGGAAACACATTCGACCATCGCGGCAGCCAGGGCAACCGCGCCCGCCACGTCCGGTGTTCCCGAACGGATTCCGCGCTCATGCCCCCCACCGGGTCGGTCCGTTGTCAACGGGATGCCGCGCCGCGCGACCAGGATGCCCGTCCCCACAGGCGCACCCACTTTATGTCCCCCGATGCTCAGCAGGTCAGCGCCGAGGGTGTCCATGCTGATCGGCAGGCATGAAAAGGCCTGAGCCGCATCCGTGTGAATGATGGGGCGCTGACCACGCGCAGCTCTTACCGGATCATTACCGGCAGCGCCGAATATGTCGGCAAGCTGGGCAACCGGCTGAATGGTTCCCACTTCCGAGCACACCGTGCACACCGACACCACCGCCAAGTGCTCACTGAGGTGTGCAGCGTCGAGCTCGCCAATGAATGTGATGCCCTGAGCGCTGGAAGGCAGTACCTGCCACGTGAATCCGGCAGGTTCAAGGACCTCGCGCTGATGTGCCACTGCGTCATGTTCGAGGGCGGACACTGCCACAACGCTGCGTGCAGGGTTGACAGCCCGCACCGCGCGAGCTGTCCCCGCCACGGCGAGGGCGTCAGATTCAGTGGCGCCGGATGTGAAGAGCACTTCGTGCAGGTTCACACCCAGCAGGTCTGCGATCTGTTCGCGCGCATCGTCCAGCATCCGGCGGGCAGCACGCCCACCCGCATGCAGGGAGGACGGGTTGCCGGGGGTGGCCGTCAAGTCATGTTGGGCTTTCAGCCAGGCTTCCCGGGCAACGGGCCGAAGCGGCGTGGTCGCCGCAAAATCCAGATAGTGCGTGGGCGTGGTCATTGGTCCTTTCGCGCCCGCAGATCCTCCAGAGCCTGCGGAACGACCTCGAAGATGTCGCCAACGATGCCGAAGTCAGCGATCTCAAAGATCGGAGCATCCGGGTCATCGCACACGGCAATGATCGTGTCGGAGGCTTGCATACCAACAGTGTGGTGGATTGCGCCGGACACGCCCAGGCCGATGTACACCGACGGTGCCACTGACACGCCGGTCTGGCCAATCTGGATGGAACGCGGTACCCACCCTTCATCTGAGGCAACGCGGGTTGCACCCACCGCACCTCCAAGTTCGTCAGCCAGCTGTTCGACCAGTGAGAAGTCTCCGCCGGTGCCGCGCCCGCCGACCACGACGACGTCTGCGTCGGTCAGTGACACGCGTCCGTCACCCGCGGCGTGAACGGATTGTGGGACCTGAACGGCGTCGGCTTCTGCACTGAACTTCACGGGCACGGTGGTCACGTCAGGCGTGGTCGCCGTCTCTGCGTCCTCGGCCTGAACAGACGAGGGCCGCAGACCGATAATCGGCGTGCCGCGAGTGATTTCCATTGTCGTTTCCCATGTTCCGGCCAGAACTGTCTTGGCTGCGTGGAGAACGCCGCCGCTGATATGCACATCTGACACGTCAACAGCCGCACCCGAGTCGAGCTGGACAGCCAGCCGAGCGGCAACCTCTCGCCCTCGGTAATTCGCCACACACAAAATGGCGGCAGCATCTGGAACGCGGTCGAAGCAGGCTCGAACCGCGTCCGCCACAACAGCACTGATGCGCGGCGAATGGTCGGCAAGGTCCGGGCTCAGGACGTGCGCCACGCCCTGCGCTCCCAACGCCTCCATGTCCGGCGCACTGTTCAGAGCGATCGCTGTAATCGGCCCGGTGGTCAGTGAGCGTGCCAGTGTGAGGAGCTGGTGCGATGCCGGGGTCAGCGTGTATCCCTGCGCGTCGTCACCCGTGTGGTCGGTCATCACCAGCAACGGCTGGTCAAGTGTTTCTGCCATAATCAGCACTCCTCCATCAGGTAGCGAGCCAGTTGGTGACCGCCGTCTCCCGAATCGGCCACGATCGTGCCCTCACCGTCGCGTTCACGTTCCTGCGCATCAAGGACGTTAATGGCACGCGGAGCGCCGTCCTGGCGAATCTCATCGAGCGACGCATCGTCCACATCGTCCAGTGAGAGCTCGTCGAGCGGCTTGGAACGCGCAGCACGCATCGTCTTGAACGAGGGATAGCGCGGCTCATTGATCTGGTCGGTTACCGACACGAGGACAGGAGTGGAACTGGTCAGCGTGTCATCAAAGCCATCAGCGGTGCGCTGAATCGTCACAGTCCACGGCCCTTCTTCCTCGCCCGTCAGGCTCATCTGATGGGCAAGACCCAGGTATGGCAGATGCAGGATCGTGGCCAGTGCCGCCGGCAACGCCGAGGTGAGAGAGTCAAGTGCGGCCATTCCGGTGATCACCATGTCGAGAGGCTCATCCTCGCGCAGCTGGTCGAGTGCGGCTCCCAGCACCCGCGCCGTGGTGACCACGTCTGCGCCTTCGAGACGCTCATCAGTGACGAGGATGGCGCGGTCGGCTCCCATTTGAAGTGCGCGCACGAGGGCATCTTCAGCGTCCTGCGGCCCCATTGTCACTGCGATCACTTCACCGCCGTGTTCTTCGACCAGGGAGACGGCAGCCTCGATCGCGTTTTCATCGAGTTCATTGAGCACGTCATCTTCTCCGCGTACCAACCGCCCGTCTTCGATACGACGCTCCGATTGGACGTCAGGTACGTGCTTGACACATACTGCAATTCTCATGCCTTTAGCGTGCCACACTTTGAGGCGAACCTCGTGGTGGCTTACGTTACGTCCACCAGAAGCGTCTCAGCTCCTCGCGAAGAAATGCGCGGTCAGAGCCGTCATTGAGACGCATGACTGGGGGTGATCACTTACAATCGAGACAGGAATTGTGCCTGCCTGACACACGTTTGAGAGTAAATGGATAGTAAAAGAAACATGGTGCCCAGCTCCGATCACGACTTCGCCGCTCCTGCACCGCGCATCCCCTCACCGAATCCCACACCTCGCCGGATCGGAGTGTATGCGCGTGAAGGCGGAATCGACGTTGCTGTTGTGGCGCGCCATGCGACGCGCGTGGATCTGTGCATCCTGGCAGATGACGGTACGGCACATGAAAAGCGCTGGTCATTGCTCGGACCCGAAGACGGAATCTGGCATGGGCACCTGGACGGCGCAGGCCTGGGAACGCACTACGGTTTCCGAGTCCACGGCCCGTGGGATCCTGACGCCGCAATGTTTCACAATCCGGCAAAACTTTTGCTGGACCCCTATGGGCGCGGCCTAGCCGGTTCGGTCCAGATGGGGGCTGCCGTTCACGCGCACACCGTTGACGAGGACCTGTACCCGGCAACCTATCCGCTGGAACAGTCTGACCTGAACTCAGCACCCTACATGCCGCACTCGGTTGTCGTGTCCACGCAGTTCGACATTGCCGACAAACCGCGCACACCGTGGGACCAGACCGTGATCTATGAGCTGCACGTCAAGGGCTTCACGCTCAATATGCCTGACATTCCGGATGACCTGCGGGGAACTTACGCAGGACTGGCGCACCCCGCAGCGGTGGACTATCTGAAGAAGCTGGGCATCACGGCTGTGGAATTGCTGCCCATCCACGCCAAACACGATGAGACGTTCCTGATTGAACGCGGGTTGACGAATTATTGGGGTTATTCGACGCTGTCGTTCTTTGCCCCTGAACCGTCGTACGCTACCGAGGCTGCACGCAGGCGCGGCGCTCAGGGTGTGATTGATGAGTTCCGAGGCATGGTGTCGATCCTGCATCAGGCCGACATCGAGGTGCTTCTGGACGTGGTCTATAACCACACATGCGAAGGGTCGGAAACGGGATCGACACTGTCGTGGAGCGGTTTTGATGCACCGCTGTACTATCGATTCGATCATGGGCGCCCTCGTCGCATGATCGACGTGACGGGAACGGGCAACTCGCTGAACACGGACGAGCCACTGGCCATGAAAATGGTGCTGGATTCACTGCGCTACTGGTCGCGCGAAATGGGGATCGATGGCTTCCGCTTCGATCTGGCGGCCACGCTTGGACGCTTCTCAACGGGCTTTGCGCCGATGCACCCTCTGCTTATCGGGATCGGAACCGATGAGGACCTGTGCCAGGACAAGCTCATTGCCGAGCCGTGGGACATTGGCCCGGGCGGGTGGCAGACCGGTAATTTCCCCTCACCATTTTCTGAGTGGAATGATCGTTACCGCGACACGGTGCGCGAGTTCTGGCTTTCCGATTTCAGGTCCCTGGCAATGGGTCGCGGTGCGATCGGCCCGATGAAGCTGGCCACACGCGTGTCCGGCTCTTCTGATCTGTTTGCTCACGGTGGTCACCGTTTTGACGGACCGCGGCGCTCCGTGAATTTCGTGACAGCTCACGACGGGTTCACCCTGGCTGACCTGACCGCTTTTGATCACAAACACAACATGGCGAACCTGGAACAGAACCGCGATGGTACGACGAATAATCATTCGTGGAACCACGGCATTGAGGGCACTATTGCGCAGACTCCGGTCGATGACGCTCACGACGCGCTGAACGGGTCGCCAGCCAGCTCTGACTTCCTGCAGGACATTTACCCCACGCGTCACAGGAGCCAGCGCAATTTGCTGACGACGCTGCTCACCTCGTCTGGTACTCCGATGATTGTGGCGGGCGATGAGTTTCAGCGCACGCAATTCGGCAATAACAACGCCTACTGCCAGGACTCTCCCATCTCATGGATCGATTGGAACATGTCGGACTCGCAGAAGCAGCAGCTCGCCACTGTTCGCTGGCTGCTGGCCCTGCGACGTCATCATCCGGTCTTGCGTCCCTCCCTTTTCGCAGATGGCAGGATAGCTGAGGGCGATGTCATAGCCGATCTGGGGTGGTTTGATCGTGACGCTCACGACATTGCGCAGGATGGCTGGGCTCAGGAGCACAACCGTGTCTTCCAGATGCTCCGTTCGGGGTATCAGCTGGGTGACCGCGACGCCCTCGTTGTGGTGAATGGAACATTGGATGTTGCCACGGTTCGTCTGGTGAGCGGGCGCGGCTCTGACTGGTACGTCGTCATGGATACCTCCTGGTCGTGCCCTTCCGATGGCGGTATCAACGTCGAGGGAGACATCGAGCGCCTGGAACGCGGGCTTCCTGACAGACTGGAAGTTGTCCGTTGTGGGGACGAAGTGACGATCGAGCCACAGTCCGTGATCGTCATGTTGTCAGCACGCACCCCTCATCATTCGGTAGACTACGGGCGTGACTAGTAGTGAAGACCAACTTGAAAATTCCACCAACCACGCTTCGCTGGAACGGGCAAAGGCCCGATCCGTTGAACTTGAGGAAGCCATTGATCAGGATCCGTCGCGATTCCGCATCCTCACCGGCGACCGGCCGACCGGAAAGCTGCACCTGGGGCACTATTTCGGCACGTTGAAGAACCGCGTGGAACTGCAAAACCGCGGCGTTGAAACGTGGGTTCTGGTGGCCGATTATCAGGTCATCACTGACCGCGACGCTGTTGGCCCGCTGCGCCAGCGCGTCCTGGGCCTCGTTGCCGATTACCTGGCCGTGGGTATCGACCCAAAGCGCAGCATCATCTTCAACCACTCGGCAGTGCCGGCACTGAACCAGTTGCTGTTGCCGTTCCTGTCATTGGTCACCGAGTCTGAACTGCATCGCAACCCTACGGTCAAGTCAGAGCTTGATGCGACGAACGGTCGCGCCATGTCGGGATTGCTGCTGACCTACCCGGTGCATCAGGCCGCAGATATCCTGTTCTGCAAGGCGAACCTCGTGCCGGTGGGACAGGACCAGCTCCCCCACCTGGAGCAGACACGCCTGATCGCTCAGCGTTTTGACCGCCGCTACGGGCGCGCCGACAAGGAGCATCCTGTTTTCCCGCGCCCTGACGCGTTGCTGTCGAAGACTCCGCTGCTGCTGGGCACCGACGGCAACAAGATGTCAAAGTCTCGTGGCAACACGATCGAGCTGGATATGACTGCCGATGAGACGGCGCGTGTGCTCAAGAAAGCCAAGACTGATCCTGATCGCGTCATCACCTATGACCCGGAGAATCGACCCGAGGTGTCGAACCTGTTGATGATGGCGTCACTGGCCACTGGCGAGGATCCCCACGCCATTGCCGACCGTATCGGCGATGGTGGCGGCGGCACGCTCAAATCAGTCGTGACCGACGCGCTCAACGAGTTCCTCGCGCCGATCCGCGAGCGCCGTGAAGAGCTGGCCGCTAACGAGGATTACCTGCTGGAGGTTCTCCATCACGGTGATGAAGTCGCCAATGAGCAGGCTGATCGCACGCTGGCTGAGGTGCGTCGCGCGATGGATATGGTGTACTGAGCGAGCCAAGGTTTGCGTAAGCTGGCCATTTTTAGATCAGCTTTTCCTTGCTAGAAACCCGCTTTGACCTGCGATAATGTGCTCTCATGAGTACTGTTGTCGAAGCGGTGCGCAGTGAACGGCAGGGCTTCATTTCCTCCAAGCTCAACTGGCTGCGTGCAGGAGTGTTGGGAGCCAATGACGGCATTGTGTCGATCGCCGGTCTACTGATCGGCATCGCCGCTGTCGACCCCACGAACACACATGCCATCGTGATTGCCGGAATCGCCGGTATCGCCTCGGCAGCACTGTCAATGGCAATCGGCGAATACGTATCGGTATCCACTCAACGTGACACTGAGCGCGAAATTGTCCGCCTGCAGCACGTGGCACAGAGCCGCAATCCCGGCCACGCTTTCAACGAGATCAAGCAGGTATGTCTGCAACGCGGCATGAGCGAGGAGAGCGCGCACCAGGTTGCCTCGGACCTGTCCTCACATGAGCCGGTCAATGCCGTCATTTCATTCAAGTACGGCATCGATTCGGATTCACTGACCAGTCCGTGGGCTGCGGCCGGCAGCTCCTTCATCGCATTCGTCAGCGGTGCTGCCCTGCCGATGCTGACAATGGTTCTGGCTCCCCCACCGCTTCGCATCGTGTCAACCTTTGTGTCTGTATTTGTGGCTCTCGCATTGACAGGGTGGATCAGCGCGTGGCTGGGACGCTCTCCGCGCCAGAGGTCGGTCCTGCGACTGGTGTGCGCCGGCAGTGCGGCAATGATCATCACCTACGCGATCGGTCGACTGCTGGAAAGTGCGTCAATGGTGTGATTGACGAGATCGCGATGCCCGTGCTACACTGCTTTACTACAGACTCAATACTAACGACGTAGTTGGAAAGCAGATACGGTTGCGCTCGTGTCAGATAGGCGCGCCGCCATGGGAAGAATCTCGATCAGTATGGGGAGTGATCCAGTACTCATGCACACATCCATCACGAATCACATGCGCGCCACGCGCATTCTTCTGATCGCAGCAGGACTCTTATGCATCACAGCGACCTGTCTTGCACTGTTCGTCCTCACGCCCAGCACGCAGGCAAACAGGACTGAAGCGCGCAATCCTGATCTTGCACAATACGCTCAAAGCGCCGATATTCCAGAGCAGATCACCACTCAGGCACAGCAGGAAATGGCACAAGTGGGCGAGGAATACCCGCCCGGCGCCACCCCTCCCACCGTTGCCGACCTGCTTCCATGGGCAGTAGGCGCTGAAGTGGATTCAGTAAGCACCGATCACATTCAGTACACGTCCGGCGCCGATAACCCCGTAGCAATGCGTCAGGCACAGCAAACTGACCCGTCTGCCGACACTCCCGTCACAGTCGTCACCGCCGAAGGAGATGTTGCGGTCCTCGCAGCCCTTGACTGGGAGTGTGCCTGGATCAAGGAATTCGTTATCGCCACGAACAGTGGAAACGCGGACCGTGTGAACACAGCAGTGACGCAGATCAGCAAATTCCCCGATCTTGACGTCATCCAGCGTTTTAACCCCGAAGTCGGTGAAGGACACGCCCGTGACGTCATTCCCCGTATCCAGCAAGGAGACGTCGAATTTGCGAACTATTGGCTCGCTACGACATGTAGCGAGCCTGAATAGTTCAGCGTGACAGGATCACTGGTCGATCGGGGCTGCCTCAAGCTTCCACACCTCGCGCGCATAGTCGCGGATCGTGCGGTCCGATGAGAAACGTCCCGACTTCGTGATGTTGACCCATGTCTTGCGTGCCCATGCCTGGCGGTCACAGTAGTCACGCGCCATCTGGTCGCGAGCCGTGCGGTAGGCATCAAAATCACCCAGCACGTAGTACACGTCGGCCGGATCGTAACTACCTTCCAGCAGTGACAGACGCAGGTCATGGAAATCACCTGTGCCGCCGTCATCCAGCGTGCCGTCAGTCATTGCATCGAGCACACGCTTCAGTCCAGGTACGTTTTCATAGTGCCAGCGCGGATCGTATGTGCGGCGCAGCTCAGGCAACTCATCTTCCGTGGCACCGAAGATGTAGGCGTTATCCTGGCCAACAGCGTCCAGAATCTCCACGTTCGCACCATCGAGCGTGCCCAGCGTCAGTGCACCGTTCATCATGAACTTCATGTTCGAGGTGCCCGACGCTTCCTTGCCGGCAGTTGAAATCTGCTCAGACACGTCAGCAGCCGGAATGATGTGCTCAGCAGGCGAGACGTTGTAGTTTTCCACGAAGACAACTGTGATGCGCCCGTCAATGTCAGGATCGTTGTTGACCAGATCCCCGATTGAGTTGATCAGCTTGATGATCGCCTTGGCACGCACATATCCCGGCGCTGCCTTCGCACCGAAGATGAACACGCGCGGCGGCAGATCCAGTGACGGATCCTCCTTGAGGCGGTAGTACAGGTCCAGAATGTAGAACGCATTCATCAGCTGGCGCTTGTACTCGTGCAAACGCTTGATCTGCACGTCGAAGATCGCATCAGGATTGACCTCAATGCCCTGGCGGTTCTTGATCCACTGAGCAAAGTCAACCTTGTTGTCATGCTTGATGTCGATCAGTCGCTGCAGAACACTCTCGTCAACGCTGTCAGTGAACTGTGCGAGGACGTCAAGATCGGTGACCCACTGGTCTGAGCCGGTCACCTCGTCAAGCAGGGCGGACAGGCGCGGGTTGCACTGACGCAGCCAGCGACGAGGGGTCACACCGTTCGTCTTGTTATTGAAGCGCTCGGGCCAGATGTCATGCCACTGACGCAGCGTTTCGCGCTTGATAATTTCTGTGTGCAGCGCGGCCACACCGTTAATCGAATACGACGCATAGCAGGCGATCCACGCCATGTGCACCATGTTGCCCTGGACCGGAGCCATGTAGTTGATGGTTCCCTCGTCGATGGCGCGCTCAGTCATGTCGATGCGGAAGCGGCGGTCGATTTCGCGCACAATTTCCATGATGCGCGGGAAGAGGCGATCAAAGATCGATGTCTCCCACTTCTCCAGCGCTTCAGCCAGCACCGTGTGGTTCGTGTACGCGAACGTGTGACTGACGACGTCCCATGCTGCTTCCCACGTCCAGCCGTACTCATCCAGCAGGATTCGCATCAGTTCGGGGATAGCCAGAACCGGGTGAGTGTCGTTGAGCTGAATCGCGTTGAAATCAGCCAGAGTTGTCAGGTCGCCCTCGTGCTGGGCAATATGGTTGGCAACAATGTCGTGCAGCGAGGCGGCGCAGAAGAAGTACTGCTGGCGCACGCGCAGGATCTTGCCCTCGAACGTGGAGTCATTGGGGTACAGCACGCGTGAAATGTCGGCGACGGCTTCACGCTCGACAATGGCGTCAGTGAAGCGCTGCGAGTTGAACGCGTCGTAGTCGAATTCTTCAACCGGCTCTGCACGCCACAGTCGCAGCGTTCCCACGTTGCGTGTGCCGTATCCGGTGATCGGCATGTCGTAGGGAATGGCTCGCACATCCATGTCGGCATAGTGAATGATGCGCTGTTCTTCCTCGCGGCGCACAATGAAGGGGTAGCCCTCCTCCATCCACGCATCGGGCTGTTCACGCTGGAAGCCGTCCTCAAACAGCTGCTTGAACAGGCCGTAGCGGTACAGGATTCCGTAGCCGTTCACCGGGTAGTCCAGTGTGGCGCATGAGTCGAGGAAGCAGGCTGCCAGTCGCCCGAGGCCACCGTTGCCCAGCGCTGCATCCGGTTCCTGTTCCAGGACATCGGACAGCGTCTGGCCAAAAGAATTGACGATCTTTTCTGCTTCGTTCGTCAGGCCGAGGTTCGACAGGTTATTCAGCAGGGCGCGACCCATCAGGAATTCGGCCGAGAAATAGTGTTCCCGTCGTTTGGTTGCATACAGACGGTTGGTACGATCCCAGTCGCTCGCGACGCGGTCAACAACTGCCGCAGAAAGGCCCTGCCACATTTCCATGAGGGTGGAGCGATCTGCTGGTCGACCTGAAAAGGAGCGGACTTGCGAAGTGGCTGCATCAGCCAGGCTATACGACATCTAGTAATCAATCCCTTCAGTTAGACACGCTGCAGCAGCTGAAGCACCCGCGTGTAATACGCTGAATCATTCTCACACACAGCAGTCTAGTGGTCCCTGCATTCAGCGTCGAATGGTGAATAACTCCGCTGAATGCATGGTGAGAAAATTTCATTGACGTTTCACGTGGGGTCTCGAACGTGTCATGGCTCAGTCACGTTCAGCCTTGATGCGACCACAAGATACGGCATGGGAATTCTTCTCGGCGATGCGCACACCACCCATGGTCCCCCACGTGCCTCCCAAATTCAGTACCCTAACAATGTGAGCCACAAATCTTCTCGACCACTCGACATGACCGTGACACGCATCCCCGCGGTGGAACTCTCCCCCGTTGTGGAAGGCGGGCGACTTCCAGCCAAGGCGACCGCCGGTGAGCCATTCCCCATTCGCGCAACGGTGTTTCGCGAGGGACACGACGCCTATCAGGCCGAAGCGGTCCTGATTGACCCCGACGGACATGACCACACGATTGCTCCAATGGTGGATATTGCACCCGGTCTGGATCGCTACGAGGCATGGGTGATGCCTGACCGACCCGGCAACTGGTCATTTTGCATTCAGACGTGGTCAGATCCCTACGCTACGTGGCGACATGATGCCACCATTAAAGTCGATGCCGACATCGACGCTGACCTCATGCTGGAAGAGGGCGCACGCCTGTTTGAGCGCATGATCGAAGGGAAGGCACTGGCCAATTCTGACCAGCAGGGTCTGGCTGAGCCCCATGCGCGCGTCCTCCACAGTGCAATCTCCATCATGCGCGATGCCACCCGATCAAACCAGCAGCGCCTGTCGGCCGGTATATCGTCTTCTGTGCGCCACATTGTGCGTCAGTACCCACTGCGTGACCTGGTCGGTCGCACTGAGGCCTATCCGCTGCATGTCGCGCGCACCCGCGCCCTGGTGGGCTCCTGGTATGAGATTTTCCCCCGCTCAGCCGGAGCATTCCAGCGCCCTGATGGCACATGGGTCTCAGGCACACTGCGCACCGCAATTGAGGAACTCGATCGCATCAGTGCGATGGGATTTGATGTCATCTACCTCACACCAGTTCACCCCATCGGCACGACGTTCCGCAAGGGCAAGAACAATACGCTGAATGCTCTGGAAACCGATCCTGGTTCCCCCTACGGCATCGGGTCAGATGAAGGGGGCCACGACGCGATTCACCCTGACCTGGGAGATTTTGACGATTTCGATGCATTCGTCGCTGCCGCATACGAACGCGGCATGGAGGTCGCACTCGACTTTGCCCTGCAGTGTTCACCGGATCACCCGTGGGTCAGGGACCATCCCGAATGGTTCTCGCAGCGAGCCGACGGCTCCATCGCGTATGCGGAGAATCCGCCCAAGAAGTACCAGGACATCTACCCCATTAACTTCGATCACGATCCTGAAGGCCTGTTCGAAGCGATCCACGACCTGTTCCGCCTGTGGATCGCACACGGCGTGAAGATTTTCCGAGTGGACAACCCGCACACCAAGCCAGTGAACTTCTGGAAACGCATGATGGACACGCTGCATCGCGAATATCCAGACGTGATCTGCCTGGCTGAAGCGTTCACTCGCCCCGCCATGATGCGCACGCTGGGTGCCGTCGGTTTTGACCAGTCCTACACGTACTTCGCGTGGCGTACCTATAAGAAGGAGATCGAAGAGTACCTCAAGGAAGTCTCCGAGCAGACACCGCACCTGATGCGCCCGACATTCTGGCCGACGACGCACGATATTTTGACGCCGCAGATGACCGAGGGCGGCACCGCCATGTTTGCAATCCGCGCGATTCTGGCCGCATGCGGCGCTCCGACGTGGGGCATCTACTCCGGCTACGAGCTGGTCGAATCGGTACCGCGCCCCGGTTTTGAAGAACAGATCAACAACGAGAAATACGAGTACCGTCCGCGCAGGTGGGAGGATGCGGAGCGCACGGGTATTCCTCAGTTGCTCACCCTGCTCAACACTGCACGAGGGCGACATCGTGCCCTGCAGCAGCTTCACCAGATCAGCATTCACCGTACATCCAACGACCAGTTGCTGTGCTTCTCACGGCACATTCCCGGACAGTTCACACCTGATGGGAACCCGGACACGGTGATCGTGGTGGTCTCACTGGATCCGCATCATGAAGTGTGGGGCTCTGTTGACCTCGATGTCAACGCGCCCGGCATGGAGCTGCTCAACGCTGGCCACGGCGGCGGGTTGAACCTTGTCGATGAACTGGACGGCATGGAGTACCGCTGGGGTGCGTCGAATGTGGTGCGGCTGAGCCCGTGGACCCGCATCGGACACGTCTTTGGGGTTGAACAGCAACAGTAGAATGCACCGCGCGCCTCCAGGCGCCGCGGGTCCCACTCGCCGGGCATGAAATGCATACACACCGTGCATCAGCGCGCCGTAACTGGCAGTATGATGCCATGACCGTTGATGATTCATCGCGCGCTGAACTGGACGCCGCACCTGAGACGACGACCGCCACCTCCAGCCACTATGCGCAACTCTCACCATTCCACAATATGACGGTGGACCAGCCACACGAGGATGAAGCCGCCCTCGTCCCTGTGGCCGACGACCCCAGTTGGTACCGCCACGCAGTCTTCTATGAGCTGCTGATCCACTCTTTCCAGGACTCCAACGGCGACGGCGTGGGTGACATTCCCGGCCTGATCTCGCGGCTCGACTACCTCAAGTGGCTCGGTATCGATGCAATCTGGCTGCCCCCGTTCTTTCCTTCCCCTCTGGCCGACGGCGGCTACGACATTTCCGACTACAAGGGCATCGACGAACGCTTCGGCACGATGGATGATTTCCGTGCCCTCGTGGAAGCCGCACATGAACGAGGCCTGCGCATCGTGCTGGACATGGTCATGAACCACACGTCCGACCAGCACCCGTGGTTCCAGTCCTCACGCTCCGACCCGAACGGACCGTACGGCGATTTCTACGTCTGGCGTGACCGACCCAACGAATACGCCGACGCGCGCATCATTTTCGTGGACTCGGAAGTATCGAACTGGACGTGGGATGAGGAGCGCCACCAGTTCTTCTGGCATCGTTTCTTCTCACACCAGCCGGACCTGAACTATGAAAACCCTGCGGTGCGCGAAGCCATGAAAGACGTGGTGCGTTTTTGGTGCACCACCGGTGTGGACGGCTTCAGGTTGGATGCCATCCCCTACCTGTTCGAAGAAGAAGGTACGAACTGCGAAAACCTCCCGGCCACGCACGAGTTCATCGCGGACCTGCGCGCAATGGTCGAAGAAGAGTTCCCCGGCACCGTCATGATTGCCGAGGCGAACCAGCCGCCTCACGAGGTTGTCGCCTACTTTGGAACCGATGAGGCACCCGAGTGCCATATCTGCTTCCACTTCCCGATCATGCCGCGCATTTTCGCCGCACTGCGCGAAGAATCCTCCCACGGGCTGCGCGAAATCCTGGCTGCCACCCCTCCCCTGCCCAAGGGTGGCCAATGGGGTGTTTTCCTGCGCAATCACGATGAACTGACCCTGGAGATGGTCACGGACGAGGAACGCGCCAGGATGTATGAGTGGTACTGCCCTGAAGAGCGCATGCGTTCCAATGTCGGTATACGTCGACGACTCATGCCGCTGCTGCATGCCTCGCGCCGCGAGGTTGAACTGGCCTACGCGCTGCTGCTGTCCTTGCCCGGTTCCCCGTTCCTGTTCTATGGCGATGAGATCGGTATGGGTGACAACGTGGATCTGCCTGACCGTTTCGGCGTGCGCACCCCTATGCAGTGGGATGACACGCCGACGATGGGCTTTTCCGATGCCCCGCAGGATCAGTGGTTCCTGCCGGGAATTTCATCACCGACCTATGACCAGCGCGCAGTGAACGTGGCCGAGCACGCCACCCGCCCGACCTCGATGCTGAACTGGACGCGCAAGATGCTGAACACGCGCCGCAAGCATGCGCCGTTCGGATTTGGTGACATGACGCTGCTGTGGTCCTCTGACGATGCTGTGCTCGCGTTCTTGCGCCGAGACGAATCCGAAACGATTCTGTGCGTCAACAACCTGTCCACTGAACCGCACTCCGCGAAGATCCACCTGCCCGGCATGGCCGGCTGGCATCTGTACGATCTTGGATCGGGCAACGCGTTCCCGGATGTGCGTGACGATGAGACGGTGGACATCACGCTGCCGCGCCACGGCTTTTACTGGCTGGGCGTGACGTTCCTTGAACCAGAAAGTGAGGAAGAAGATGAGTAACGCACCGTCTTCCATTCAACTCCTGGAAGCGATCGCCCCGTGGCTCACGTCGAGGCGATGGTTCCCACGCACCAGCGACCGCACATTGCAGGTCATTGGCGAGCTCAATGCCGATTCAGGCTATCTGGAACCGCCGGGAACTCCGGAGTCCGATTCCGGTGATTTAGCGTCAGTTCGCCTGCTGATCATCCAGGCCGGCTCGCAACTGCTCAACGTCCCCCTCGTTCTCGTTCCGCAGGCCGGAGACGACGTTGCCGAAACGTTCGACAATCCTGCGACGGACGTTGACGAGGGCGACCCCATCGGATCGATTGGTGACCTGAGTATTCTGGACGGCGTGTCGGTGTGGGCATTTTGGGACACGTGGCTGGCGATGGGTCGTGCCGTTGGAACGGTGGATGCTGACACCGTTGAACGCATGCGCGACATGCGTGACCAGGTACAGGTGTATGGAGGCGAGCAGTCGAACACCTCGGTTATTTTCCGAGGTACCACAGACGAGACTCCTGGAATCATCGCGAAGGTACTGCGCGTGCTCACGGAGGGTGCTCACCCGGATGTTGAGGTGCCCACCGCGCTATGCGAGGCTGACTGGAACCACGTGCCACGCGTTTTCGGCTACGTTGCCGTCCCGGCACGCGTGCGTTCGTGGCCCAAGAAGGAATCGGAACTGTGTGTGGCGACCATTATCAGTGAGCTGGTACGCGATGGGCGCGACGGTTTCGTCTTCTTTGTCGATGGTGCCTCCCGCGGTGAAGATCTTACCGAGCAGGCACGTTCACTGGGTACCGTGACAGCTCAGATGCATGAGATTCTGGCGAGGGCTCTGCCCACTGCTGACGGGCCGACGCCATCGCAGATCGCTGCGCGGGTGCGCAACAACCTCGATGCTGCGCACGCTGAGGTCCCTGGCCTGACCGGCGAACTCGTGGATACATTGGGCCGCGAGCTGGACCAGCTCGCACAATGGGACGAGCCGCTTCAGGCGACCCGCATTCACGGCGACTACCACCTGGGGCAGACCCTGCTCAGCGATGATGGGTGGAAGATTCTGGACTTCGAGGGCGAGCCGCTGCGCCCCCTGGCCGAGCGCACCGCCCCTGACCTACCGCTCAAGGACGTTGCCGGGATGCTGCGTTCCTTCGACTATGCGATGGCGCAGGCACGACGCCTTGCCGATGATGACTCAGCGATTGACGATGCCGTCGCTCACGAGTGGGTCAGCCAGCACCAGCGTGCGTTCCTTGAGGGGTATCACGCTGATTTCTCGGGTCGCGACGACGCACTCATGACTGCACTGATCATTGAGAAGGCAGCCTATGAGTCGATCTACGAACATAGGATGCGTCCAGACTGGCTGAGTATTCCCCTCGATGCGCTCACCGAACTGGCTGAGCGGTAAAACGGTCGACACGTGGAGCACATCGGACGGTCGTTTGTTGCAAAGAACGCCACGACCATCCGAACGGCCACGCCGTGACCGTGTGCATGGGAAAATGAGGTCATGAACGCCTCACCGATTCCTCAAGATCCAGACCTCCTTGATACAGTGGCGCAGGGGCAGTACTACCTGCCTCATGCCGTGCTCGGAGCGCACCTCAGTGACGGGTCAGTGACGATCCGCACGGTGCATCATTTGGCCGACGCTGTCCAAATTGTCACGCCCGATCAAACAGTTGACGCTGTTCACGAACGATCCGGCGTGTGGGTTGCCGTCTTTGAATGTGACGATATTCCCGACTACCGAGTGCGCGTGACCTACGGTGACCAGACGACACTGATGGACGACCCCTACCGTTTCCTGCCCACACTGGGCGAAATGGATATTTACCTCATTTCCGAGGGACGACACGAAGAACTGTGGAAAGTTCTGGGAGCACATCTGACTCACTACACCGGCCCGATGGGTGACGTCGAGGGCGTCGCATTTGCGGTGTGGGCGCCCAACGCGTCTGCCGTGCGCGTCGTCGGCGACTTCAACTACTGGGACGGCAGCGCCAGCGCAATGCGCTCACTGGGATCGTCCGGCGTGTGGGAGCTGTTCATCCCAGGTGTGGGCGTGGGAGCGCGCTACAAATTCGAGATCCGAGGGCCGGGCGGTAACTGGTTCCAAAAGGCTGACCCGATGGCACGTGCCACCGAGATTCCTCCGGCAACTGCCTCTGTTGTCACCGACCGTTTCCACAGGTGGGATGACGATGAGTGGATGGACAGGCGTGCTCACACCACCCCGCACACCGCTGCCATGTCAGTGTACGAAGTCCACATTGGATCCTGGAAACAGGGGCTGGGCTACCGTCAGCTCGCTGATGAGCTGATCGCCTACGTCACCGAAGCCGGTTTCACGCACGTCGAATTCATGCCGGTGGCTGAACATCCGTTCGGCGGTTCGTGGGGCTACCAGGTCACCTCGTACTACGCGCCGACCTCACGCTACGGCACGCCCGACGACTTCCGTTATCTGGTGGACCGCCTCCACCAGGCAGGTATCGGCGTCATCCTGGACTGGGTGCCAGCCCACTTCCCGAAGGATGACTGGGCGCTTGCCCGTTTCGACGGCACTCCCCTGTACGAGGATCCCGATCCGTTGCGTGGTGAACATCCGGATTGGGGAACGTACGTCTTCAACTTCGGGCGTCGGGAGGTGCGCAACTTCCTGGTTGCCAACGCGCTGTACTGGCTCGAGGAGTTCCACGTCGATGGCTTGCGTGTCGATGCGGTGGCCTCCATGCTGTATCTGGATTATTCACGCAAGGAAGGCCAGTGGCGGCCGAATCAGTACGGCGGTCGCGAACACTTGGAAGCTATCCAGTTCCTGCAGGAAGCCAACGCAACTGCCTACAGGCGTCACCCCGGCATCGTAATGGTGGCTGAAGAGTCAACAGCGTGGCCCGGCGTGACCGCGCCAACGTCAGGAGGCGGCCTGGGGTTCGGCATGAAGTGGAATATGGGCTGGATGAACGACACGCTGCGGTACATGCAGGAAGACCCTGTCAACCGTCGCTGGCACCACGGTGAACTCACGTTCTCGTTGGTGTACGCATTCTCCGAGAACTACATTCTGCCGCTGTCCCATGATGAGGTCGTTCACGGCAAAGGCTCGCTCGTTTCGAAGATGCCCGGTGATAAGTGGCAGAAGATGGCCTCGCTTCGCGCACTGTACGCCTACCAGTGGTCACATCCTGGCAAACAACTGCTGTTCATGGGACAGGAATTTGGGCAGGAACAGGAATGGACCGAGCAGCATTCTCTGGATTGGTGGCTGCTCGATGACGATCTGCATTCCGGGTTGCTGTCGCTGGTGTCGGCTCTCAACAGGATCTATCGCGACGATCCCGCGCTGTGGGACGACGACTACACGGGCTTTGAGTGGATCGACGCGTCAGACGGCGATCACAACGTGATCTCCCATATCCGCAAGGGAATGGGCTCCGATCACAAGCAGCACCTCCTTGTCTGCGTCACGAACTTTGCCGGCACACCTCACGAGGGCTACCGCGTGGGGCTGCCGTTCAGCGGCCAGTGGGAGGAAATCCTCAACACTGACAGCGAAGAGTTCGGCGGATCCGGTGTGATCAACATGGGGCCGGTCATCGCTGAAGATGTTCCATGGAACGGCCGGCCAGCATCGGCTGAGCTGCGCGTGCCACCGCTGGGTGCGCTCTGGCTGCGTCCTGTCACATCTGAGAACTAGACACGGACGGTTGAGCGGACGGGCAGCAATTCCTGCCTGCTCGCTCAACCGCCCGTGAGATATGCGAGCAATGATGGAACTGATCAGCGGCGACATCACAACACTTGAGGTGGACGCCATTGTCAACGCTGCGAACTCGTCACTGCTGGGTGGTGGCGGCGTGGATGGGGCAATTCACCGCGGAGCTGGGCCCGACCTGCTCGCCGCCTGCAAGAAAGTGCGTGCCAGCCAGTTCCCTGATGGTCTTCCCGTGGGGCACGCTGTAGCGACTGAGGGTTTCAGACTGCCGGCGCGCTGGGTAATCCACACTGTCGGACCTAACCGGCATCGCGGGCAGACTGACCCGGATCTGCTACGCTCCTGCTTCACGTCGAGTCTGCGGGTTGCCGAGGACATCAGTGCACGCTCCGTAGCGTTCCCTGCAATTTCAGCAGGAGTGTACGGCTGGGATATGGAACAGGTTGCGAGTATCGGCATAGAGGCGGCTCGCACCTATGAAAGCGAACAGGACGAGCACGCAATCAGGATCGTGTTCTGCTTATTTGATGACCGAGCCCTGCACGTATGGCGCAGCGTCGCCGGCGAGCACTAGACTGCCCCGACGCGCGGACGAGCCGATTCGAGCTGCCTCAGGTGCGATCACCACACCAGCCTCTAGATCATGAGAGCGGTTGCCAGCCTGCGACGGGCAGCGTTGACTTCCGGTGAGGATCCGGCCACGCGGAACAAGTCCAGGATGCGTGTGCGCAGCTCTTCACGCCTGTCATCATCGGTGCTGTGCTCCAAAGCGCTGATCAGAACGTCGAAGGCCTGAGCGTGCTGGCCGGCGTTAAACAGCTCATCAGCATGATCCAGGTCGTTATCCGCATTCCCAGCCGTGCCGCGCTCAAGCAGACGCACGCGCGCCAACTGGGCTTCGGCATCGTGGTCGCGCGCATTGCGCTCCACGATCTTCTCCCACGCCGCGATCGCGCCGTCGAGGTCACCTGATTCTTCCAGGTCCAACGCATGCTGGTGTTCAGGCGGTACGGGCGCCTTCACGTCCTCCCCGCTGACTGCGACGCGGCCCGTAACCCCCATCTGCTGGGCTGCCGTCAACAGTTCATCCAGGACCGGCACGACCTGTTCTTTAATCGCATTTCCCTGGAAGAGCGGGATCGGGCGCCCACCGATCAGTGCACACACCGTCGGCAAGGCCTGCACCTGAAGTGCGCGAGTGATGCCCGGAGCTTTCTCCACCTCGATCTTCACCAACTGGAAGGCGCCGCTCCTTTCGCGGACGATCCCCTCCAGCATGGACAGAACGGACGATGACTCCAAGGAGCGCGATGACCACAGTGCCATCAGCACAGGAACAGTGCGTGACGTTGCCATGATGTCCTCGAACTGAGCGTCATCGCAGTCGCGAATCAAAGGCACGTTCAGTTGCACCCCGGCATCACCGTCGGCAGGAGCGGCAGCAGGGACGCCCGAAGCGGACAGGTCAACGGCACCGTGAGAATCGGCGACCTGACGCTGCACGTGAGACTGTTCGGAGGCCTCCGCGCTGTGCGCTGCACGCGAGGCTGGTTCCCGCTGCGAATTGTGCTGCGCCATTGATGGATCACTCTCTGCCACTTATTCTCCTTCGGGTTTGGTTGAATCATCGCGCGTGACCTGCTCGATCACACGTTCAGCGCCGATGACGCGAGCTTTCTGATCGGATCCGGCCTGCGGCAGCTCAATCAAAACCGAGACCAGATATTTCGCAGATGCCGATCCGATAACCTTGGGGTCTCCCTCGTTAATAGCCGCAGGGGAGCCGCCCAGCTGCATGGTGGATCTGGCAACCGTGCGCTGGTAGGTGTGCGTCATTGCGAACGATGCGGACACGAGGGCTGATCCGTTGTTCAAGACGAGTCCTGAGATCGGCAATCCCTCCGTCTGTGCGTGAGCCGTGACGGTACCGGCGGCCTGCACGGATTGTCCGAGCGATGCGATCTCGTCGAAGTGCGAGCGCGCATACTCGTCTTCTGCGAACATGTCGGATCCGGCGGTGCCAGAATTGAGCATTTCGACATATTTTTCCACTGCTTCGCTGGGCGTCATGATGAAGCCGTCGGCATCGGCAGGTACGTATGCTGCACCCGTCTCCAGTGGGGCTGTCGTGAATTCTGAGCCGCCCAGAAGGCGCACCCAGTTCTCCAGTTCGTAATTGGAGCGCGCATCCTGCTGAGTGATGACGTAAACAATCGGCAGTTCCCCGTCCGAGCTTTGCTCGATGTCCAGGAACATTCGCGGCCACGTCGTTGAGTTGGTCGATGTCACCATTTCCCCGGTGAGACTCAGCTGCGGCACCGTGGTGTCCTTGGCTTTGGCGAGCACGAACTGTGCACCGCGCATGCGCAGAGCCGGGTCTTTGACGCGTCCGGACAGGGCTTCGGTCGTGCCCTCGTCACTGGCTTGGTCGAGTGCGGCCTGGATATGTCCGAGGATCGCGTTGATGCGGTTGGCATCCAGGTTGGCCGCACCGTTTGCGCCGGACGCTGGCTGTTCAGTGGCCGGTACTTCTATTTCTCCTGACGAGCAGGCGCTGACCATCGACAGTGATGCGAGCATCACCACGGCAGCGCAGATGCGGCGGCGTATCACTGTTCCTCCTTGGTCGATCCTGTTCCGTCACGATGCAGCCAGTTCGACATGATGGACGTCCATGCGCCCTTTTGGGAACGGCCAGTGTCCTGAGGTCGTTCGGCGTCAGCTTGTGTATCGTCGCCCCGTGGATCGTCGCCGTCCTGTGAACGGTCGGTTCGGCTCGCGTGTCCAGTGCCGCTCACATGGTCGGCTTCGTTTTCCGCACGGTCGCCGTCTGTCTGACGTACGAGGGTGTCGCCGCTGTCTGCTTGGTGCGCCGACGGGACGATCGGGATGAGGCCAGTGTTGAATTCGTGGCCATCGATATTCACCGATTCTTCGCCTCGGGAGCGCGCTTCGCGTAATGCGCGTCGCGTCGGGAAGACCATCGGTACACGAGCCACGGACATGTCAATGACACCCGAATCGGTGGGGGCCGAATGTTCGACTGGTTCGGCTGGCTTTGCAGTCTCAGCCGGCTCAGCAAGCTCAGCCGGTTCTACAGCTTCCTCCGACTCAGCGGGTTCGGCAGCCTGTTTCTGTTCGACGAGGTCTTCAGCTTCGCCGTTCATGGCCGGCTCGACAGGTTCAGCGGATTCAGCAAGTTCTTCCGGCTCTTCCGCTGCTTCGTACTGGTTCGCCTCTTCGGAGCGTTTCACCTCTTCACAGTGATCGTGTTCTTGCCGGTGGGCTTGCTCCTCAGGCAAGCCGTCAGCTTCATCTGTCAGGTCGGCTACCGGGACCGGCTCGCTGACATCAAGCGACTCAGCCTTGTCTGCTTCATGGGTACCGTCCTCAGCTTGCGACACGTCACCCTCATCGTCTGCCTCGTCAGAGGCTTCCTCGGCGTCTGGCATCTGGGAGATGTCGATCGGGGCGGTGTCGGTGGTATCAGCCTGGTCACGAGACTTCAGCTCGTCGGCACGTGCCGCGCGGCGACGCTGGTTGCGCCAGATGATGACCGCCATGACTGCGGCGATCAGTGCCAGGACAATGGTCAAAAGCCAAACGGCGATCGCTGCGATATTGGTGCGCTCAACCGGCCAAGTCAACGTCAATGTCGGGGCTTTCGAACCGTCTGTCGTGGCCAGTACGGACACCGTGTCAGGAACGGCTTTCAGTGTGAGCGACGCGCTCCCCTGGCCGGCTGCCTGATCCAACCACATGTCATTATCCAACGGGTTCGCAATCGAGGCCCCCGACTGAGCTTCTTCCTTGGCAGTCTGAGCTTCGGACTGTGCCTGGCCATCGGCCGTTGACTGAGGAGCAGCTGCGGATTGCTCGCCATCAGCCACATCCGACGATTGCGCCTGATTCGCATCCGTTTCCGCATGGTCGGTTACTTTCAGCTGTGTCATACCAGCTTCCAGGCCCACAACTTCGGTATAAGCCTCGTCACCGAGCCACCCGATCACATCAGGAGTGGATCCAACCACGACACTGACGGGCGTCGACGCATCGGCAGCTTCGACGGTCACTGTCACGTCTTCTGCTTTCAAAGGGAGCACACGCGCACGCGTCATCACATAGGGCTGATCTGGGTCAGCCTTGGCCTCAATGTGCTGTCCAGGTGCCCAAACGGTCAGTGTCAAAATGCCGATGATGCCAGCAACAAGAGCCACTGCTGCAAGGGCTAAAGCGCTGGCGTAACGTCTGATACCACTCACAGTGTCCGCTCCTCCGCAAAAATTCCTCGTATGTCATTCACAATACAGTGCCCGTTGATGTGAGCGCAGAACCGATGGTAATAATCCATCATATCGCAGAGTCGAAAAGGGCAGTGCCTGACGGGCTCACGAGACAGGCCCAACAAGTCAGGCTCAGAGGGGCCGAAGCCGGTGCTCCCAGCAATGCCGGTGCCAATGGCGTCTGGCTTCCACCCCCTGATCCCATCCAAAGGGTGCTTCTTCGGGCCACGCGACCACATGAGGTGTGCCAGGAGCAATCGGATGGACACAACCAGGACACGTGTACGTCTTCTGCGATCCCGACACGTACGACACCTGATAGTGCAGCCCACCAGGCCCCTCGGCACTAAGCGGCATGGAGGCCAGACGACTCATATCGAGGCGCGGATGTTCGCCGCCCCAAGGTCGTTTTCGTGACCGTCTGCCCCGCCCCATGTCGTGATCGCTCCTCTGGCCGCCTACGTCGTCTTGCCGCTCTTACTTATTCCTATCGCACACGACACCCGCGCGCCACACGCGCAAGGGGTGCAGCTCAGAATCCAGACAGACCACGTCAGCACGCTTGCCGACTTCGAGTGCCCCCACCGTCTCATCGCCAAGGATTCTCGCACCTTGAGCAGATGCCATAAATACCGCATCGACCAGCGGAATTCCAGCGCCTACTGCGACGCGCACGCAATCGAGCAGGTGAGCTGTTCCACCGGCGATCGCTCCGCCATCAGTCAGACGAGCAATCCCATCAGTTACCGTCACAGCCTGAGGCCCAAGCTGGTAGCTGCCATCCGCCATTCCGGCAGCAGCCATCGCATCAGTGATGAAGACGCAGCGCGACCGTCCGAGAACCTCGTACACACAGCGCACCAGCGTGGGATTGACATGCACACCATCACAGATCATCTCCACGACCGCATCACCTCGCGCACCCGCTGCAAGGAACTCTGCAATGGAACCGGGATCGCGGTGGTGCATCGGCTTCATGCCGTTAAACAGGTGCGTCACCGTCGCCAGGGGACGTGTATGGTCCGGGTCTTTCAGCTGATCAGCGTAGCGTCCTCGGGCGTCCTCAAAGACGGCTCGAACGTCGTCCGGCTCTGCATCCGTATGCCCCCACGATGGCAGAGCACCCCCCTCGCGCAGTACTTCAGCCACTGAACCCTCACCGCTGGCGTGCGGTTTCTCCGGCGCCACGGTCATGGTCACCGCGTGCCCGCCAGCCACGTCCAGCAGTTCAGCTGTCAGCACGGGATCCGGGTCGCAGATGAACTGTGGGTCCTGCGCGCCACAGCGCTCATGAGACACGAACGGACCTTCAAAGTGGATTCCAGCCAGCTCCCCTCGATCGGCCAGCGTGGCGAGCATGGCAGCACGTTCCTTGAGGGTCTGCGCGTCAGCAGTCACCAGCGATGCAACAAGGGAGGTCGTCCCGTGAGCGCGGTGCTCGGTAACAGCCGTCATCGCTTGCTCGGGGGTCTGCGCGTTCGGGAACGATTCGCCACCACCGCCGTGGCAGTGCACGTCGACGAGGCCAGGGATAATGATGTCATCGCTCGGCTTCAGATCATTGAGTTGTTCACGAATTGACGAGGGGGCCTCCTGCGCCGCCGCATCACCGACCCAGATAATGGTGTCGCGGTCCCACGCCACTGCCCCATCGTCGATCACCGTATCCGGTGTGACGACCCGTCCTCGAAGAGCAACGAGTGAAGTGGATTGATCAGTCTGATCCGTCATGGTCTCTCTTTTCCTAGAACAGGCGAGATTCTGCGTCATCGACGCCTCGCATTGCGTCGTAGTCGAGTACGACTACTTGGATTCCTCTGTCTTCTGCCAGTGTGCGTGCCTGCCGCGTGACCTCCTGAGCAGCGAAAATGCCGCGAATGTCAGAAAGCAGGGGATCTCTGGCCAGTAGCGACAGGTAGCGAGTGAGCTGTTCCACTCCGTCGACGCCACCGCGTCGCTTCACCTCGATAGCGATGGGAACATTGTGTTCGTCGCGCACCAGCAGATCCACCGGCCCGATTGGCGTGGGATATTCTCTGCGAACCAGCGAGTATCCCGTTCCCAGGATCAAGGGCACCTGTTCAGCCAGCAGAGCCTGCAGGTGGGCTTCCACGCCGTCCTTAATGAGGCCCGGATCCACGCCGAGGTCCTCGTTGACGTCGTGGAGAACGTCGAAAATACGGATGAGCAGCTGGTCGTCAGACTTGGCGGCCTGAACAGTCCACACCTCGCTCACGCCTAGATCCGTTTCATCGGTGCTGGGCTCATCGATGCGCATATGGCACGGGGCGCTCATCCAGTTCAGCGGCTTATAGGAGCCGCCATCGGAGTGAACCAGGACCGAGCCGTCTGCCTTCAGCATGATGACGCGCGGGGCTTTGTCCAGGTGCGCGGTTAGCCGGCCTGAATAATCAACTGAACATGTTGCTACTACGATACGCACGAAAGCGTGCCTGCCTTTTTGCTCGTTTTAGTCGATGGACGATTGCGAGGAACGCGGAGGGCCAGATTCTGCCCATGACACCAGGCCGTTGTAACTGGATGCGGCCATCGCCACCTGCCAGCGATCATCACCGGAGACCAGATGCACTTCGATCATGGTTCCGTCAACAGAGCGAGTGTCGGGCGCTGAGACTTCAAGGGTACGTCGAGGCATTGAGAAAACCGGCCGCATGGAAAACCCCACCAGGCGGTACCAGGTGAGGGTTTCGACTCCGTAATGGGCGACTCCGGCTGTCCAGCCGGACTGAGAGTCTCGGCGCGCCCAGCATCTAAACGATCCCAGGTAGGTGTCCAGCCGGCGGGCACGCACATTGATATAGCCGACGATCAGCATAGCGATGACGGCGAGTATGACGATGAGCCACAGCGCCCACACCAACGCAGTGTTCATGATGCTGTAGCTCCTTCCATGCAGTAATATCGCCTACGTCCGTGATGAATGCTCATCACGGACGTAGTTCTCAGTGTTCTCAGGACTCCATGCCTTCTGCAACAACGGTGACAACGTCAGAATCCACGGAGACGAATCCGCCGGCTACCGGAAATGTCTTCGTGTCGTCGCCAATGGTGAGAATGACGGGACCTTCTTTCAATCTAGCCAACAATGGTTGACGATGAGGCAAAATGCCCAGCGAGCCGTCTTCGACTGGGACCTGCACATACTGCGCAGCTCCCTGCCAGGACAGGCCTCGCTTCGTCACGATTTTGACGCTCAGCGCCCCTGTCTCGGCCATCAGGATTCTGCCTCAAGTTCGTGCCACTTGCGCTCCAGATCCTCAATGCCGCCGATATTGAAGAATGCCTGCTCAGGAACCTTGTCGTAGTAGCCCTCGGCAATGCGCTTGAAGGCTTCGATGGTTTCTGACAGCGGAACGGTGGAGCCTGGCTGGCCGGTGAACTTTTCAGCCATATAGATGTTCTGTGACAGGAACTGTTCGATTCGACGTGCACGCGCAACCGTGACCTTGTCTTCCTCGGACAATTCGTCGACACCCAGAATGGCGATGATGTCCTGCAGCTCCTTGTTCTTCTGCAAGATGGCCTTGACGTGGATTGCCACATCGTAGTGTTCCTGGCCGATCGCAGCCGGGTCAAGCAGACGGCTGGTCGATGACAGCGGGTCAACCGCCGGGTACAGACCCTTCGACGCGATCTCACGGGACAGTTCCGTGGTCGCATCCAGGTGCGCGAACGTGGTAGCCGGCGCGGGGTCCGTGTAGTCATCGGCTGGCACGTAGATGGCCTGCAGCGAGGTAATGGAGTGACCACCGGCAGAGGTGATGCGCTCTTGAAGCTGGCCCATCTCGTCCGCCAGATTCGGCTGGTAACCCACGGCCGAGGGCATACGGCCCAGCAGGGTGGACACCTCGGAACCTGCCTGAGTGAAACGGAAGATGTTGTCGATGAACAGCAGCACGTCCTGGTTTTGTACATCGCGGAAGTATTCCGCCATCGTCAGGCCGGTCAGCGCGATACGCAACCTGGTCCCCGGCGGCTCGTCCATCTGGCCAAAGACCAGTGCGGTCTTGTCGAAGACGCCTGCATCAGCCATTTCGTGAATCAGGTCGTTGCCTTCACGGGTACGTTCGCCCACACCGGCGAACACGGACACGCCGCCGTGATCCTGAGCAACACGCTGAATCATTTCCTGAATCAGCACGGTCTTGCCCACGCCTGCGCCGCCGAACAGGCCGATCTTGCCGCCCTGCACATAGGGGGTAAGCAGGTCGATCACCTTGATGCCCGTTTCGAACATCTTGGTGCGTGGCTCAAGCTGATCGAATGCAGGTGGTTGACGGTGAATAGGCCAGCGCTCTGTGATTTCGAGCTGTTCGCCATCTTTGAGGTTGAGCGGTTCACCGATCACGTTGAAGACGTGTCCCTTGGTGACGTCACCGACCGGGACAGTGATGGGGCCGCCGGTGTCGCGCACGCGGGCACCGCGCACCAGGCCGTCAGTCGGCTTGAGTGCGATTGTGCGAACCAGGTTGTCACCCAAGTGCTGTGCGACTTCCAGCGTCATGACGAATGATTCGGATCCTTCGCCCTGGTCAGGCAGCTCCACATCCACCTGCAGTGCGTTGTAGAGGGCCGGGATCCGGTCAGGCGGAAACTCGACGTCGACAACGGGGCCGACGACGCGGGCAACTCGGCCTTCGCCGGTTTCTGGTGATTCTGTCATGGTCATCTTCTCCATCATGTGGGCTCAGCCGTTAGCCAAGGCGTCGGCCCCGCCCACGATCTCACTAATTTCCTGCGTGATCTCCGCCTGGCGGGCCGAATTCGCCAAACGCGTGTACTTCGTAATCAATTCTTCAGCGTTGTCGGTTGCCGTGTGCATCGCTCGCTGACGCGACGCCAGTTCCGATGCGGCGGCTTGAAGCAGAACGTTGCGGATGCGGCTTTCCACATAAAGAGGCAGCAAAGCATCGAGGACGTCGCGCGCAGACGGGATGAATTCGTATTCAGGGAAAAGCAGCGATCCGTCGTCCTTTACCGGATCGACTTCATTTGTCTCGCCTTCACCGTAGGCATCCACGACAGTCAGCGGCAGCATCTGCCTGACCTGAGGAATCTGGCTCATCATGTTCCTGAATCGCGTGTAGACCAGGTGAACCTCGGACACGCCGGTCATCCTGTCCTCATCCAGGAACCGCTTCAGCAGTTCCTCGGCGATGCTGTGCGTCATCTCCAGGCTGGGTTCGTCCGATTCACCTTCCCACGAACGCTCGATCTCAGCGCCACGGAAGCTGAAGTAATTCTTGGCGCGACGCCCGCAGGTATACAGGATCGGGGTCTTCCCTTCTTCGCGCAGCGTGGTGATCAGGTGCTCTGTTTCACGCAGAATTGTCGCTGAATAGGCACCCGCCATGCCTCGGTCAGAAGCGACCACCAGCACGGCCACGCGAGGCGTGTCGTTTCGCACGTCGGTCAGCGGGTGCCCCATATCCGTGTGGATGGCAACTGAGGCCACAGCCTGCGTGATCGCCTGCTCGTAGGGTCCCACTTCGGTCGCATCGCGACGCGCCGCGCCGATCCTGGAGGCTGCAATCATCTCCATGGCGCGGAAGACCTTGCTCAGCGTTTGCGTAGACGCAATGCGCTGCTTGTAGATCCTCTGCTGACCAGCCATCGATCAGGCCTTCTTCTCACGGCGACGACGGACAATCTCTTCACGTGAATGTTCAGCTTCAACCTCGCCGTCCTCCAGGTTCTCACCTGGCTGAGCGCTCAGCCATTGCTGCGTGAACTTCTCTGCGGCCTCACGCAGAGCATTCTCCGTGTCATCATCCAGCACGCCAGTCTCGCGGATCGTGGTCAGCACGTCGGAGTGTGAGCGCAGGTAGTCCAGAAGCTGATGCTCGTAGGAACTCACGTCAGACACGTCCAGCTTGTCGAGGTAGCCGTGCGTACCCACCCAGATCGATGCGACCTGTTCTTCCACGGGGTACGGCGTGGACTGCGGCTGCTTGAGCAGTTCCATCAGACGCTCACCACGAGTCAACTGTGAACGGGTCGTGGCGTCAAGGTCGGAAGCGAACATTGCGAACGCCGCCATCGAACGGTACTGGGCCAGCGTCAGTTTCAGCGTGCCCGCCACTTTCTTCATGGCCTTGATCTGAGCGTCGCCACCCACGCGGGACACCGAGATACCGACGTCGACTGCAGGGCGCTGGTTCGAGTTGAACAGATTCGACTGCAGGAAGATCTGGCCGTCGGTGATTGAAATGACGTTGGTCGGAATGTAGGCCGATACGTCGTTCGCTTTCGTTTCGATGATGGGAAGACCCGTCATCGATCCGCCGCCCAGTTCATCGGAGAGTTTGGCGCAACGTTCCAGCAGACGTGAATGCAGGTAGAACACGTCGCCGGGGTATGCTTCACGCCCCGGTGGGCGACGCAGCAGAAGGGACACGGCTCGGTAGGCCTCGGCCTGCTTGGACAGGTCATCGAACACGATGAGGACGTGCTTGCCCTCGTACATCCAGTGCTGTCCGATAGCGGATCCGGTGTAGGGCGCAAGGTACTTAAAGCCTGCGGGGTCGGATGCCGGTGAGGCAATGATGGTGGTGTAGTCCATCGCCCCGTTTTCTTCCAGTGTGGAGCGCACCGATGCGATCGTCGAACCCTTCTGGCCAACCGCCACGTAGATGCAGCGCACCTGCTTGCTCGGATCGCCCGACAGCCAGTTATCACGCTGGTTCATGATCGTGTCGATCGCGATGGTGGTCTTACCTGTCTGACGGTCACCGATGATCAGCTGACGCTGGCCACGTCCGATCGGAATCATCGAGTCGATAGCTTTCAGACCGGTCTGGAGCGGCTCGTGGACCGAACGACGCATCATCACGCCGGGTGCCTGAAGTTCGAGGGCGCGTCGACCCGTCAGATCCTGGATCTCGCCCAGACCGTCGATCGGATTGCCGAGGGGGTCAACGGTGCGCCCCAGGTATCCGTCACCAACCGGCACAGACAGAACGTCACCTGTGCGGTGAACCGGCTGGCCTTCTTCAATGCCGCTGAAATCACCCAGCAGAACGGCACCAATTTCGCGCACGTCGAGGTTCATGGCCACGCCAAGCGTGCCGTCTTCAAAGCGAAGAAGCTCGTTTGCCATTGCACCGGGCAGGCCTTCCACGCGGGCAATGCCGTCGGCCGTTTCGGTGACGTGTCCGACTTCTTCGACTGCCGCTTGAGTGGGCTTGTAGGAGTCCACAAAAGAATCGAGAGCCGAGCGGATCTCTTCGGAGCTAATCGAGAGTTCAGCCATTGAGCGTTTCCTTTGTCTGTGTATTGTGGTGCGCCATCATCTATCAGTGCGCGAGGGATTGGTGCAACTGTCGTAGTCGCGTTGCTATCGATGAATCTATGACGAGGTCGCCGGAAATGATTCGGAATCCTCCGATCAGGGAGGGATCATATGTCATGTCGATGCTGACCGTTTCGCCCAGTTTCTCGTTGAGCATCGTCTGGAGGCGATGCATCTGAGCATCTGTCAACGGGCCGGCACTGATGACGGACACCAGGTTTTCGTCTTTCAGGGACGCTGCGTCCTGCGCGATATGGCGCAGATGCGACATCAGCTGTCCTTTGTTGAGCCGTCCGACCTGGCGGCGCACAATCCGCAGAGTCCATGCGCTGACGTGAGGTCCGAAAATCTTTTCCGCCAGAGCTGCCCGATCGTCAGATGATCCACGCCCCAGCACCGACAGCTGCGTGCGCAGCTCCCGGTTGGACAGGAGGACCTGGTGAATGTCGGACAATTCGGAAAGAACCCGGTCCAAGCCGTCATGAGACTTCGCGTCACGCAGAAGAGCGTGAATACCCACCTGCTCCAGACCCTCGATAATGTCACTGGACGATGACCACTCGCCCTCAACGAGAGTGTGAATCACCTCGAGCGTCTGAGAGGTGACCGTGGCGGCGAACAAGTCGTCAGCCAGACGCACCTTGTCCTCACGAGCGCGCGCCGGATCGGTCAATGAGCGACCCAAGCGTGAATCGTCCCTGACCATATCTGCGATAGCGAAGAGCTCTTCCGCCACACGCAGTCCCTGGTCAGTTTCAGAGAACGTGGGCGACAAGATGCGCGACACAACTGACTGTGCGGCATCGACACTCATGCGGCTTGATCTGCGCATTATGCGTTCGTTCCTTGCGGCTGTGCGGAGGTCGACGCAGCTGTGCTCAACGACATGTCATCAAGGTCATCGAGGAAGCGGTCCATCACCCGATGTGACAGATCCTGATCCCTGAGCTGCTCCGAGACGATGCGTTCGGCCAGCTGGGTTGCCAGCTCACCAATGTCCGAGCGCAGCGAAACCACTGCTGACTGGCGTTCAGCCTGAATCTGGCGCTGGGCGTTCTCCTGAATGCGGGCGGCTTCTTCCTGGGCGGATTCGCGAGCCTGAGACCTGATGCGTTTCGCGTCAGCATTTGCCTGCTCGCGAATGGAATGAGCTTCAACGTTGGCCTGCGCCAACGCCTCTTCGCGTTCGCGTTCAGCAAGTGCACGGTCTTCACGTGCCTGTTCAGCAGCATGCAGACCGGCCTCGATGCGCTCCTCGCGCTCATCCATCATCGCGTAGATGCGGGGAAGAGCGAACTTGCCGATGACAAGCCAGATTCCCAGCAAAATGATGGCAGACAGAAAGACTTCGGCCACTGGTGGGACGAGGACGCTCGTCCCAGCCGCCGCATCTCCTGCTTCTTGCATTGGCAACATGAATATCACTGAACGACGAAGGGCATTGCGAAGCCGATCAAGCCGAGGGCTTCGACAAGTGCGGCACCGATGATCATGTTGGTGAACAGACGGCCGGCAACCTCAGGCTGACGGGCGGTTGCTTCCTGGGTCTTGCCCACCAGCATGCCAATACCCAAAGCAGGTCCGAGGGTTGCAATTCCGTAGCCGATGTAGGCGATTGTTCCGGTCATGGATTCTTCCTTTTCTGTGTGTGCCGAGCGGCTGTGTATTTGACTAATGGGACTCCACCGACAACTTGATGTAGACAGCAGTCAGCGTGGCAAAAATGTAGGCCTGCAGGAAGGCGACGAAGATCTCGAAAAGCGTCATTGCAATGGCTGCCGCGAATGTGACGGCCGCCAGAGCCTTGAGCGAGCCTGCCGCCGCCAGCAGGGCTGACGTCCCGAAGAACGTCAATGCGAGCAACAGGTGTCCCGACATCATGTTGCACAGGAGTCGGATCGCCAGCGTTGCAGGGCGGACAATGAATGTTGAGAAAAACTCGATGGGAGTGATCAGCAGGTAAACCGGCTTAGGGAGTCCCTTCGGCAAGAGCTGCTCAGCAAAGAACGTGCCGACGCCGCGGGTACGGATACCCGCCCAGATGAACGACACGTAGGAGAAGATTGCGAACACCAGCGGCACAGCGATTACCGACGAGGCGGCAATGTTGATACCGGGAACGATACCGGTGATGTTCATTGCGATCACGCCGAAGAAAAAGACGCCGATCAGTGGCGCGTACTGTCGCCCTCGCTTCTCCCCCAACATCGGGATGGAGATCGAATCGCGGATAAACAGGGCACATGCTTCAATCAGTTGCTGGAAGCGAGTGGGGACGATCTTCGCCCTCATTGCGCCAGCAACAAACAGAGCGCAGATCAGCACCGCAGCAATGATGCGTGCCAGTGTCAGGCGGTTGACCACCGTACCGTGTTCAGGTCCGAACAGTGATGGCGGGAAGAAATCTGTCACACCGGGACTGTGGGGATGGCTGCGCAGCGCAGGGATAGCTGTCAGAGCTATCAGAAGAACCAGACCTGCCGTGACAATCCAGTACCAGAGCGGAAGGTTACGTCGCCTGGGCTCAGCGGAGCGTGACGTGACCTGTGTGGACACCTGGGTCGTTGACATCGCCGAGGACGGCCTCCTTTCGATCCGCATGCACTGCTCTACAGGCTAGCCGACACGTGGTGTCACGAGCGTTGCAGCGTCCCTACTCTAACAGGGTTCAGACCCTCTTTAGTGCCAAAACCACCTGATACGCGGGACAAACGTCACATTGAGGTGTCAGCACCCGGATCGTGCTCACCTAACCGCGTGCGGGAGTGGTCGCGAGTTTGCGCCACTTGACCGGATTGCGTCGCAACTGGGACCACCGTGGGGATGCGTGTACGCATCAAAATCACGAGTTCAATCACCATCAATGAGAGGATTGTCACGATTACTGTCATCGCGACAACGCGGTGATTGAGCCCCAGGGGGCGCGATGCCAAGAGCGCGACCGCCACTGCCACAAGCTTGAGCAAATATCCCCCGCCGATCCACGCCAGAAACAGATTCGGTCCCTGCGCGACCATGCGCGGCAGTGCAACGAATTCGGCGGCGCACAGGACTGCCACAACCAGGATGCTGACCAGCGCGGTCGTCCAGCCGACCGTTGACATCAACGCCCAGCACACCAGGACCCCGCCTGTCATCACGACGCCTGCAAGCACTATGAACCGGCGCAGCGCTGTCATGGCGCGATTCATCGCTGGCTGAGTAGCTGCGCGGGTGGGCGTGTGGTCATGGTCGAGTGACATGGCTACCTTTCGGATCTCGGGTCGGGCGCATCTGCCTCGGACTGTGGCGGGCGTGCGCGCGCTGATATCTTCCACGGGAATTCAGATGCGGTCAGGATCGTGGCCAGGACAATCAACGGCACAAAAATCATCACTGTCCGATTCCATTCAACCAGCAGCAAGGACAATGCGGCAGTCGAAATGATCGCCGTCCATAAATACAAAATCATGACAACGGCGCGATGGGAACGTCCTCGTGCCAATAGGCGATCGTGGAAGTGGGAGCGGTCGGCGTGGAATGGGCTCTTCCCACGCATCATGCGTCGAACTGCCGTCACCATCAGATCTCCGATGGGGACGACGATCACAGCCAGGGGCAAAATAATCGGCATGAGACCGGCGATGATCTGGCTTCGCTCCAGCACGTTGGGGTCGATCTGACCGGTGACGATGACACCGGAGGCAGCCAGAATCAATCCCAGCGTCTCAGCTCCCCCGCCCATCATGATGGACGAGGGGTGATAGTTGTACCACAAGAACCCGGCGCAGATCCCGACCAGTGCAATCACGATCAGTGACGCGGTTGTCGCATATGACTGTGCACCAAGCTGGCGTGACAGCAGGTAGGAATACCCGAAGAACACGGCCGCACCAATCCCCACGACTCCGGCCGCCAGACCGTCCAGACCATCAATGAAGTTCACGGCGTTGACGATGCCGACCATGACGAACACGGTGGCAATCAGCGACAACCGTGACGACCCGATCGTGATGCCGAAGATGGGAAATGAAACGAGTTGAACACCCTGGAGTGCCATGAGACCGGCGATCAGGATCTGTCCGGTCAGTTTGGTCAGCCAGTCCAGCTCCAGCAGGTCATCGAGCACGCCCAGCACGCACATGGCTGCAGCACCTGCCATCACTGCCCACGGGATGCTGGTCGAATACACGGGCGCCATGTACGGGATTCGTGAGCCGATCAGCAAAGTGATGAGCAGACCGACGGTCATGGCGATGCCACCCAGTCGCGGTATCGGTGTGACCTGAATATCGCGTTCACGCAGCTTCGGCACAATCCCCCACCGTAGGCATGTCCATCGCACCAGCGGCGTCATAATCGCGGTGACACCACTGGCTATGAGCATGAGCAGCAGGTAGACCTTCATCGGTGGCGGCCTCTACTTGTCCTCAGGACTTTTAAAAGTGCAGCCCGCCGTATCTTCCAGGTCGCGCGGGTCGATGACGCCCAGGCGGATCAGTGTGGGCTGCTCCGTGGCCATATTGATGATCGTCGAGGGAGTCGCCCCCGCCGTTGGACCACCGTCAATATACAGGTCGACGTGATCCTCGAACGAGGCAGCGGCCGCCTCAACACTGGTGGCGGGAGGCTCGCCCGTCAGATTCGCTGATGTGACGGCCATTGGACCGCATTCGCGCAAAATCGACAGCGCCACCTCACTATCAGGCATGCGCAGTGCGATCGTGCCGCCCGTGTCGCCCAGATCCCAGCCCAGGTCGGGGTGGGCGCGGACGATCAGCGTCAAGCCTCCAGGCCAGAACCGTCGCGCCAGTAAACGCGTGCTCTCACTGATGTCAGTGCCAAGCACGTCCAGCGCTTCATTATCTGCGACCAGAACCGGCGGTGGTTTGGAGCGTCCTCGCCCCTTGGCGTGTTGAACAGCTTCGACGGCGGCAGGGTCGTGTGCGGTTGCGCCGATCCCGTAGACCGTGTCGGTCGGCATGACGATGAGGCCACCACGGTTGACACACGTGCGGATGCGCTGCAGATCCTGCGCTGAGATGCCATGTGAACAGTGAAGAATAGTCGAATGTGCCACGCGGCTATTGTTCCACGACGGGGGCGGTTGCGATAACCATGCGGGGCCGTCCCGTCAAATCCGGTGCCGTATGCACATTCGTGAAGCCCTGAGCTGTAGCGTATGCCACCAGATCCTCTGCCTGAGATTCGGCGTGCTCCATAACGAGTGTGCCGCCCGGAGCCAGCAGGGCGCGCGCCCGGGTCATGATGCCACGTGGGATCACCAGCCCATCTTCTCCCCCGCCATACAAGGCACGCGGCGGGTCCAGTTGCGCTTCGCGTTGCGTAGGGTGGGCGCTGCCGGGAACATACGGCGGGTTCGACACGACAACGTCGGCCCTCCCCTCGTATTCGACGAGGGCGGATAATGCATCGGCGCGTACCAGATGAACGCGCACCGGCTCGATGTCAGCGATATTGCGAGCGGCAAGCTGACAGGCAGCCTCGTCAATCTCCACGGCAAGAACGCGCGAGGCGGGTACCTCGGTGGCAACCGCAAGTGCGATGGCTCCCGACCCTGTACACAGGTCCACCACCACAGGCTCATCCGCACTGCAGGTTCGCGCCGCGTCAATGGCGTGCTGCGCGACCATTTCGGTTTCGGGTCGAACAACGAATACGCCGGGCTCTGCGCGCAGGGTGAGCATCCGAAAATACATGCGACCCGTGATGTGCTGCAGAGGAATGCTGGTGCGCCTCGATGCGATGGCGCAGCGGTAGCGTTCTGCTGCGCGCGCGCCCACCTGGTCCGGGGCGCTCACGAGGCTGTCACAGCCCAGTACCCATTCCAGCAGCTCACGGGCATCCTGGTCGGCGTGTGCTCCCTCCAGGTTGACTGCTTGAAGGGCGCGTCTGCCCCACGCGAACAATTCGCGTGGCGTATAGGTTGCTGAACGCGGCAGCACCAGCTGCTCGTTCAGTGCCCTATTCATCGCCCGCTTTGCCCAGGCGCGCTGCCTCGTCAGTGTCGATCGCTGACTGGATGACAGGATCCAGGGAGCCGGACAACACCTGGTCAAGGTTGTAGGCCTTGAAACCGGTGCGATGGTCAGAGATGCGGTTTTCCGGGAAATTGTAGGTGCGGATGCGCTCCGAGCGGTCAACGGTGCGTACCTGAGACAGGCGCTGTGCGCTGGCTTCAGCCTCACGCTTGGCCCTGGCTTCAGCAGCAAGTCTGGATGCCAGCACGCGCATAGCTGCGATACGGTTTTGCAGCTGCGATTTCTCATTTTGCATCGACACGACGATGCCGGTCGGAATGTGAGTGATGCGCACAGCCGAGTCCGTCGTGTTCACGGACTGTCCGCCAGGCCCTGACGAACGGTAGACGTCGATGCGCAGATCGTTCTGGTCGATTTCAACTTCGTCATCTTCTTCGACTTCCGGCATGACGAATACGCCGGCAGCAGAGGTGTGGATTCGTCCCTGCGATTCGGTGACAGGAATGCGTTGGACGCGGTGAACGCCACCCTCGTACTTGAGATGAGCCCACACGCCTTCTTCCGGGCTGGGTGTGCCTTTGGCGCGGATCGCCATCGTGATGTCCTTGAAACCGCCCAGCTCGGTGGGCGTGGAGGACAGTTCGGTGACCGACCATCCCTTCGTGGTGGCGTAGCGCTCGTACATACGTGCCAGGTCTGCTGCGAACAGGGCGGATTCTTCGCCGCCTTCACCGCTCTTGACTTCCAGGATCACATCGAGCGCGTCGTCAGGGTCGCGCGGCGTCAGAATATCGACGAGGGCATCGTGCGCCTGGCAGGTCTGTTCCTCCAGGCTTGTCACCTCATCCGCAAATGACGGATCCTCCTCGGCGAGTTCGCGAGCTGCTTCCATATCGTCACTGGCTGCGCAGTAGCGCTGGTAAGCCTCGGCAACACGGTTCAGTTCGGCGTAGCGCCGCCCCACTTTACGAGCCTTTGCCTGATCGTTGTGCAGTGCAGGATCTGCCATTTGCTGCTCGACACTATGGTGCTCTTCGAGCAGTGCCTGCAGCGTCGGGAATTCATCTGCGTGTGATGCCGATGCCATGCGAGCTCCTCCGATTGTGGCGAAAAGATGTGCGATACAAAGACGCCGGTGCCCTGACGGGTCACCGGCGCTGAAGTCAAACGCTACTTGCTGCGTTTGCCGTAACGGGCTTCGAAGCGAGCCACGCGGCCACCAGTATCCATAATCTTCTGCTTACCCGTGTAGAACGGGTGGCACTGGGAGCACACGTCCACGCGCATCTGACCCGACGTAATCGTCGAGCGTGTTTCAAACGAGTTGCCGCATGTGCACGTCACCGTGGTGGGAACGTATTCGGGGTGGATACCCTTTTTCATGGTTTTCTCCTTACGGGATTCGAGGACGCCGGGTCCGCATGCGCAATCATCGACATCGCGCATTACGCGGTGAACCGGAACCGAGTTGCAATTGTGCCACTTTCCGGCCGATAGATCCAGATGATGTACCGGCGGTGCAGGTGAGATTACCCACCCGCACCGCCGGTGGGTAATCTAGTCAGCGTTCGGCGTGGTCTTCTGGATCAGCATGAGGAACTCAGCATTGGACTGGGTTTCCTTGAGTTTGTCCAGAACCACTTCCAGTGCCTGCTGTTGCTCAAGGGATCCGAGGACGCGGCGCAGCTTCCACATGATGCGCAGCTCTTCAGGCTTGAACAGGACTTCCTCGCGACGAGTGCCCGAGGCGTTGACATCGATGGCCGGGAAGATTCGACGATCTGCCAGCGCGCGCGACAGGCGCAGTTCCATGTTGCCGGTGCCCTTGAACTCTTCAAAGATGACTTCGTCCATCTTGGACCCGGTCTCCACCAAGGCAGAGGCCACGATGGTCAGTGAGCCGCCTTCCTTGAGGTTGCGGGCTGCGCCGAAGAACTTCTTGGGCGGGTACAGCGCGGAAGCGTCCACACCACCGGAGAGGATACGACCTGACGCCGGTGCCGCCAGGTTGTAGGCGCGTGACAGGCGCGTGAGTGAATCGAGCAGCACGACAACGTCCTGTCCCAGCTCGACCAAGCGCTTGGCTCGCTCAATGGCAAGTTCGGCAACCGTGGTGTGGTCGGAAGCGGGGCGGTCGAAGGTGGAGGCGATGACTTCACCCTTGACAATAGAGCGCATGTCGGTGACTTCTTCAGGACGCTCGTCAACCAGGACGACCATGAGGTGAACCTCAGGGTTATTGACCTCGATTGCCTTGGCGATCTGCTGGATAATCATCGTCTTACCGGCCTTCGGAGGGGAGACGATCAATCCTCGCTGTCCCTTGCCGATCGGTGCCACCAGGTCGATGACGCGAGGCGTCACGGCCTTCGGGGTGGTTTCCAGGCGCAGCTGCTCATTGGGGTACAGCGGTGTCAGTTTGCCGAATTCGCGGCGCTCGCCGGCTTCCTCGACAGACATTCCGTTAACGGTGTCCACCTTGACCAGTGCGTTGTACTTCTGGCGCTGGCGCTCGCCTTCGCGAGGCTGACGCACCGCACCGGAGACGGCATCGCCTGCGCGCAGGTTCCATCGGCGCACATTGCCCAAAGTGACGTACACATCGTTCGGGCCGGCCAGGTATCCCGAGGTACGAACAAAGGCGTGGTTTTCCTGAACGTCCAGGATGCCTGCGATAGGTGCCAGCACATCGTCTTCACGAATTTCCGGCTCATTGTCGCGACGGCGGTTGTTGCGCGAATTTCGCTCCGAACGATCTGAGCGGTCTCGGCGCTCGTCACGGTCTCGTCCGCGGCGGCGCGCATTGCGTTCTCTGCGACCGCGCCCACGGGAGTTGTTCGCGTTGTCGCCTTCAGGCAGTTCAATCTCATTGAGTTTGCGGTGAGCTGACTCGCTACCGGACTGCTCGGCGTCGGCCGAGTCATCATCACTGTGAACACCGGCGAGTTCAGCACGCACATCGAGGGCAGCCGCGCGATTCTCACGCGCCTCGTTGTTGCGCTCATACTGGTTGGAGCGTGAACGTCCGTGACCATTGCCCTTGCGGGCCAGTGGCTTGCGTTCGCGGTGCTCGTCAGATGAGTCGCCCTCGTCGTGGCCGTCACCCTTGGGAGCCAGCGGCTTGCTCTGGAAGTCCGACCCAGGAAAGTCGAGTGAGAATTGACGCGGCTCGACAGCACCGGCAGTGGCGACGCGGCGACGTCCTCGTGACCGTGTCGGTGTCGAGGCCTGTTCGCCTGTCGATTCAGATTGGTGGCGTTCAGAGGCGTCAGCGGCAGGGCGTTTGTGCTCTGAGCGTGCTTGAGACAAATTGTTGCCGCGGCGGGCGGCTTCGATGGTGGAGACCAGATCGGCCTTGCGCATGGTCGAGACTCCGCGGAGCCCCATCTGCGCTGCAAGTGCCTTCAGCTCCGTCAGCTTCATGGCTGACAATGGCGCGTGATTCGATGCGCCATCAGTGTGATCGTTGCTCACTAATTGTTCCTCACTTGATCGCCCTATGCGGGCAGATGAAATCCGTTGAAAGATACACAAACGGAGGTGTACACGTCGAACAAGTCTTGTGACGAGTACCAGGATGGCCGACACAGCGGCTATGACTGTACAACACAGTCACCGCTGAAAAGTTTAACCACTTCTCCCCCCACTATGCCATCTTTCGCGTGGCAATGCGAGGATTGTTGAGCGGAAAATCACACATTGGGACGCTGCGGGCGATCTGTTCGGATTCCATCCCCGCTGACAGCCAGAGAGCGCACAGTCCAACCCGACCGCTGCGCGCTCGCACGCATGTCATCATCCACGTGGTTCAACGCCATGACAGTGGGTCCTGCGCCGGAGACCACTGCCGCCACGCCGGCTTCACGCAGCCAGTCAACCAGTGCCAGTGACGGCTCCATCACGGCGCGCCGGTATTCCTGGTGCAGATGGTCCTCAGTTGCGTCGAAAAGCCAGCGGCTGATATCCGCATCGTCCGAGCCGACAGTGCGCGCATTGTCGGACATGACGGCAACCAGCACAGCTGCACGTGAAATGTTGGCAACAGCATCGCGATAGGGCACGACGTCGGGCAGGACCTGACGCGCCTTCGACGTGGCGAGTGGGAAATCAGGAATAAACACGGTGGGCGTCATCGACGCGGGGGGCTCAAATCGCAGGGCCTGAGCGTCATCATCACCCATCCACGCCACTGTCATGCCGCCTTCGATTGCGGGGGCCACATTGTCCGGATGTCCTTCCATGTGCGTGGCGAGCTGCAGGATCGTGTGATCATCCAGCGCCTCAGCGTCGCGGATCAGCTCGCGCGCCAGGGCCAGTCCCGCCACGACGGCACTGGCCGATGAGCCTAATCCCCTGCTGTGCGGAATGACGTTATGGCAGTGCATTCTCACGCCTACCTGCGGCGCGCCCACATGATCCAAGCCCACTCGCATCGCACGCACGATCAGGTTGTCGTCGCCCTCGCTGACAGTGCCTGCCCCTTCGCCCTCGACAACAATGCTGGTCGGGCCGGCAGTGGCGTGAACGGACACGATGTCGCGCAGATCCAGTGCGATCCCGAGACAGTCAAAACCCGGCCCCAAATTGGCGCTGGTGGCCGGCACGCTGACACGAGCAAAATCCGCACGCAGTTGCACGATGGTCTCCCACACATTGATTAACAGTGAACGAGGGCGGCGCTCGCCGCCGTTCATGAGGCGATGAAACTTAGTCTAGACCGCACACGGCGCCGAATCGCCCACTAACGGCACAGCGATGCGCCTGCGTGCACCTCGGTAACGTCGGCTACTTCAACCCCAGCAGTTCAGCAACTTCGTGCGTGTCGGGTGCAACGACTTCGGCCTGCACACCCCCGTCAGGCAGAGCCGCGAGCGCCGTCTTCGTATCCTTCAGGCCATTGCCCGTCACCGTGCACACAATTCGTGCGTCGCGCGGAACGCGTCCGTCTTCAGCTGCGCGGAGCAGCCCGGCCACGGATGCGGCAGATGCCGGCTCGACGAATACTCCGGCTTCGCCGGCGATGATCTGCTGGGCGCGCATGATTTCCTCGTCGGGAACAGCGGTGATGAGTCCCTTGGAATCGTCGCGCGCACGTGAGGCGAAATCCCACGACGCAGGGAATCCGATCCGGATGGCGGTCGCAATTGTTTCCGGGTTGTCGATGGGGTGTCCGGCAACAAATGGTGCCGCTCCGGCTGCCTGCACGCCCCACATCTGCGGTACGTGTGTGGCAACGGCTGGAAGGTTCCGGTAGGACTCTTCCATCGTGGTGACAGCTTTCTGGCCAGCGTATTCGTTGTAACCCATCCAGTAGGCGGAAATGTTCCCGGCGTTTCCCACGGGCAGTATGTGAATGTCGGGCGCATCGCCCAGCGCGTCAACGATTTCGAATGCGGCGGTCTTTTGCCCCTGTAGGCGGTAGGGGTTGACCGAGTTGACCAGTGCGACAGGGTAGGTTTCCGTCAGCTTGCGCACAATGCGCAGCGCATCGTCGAAGTTTCCGTCGACCTGAACCAGGCGGGCACCATGCATGATGGCCTGGGCCAGCTTTCCTGCAGCGATTTTTCCGGCGGGCAGGATCACGACGCATTGCAGTCCGGCAGCCACAGCATAGGCTGCAGCCGAGGCTGACGTGTTGCCGGTGGAGGCGCAGGCGATCATCTGGGTGTCGGTGGCGGCGATTTTGGACACGGCCATTGTCATGCCGCGGTCCTTGAACGAGCCAGTCGGGTTGGCGCCTTCCACTTTCAGCCAGACGCGCGCTCCGACGCGCTTCGAAATGGCAGGAGCTTCTACCAGTGGTGTGCCACCTTCCAGCAGTGTGACAACCGGGTCGGATTCTTCCAGTGGGAGCCGCTCAGCGTATTCACGCAGCAATCCGCGCCATTGATGAGCCATGTGTTATTCACCTTCCATACGTAGGAGCGACGCCACGTCGATGACGGCGTCAGATTGACGGAGTGCTTCAGCTACTGCCAGCACGTCAGCCTCACGGGCACAGTGCGTGGCGATCACGATGGTGGTTTGCGCACCCGGTTCACCGTCACGCTGGTCGACCGAGTGGATGGATACGCCGTGACGGGCGAATACGGAGGCCACGTCAGCTAAAACACCCAGATCGTCATGAACATGCAGACGAAGCTGATAGCGGGTGCGTGTCATGCCCTGTTCAATGATCGGCAGATGCGCGTAGGTGGATTCGCGCGGAGCATGGCCACCGTGCACACGGTGGGACGCCCCGGCGACCAGGTCGGACAATACCGCTGAGGCAGTTGGCGCACCGCCTGCGCCTTGCCCGTAGAACATGAGCCGTCCGGCAGATTCGCCTTCGATGATGACGGCGTTGTACACGCCGTCGACAGTGGCCAGTGGGTGTCCTGTCGGCACGAGGGCCGGATGAACGCGCGCGTTGATCACTTCATTGCCCAGATCGTCGAGGCAACGCTCAGCCACGGCGAGCAGTTTGATCACGTGATTGGTGCGCGCCGCTTCCATCATGTCGTCAGCGGTGATCTGCGAGATGCCTTCGACGCTGACATCGTTCATGGATACGCGTGAATGGAACGCCAGAGAGGCCAGCAGTGCGCACTTAGCGGCAGCGTCATACCCTTCGACATCAGCAGTGGGGTCAGCTTCCGCGTAGCCTCGTTTCTGCGCGTCGGCAAGGGCTTGTTCGTAGCTGGCGTGTGCGTTGAGCATGGAATCAAGGATGAAGTTCGTCGTGCCATTGACGATGCCGACAATACGGCTGATCTTGTCACCTGCCAGCGATTCACGCAGACCGTAGACAACTGGGACGGCTCCAGCCACTGCCGCTTCGAAGTACAGATCCGTATCCGCCTGGGCCGCAGCCTCGTACAGTTCCGGACCGTGGGCGGCAAGCAGTGCCTTGTTGCCGGTCACGACCGTTGCCCCACCATTCAGGGCCCGCAGCACGTATTCACGTGCCGGTTCAATGCCGCCGATCAGTTCGATGACGATGTCTGCATGGTCGATCGCTTCTGCCGCATCCGTTGTCAGCAGTTCCGGATCGATGTCAACATCACGCGGGGCGTGCACATTTCGCACGACGACAGCTGAGATTTCCAGCTGCGCTCCGCATCGTTCGCTCAAGTCAGCGCTTCGTTCGTGGATCAGTCGAATGACCTGCGAGCCGACGGTTCCCGCTCCCAGGATGGCGACTCGCACTGTGCGCGGCTGTTCCGACATCGTGCACCCCTTCATTGATCAGACGTTTCGATAGTGATCCTAACCAAGGCCAGAGGCCCGATGCGACAGTGTCCAGTGTGCGGCACATGGATCCGCGTCGTTGATGCTCGCCCCTCGTCAATGGTGACCGTCACTGCGAGCGAGGGCTCCCTCGTGAGCGTCATCACGAGGTATATGGCAGCAAGATTGCGTACAGTAAAAGATGCGCCGCATGTATGTGGTGATTCGCAGATCGATCCTCGACGGTTAAGGAAAAAGACGCAATGAACGTCGCAGAACAACTCGTCAGCCAATTGGTGGAAGCTGGAGTACATCGGATCTATGGAATCGTGGGCGATTCGCTCAACCCAATTGTTGATGCGGTGCGCAAAACCGGAGGATCCGCCAGGGGCGGTATCGACTGGGTGCACGTGCGCCACGAGGAGTCGGCCGCGTTCGCCGCTGCCGCTGATGCTCAGGTGTCCGGAAAACTGGCAGTGTGTGCGGGTTCATGCGGCCCGGGAAACCTGCACCTGATCAACGGCCTCTTTGATGCGCAGCGTTCCGGCGCGCCTGTCCTGGCTATCGCCTCACACATTCCCAGCGTGCAGATCGGACAGTCTTACTTCCAGGAGACCCACCCCGACCGGCTTTTTGTGGAGTGCTCGTCGTACTGCGAAATGGTTTCCACCGCTCAACAGGCTCCGCGCGTCATGAACGCTGCGATCCGTCACGCGATTGGCACTCAGGGTGTCGCAGTGGTGACGATTCCCGGTGACGTGTCTGACCAGAAGGCGCAGGCTCCCACACCCCAGTTCGTTCCGGCTCGCCGTCCGATTCTGCACCCCAACCCCGATGATGTTGCTCAGCTTGCCACCATGCTCAACAAAGCCAAGAAGGTCGCGATTTTCGCGGGTATCGGTGTGGCGGGCGCACATGATGAGGTCATTGCACTGGCAGACGCACTGCAGGCACCAATCGGGCATACCCTGCGCGGGAAAGACTTCATTCAGTACGACAACCCCTTCGATGTCGGCATGACCGGCCTGCTGGGATACGGCGCAGCTGCAGAAGGCATGAACGATGCGGATGTCCTGTTGCTGCTTGGAACAGACTTCCCGTACAACCAGTTCCTGCCTGACACGCTGACCGTACAGGTCGACAACAGCCCCGAAAAACTCGGACGACGCACCGACGTGTCCCTGCCGATCTGCGCCGATGTCAAGGCATTGATTGACAGCCTCATGCCGCAGCTCAAGGGACGCCGCTCATCAGCATTCCTGAAGAAGCAGCTCAAGAAGCACGCCAAGATCATGAAGGCACCCGTCGGCTCCTATACGCGCAAGGTCGAGCACATCAAGCCGATTCACCCCGAATACGTCGCACACGTCCTGAACGAGATTGCCGCACGCGACGCGATCTTCACCGCCGACACCGGCATGTGCAACGTGTGGACAGCCCGCTACATCGATCCGCTGGGGTCGCGCCGACTGATCGGCTCCTTCCTGCACGGATCAATGGCGAATGCTCTGCCTCAGGCCATCGGCGCTCAGGAAGCATTCCCGGACCGCCAGGTGATCTCCATTTCAGGCGACGGCGGCCTGTCAATGCTGCTCGGCGAGCTGGTCACAGCCCGCATGCATGACCTGCCCATCACGGTCATCGTGTTCAATAACTCAACGCTGGGCATGGTCAAGCTGGAGATGCTCGTGGACGGAATGCCTGACTTCGGCACCGACGTGCACGACATGCACTATGCAGATGTCGCGTCCGCAATGGGATTCCAAGCTGAACGCGTGGACGATCCTCAGGATGTGCGCAACGCCTTGACGAGGGCGCTCAGCCATCGCGGTCCCTCCCTCGTCGAAGTCATCACCGATCCAAACGCGCTGAGCCTTCCACCTGAAATTACCGGCGAGCAGCTGTTCGGCTTTGCCACGGCCATGTCGAAGATCGTGTTGAACCGCGGTGCCGGCGAAGCAGTGTCAATGGCAACGTCAAATATGCGCAACATTCCACGCTTCTGATCCGGCGCGGACAGGACTCCCTCGTCGCTTACTGCATAATGCGACATTCGTCATGGGACTTTTGTCCCATTGCTCAGAATGCCGTCAGCATAACCACGCGCAGTGAGACGTAGTCCATAGGTCCTGATTCAGGATCCTCCTAGAAGGCCCAGCGCTTTCGAGAGACAATAAGGTCAGATGTCAAACAGACATACATTGGCTGGCCGCGAACCACGCCACCGAAACCCTTCAGATCGAAGGGACCGGAACCGGAGAAGAGGGATTATGACCACCCAGATGACCGCTCCAACATCCGTCAGCGAAGACCCGTGGGATGGGTTCGAGCGCGGTGCATGGACCGAGCACATCGACGTTCGTGATTTCATTCAGCGCAACTACACGCCATACGAGGGCGACGCCTCCTTCCTTTCTGGCCCTACAGACAAGACACTGCGCCTGTGGGACACACTGGAGAAGAATTACCTGTCCGAGGAGCGCAGGAAGCGCGTACTCGACGTTGACACGGATACACCGGCAGACGTTGACGCGTTCGGCCCCGGATACATCAGCGACGACGACAATGTGATCGTCGGCTTGCAGACCGACTCACCCCTCAAGCGCGCGATGATGCCGTTCGGCGGATGGCGCATGGTGGAAACCGCCATCAAGGAAGCCGGCAAAGAGGTCAACCCTGACGTGAAGAAGATCTTCACTCAGTACCGCAAGACCCACAACGATGCCGTGTTCGATATTTACACACCTCGTATTCGCGCAGCCCGTTCTTCCCACATCATCACCGGCCTGCCGGACGCCTACGGCCGTGGCCGTATCATCGGTGACTATCGCCGCGTCGCTCTGTACGGTGTCGACGCGTTGATCGAAGCCAAGCAGGTTGACAAGGACCGCTACGCTGATCAGCCGTTCTCCGAGCACTGGGCCCGCTACCGTGAAGAACACGCCGAGCAGATCAAGGCTCTGAAGAAACTGAAGAGCATGGCTGCCAGCTATGGCTTCGACATCTCCGGCCCCGCGAAGAACGCGCAGGAAGCTGTGCAGTGGACCTACTTCGCTTACCTCGGGTCCGTGAAGTCTCAGGACGGCGCTGCAATGTCGATCGGCCGCCTGTCCGCATTCTTCGATATCTACTTCGAGCGCGACCTCAAGGCAGGCGTGATCACCGAGCAGGACGCTCAGGAAATCATCGACGCCCTGGTTGTCAAGCTGCGTATCGTGCGTTTCCTGCGCACCGAGGCGTACGATCAGATCTTCTCCGGCGATCCCTACTGGGCAACCTGGTCAGATGCCGGTTTCTCAGAGGACGGTCGCACACTGGTCACCAAGACGTCTTTCCGTCTGCTGCAGACACTGCGCAACCTGGGACCGGCTCCCGAGCCAAACATCACGATCTTCTGGGATGAGAACCTGCCCGCAGGTTACAAGGAATTCTGCGCCTCGATCTCGATCGAGACGTCCTCCATCCAGTACGAATCCGATGAGCAGATCCGCGCTCACTGGGGCGACGATGCAGCGATCGCATGCTGTGTGTCTCCGATGCGCGTGGGCAAGCAGATGCAGTTCTTCGGCGCACGCGTCAACGCCGCCAAGGCTCTGCTGTACGCCATCAACGGTGGTCGCGATGAGATGACCGGCAAGCAGATCGTTGACGAGTACGAGCCCATCAAGGGTGACGGCCCGCTGGACTTCGATGAGGTCTGGGCCAAGTACGAGGACATGCTGGACTGGGTTGTGGGCACCTACGTTGAGGCCCTCAACATCATCCACTACTGCCACGACCGTTACGCCTACGAAGCGATGGAAATGGCACTGCATGATTCGGATATCGTGCGCACCATGGGCTGCGGTATCGCCGGCCTGTCCATCGTGGCCGACTCCCTGGCTGCCATCAAGTACGCCAAGGTCGTCCCCGTGCGTGATGAGACCGGCCTGGTTGTGGACTACGAGGTCGAAGGTGACTTCCCGACCTACGGCAACGACGATGATCGTGCAGACGAAATCGCCGCCACCGTTGTTCACACCATCATGGACAAGATCCGTCAGATCCCCCTGTACCGTGATGCCATCCCGACTCAGTCGGTGCTGACCATTACCTCGAACGTGGTTTACGGCCGCGCAACCGGCGCGTTCCCCTGCGGACACAAGGCCGGCACGCCTTTCGCGCCGGGCGCCAACCCGCAGAACGGTGTGGACACGCACGGCATGGTCGCATCCATGTTGTCGGTCGGTAAACTGGACTACAACGATGCCCTTGACGGCATTTCGTTGACCAACACGATCACGCCATCAGGTCTGGGTCGGAACAAGGGCGAGCAGGTCACGAACCTGGTCGGCATCCTCGATTCCGGCTTCATTCCTGAAGACTGATTGAGACGACGAACAGTTCTTTTGAGATACTAGAAACAACCTGAGAAGGAGAGATCATGGCAACGAAGACGTTTGATGAGCGCCTAGCCGACATGAAGGACAAGCGTGAGGAGAACGGCGGCATCAAGGGGCTGTACCACGCCAACATTAATGTGCTGGACCGTTCCACCCTGGAAGATGCGATCGACCATCCTGAGAAATACCCGAACCTGACGGTGCGTGTGTCCGGCTACGCAGTGAACTTCGTGAAGCTCACCCGCGAGCAGCAGCTGGATGTTCTGTCCCGTACGTTCCACCACTCAGCCTGATCCCCGCAGGTACGAGGGCGTCCTCGGCACTGCGCGATGACACCGCAATGCGAAGATCAGAAAACTGAAACGTGCCGCTTGGTTGCCTGCCGATCGATTCAACGATGGCAGGCAGCCAAGCGCTTTTTATGGCAGGAGGTGCATACATGACGACACAGTCACAGCCAGTGGCTATTGAGCTGCTCGGCGACCAGGATTTTCAGCCGCCAGCTAATCGGATGGCCGGGGCGGGCACAGCCGGCCTGCAGGAGCTGACCGACCTTGAGCGAACAGATCGTCTGCGCCGTATGCGCGAAGGAACACTCGGGTCGATTCACTCGTGGGAACTCGTGACCGCGGTGGACGGACCTGGTACCCGCATGACGATTTTTCTCAACGGGTGCCCGCTGCGCTGCCTGTACTGCCACAACCCTGACACTCTGAATATGCGCGACGGCCAGCCCATCGAGTCCGATGAACTGTTGCGCCGCATTAAGCGCTATCGCAGAATCTTCCGTACCACCGGCGGCGGAATCACGCTGTCGGGCGGCGAAGCACTGATGCAGCCTGCTTTTACTGCACGCATCCTGCGCGGCGCCCGTGAAATGGGTATTCACACGGCGCTGGACACTTCCGGCTTCCTGGGTGCGATGGCAACTGATGAAATGATCGAGGACACGAACCTGGTGCTGCTCGACGTGAAGTCCGGTGATCCTGATACCTACCGAAAGGTCACTGGCCGCGACCTGCAACCCACCATCAGTTTCGGGGATCGCCTGGCTCAGCACGGCACCGAAGTATGGGTACGTTTCGTCCTGGTGCCGGGTTTGACCGACGATCCGGACAACATCGACCGAGTGGGACAGATCGTCGAAAAGTGGCCGAACGTGTCCCGTCTGGAAGTCCTTCCGTTCCACCAGATGGCGATTGACAAGTGGAAGAACCTGGGGATGACGTACACGCTGGAGGACGTCAAGCCCCCGAGTGTGGAGCACGTGGATAAGGTGCGCGAGCAGCTGCGCCGCTTCGATATTGCAGCGGTGATGTAGCAGTGCCTCGCGCCACCCTTGGCGTGGGTTCCGTCACCCGCGCTCGGGGTGTCAGCGCAGCGGCCTCGAGCCACTACACTGGAAGAAATCTATGACGATTGCCAGCACAGATGGGTGGGAACGATGACACGCACACTTTCCGGACACGATATTACTCTGCGCGCAGGCGCATACACCGCTCACGTGGTGTCGGTGGGAGCGGCTCTTGCTTCCCTGACGTTCAACGGCCGCGATGTCACGCTTCCGTTCAACCCGAACGTTTTGACGAAGGGCTACTTCGGCAAAACGCTGGCACCGTGGCCCAACCGCATCACCGAGGCGACGTACACGTGGAACGGTGAGCGCATGGACGTGCCGCGAAACGAAATCGAAACCGGGGCAGCTCTGCACGGGCTGGTGTCCTGGACCGACTGGACCGTCGTACACTCCGATTCTGATTCAGCGACCATGAGCACATTCCTGCCGCCGCAATACGGCTACCCCTTCGCCCTCGACCTGTCGGTGACGTACGCACTGAGCGCGGAGCGCGGCCTGAGCATCACGATCTACGCGAAGAATGTGGGCAGCGAACCTGCCCCCTATGGTTGCTCACACCACCCCTACATCACGATCGGTCAGCAGTCGATCGACGCGATGACGCTGACGGTTCCGGCCGGCAAGGTTTTCGATGTCGATAAGCGTTTGGCACCCGTCGAGCTGAAGGATGTGGAAGATCTGGATCTGGATTTCCGCTCCGGGCGACTCATCGGCAGCCAGTCGGTCGATCACGCGTTCACCGAATTGCCCGACGGCACGTGGCAAGTCAGCCTGTGTGACGAGGGTGGCTCATCCGTGTCTGTCACCTCTGACGCGCCGTGGGTTCAGGTGTACTCCGGTGATCAGCAGGGACGTATCGCCACCGCTGTTGAGCCGATGACTTGCCCGCCTGATGCGTTCAATTCCGGGATCGACCTGATCGTGCTGGAACCGGGCGAGGACTACTCGATGACGTTCATGATCAGTGCTGACTTCGTCGAGTGAGCACACTGACACTGTGACGGATCCGGGGTCGAGTGCCAGCGAGCCCCGGCGATCGCTGTTTGATCTGATCACACATCCACCGGACCTGCCTATCGTGTCAGTCCTCGATCAGGTGACGCGCGCCGCGCACCCGGGGACGTTTGCCGTCGTGTCAGCCACCGCCGGGTCCGGTAAGACGACGCTCATTGCGCCCGCTGTCGCAGCACGCGTCAGCGGCACGGTGATCTGCACGCAGCCGCGACGTATGGCTGCGCGCGCTTCCGCCCGACGAATTGCCTCCCTGCTGGGTGAGCGTGTGGGGGAAACGGTCGGGTTCACGGTGCGCGGCGAGCGCGCCGTCGGCCCGCACACGCGTATCGAGATGGTCACCCCTGGCGTGTTGGTGCGCCGCCTCCAGGCTCATCCGGATTTGCCGGGAGTGAGTGCCGTCATTCTGGACGAGTTCCATGAGCGTGCGCTCGACTCTGATCTGGCCCTGGCGTTCCTGCTCGATGTACGGCAGACACTGCGTGAGGATCTGACGATCTTCCTCACCTCGGCAACGCTGGATATGGCACCGACACTGACTTTCGTCCGCGCCCACGCCTGCGAGTGCGAGGGTGCAGATGTCATGACGATTGAGGCGCCGGGCGTGCTGTTTCCACTGGAACAGTCGTGGGCGCCTGCCGCACCGAGCGTTTCTGCTCTCGCACCTGTCGGTGGCAATGGTCGAGTGGGAGTAAGTCGAGAGTTCCTGGCTCACATGGGTCGCGTTGTCGATGAGACTGTGCAGCGCACCAGCGCAGATGTCCTGGTCTTTGTGCCAGGTGCACGCGAGATCCGCATGCTGATTGATGAGTTGCGTGCGCGTCTGCGGGGCGACGTGGAGATAGTGCCTCTGTTGTCTGCTCTGTCGGCGGCCGAGCAGGACCGTATCCTGACACCTGTGCCTGAGGGCTGCGAGCGACGGCGACGCGTCATCGTGTCCACGTCGATCGCTGAATCGTCACTGACTGTTCCCGGAGTGCGCGTCGTTGTTGATTCTGCGCTGGCTCGCCACCCGTCCATCGACCCGGCACGCGGTGTCACCACCCTGGTCACAGTGCCAGCGTCACGAGCTGAGATGGTCCAGCGTTCGGGGCGTGCAGCCAGGCTCGGCCCTGGCTGGGCGGTGCGGTGCTGCGCGGAAAATGAGTGGGCACGCCGCCGGCAGACCCCGGCCCCGGAAATCGTGGAGTCTGATCTGACTGATGCACTGTTGCAGTGCGCGGTGTGGGGCGTGCGCGACTTTGCTGACTTGCCGTTGATGGATCAGCCGCCCTCGGGCAATGTCCAGGCTGCTCGCGAGGCGCTGGTCGCTATCGGGGCGCTCGACACTGAGGGCGCGCCCACACCTCATGGCGAGATGATTGCGCGACTGCCGGTCGCGCCCTCGCTTGCTCACGCACTGGCAGCCTGCGCGCCGGTCATCGGGGTGGAGGCCGCGTGTGAGTGTGTTGCGATCATTGATGAGCAGATTCGCTGTGACAACGCCGATCTTGCTGCCAGCGTGCGCCGTCTGCGCCACTCCTCGCACGCCGAGTGGTCGCATATACGCGACCAGTCGGCGCGACTGACACGCCTCATGGGTCGATACGCTGCCGACATGTCGCGCCACGCCCCTGCAGACCAGCTCAGCCGTGATGACCAGCTTGCCCTCGTCGCCGCCACCGCTCACCCGCAGTGGATCATGCGTAGGCGCGGCGATTCTTTCTTGTCCTACCAGTCAGTGTCCGGTCTGGGAGCGTCCCTGCCCGCCACCAGTCCCCTCGCCGGACAGCAGTGGCTGGCGGTGAGCGATATGACACGGCCGTCAGGCAGTTCAACCGCGCTGATCCGGGCGGCGCTCCCCCTCAGCGAGGATGATGCGCTGGGGTGTGCGGGCGCCCTTGTCCATGAGGACACGCGCGCCTGGTATGATCCGGCAGCACAGCGATTTCGCGGCGAACAGGCCACCATGCTGGGTGCTATTCGACTCGCGTCACGGTCACTCAGGACGCTGCCACCGCAGACTGTTCAAGATCTCATGGAGCAGGTCTTGAATGAGCACGGAATGTCAGCGCTGACGTGGACACCGACCGCCGTGCAGTTGCGTGCCCGCATGGCAGCGCTTCACGAGACTGTCACAGATCCGTGGCCGGATGTGTCGGATGCAGCATTGGCCTCGAGTTTTCCGCAGTGGGGAGCTGAGGATTTACCTGCCTTGGCTTCGGGAAAACCACTGACCAGCATCGATACGATGCGACTGTTGCGTTCGCTGTTGCCCTGGCCTCAGGCTGCGCGACTGGATGAACTGACTCCGCCCGATATTGAGATTCCAACGGGAGCACGTCGGCGCATTGAGTGGACTGAGAACGGGCCGACGCTCACGCTGCGAGTCCAGGAAGCATTCGGGTGGACGTCTACGCCCAGATTCGTCGACGGCCGAGTTCCGCTGATTATTCACCTAACCGATCCGGCCGGTCGTCCGGTGGCGATCACTTCCGATCTTGCGTCGTTTTGGGCTGGTCCCTACCAACAGGTTCGCTCCGAGCTTCGCGGCCGGTACACGAAGCATGCCTGGCCTGAAGACCCCCTGTCGGCTACTCCCAGCTCGCGCGCAAAGGGACGAGGGCGATCCCGCTGAGAGTGTTGAACGGCGGTTGTTGAACGCCGAGGGTTCGCCGGGGCGGCTCAAAGAGCGAAGGATTCCCGCCGGCGCTGCCTGTGGTGGCCTGGACAGACAACGTGGCGCCCACACCACACGGTGCAGGCGCCACGTTTGAGTGCGACATCGGCTGCGGTTACACCCGGTGCCATCCTCACTAAATCAGGAACGCGTCATGCGTCGCGAAGCTGTCAACGCTCCAGCTCCAGCAAGCGCAAGACCGGCCAGTGCCATCGCGGGCACCGATGCGCCGGTACGGGCAACGCTGGGCTTTGCACTGTATGCAGCTGGCTGCTTATTTTGCTCGTCGTGCTTGCGGGTCGTGTCCAGAGTTCCCTGAACAGCCACCGTCACATCGTCATCAGCACGCGCATCGTTATTACGTCCCCACGCGTCGACTGCAACATTCAGCTTCCTGTCCGCAGTGAATGCCTGAGCGACTTTCAACTCAGCTTCCAGAAAGGCAACTTGCGAGTCGAAGGCGCCAGTCCCGTCAAGGGTGGCCACGGACCGACCGTTGACTCGCAAAGCAGCTTTCGTGTAGGGCCCGGCCACTGCTGCACGAATCCTGACGTACTCACCCTGGGGCGCAACTTTCGCATCCGCAATGGCCTTCCACGACTGGCTCTCAGAGTCCCAGTACTCCACTCCCGCAACCGTCGGCTGAGGCTGATTCACTGTGACAGCAGCCAGTGCGTCCACCAGACCGGTGCCGCGGTATTCCTTGCCGTCTGGCGCCTCTGCGTTGTTCGGGTCGGCCAAGACCTTGTAGCGCCCACCTGCCTGTTCACGCAGAAGGTTTGCTGCCTGGTCAGCACTCAGTGTCGGGTTAACGGACCGCAAAAGTGCTGCAACGCCTGCGGCATGTGGCGACGCCATAGATGTACCGCTCTTCGATGCGTACAGTGCAGTCTCATCCCTCCAGTCGAAACCAAGTGGAATCGTTGAAAAGATTCTCGATCCAGGTGCGGCGACATCAATAGCATTCGCGCCGTAGTTCGAGAAGTATGAGCGAATGAAGGGTCCGTCAAGCGGATCTGAACCCTCTGGCTTTGCCACCGAAGAGACCACGACCACTCCGGAAAGATCGCTGGGAAGGTCCACGCCTCCCACTGACGAGCGGTTCTCAATTGCAGCTCCAGCCACATCATTCGGGCTGCCACTGTCTGTCGTCGCGTTGTCAATGTCGCGATCGTCATTGCCGGCAGCCGAGATGTTGAGCACGTCGTGGTCGTGGGAGTAAGCAACCGCGCGAGTCACGGCCTCCAGGCCTGCAGCCTGGTTTTCTTCAGTGGGAAGCCAGTGTTCCCACGGATCGGTGAAGTATGAATTATTGGTCACCGCGATGTCGTGTTCTGCAGCCCAGATGAAGCTGCAGGTAACGTATTCGGGGTAGAACAGACCATCAGCGTTTCCTGCCTTAATCGCGGCAAGTTTCGCATGCGGTGCTACACCGTCAACGCCGATCCCATTGTGCGCTGCAGCAATCGTTCCGGCGACGTGTGTCCCGTGATCAGATCCAGATGTCGGGGAGGGCTGCCATGCCTCAAACGAGGTGTCAGGAATACCATTGTGAGAGCATCCAACGGATTTGCTGTGATCGATCTGGTCCTTGAGGTCTTCGTGAGTTCCATCGATACCGGAGTCGATGACACCAACCGTGACCGGCTCAAGCATGACATCGACGGCCGCTGCCTGGTCGGCACGGACAGCCTTCAGACCCCACGCTTTTTCGGATTGAGGATCGGGTGTGTACTCCTGGTCCAGTTCACTGTTCTTTTCAAGCTGGCTGCGACCCGTCATCCTCGTCGATGTGCCTGGCTGCCCTGACGGGGCTGAGTCTTGAGCCGCTTCCACGACAATCTCGTCACCTTTAACCTTGGCGTAGCGGGTGGGTCCGACGTTCGTCAACGGCACCTTCTTGTCAGCCAGTGTTGTGCGCACGAGCTCCGCAAAGTTCCTGTCAGCTGTCTGAGCAAAGAATGAATCGATCTGCGGGTACTGCTGCAGGATCACGGCACCCGTGTCACGCACGGCCGCCACGGCAGAGTTAAACTGATCTGAACTGACGCCGCGCTTGAGGTTAATCGCAAAATTCTGGACGTAGGGAACACCTGGCTCAGGATCGCTCGCATCGTCCGCTTGTGGGGTTCCCTCGTCTGCCGCCCTGTCTGTTGCGGCCGGCTGGTTCGCCGCTACTGGCTGTCCTGACTGGGCGCCATCAGGTGACTGAGGGGCATCTCCAGATTGAGCAACTTCCACTTCTGCACCGTCGTCAGCTGGTGTTCCAGGCTGGGCACTCCCCACTCCCGTGACGACGCCAGCGCTGGCCACGCCAAGAGCAACCGTCACTGCTGTCAGCCGGGCAGCCCGCGTTACATTACGCTGCACACGCATTCTTGACCTCACTTTTACCATGTTGAAAGAAATCTGAGAATATAACTTCAGATAAACCGCAGGTTAAGTCAGATGCATTCAAGAAAGACGCAAGGTTTCACATTCTGATTAGTTTGTCCACAACGTGATCACACACTACAGGTGTCAATATCTTCTGGTCTAAACTACGCCTGAACTGCCGCGACACACAACAGCCCCTACGCAACACGCAGTTCTGCCAGTTTAAACGCTCTTTACTCAAATTCGTCCGGATGCGCCCCGATGCGGCCGCTTTCACTGTGGAGCGCATCGATCGCCTCCAAGTCAGTTTCCGGCAGGCTCACACCAGCTGCAGCCAGGTTTTCCTCCATGCGCTCAGGCGACGTGGTCTTGGGAATGACCACGCGACCACGTTGCATATGCCACGCCAGAACAGCCTGCGCCGCGGTGACACCGGCACGCTCAGCGATGTCGAGGATCACCGGGTCCTCAAGGTCGCGCGCCTGGCCCAACGGTGAGTACGCTTCGATGACCATCCCCCGGTTACGAGCATCAGATAATACGTCAGGCTGCGAGAAAGACGGATGAACTTCGGTTTGTAAGATCACCGGTGTCACGCCCGTCTCGTCGCGTAGACGGTCGAGGTGATGAGGCAGAAAGTTGGAGACGCCCAGCGCGCGCACGGCTCCCGTGTTGAGCATGCGGATCATGGAACGCCACGTTTCGACAAAAAGATCTTTCGAGGGAACCGGCCAGTGAATCAGATACAGGTCGACGACATCGAGACCAAGCGCACGTCGGGAATTATCCAGCGCCTCAATGGCTCGGTCAGCACCGTGATCGCTATTTTGCAACTTCGTCGTCACGAAAATATCGGAACGCTCCAGACCTGAACGTCGAATCGCCTTACCAACGCCGGCTTCATTGTGATATCCAGCGGCAGTGTCGATGTGCCGATATCCCGCCTCAATCGCCTGTTCGACCCGTTCTGCAGTTTCCTCAGGCGGAATTTGGTAGGTACCAAAACCAACTTGCGGGATGGTCATTCCCTGTTTCAACACAATGTCATTCACGTGAGAGGTCGAATCAGCCATGCATCGACCATAACGCACTGCGCCGCTCGTGCAAGTGGCATTGACGTAATAGGGCGCACAGCTGCCAGTGATCCTGAAGCTTCACCCAGCTTCACGCAGGTCAGGCGAGGCCCACGTCGCAGGCCAGTAGATCTTCCACGCTTTGGGAACGCACGATAACCTCAGCATTCCCGTCGCGCACGGCCACAACGCCTGGCCGCGGCACCATGTTGTAATTCGACGCCATCGACCAGCCATAGGCTCCCGTCGCCAGCACCACCAGCAGGTCACCGCGATGCAGGTCAGCGGGCAGGTCGACGTCCTTCACGACGATGTCACCGGACTCGCAATGCTTTCCAACCACTCGGCAGCGCACCAGCGGAGCACTAAGCCGCCGATTCGCCAGCGTGACGGAATATTCCGCGTCGTACAGTGCGGGTCGAATATTGTCCGACATTCCCCCGTCGACAGCCACGTAGCGGCGCACCAGATCGTCACTGACCTGCACGTCCTTCACCGCACCCACCGTGTACACGGTGACCGTTGTCGTGCCGATCACGGAGCGTCCTGGCTCCACGCTCACTCGCGGGACTGGTTCGTGATAGCGCTCAGCTTGTGCTCGAACGGTTGTAGCCAATTCACGCGCCACCTGCGCAGGTGTGGGTGGAATCGGGTCGGTTGACGTATAGGCGATGCCCAGTCCCCCACCCAGATCGATGTCATCGACGAGGACACCCAGTTCCTCATGAATCCTGTGGCGGAAAGCCATGACTATCCGTGCGGCGTGGGCAAAAGGCTCAGCCTGAGCGATCTGCGAGCCGATATGGTTATGCAGACCCATCAGCGTCAGGTTCGGAGCATCCAGAATCGCACGGACGACGCTCATCGCATCGTCTCCTGCCACCGATAGACCAAATTTCTGGTCTTCGTGGCTGGTTTGAATCATCTCGTTGCCACCTGCATGGATGCCGGTCTTCACTCGAACCATGACACGCGCTGTCACGCCGCTCTCGGCCGCAATGCGTTGAATCTGATCCACTTCACCAGGTGAGTCCACGAAGATGCGGGCAATGCCTCGGCCGTTACCAGCAGTGAGCGCCACACGGATTTCCTCGTCCGACTTATTGTTCCCATGCAGGCCGATCCGCTCGGGGTCCACGCCGCTGCGCAGCGCACTGGTCAACTCCCCGAAGGTGGAGGTGTCGATGCCCATGCCACGTTCAGTGGCGGTGCGGGCCACGTGGGAGCACATGAAAGCTTTGGCGGCATAGAATGCGTCGCCACCGTTCATGCCGTATCCGTCCCAGAATTCCTCGGTCATGGTGGACGCCCACATACGAGCGCGAGCCTGAAGGTCGCGGTCATCCAGAACAAAAAGCGGCGTGCCGAACTCTTCGGCCATCTCCGTCAGCGCGCACCCACCGATTTCGATGACACCATCATCTGTGCGGCGAGCTGACCACGGCCACATGTCCGCACGCTCGGAAGGCTCGGGACAGACGAGGGTATCAACGGTTGCTTTTGCTGGCACGCTGGGGATCAGAGTCGGGTCGTCCTGTGCATCATGTGCTGACATCGTGGTCCTCTTTCTCGATTCCTGGCGCTGGACAAGCTGCGTGCACTACATGCGCTCAGGGGCGCTCACTCCCAGCAGTGCCAGTCCGTTACGCAGAACCCGCGTCACCGCATCGTTGAGCCACAGGCGGGCCACGTGGGACTCGGTCACGTCCTCGTCAGCGCGAGGGGTGACGCGGCACTGCCCGTACCATGCGTGGTACGTCGCAGCAAGTTGTTCGAGGTAACGGGCCACACGATGAGGTTCACGCATTGAAGCGGCCTGCGCAACAAGCGCCGGGAATGTGGCAAGCACTCCGAGCAGTTCACTGTCGGCAGGATGGTCCAACGCGGACGGGTCGAATCCGGCGTCTCGGCTGACACCGTGTTCAGCTGCATTACGCGCCACGTTGCAGGTTCTGGCGTGTGCGTACTGCACGTAGTAGACAGGGTTTTCGTTTGTGTGCGAGGACAGCAGGTCCAGGTCGATGTCCACGTTTGAATCCATCGATACGCGCACCAGTGAGTAGCGCGCGGCGTCAACGCCCACAGCATCCACCAGGTCATCAAGGGTGACGATCGTGCCGGCTCGTTTCGACATGCGCACCGGTTGTCCGTCCTTGACCAGGTTGACCATCTGGCCGATCAGGATCTGCATGTTGACACCTGGCTTGTCACCAAATGCTTCGCACATGGCCATCATGCGGCCGATGTAGCCGTGGTGGTCAGCGCCGAGCAGGTAGATTGCTGCGTCTGCTCCGCGGGAGCGCTTATCCAGGTAGTAGGCCACGTCGCCTGCGAAGTAGGCAGCCTGGCCGTCCGACTTGATGAGGACGCGGTCTTTGTCATCACCGTAATCGGTGGTGCGCAGCCAGACGGCGCCATCCTCGTCAAACACTTCGCCGCGTTCGCGCAGGATTTCGATGGCACGTGTGACGGCTCCGGAGGTATGCAGGGAGTCTTCGTGGAAGAACACGTCAAATTCGGCGCGGAAGGCGCGCAGGCGATCCTTGATCTGCGCGAACATCAGGTCAACGCCGCGAGCGCGAAATGCCTCGACAGCCTCTTCATCCGGCAGTGTGGCAGGATCAGGCTCCCCTGCTGCCGCCGCATCGTGACGCACCTGGTCTGCGATGTCCTGAATGTACTGGCCGCCATACCCGTCCTCGGGCGCTTCCTGACCGCGAGCGCGCGCCACCAGTGAGCGGGCGAAACGGTCAATCTGGGAGCCGTGATCGTTGAAATAGTATTCGCGCGTGACTTCTGCGCCGCTCGCGCTGATCAAGCGGGCCAGCGAATCGCCCACGGCCGCCCAGCGTGCGCCACCCAGATGAATCGGGCCGGTCGGGTTGGCCGAGACGTATTCGAGGTTGATATGCGTGCCGGCAAGTGAGTCGTTGCGCCCATATGCTTCGCCTGCTTCCACGATGGTGCGCGCAAGCTCGCCGGCACTGGCTGCGGCCAGTCGGATGTTAATGAATCCCGGACCTGCGATCTCAACGCTGTCGATCCCCTCGTTCTCACGCAGTGCGTCTGCCACGACGGTGGCCAGAGCACGCGGCGCGGTGTGTGCTTTCTTGGCCAGTTGCATCGCAACGTTGGATGCCCAGTCTCCGTGTTCGCGTTGCCGAGGGCGTTCCACGGTCACTGTTTCAGGGATGTCAGCCTCATCCAGGGTGATGGTGCCGGCGTGGGCGGCATCGCGCACAATACGCGTGATCAGTGCAGAAAGTTCTTCAGGCGTCATGGTTCAAGATTAGACGGCATCGGCACCGTGCTTCCACTCGTTACCGCACTGTGGCGCACCCCGCGTTCAATCTCTCATTGAGCGCCTGCCTGTGAGCGCCCCGAACAGGACTCGAACCTGCGACCTTCTGCTCCGGAGGCAGACGCTCTATCCGCTGAGCTATCGGGGCCAACGCCTGTCGATTTTAGCACTTCCGCCTGCAGTGGCGCTCCCCTGCTCACGCGCACAGCCAGTGGAAAGGATCACCCGGCATTTAGTCGCGCGTAGGCCGCCCTCGTGCATCGTTGAAATTGTCGAGGGTGTCCGCGTCGCTGATGATCTCTCGTTCGTGACGACCTGATCGTGGGACGCGCTGTAGGGAGCGGCGCACCGTCACGATCGCCCACGCCATGAATGCGATGACAATGACGACCAGGATCAGAGCAATGATGGGGGCGACCACGGCGAGCAGTGAGATCCCCAGGGACGCCGTGTCCTCGCCTGCGGAGATGAACGGAGTGGCCAGGCCTGCGGTTGCCACATTGGCGATCGGACGCGCGGATGCTTTCGTCAGGTGGACGACCAGCGCGATCACCAGTCCGATGACGATGGGCAGCCAGTTGGACGTGTCGGCAAAAAACGAGTCCGGGTCGTTGGTGGCAACCGTTTGTGCACCCACACCAGAGGCGAAGACAATGCCACCGGATGCCGGCCGAATGAATGTGTGCACGATATCGTTGACTGAATCGAGGGCCGGGATCTTGTCAGCGACGACTTCGACGACTAGAAGGACTGCGAGGATTCCCAGCGACCACCATGATGACAGCCAGTTCCACGCGGGTGGCAGATTCACCCACGACGTGAATTTGTCCAGTACGCCCATGATGAGCAAGGGAATGTACGCGTTCAGGCCGGCAGCACTTGACAGGCCGGTGGCAGTCAGAATCTCCATAGGTTGATTTTCGCACCGCCGGACGTCGCATCGCTACTTCTGTGTGCAGTAAACAAATATCAGAGGCGCGCGAGTTCCAGGGCCATCGTGGGCCGGTCGGTAATAATGCCGTCCACTCCCATTCGCCTGACGTGTTCAATATCCGCGGCAGCGTTCAGTGTCCACACGTGGACAGCCAGGCCATGTCGGTGTGCCGTGGCAATGAAACGCGGCGTGACCACGCGAATCCCTCTAAATGCCAGTGGCACTTGTGCGGCAAGCACTCCCTGGTCAGGTCCAGGAACGTTCCATGTGCGCGCACTTGAGGCGGTCGAAGCTGCGCCCATGAGCCTCGCGATCCCTGACATTCCCAGCGACGTGGAAGCGAAGGGGCGGGCGTGGCGAACGCGGCGCAGACGCGGCTCACTGAACGAGGCAAGGACAACTCGATCCCACGCCTCTGCCTGATCAATGACATGGATCAGCGGGTCGACGACCTCATCAACCTTTGCATCAATGTTCCATCGCGCCAGCGGCAGTTTGCTCAGCACGTCTTCGAGTCGTTCAACCGGCTCACCGTTGGCCGTATCAAGGCTGCGGATCTGGTCGAACGTACGTTGCGCAATAGTGACCGGTTCACCGTGTGTGACCTGTATGGAGGGGTCGTGGTGGACGACAACGACACCGTCCAGCGTCAGGTGCACATCGGTTTCCTGGTGGATCACGCCCGCGTCGATGGCTCCGCGGAAGGCGCGCATCGTATTTTCGGGCCTCTCGTCAGCTCCGCCTCGGTGAGCGATGATGAGTGGTCCTCGCTCATCTGCCCGCTGGGAATTTACTGACATACCTGATCCAGGAAATGTGCCTGATGCTCCGGCATCCACTGCATCGGATCGACCGGCGTGTCATCTGCCGTACGGATTTCAAAGTGCAGGTGCGGCCCTGTGGACCATCCTTCATTGCCCACCGCACCGATCACCTGACCGGCCGTCACGGTGTCGCCTTCCTTCACCAGCACGTCACTGGAACTCTGATGGGCATAAGCCGAGTAGTACACGGTTCCGTCAGGGAGGCGGTGCTCAATACGCACGTAGGATCCTGAGCGGGAGTCCTGGCTGAATTCGACAACCGTGCCGTCAGCAATCGCGTGGATTGGCTCTCCCAGCGTGGACGCCATATCAACGCCTTCATGCATGAGGAGCTGGCCTGAGATGGGTGAGACGCGCATGGAGAACGGTGAGGTCACTTCGTAGCTGCCCTGCTTCAATGGCCACATGACATTGGCAGATTCACGCACCGCACGGTTTCCGTCAGCGGCACCTTCTGCTTGCACACACGGGTCGACGTCCAGTGGCTGGCGTGCTCGTGAACGAGATGCGGCACCGGCGTACGCCTCGAGCGTCCCAGCATGCGTGGTCGTGCTTCCAATCGTCGCCCAGCTGGTCTGAGCAGGCCCGCTGTAGGTGGCTGCGACCGGCTGGTTGGACACATCCTGCGGGCTGAGGAATGCACTCAGCGGGATCGCAATTCCAATAGTGGCGACAGCCAGGACGCTGAGAGCCAGCGGTTTGCGGGTGCGTAGGCGGCTCGACGGCGCATTATTCTGCCTCGTATAGGCTGTCGTGGTGCGTCGCACGCGTCGTGAACGTGTTGGACGAGCGTGGCGATCAGCCCGTTTGGGAAGCGCGGCCAGTCCGACCAGAGCCTCATTTCGCGAGGTGTCAGCCGCTTCGTCGTCGATTGACGAGGGCGACGCGTCCGCATGCAGCGAGCGGCGAGATGGGAAAGGTGAGATCACGCTGAGCGCGTCGATGGACTCAGGGCGTGTGTGCTGGTGGATCGTGCTGCGACGAGGAAACGGGGAGGCGATAGTGTGACCCTGTTCAGGTACCGTGTGTGGCGCATCGATTTGCGGTGTCAATTCCGCAGATCCCATGCCCGTTCCTTCCTGAATTCCACAGATATCGCCCTCGACGCATCGTCTTGTTGATTGCGCCGCATAGCACTGACATCAATATAACCCGCGACAGCTCTGATCACAAAACTATAACGGCCTGTGACCGAGGCTAGCTGATGCACTGCCAGATGGGAAGCCTAATCCGCGTGAGACGCACGGGTCATTCATCACATCAGGTCGCCAGTAGGCACCATCACGCACGTTGCACTCCCCCGCCGAGATCTCTGCCGCACAGTGTCACCCGATCTGTCCGCGCTGCAGGGAATCCCTGACTTCACCGACCAGGTCTTCGAGTATGTCCTCCAAGAACAATACACCGATGACTGCCCCCGATTCCCCCATCACCAGTGCACAGTGTGTCCCCGACTTCTGCATGCGTCGCAGGGCGTCTTCCACTTCGTCATTTTCATGGACGCGATCCATCTTCCGGATCCTCCATGCGGTGATCGGCTCCAGACGCTCCTTTTCAGTATCGGCATAGAGGATGTCCTTGAGGTGAATGTAGCCGATGATTTCGTCGCCGTCTCCAGTCACCGGGAAGCGTGAGAATCCCGTTTGCGCCACGAGGCGCTCGACATCGTGGGGTGTCGCGTCGCGAGGAACCGTGATCAGATCGTCGAGGGCGACCATGTCCGACTTCGCGGTTTCTTCAGAAAACTCGAGTGCTCCGCTGAGCAGTCCCAGGTCGTCCGAGATTGTTCCTTCGCGCTCCGACAGCTTGACGATCGAAGCGACTTCTTCGACGGTGAAGGTCGCGGAAATTTCCGACTGTGGCTCGATTCCGCGGATCTTCAGGAACCAGTTCGCTGCGTTGTCCATTGCATGAATAACACCGTGCAGTACGTGTCCCATCGCGACGAGCGGCGGAGCCAATATCAGCAGCGCGGTGTGCGGCATGGCGATCGAGATGTTCTTCGGCACCATTTCCCCGAACACCACATGTGCGAACAGGACGATCAGGAGGGCCACAACAAACGCGACAACGTGAGCGCTTGCTGACGGCATTCCGATTGCCACCAGCGGGTCGTGAATGAGGTGCGCGATCGCCGGTTCAGCAACGAATCCCAGTGACGTGGAGGCCACCGTAATACCCAGCTGGCAAATCGCCAGCATGAGGGAGACATGTTTGAGCGCGTACATCGCCTGCTTGGCGCCGCGCACGCCTTTGTCACGCAGAGGCTCAATCTGTGATCGCCTGGTCGAGGTGGTGGCGAACTCACCCGCCACGAAGAACGCGTTGATGGCCAACAGCAATATGGTCAGAAAGATGCCAAGTGCGGGGCTCATATCAGCTCATCCTCCTGCTCCTGGTCATCGGTCTGGGGAGGCTCCACTTCAATTTGCGTGACGCGCCGGCCCTGCATCTGCGTGACAGTCAGGCGCACACGATCGACCACCACTGTGTCGCCTGTTTCGGGGACGCGACCTATATTGTCAATGATCAGCCCAGCCAGGGTTTCGTAGCCGCCCTCGTCGGGGACGATAATTCCGAGCCGTTCGGCCAGCTCGTCGGGCCGCAGCCTGCCGGGCACCAGGTATGTGCCGTCAACTTGGGTGCGTATACCGAGGCGACGATGATCATGCTCGTCGGATACCTCTCCGACGATTTCTTCCACGACGTCTTCCAGGGTGACGATGCCGGCAACTCCGCCATACTCGTCCACCACAACAGCCATCTGCAGGCCCTCTTCACGCAGGTGAAGCAGCAGCGGAGCAAGAGACATCGTCTCGGGCACTTTCGGGGCGGGGTTGAGCAGAGAGGACGACAGGACGGACACGTCAGAGCGTTTCTCCCACGGCACAGCAACCGCGCGGCGCAATGAGACAAAACCGAGCACGTCATCACTGTCATCACCAATGACGGGGAAACGCGAGTGACCAGTTTCCTTAGACAGCGCCACGACGTCAGCAGCTACCGCGTCGGATCCAAGCGTGCACAGCAGTCCTCGATCGGACATCACGTCCACGGCGGAGAGCTGACCGACTCGAATAGAGTTCGTGAACAAAGATGCGGTGGAGGTGTCCAGTGTTCCTTCTTCTGCACTGTGACGCACGAGGGCGGCCAGTTCGGACGCCGACCGGGCAGAGGAGATCTCTTCCTGGGGTTCAATGCCTATTAGCCGCAAAATCGCGTTCGCTGTGCCGTTGAGCAGGAAGATGATCGGTTTGCAGATCCACGTGAACGCCATCTGGAATGGCACCACCATACCGGCGGTTTTCAGCGGATGCGCCAGAGCAAGGTTCTTGGGCAGCAGCTCACCGAAGAGCATCGAAAATGCATTGATGAGCACGGCTGAGACGAGTACGCCGATTGTTCCAGCAATGGCGCTGGCCAATCCCACGGATATCAGGCCGTCGTTGATCAGTCGGGTCAGAACCGACTGAGTTGTATAGCCCAGCAAAATAGTTGTCAGCGTGATTCCGACCTGGGAACCAGATAGCTGGGTGGACAACGTGCGTGTGGCTTTCAGGACTTGTGCTGCGCGCTTATCGCCTGCTGATGCTCGCCGTTCGACGGATGCCTGGTCAAGTGCAACCAAAGAAAACTCCGAGGACACAAAGATGAAGGTGCCGAATGTCAGCACAACTCCGAGCAGCAAGAAAATGATGTCTAAAACCACGAGGCAACCTCATGTGTGTGCGACTGACTGGGCACACCGCTAGGCATCATTAAAGTGAATGTCAAGGGGCAACTGTCACTGTCCATGATGACCAATAGTGTACAGGCAAATGTTCGGGCATGAACAGTGGTGGACATGCGGCGCGGCCACCGTCGTAGCAATATGTAAAGGAATAGACAAGTATTGGGTGGGTATTTGGCCAGCACACGCACAGTTTGACAAAAACTCGATAAATTATCTCAATATCGAGAGACTTCCTCACAAAACCCTCTATGCTGGAGGCGAGCAAACCTCACGTTTCCACGATAGGAGTGACCACGGTGGACGCCTCCGATCAACACGAATCAACTCATGAGTCCGAAAAGGATCAGCAGTGGTGGATTGACCACATGAGGGTCCAGTACGACGAGGATCCCAGTTCAGTTGACGACGCCTGGCGCGAGTACTTCGAGGCTGTCGACGCCCTCGAAAAGGCTGACGAAGCCGATGTGCGCGTCACAGCTGAAGAGGACATACAAGCCAGCGAACCGGACGGCGACGAAGCCGACCAGACTTCGGCAAGTGACGTTGCCGACGAGTCGGAGGAAGAGCGTCCAGCCAACACGATGCTGGTCACACGATCCGACCTTCCTCCCGCACCACTGGCGCAGACCAGTGAAGCCACCTCGCCCTACACGCGCATGACGGCGGTGCGCGCGGCCACTGAGCTCAATGAGGATGCGCGGACCGAAGATCGTACCGATCTGTTGAAGGGCATTGCACGGGCAACGGCGAAAAACATGGACCAGTCGCTGACGATTCCGACCGCCACATCTGCCCGCCAGGTACCGGCAAAACTGCTGATCGAAAACCGTTCACTGCTCAACCGCCACTTGGCTCGCACGACCGGCGGCAAGGTCTCGTTCACTCACCTGATCGGATACGCGTTGGTGGAAGCCATGTGCGAGATGCCGTCAATGAACGTGCGCTACTCCACCGACAAGAAGGGCCGGCCGCAAATTGAGCGTCTCGCGCACGTCGGTTTCGGGCTGGCGATCGACGTGGCGCAACCCAACGGGAAGCGCTCGCTGATGGTGCCGGTCCTGCAGGAAGCGGACACACTGACATTTCTCGAGTTCGTTGCCGCCTATAACGACACGGTGCGTCGTGCTCGCGATGGTGAACTGACCCCGGATGATTTCCAGGGCGGCACCGTGACCCTGACGAATCCCGGCACGATCGGCACGACGACATCTGTTCCGCGCCTGATGACAGGTCAAGGACTCATCGTCGGTGTCGGCGCGACGAACTACCCCGCCGAATTCGCGGGCGTGTCCCCTCGCCGTCTGGCTCAGCTCGGCATCGGCAAGACGATGTTCCTGTCCTCCACCTATGACCATCGCATTATTCAGGGTGCGGCATCCGGCGAGTTCTTGCGGTTGATGGACAACAAGCTGTCCGGCAAGGACGGATTCTGGGATCGCGTCTTCGATACCTATCATGTCCCCCACCCGCCTTATCACTGGGAGCCTGATCGCGAATACGACATTGAGCGCGAAAAAGGCAAGCCTGCACGTATTGCGGAATTGATTCACGCATACCGCTCGCGCGGGCACCTTGCTGCTGACACTGACCCGCTGGCTTATCGTGTGCGGCGCCATCCTGACCTGGATATCACCAGCTACGGCCTGTCGGTGTGGGATCTGGATCGTCAGTTCCCCACAGGCGGTTTTGGCGGGGAATCCTACATGACGCTGAGGGAAATCCTCGATCGTTTGCGCGATACATATACACGCACCATCGGCATTGAATACATGCACATTCAGGATCCTGAGCAGCGCAAATGGGTCCAAGAGCGCATCGAGAAGCCCTACTCCGTGCCCTCGACTGAGGAACAGCGCCACATTTTGTCTACTCTCAATCACGCGGAGGCATTCGAGGAGTTCCTCCAGACCAAGTACGTCGGGCAGAAGCGGTTCTCACTGGAGGGCGGCGAATCGCTGATTCCACTGCTTGATGCGATCCTGTCGGATGCAGCACAGGCCGGTTTACCTGAGGTGGCCATCGGAATGGCTCACCGCGGCAGGTTGAACGTACTGGCCAACATTGCCGGCAAGTCCTACGGGCAGATCTTCTCTGAGTTTGAAGGCAACGAAAACCCGCAGGACGAAGGCTCCGGCGACGTGAAGTACCACCTGGGCACTGAAGGCGTGTTCAGCCGTGAAGACGGTGTGGCCACCAAGGTGTATCTGGCTGCAAACCCGTCGCACCTGGAGGCCGCTGACGGCGTCCTCGAAGGCATCGTGCGCGCCAAGCAGGATCAGCTCCATGACGATGATTTCTCGGTTGTGCCGATTCTGATCCACGGCGATGCCGCCTTCATTGGCCAAGGAGTCGTGCAGGAAACACTGAACCTGTCTCAGCTCAAGGGATATCGAACCGGCGGCACGATCCACCTGATCGTCAACAACCAGATCGGTTTCACAACCGGCCCGACATCGGGACGTTCAACCCGTTACCCGACGGACCTGGCCAAAGGCCTGCAGGTGCCGATCCTGCACGTCAACGGCGATGATCCCGAGTCAGTGGTGCGCATGGGACATCTGGCAATGGCCTATCGCGAGCGCTTCCATAAGGACGTGATCGTGGATCTGGTGTGCTACCGCCGACGCGGCCACAACGAGGGCGACGATCCGTCGATGACGCAACCCGTCATGTATGAACTGATCCGTCAGATCCCATCAACCCGCACCGTCTACATGCGTAACCTGATCGGACGCGAGCAGCTGACCGAAGAAGAGGTCGAAGCATCCATCAAGGAATACGAAGACGAGTTGAACAAGATCCTCACGCAGACCCGTGAGGAAGGCTGGCAGGTTCCTGAATCCCAGCTGCCTGGCCAGGGCATGATGATCGGTTGGGAATCCCCCGTTCCGGCAGGCGCCATCGAACGCATCGGTGAAGCATTCAACACCTTCCCTGATGGCTTCGTTCCCCATCCCAAGATGCTGAAGCTGTGTGAACGGCGTCAGGAAATGGCGACGGGCACACGCCCGATCGACTGGGGCTTTGGTGAGCTGATCGCTTTGGGCTCGCTGGTCATGGAAGGAACTCCGGTGCGTTTTTCCGGACAGGACGCCCGTCGTGCAACGTTCGTCCAGCGTCACGCGGTTCTACATGACCACAACAATGGCCGCGAGTTCACTCCGCTCAACTTCCTCACCGACGATCAGGCGATCTTCGAAATCTACGATTCGCCCCTGTCTGAGTACGTCGTCATGGGATTTGAATACGGCTACTCGGTTCAGCGTCCTGATGCGCTGGTCGTGTGGGAAGCACAGTTCGGTGACTTCGCCAATGGCGCCCAGTCAGTGATCGATGAGTTCGTCAGCTCATCTGAGCAGAAGTGGGGACAACGCTCCTCGGTTGTCCTTCTGCTCCCCCACGGCTATGAAGGGCAGGGCCCCGACCACTCGTCAGCGCGCATTGAGCGTTATCTGACTTTGGCCGCTGAAAACAACATGTGGATCTGTCAGCCGTCGACACCGGCACAGCATTTCCACATGCTGCGCACGCAGGCCTACAGGCGCCCTCGTAAACCCCTCATTGCGTTCACGCCCAAGCAGCTGCTGCGTCTGCCCGCAGCCAGCTCGTCGATCGACGATTTCACGTCCGGTCACTTCCTGCCCGTCATTGGCGAGGTCGACCAGCGCGTCACCGATGTCAATCGCGTGGTGTTGTGTTCAGGCCGTCTCTACTACGACCTGGTCAAGGAACGTGAGGCGAAGGAAGCATGGTCGACTGCGATCGTGCGCGTCGAGCAGTACTACCCCAAGCCGATCGATGAGATTCGTGAGCAGCTGGATCGCTACCCAGGTGCTGAGGTTATGTGGGCGCAGGATGAGCCCCGCAACCAGGGCGCGTGGCCGTTCATGGCGCTTAACGTGTTCACCGAACTGGGCGTGCAGCCCATCGTGGTGTCGCGTCCTGCGTCCGCTTCCCCTGCGGCAGGCCGGGCCTCCACCCACAAGCGCCAGCTCGCTGAACTGCTCGCCACACTCTTTGGCAAGGACTGACCTGCTCGCTTCATAGACGCCTCGTGCTCCTCGATTTGCGCCTCTCGCGCTCGAGGGGCACTTGGCATGTGAGCTCCGCTTCTGTACCATCCGCCCCGTCATCTAAGCAGGACTCTGGGCATTTAGCGCGCGGGCCTGAATCTGCGGAACTTCTTCCTCACTCCTCACAGGCCCGTGCACAGCTGGTGTGTGAACCTCGATCTGCGGAGCTTCTTCGTCGTTCCCACATGCCTTTGAACACCTGTCGCGCCAGAATCTGACCTGCCAGCTTGCGTTACATGTGATGGGCGCTGCGAGCGGCTAATCTAGTGGAAGGTGCATGAAGGAGGAAACCAGTGAAGCGCATCTGCGTGATCGGTGATGACTTGGTCGCCGGAATCGGTGACCCCCGAGCCTTGGGGTGGGTTGGACGCGTCATTGCACGCACCCGTTTTGCCTCAGCCCCCGCCGTCATGCCCCTCGCCGTTCCTGGAGAAACAACCGCAGGTCTCGCTGCCAGGTGGGAAAGTGAAGTCAACGCGCGGATTTCCTCATCCGACACATTGCACATGGTGGTAGCCGTTGGTGCGGCCGACGTGCCCAGTGGGTTATCCACACCGCGGTCACGCCTGAATCTGGCCAATATTGTGGACCGTGCGCGCGAGCGCGGCATCTCCACGCTTGTGGTCGGCCCGCCGCCTCTGGCCGGAGCCCAGCAGCAGCAGCTGGCGGCCCTTGACCGAGCATGTGCGGAAGTGTGTGACCGCCGGGGTATCACCTACGTGACGTGCCTGGAGCCCCTGGTCGCACATGACCAGTGGATCGCTGACATGGCCGCATCGACAGCCCGCTCCCCCCATGAGCTCACGTTGCCGGCGCAAGCCGGATACGCGCTGATGGCGTACCTGGTTCTTCACCAAGGCTGGTTTGAGTGGGTGGACGCTGACCCGATGCCGTAACAACCTGCCGGCCGCGGCGAGGTTGCCGCGCTGGTCAGAGCCACCCTCCAACGATTTCGAGGATCAGTTTCAGGTTGAGGATTGTCAGCACGATGGTGGACACCCATCCCAGGATTGCGACCCATTTCGCGTTGACGAAGCGCTCCCCCATGATTTTCTTCGACGATGTCAGCCACACCAGCGGCACCATTGAAATCGGCAATGCGATGCACAGGAATACCTGCGATCCCACCAGGAGTTCTTCGAGGGCGACCTCGGAACCATTAAATGCAATCGTGCAGACCAACACAGGAATCACAGTGATGACGCGGGTGATGACGCGGCGCGCCCACAGCGGAATGCGCAGCCTGATGAAACCCTCCATCACGATCTGGCCCGTCAGCGTGCCGGTAATCGTTGAGTTCTGGCCCGAGGCCAGCAGTGCGACAGCGAAGAGCGTGGACAGAACCGGGCTGGCAACTGTACCTGCCAGCGAGGGATTCTGGAGCGCATCGTAGAGCGAGCCGAATGTGGACAGGTCCTCGCTGGAACCGAAGAAGAGCGCAGCACCCAAAAGCAGCAGGAGGCAGTTGATCACGAACGCTGCACCCAGCTGGATGTTCGAATCCCACGTAGCGAAACGTACGGCGCGAGCCTGGTCGCCCTCGTCATGTCGGTTGTAGGAACGAGACTGCACGATGGATGAATGCAGATACAGGTTGTGGGGCATGACGGTTGCGCCCACAATGCCAAGTGCCATGGTGAGTTCGCCGCGGCTCAGCGTCTGGGGTGACGGCAAGAAACCCTTCGCCATGTCGGGGATGCTGGGTTGCGCAAGGATGACCTCGTACAGGAAAACCGCCATGATCGTCAGAATCAGCGTGACGACGATGGCCTCAATCTTCCTGAAACCGACGCTCATCAGCAGCAAGAGCAGCAGCACGTCGAGGACGGTGATGAGGACACCGACGATGAGCGGCAGTCCAAACAATAAGTGCAAGGCGATAGCTGCGCCGATGACTTCCGCCAGGTCGGTCGCCATGATGGCGAGCTCGGTGACGACCCATAGGACGAGCCCGAGTGTGCGCGAGGTGTGGGCGCGCGTAGCCTGCGCCAGGTCCATGCCGGCAACGATGCCAAGTTTGGCTGCCATGTACTGCAGCAGCATCGCGATCAGCGAGGAAACCAGAATGACGTTGAGCAGCAGATACCCGTATTGCTGACCGCCGCCGATGGAAGTTACCCAGTTGCCCGGATCCATGTAACCTACCGCGACCAGGGCGCCCGGGCCCGAAAAAGCGAAGAGTTGGCACAGGAAGCTCGCATTCTTATCAGGGATCGCCACAGTTCCGTTGATCTCCTGCAGAGACGGCCCGTTAGCAAGGGTCACTAAATGTCGGCGACCGTCTGTGCGCGGTGCTGCATCGTCGCGTCCAGTCGTGCGCACTCCACTCTCACGTTTCACGTGCATTTTCTCTTTCTCTTTATCAATCCCTCGGTGCGAGGAATCCCCTCAAACGCCTGGCCTCGAATAAGCCCAGGCAGCTTCCCAGAGGCACGGCGTGAGAACTCCTCGCAGGATCTCACGGATATACGATACCTCGTTTTCGGCTAACCGTAATTCATCTGGAGATCGCTGCGCCACATATCACAGCGGCTCTCATGGCCTAGGACCAGCGACCCCAATGTGGATCTCTCGATGCACATACCCCTAGATTTAAGGTCTCTCGTTGCACATACCCCTAAATTTGACTCGCAAAATGCACATACCCCTAGATCAAGCGTCAGCGAAGATGCCCACAGACAGCCTCATAGGCTGTGACCAGCGCTTTTGGAAACTGGCCCGAGGACAGGGTTTTTAAATCTAGGGGTTCGTGCACAAAAACGCGAAGATCTAGGGGAATGTGCACCTGCCCAAGTTAGATCTAGGGGAATGTGCACCTACTCGAGCTAGATCTGCGCTTGCGGAGCCGAATGTCAGCCCTTCAAGTCCACAACCGGCGTGTACCGCTCACGCCATACAGACATTCGCGCATTAACCCACATTTCGGGCATTAACCCGGTATTAACCCCATTCCAACGCGCTCCCCGCCCGCGACCGCCTGTCGCCCCAGGCACATAAAAAAGCCCAGCACCATGAGATGCTGGGCTTTACTCGCACGGCCTCAGGATCGTGAGATCCGGTCAGTGACGTGCGTCAGATTAGCTTGCTCGCACACCAACTAGCAGTTGGGACGCTTGCCATGGTTGGCAGCGTTCTTGCGACGTGCACGGCGCTTACGACCACGCTTCGACATCACGGCCTCCTCAAATTGTTGAATCAACTTGCCCAGTTTTCCATAGACTGACCCAAGTCACAAATATCTCAGGCTAATCGAAACCAATCTCACGTCCCCGGCCTTGGTACTCTCCTCCACTGCCCCGGCATTCACGCCCGTCGACCCTGGCTCTCAGGTCCACAAGCCCTGCCAATTACTCCTGTTCATACACGCTGCAGATCCGCATCCGCAGCGATTCAGGCGCACGCACCGTGCGCGCCAAGTAGGCCCGCTTGAGCATCTGCCGGAACTGGCGCTCACGTTGGATGGCTCGCTGACAGGTCTGACAGCGCTGCACATGAGCAACCAACAGCTCAGCCGCCCGCTCATCCAACGCTTCGATCGGGATCGCGCGCGCAGCGTCGCCCTCGTCGTGACAATCCGACCACGTGCGCATCTCGACATCCACGATCTCGCCGACGTGTGCACGCAGTTGGGAACAGGTGATGTGAATGAGTGATCTCATGCGTTGTCTCCTATCCCGTATTCGCGCGCAAGACCTGCCAAAGATTTCCTCAATGCCGCCCTGCCGCGATGCAGACGCGACATTACCGTGCCGATTGGAATGTCCAGCGTCTGAGCGATTTCTTTGTAACTGAGCTGCTCGACGTCCGCCAGCCACACGACCACTCGGTAGTCCTCTGACAAGTCCTCCATCGCGTCGCGTACCTGGTCGGACGGAATGCGGTCAAGTGCTTCGGCTTCAGCTGAGCGCAACCCCTCTTCCGAATGAGACGCGGCATCGACCAGCTGCCAGTCCTCCACCGTTTCCGTGCCCGAGCGTTTCGGGGAGCGCTTGGCCTTGCGGTAGTGCGTGATATACGTGTTGGTCAGGATCCGGTACAGCCAGGCCTTGATATTCGTGCCCGGCTTGTACTGGTCGAACTTTGCGTAGGCTTTCTCAAATGTTTCCTGCACTAGGTCCTCAGCATCAGCCCGGTGGCGCGTCATCGACAGTGCCGCGCCGTAGAGCTGGTCAAGCAGCGGGAGTGCTTCAGCCTCGAAACGTTCCTTCTTCCCCGCCGGCGCAGACTCTTTAAGCGCAGATCCATTGGCCACAGACTCATTGACGAGGGTGACCTGCCCGCCGTCAGATTCGCCATCCACGCGCGTCGACGGATCCAGATCCGCAGCCGTTTCAGCAGCGGTATCCTCGGCGCTGTGGGTGTGAGTGAATGTGTGTGCCATCAGCATCCACATTAGTGCCAAATGGCCGGCCAGGCCGGTCAGGCCGGTCACGCCCACCTGATATCGCGTGTCACCTGCCTGAAAAGCCCCGCGGATGCTCTGTTGCCTCATATACTTCATAACGAGCGGGGAACTGAATTTGTTCCATCGCTTCTTCACAGTCGCCAGATCATCCAGAAGGGCAGACCATAGGATCATGAATATTCTTCGCCTAGTCGCACGACCATTGCTCGCACTCCCATTCATTGCAACCGGGGTGAGCGCAATCAGGAATCCTGACGAACACGTGGAGCGCATTGAACCGGCACGTCCGCTGCTTGACAAGACCGGCCTGACGCTGAGCGATGGCCAGCTCAAACTTGCCACACGCGCACTGGGCGGCGTGACCGCTGTCGCCGGAGTGTCACTGGCTCTGGGCAAGGCCACACGAACCTCTGCAGCGGTATTGGCTCTGACCTCCATCCCTCTGGCTCTGGTGAACAACCCCGTGTGGACGGAGGGAACCCCCGATCAGCGCGCTGCGTGGAGGAACGGCCTGATCAAGGATTTCGCTTTGTTCGGCGGCCTGGTCATCGCCTCGACCGACCGTGAGGGACGCCCATCCGCCACGTGGAAGCTGCGCAACTGGGCCGATCACCGCTCCGAGCTGCGTGCGGCACGAAGTCAGGCATGGGATGACGCTTCGGAGGTCTATCAGGCATGACGGCGGGGGCTTTGCTTCCCCTCTGGTCCGCGCCTTTCATCGAACCTCACCAGCGAATCGATGCCAGCGTCACAGTTCCCGGTTCAAAATCGCTGACCAATCGTGCATTCATTCTGGCCGCTCAGAGTACGAATGAGTGTGTGATCGACGGAGCTTTGGATTCGCGTGACACACGCCTGATGGCCGATGCGCTCCAACAATTGGGCTGCACTGTCGATTGGGATTCCACAGGATCGGCGCGCGTGCGTCCCTCTCGGCACACGATGGGCGAGGCGCGCGCACACATTGACTGCGGCCTTGCCGGAACCGTCATGCGTTTCGTGCCCGCCCTGTGCGCCGCGGCCGGCATGCACGCGTTTTTTGACGGCGACGAGGGAGCACGCGTACGCCCTCTGGATGCACTCCTGAGCGCTCTGACCAGTGCCGGCGCTCGTATCACCTGTCATGGCGAACCAGGTTTCCTGCCTTTCGAACTCGACGGGATTCCCGCTGATATTTGCGGCAGTGATGGCGTGACCAACCGCCATGCACCGATGACGATTGACGTTGATACACACGAGTCGTCACAATTTGCCTCAGCGCTGCTGTTGAGCGCTCCCCTGCTCGCCACCCGTATGAACAGGCCGGTTCAGATTCGACTCACTGGCCGGGTGGTGTCTCTGCCGCACATTCAGATGAGCGTGCGAACCCTCCAGGAATGGGGTGTGACCGTTCGCTCCGGCACAGACGAGGGTGGCCTGAACGGCCCTGACAGTGCGACCTGTGGCAGCACAACACCAACCGACGCACAGGCTCCCTCGTGGATTATTGAGCCGGAGCTACCGATCCTGAGCCGCGTTGCCATCGAGCCCGACCTGTCGAACGCCGGGCCGTTCATCGCTGCTGCTCTGGTCACCGGTGGGCAGGTGCGAATCCCGCACTGGCCCGTGCACACGACGCAACCCGGTGACGCGTTTCGTCAGATCGCTCAGCAGATGGGTGGGCAGGTCAACGTGGATGCCGACGGGATCCTCTGCGTGAAGGGCCCCGAGCGTGGCCGGTTGCTCGGCGTTGACCGTGATATGAGTGACATCGGTGAGCTGACGCCGACCGTGGCGGCGCTGGCAGCTGTCGCATCGACCGAGTCGCATCTATCGGGAATCAGTCATCTGCGAGGGCATGAAACGGATCGTGTGAGCGCTCTGCGCACCGAGATCGAGCGACTGGGCGGTGACGTAACAGAGCACCCTGATGCGCTGACGATTCGCCCGCGAGCGCTCCACGCAGCGGACCTGCACACGTATCACGATCACCGCATGGCGACGTTCGGAGCAATCATCGGACTGGTGGTGGACGGCGTGCGCGTCTTCGATATTGGGACGACAGGTAAGACACTGCCTGATTTTGTCGCGCTGTGGCAGGCGACGGTCGCATCGGCCGAAAGTGGGGATCAGTGAACAGACGCGATATCGGCACTGATGATCCGCGGGTGCGAGTGCGTCCTGGTCGAGGATCCCGGCCGCGCACCAAGAAGCGCCCGGACTGGTCGACCCGCCCGCTGGGTCGCGTTATTGCGATTAACCGCGGGCGTTTCATTGTTGCCGCCGATAGCGGTGTACGCATTGTTGCAGTGCAGGCTCGCGAGCTGGGTCGCGGCTCTGTCGTTGTCGGTGACCGAGTGCGGCTGACGGGAGACCTGTCGGGTGCGAAAGATACTCTGGGGCGCATCGTCGCTGTTGAGGAGCGCTCATCGGTGCTGCGGCGCTCGCGTGAGGATGTGCCTGAACAGCGCGAGAAGATCATCGTGGCAAACGCGCAGCTGATGGTGATCGTTACGGCGCTGGCCAGTCCGCCGCCTCGGATCGGGATGATTGACCGGTGTCTGGTTGCCGCACATGAGGCAGGTATGGAATCCCTCGTCGTCCTGACGAAGTCTGACCTGGCGCCTGCTGACGACATTATTCGTGCCTACGACGGCTTTGGTGTCCCCTTTGTCGTGACGACAGCAACAGGAACCGATGAAGGCGGCTGTGGGCAGGTCACGACTGGTTTGGAGGAACTGCGCGCTCACGTGGAAGGCAGGACGTCGGTGCTCGTCGGCCATTCGGGAGTGGGTAAGTCCACGCTCATCAATGCGCTGGTACCCGATGCGCATCGCAGTGTGGGTCACGTCAATGCCGTGACTGGACGAGGGCGGCACACGTCCACGTCGTTGGAAGCTTTCATGTTGCCGTCAGGCGGGTGGGTGATTGACACGCCCGGTGTCCGTTCCTTCGGCCTGGCCCACGTTGACGAATCCGATGTACTGGCGGTGTTCCCTGAGCTGAAGGATGTGTGTTCGTGGTGCTTGCCGATGTGCACGCATCTGGAGTCGGAGCCTTCATGCGCGCTGGACGCATGGATCAGTGGGCAGGAACCTTTCAACGCGCAACCGGTCAGCAGTGACGAATCGGACAGGCGGCGCAGGATTGTCGATTCGGCGCGCCGACTTCTCGAGTCCACGGCAAGCGCAAGAGCTCACCACTGACGCGCGCCGATCGGCGCACTCGGGCTAGCCGCCCCTGAGGGGCCAGGCCGACTGCGGGAGCTGAGCCGACCGCGAAGATCAGCCTGGCAGCCAGAAGCAGTTCAGCCCCGGCGGAAATGGCGAGCGAAGTTTTGCAGGAATAAGTGCGCGCCCGACACATCGGCCGACGCGGTTTCCGACTCAATGCGGGCACGTTCAGTCGGCGCATAATAACCCCGGTCCGCATATTCGCGGATTCGCACGTCAATACCTGCGTGATCAAGTTCGGGGTGGAACTGGCTGGCCCAGCACGACTCCCCTACCCTGATCAGCTGCACTGGCGCGATAGACGGTCCCTGCGCAATGAGCACAGCACTGTCAGGCATGGCGGTCACGGCCTCGTGGTGGCCGACGAATGCGCGGAACGTGTCGGGCACTCCCTCGCACAGCGGATCCCCTGCGGCGGCAGACGTGAGTGTCATCTGCGGTGCGGAGATCTCCTCGGCAGCTTCAGGTCCGACGCGTCCGCCCTGATGCACAGCAAGTAGACCCAGGCCGTAGCAGATTCCGAAAAAGGGGAAGGACTCGTCGAGGAGGCGGTCAAAGAGTGCGAAAAGATTACGCTCAATATCGTGCTGTACCTGACTTTTCCGGTCTTCAGGAGCGGCCACGTCAAACGGTGATCCGCACAGAATGATTCCGGAATACTCGTCGAAGTTGACTGATGGGAAGGGGTCAGCTTCCATTCGCACATGGACGATCTCATCGGATGACAGGCCTGCCAGGCGCGGCAGGTTAATCAGCTCATCGCGTGCAACGACTTCTTCGCTACGTGAGGTCAGCATGAGGAATGGTTGTGACATGTCCATACTGTAAACGGAATGTGTCCCGCTGCGCTCAGCGAAGCGCCGCCGTGAGATAGGACTTTACACGCCAAATGCCGATACTGTAGAAGCATGTCTGATACTCGCCGTTACATTGAGGACCTCCGCCTGGCGCACGTCCTCGCAGACCAGGTGGATGCGCTGACGATGGATCGTTTCGGTGCGCAGGATCTTCAGGTTGAGTCCAAGCCCGACCTCACTCCCGTAACCGATGCTGACCGTGCGGCGGAGGATTTGATCCGCTCCCAGCTGTCCCACGTGCGCTCGCGCGACGCGGTAGTCGGTGAGGAACGAGGCTCGTCGGGCCATTCTGCCCGCCGGTGGATCATCGATCCGATTGACGGGACGAAGAATTTTGTGCGCGGTGTGCCGGTGTGGGCAACGCTGATCGCTCTGGTTGAAGATGATCGGGTCGTGATGGGACTTGCCTCTGCGCCCGCGTTGAAGCGGCGCTGGTGGGCTGCTGCTGACCAGGGAGCGTGGACCGGCACCTCGTTGATGCGAGCGAAGAAAATCTCCGTGTCGAAGGTGGATTCGATCGAGGATGCGTCCCTGTCGTATTCCTCGCTGGACGGATGGCTCCACCATGATCGAGGAGGGCAATTCCTCCAGCTACAGTCATCATTTTGGCGCACCCGTGCCTACGGTGATTTCTGGAGCTACATGCTGGTCGCTGAAGGTGCGGTCGATGCAGCATGCGAACCGGAACTGAACGTGTGGGATATGGCGGCGTGCTGTGCGATTGTGACTGAAGCTGGCGGTTCTTTCACGTCGTTGACCGGCGAGGACGGCCCGTGGGGTGACAATGCGTGTGCCTCCAACGGACTGATTCACAAGGAGATTCTGACCCAGCTGGATTGGCCTGACAGCACCTCTGATTAGGGTGTTTGCCGGGGCGGTACGCAAATGCACATGGCATGGGGCACACTGACAACATGTTGATTGTGCACACCTCTGACTGGCATGTTGGCCGCACCCTGCACGGGGCCGACCTGTCCCCAGCGCGCGACCTCTTCTTCGAGTGGCTCATCGATCTGGTGAAGTCGCGCCACGTCGATGCGCTCCTCATCAGCGGCGATTTATTCGATCGAGCAGTCCCTCCCGCCCACGTTCTCCGTCCTCTGTCGGACGCCCTTGTTCGCCTATGTTCACTGACTCGTGTCATCATCATTCCCGGCAATCACGATTCCGCCATTCGGCTGGGATACCTCGCTCCTTTTCTTCAAGACTCACTCACGATTGCTTCCACCATCGAGGACATTGACCGCCCCATCGTCGTCACGTCCAGCGACGGTGAGCATGCCACCATCTACGCGATTCCCTACCTCGAGCCTGACCTGGTGCGCGAACCCCTGTCTGACATTATTGACGAGGATGGCCAGGCGATTCCGTTGGTGCGTTCGCATGAGGCCGTCATAAGTGCTGCGTTGCGCCGAATCGGTGCCGATATCGAGGCTCGCCACGATGGACACGGTATGCGCAGCGGTGAGGCGACCGGCGGACATGACGGCGGGCGTGACAACGATGAGTCCAGTGGCGCTCTGAACAGCGATGACGGCGTGCGAATCGTCATGTCGCACGCATTCTTCACAGGCGGAGCCCCATCTGAATCAGAACGCGACATCCAGGTGGGTGGGGTCGCCTCGGTGCCAGCGGGTGTCTTCGACGAATACGGTATTGACTATGTGGCTGCCGGCCACCTCCACCGGCCGCAAAATATCAGCGGAAGCAGCGCCACGATCCGCTACAGCGGATCACCTATGCCGTTTTCCTTTTCTGAGGCTTCCTCCACCCAGTCGGTGACGCTTCTTCATATTGACGGAGGCACACTCACCGACATTGAGACCGTTCCCACCCCTATCTGGCGCAATCTCGACGTGATCGAGGGGCCCTTCGAACAGGTTATTTCTGACCAGTATGCGGAGCAGAGAGACGACTTCGTCTCGATCACGGTAACTGACGACATCCGTCCGCGTGACCTGATTGCACGCATCCGTCACGTCTTTCCCTACGCGCTCGCCATCTTGCATGCGCCACCCGTGCCCGCCAGCCAACGCCTTACCGGTCCGAGCAGACAGGCCGCGCGCTCAGATCGTGCCGTCATTGACGAGTACTTCGAGCAGACGATCGGCCGTTCCCTGAATGAAGCAGAGCGGTCCGTCATTGATTCAGTGTGGGAGCAGATCCAGGTCAGGAGCGTCCAATGAAAATTCGTTGCCTTGATCTGGAAGGTATTGGCCCGTTTATCTCTCACCACACAGTGGACTTCACGCGCTTCGACGATGGTGGGCTTTTCCTGCTGCACGGTCCGACCGGGGCTGGAAAATCGACGATTCTTGACTGCGTGAGCTTCGCGCTTTACGGCACAGTTGCACGTCAAGGCGATGCAGATAATGCACGTCTGCGTTCAACGCTGGTTGATGAGAAGGCACCCTCGCGCGTATCCCTGGTCTTTGAAACAGATGCGGGTATCTTCCGCGTGACGCGTACTCCCCAGTTCACGCGTGAAGGCCGTAAGACTGCCATCAACCAGAGTGCTCACCTGGAAAAGGTTCGAGCCGACGAATCCGGCACCTACGTCACCGTCGATGCGCTCTGTTCCGGAGTCAAAGATACGAATATTGAGATCACTCACCTCATCGGTCTCAACGGCGTTCAGTATCTGCAAACAGCAATTTTGCCGCAGGGAAAATTCTCCCAGTTTCTCACTGCCTCATCTGAAGATCGTCACGCGCTGCTATCCAGCATCTTCCAGACTTCTCTTTTCGTCAATTTCGAAAAGGCACTGAAGGAGAAGGCCAAGGCGGCGCGAGGAAGCCTCGAACACGATCAGCAACAGGTCAGTTCACTGATCCACTCACTGCCCGCGCAGTTATGGCAGGCACTCGGTGGCACAGACTCTGATTCGACACCGCCGCCCAGCGCCCAGGAAAGTAGGTCCGACGAAAACCAGTCGACGGCAGATCTCAGCGCACACGATTCTCCACCGATCACTGCCGCCATGCTGGTCGAGTTAATCGGCATTGACGATGCTGCCATACGTACGCATCTGGAGGATGGTCAGAGGATTCTTGAGCATCAAGCACACGATGATCTGAAGCACTCGCATGAGTGTGCGCGCACTGCAGAAGAACTAGGCAAGCAGCTGCAAGCCGCGACTGACCTCGCCCGGCGTGTGCGTGAGCGCATCGAACTGGAAAAACGCGCGAGCACACTCAACGCTGAGCGTCACGACATTGACGCAGTGCGCACCCAACTGGCTCGCGCACGCCAGGCATCTCACGTTATTCCTGTTCTCGATCGCCTGGACGAGGCTCGCGCGCGTCAGGTCGACGCGCGCAATGCACTGGCGGACGCGATGGCTGCTGCCCGCAGTGCCCACGTCGATCCTGCTTACCTGTCAGGTCTGGACACCGGCGAATCGCGCGAGCCTTCCCTGGCAGATGACAGTGAGATAGCTGCCACGGTGCTCACGCTGACCCGCGCCCATGACACTCTGCACGCTCGCCACATCAAAATCTCTGAACTGGCCGCCGTGGAGGCCGCTTTGCCAGAGCGACGCGAAGCCTTGCAGGGGCAACAAAGTCAGCTCGAGCAGCTTAACCGGCAGCAGGAGTTGCTGCGTCAGCGCATGCGCAACGATGCCGAACAGTTGGAAGCCCTGGCTGCGTCCGATGAGCGGGCAACGACCGCTTCGATCGACCTCACCGCGGCTCAAACGCGCCACGAGGCTCTCGACAAGCGGCTCGACGCCGCGCGCCGTGCCGTCACTGTTGCTCAGAAGTTAGAAGACACGATACGCGAAGCTGAACAAGCTCAGGCGCGCATCGACACAGTTCATGACACTATTCAGCAGGCGCGGCGCGCACTGCTCGCGCAGTCAGCCCTGCGTATTGCTTCGACTCTGGAATCCGGCAAGCCGTGTCCGGTGTGCGGCTCAACCGAGCACCCGTCCCCTGCCCAGGCAGGCGAGGCGGGCACCGTCGATCCTGCTGACATCGACCAGTTGCACGTGCAGTATCAGCAGGAACAGGATGCATTCACCCAATTAAGCGCGCAATGCGCATCGATTCGTTCCACATGGGATGCCCTCGGGCAGCAAGCTGACGGAAGCGTGGAGGATCTGACAGCCGCACTGGCAGACGAAGCACGCACAATCGACGCTCTGAAAGTTGCTCTACAAGCGGTGCAACACGACCAGAAGACCGCCGAGAAGCTTCGGACGCAGCGCACACGTGACGACGAGTCATGCCGTGACCTGCTCCGCCGCTGTGATCGCCTGACTCACGACATTGAAACGGCGCAGGCAGCTCTAGATACTGATGAGAAGCGGTGTACAGCGGCGCGCGCCCACGGCGATGGCGAAGCGACCTTGCAGGACATAGATCACGACATCACAGTGCAGATCGACGCCATTGACACATTGAGACAAGCCTGTGAAAACGCCATCCACGCGCGAGCTGCCGTCGACCAGGCGCTGGCTGAACAGGCGGATGCCCTCGAACGATACGGCTACGCAGAAGGCGATGGTGGCACCGCCCAGGTGCGCGCTGACATGCGCACCGACGTGGCAATCAGCGAAATGGATGCTCGCATCACAGCGTTTGATCGAGATGACGCACACGTGCACAATTCCCTGCAATCCGAGCGCCTCAAAGACGTTGACACGTCCCGGAGTCCCGACGTTGACGCGGCAGCGCGCAGCTACAAAGACGCTCAGTCAGTATCGCGTGAAGCAGCCCAACGTGCCGGCGCCAGCTCGCAGGTTGCTGCCGATGTGAAAAAAGCTGTGGCAACTGTTCAGGAACGCCTCGACACACTGGTGAAGAACCGCGACGCGTTCGGGCCGCTTGACTACCTTTCGCAGCTGGCATCATCGGGTCAGCTCTCGGCGGACTCACCGCAAACTTCTCTGTCCCACTGGGTGCTCGGTAGACGACTGGATGACGTGCTGGCCTGCGCTAACCCTCGTATCATGACAATTTCCAACGGGCGCTACGAGCTGATTCGTTCAGACAAGGACTATTCGCGCAATAAAGCTCAAGGCCTCGGCCTGACGGTACTCGACCATGAAACAGACAAGGTACGCTCCCCGAAGACGTTATCGGGAGGAGAAACATTCTACATTTCCCTTGCTCTGGCACTGGGCCTGTCCGATGTTGTGACCACCGAAAACGGTGGCATCGAACTGCGCACGATGTTCATCGATGAAGGCTTCGGGTCACTTGACTCCTCCACCCTCGACACGGTGATGGCGCAGCTGGCGTCCCTGCACACATCAGGGCGTACCATCGGCGTGATTTCGCACGTCGCAGACATGACGTCGCGGATCTTAGATCAGATCGAAGTCATACCACTGGCATCGGGAGGATCAACACTGCGGGTACGCGCATAAGCACCTCCAGAATCACACGTGGGTACGGCCGCAGCTGACGATGCCACCACCAGCGCACGCAGTGCGCTCACTCGCGTCAAACCACAGCAACGGTTCATCCCACAGCGCGTCAAGAGCCTCGGTCACATCATCCTCAGTGAGGGCCTGCGTCACGCGCTCGACCAGCGTCGCAGCCTCCGCGTCATCAATGAAGAAAGCCACCACATCATCCCACCGATACGTCTGGGGACGTGCCTGTGCAACATGCACAGCGGTCAGGTCGCCTGCCTCAGCGCTGACCTCAGCCTCAGCCTCACACGCGATGACAACTCGGCGTGCCGGCACACAGAAGGCAGGTGAATCAGGGCATGCGCGAACCTCGTCACCATCTTCTTCGTCCTCTGCATCGCGGCGATCGCGGATCAATTCGAGTGAGGCGAGAGCAGCCTGGTTCATCGCAGAGTCTTCACGCTCCTCAATGTCGTCACCTCGAAGCCCATCCTCAAGAATCGCCACATACCCTGGTCGGACAGGCGGCTGATCGGCAGATAACTCGTCTAAAACCGCTGGCACATACAATCGCATGCCTCCAGTGTCCCACATCAGTGCCGCGCGCTTGCCGCGGTGAGCATCACGCAGCATGTTCAGGAAGCACAGCCAACACCACCTGGGTCAGCGCGGCCAACGCCTGACCGATCGGCTGATCAGGTTCGGCATGAACAATTGCCCGCGCGTGCAGCAGGGAGGCGCTCACGCGCGAGTCCTCCGGGACAAGTTGAATACTGCGCCCGGGAATCACCGGAGCGAGGGCCTGGACAATCGCGTTGACAGGTCGAGGCCCTGCTCCCGACGATGACACATGGTTGGCCACCAGGATCGGCTCGACGTGCGGGGCGATCTGGCCTACCCACTGATACGCGTCCACAAGCCGATTGATCCCCAGAGAATCACCACGAAACACGCACATCACCGCATCAGCGCTCCGCACAATTGCCGCGACCAGGTCATCGCGCGACCCCTGATGCCGATTCCCCGGTGCCACCGGATCCAGCGTTGCTGCAGCCACGTCCACGATGATGAGGTCATACAGCGAGCGGGCCGCCGACAGTGCGCTGACCACCGCTGCCGGTGATACTTCACGCCACCGTTGCGGCGACGTGATTCCCGTGAGAATGTCGAGGGAATCGGTCAGTGGTACTGCAGCTCCCCGAATCTCGTCGGCTCCGACATCAGTGCGCGCAGCAGTCCGTGAGAGCACAGCGATACCCGACGCATCCTGCGCAATACCCGCCATATGAGCCAGGGATGGTGCACACGTGTCAGCATCGACGAGGAGGACGCGCGCACTGGCTGACGCACCCGCCGCCACGTTGAACGCGATTGTCGACCTTCCGGGAGCACCTGACGGCCCCCACACACAGACGATCTTCCCGAATTCCGCAGTCCCGTCAACGCTGCGCTGCCCGTCTGATAACTCGTCATCACCGTCGGCAAATGCGTAGGAGCGCTTTTGATGCGCTATCTGGGCTTCCCGTCGGCCGGACGCATCCTCCCCCGTTTGGGGAAGCTCACCGCTCTCCGGAGAAAAAGATGCACTCATCCCCAAGGCGCGCAGCGAATCCACGATCCCTTCAGGTGAATCGGGCTGAGCAATTCCATCAGCATGCAGCGCACGTAAGGACGGCGCATCAGCCAGAGGCGCGAGAACAATGACACCGATATGGTGCGCGTGCAGGTCCTCCACGATGCGGGCATCAAGGTCAGGATCATCAGCATCAATAATGGCGCATTGTGCAACCGATGAGCGCGCGCATGCCCGCACTTCCGTCAGGTCAGCGCACCGGCGCGACACAGTAAACTCCTCGCTTTCGTTGATCGCCTGGACGAGGCGCCCCTCCGTCTGGGTCGGCGCGCACACGATCACACCGATCGGCCCACTCATTGTCCGATCGGAACGGCCGTGATCGTTCCGTTTCCTCCCGTAGCTTCAAGCACGGCTGAGACGTCAGAAAATGGGATACGTACTTCAATTCTGTGCACCGATGCAGCACCGATTCCTGCGGCGCCCTCGACACTGCGAATAAAAACGGCGTTGCCCGATACGACCGTTGGGTGGGACTGATGGTCTTTGCTCATGGAGGCTGAAGGGATCGACCACAGTTCAATGGATGTGCCGGTAGCAGTGGACTCCGGTAGTCCGGCACCTATGTCGATCACGAGGCGGCGATAATCGTCGTCTTCGTCCGTTGTCACTGCTCCCGTTGCAATCAGCTCACCTTTTCCGATGCTATGCGACGCCAGCGCTCCGTCAGGAAGCTCATCGCGCTGCACATACGCATTGCTTTCGGGCCGTGCATCCACGATCTGCAGATTCGACGTGTCCAGCGGTTCTCCCGGAGCGATGTCGCGCGTTGCCTGATAGATGCTCACTCCGCCGCGGGCATGAGATACAAGGAGTGTGCACGCAAGGATAGACAGCGTGACGAGTGCGATGCCGATCAGGAATCGCGGATCACGTATGACGCTGCGCCGGCGCGGTATTCGGGCGGTGTTCTTCATATGTGGCACTCCCACATCATGCCCGGTTTTTTCCTCGATGTGGAGTTATCCACAAAAACTTCCGCTCGCCCCCACACACTGCCTTTGCGGTCAGTTCGCTCTGACCTGCATCTTCACACATGAGGCCTCGTCGAGGAGTCCTCTCGCCTCGTCCACATGCTCACAAAGTGGACACGCAACTTTCGATGAACACCGCACTATATCCACAACAAGTGAATAAAGCTTTACTGAACTGAAAGGAAATGTCATGATATGGGTATGACTTCACGATTCCTGACACTGGCCGACGTCGCTGAAACTCTGAACCTGACGATGTCCGCCGCCCGTTCACTGGTGACGTCGGGGGAACTTCCTGCAATCCAGGTTGGCGGCAAGAAGGCATGGCGGGTCGAAGCCAGTGTTCTCGAGCAGTACATTCAGGATCAGTACGCGGCTACTCGTGAGCGCATGAAGGTCGAATCGGCTCACAGCTAACGGCGCGTCAGATCATCAGCGAATCTGCCATCTGGCTCGGCGCACGCAGTGTGCGTATCCCACCCGTCGACAGCGACATAACGACTGGAGTGGTGAAGTCACGCGTGTCAAGAGCCTGCCCGCTGGACATGCTTTCAAGATCGAAGTGGTCACCCATGACGGCACAGACGTATCCTGCGTGCTGGCCGCCTTCATGGTCGATGACGACGTACACATTCTCATCTCTCAGCGCGCGCAGAACGTGACTGATCGCCACCTCATGTGCCAGCGCTGACTCATCGGCTGCGCGACTTCCCAGCGGCCAGGCTGCGACAATGGCGTGAGCCGGGATGAGCACCATGTGTACCCCATTGTCGATCACAATCCACTCACGCGCGCAGTCTCGAACGATTCCTGCCATGCGCTCACCTCCGCGCAGTAAGACGTTCAAGTTACTCCCCCGCGTCGCGAGCAGGCGCGCTGACATCGTTACACGCGCACATTCAACATCTGCGAGCTCGTCGACAAGAATGTCCATTTCCTCGCGCCGTTCAGCATCGAAGCGCGCACTTAAGTCTGCCAGAAGGCGATCCAGATCCATGCGCACAGTGTGGCACAAACTAAAAGGAACTGCCACCACTTGACACCAATTATTCTTTCGTGCACACTCTAATCAATTCTTACGAACTAACATCAACTGATACGAAGGAAGTTCGATATGAATGGAGACAGCAGGTCTGGATACGTAGTCGAGACGGATGTCATGGATGGAACTGATCGCAATCGTGGGCTGGTGACGGTCACTGCCTGGGCAGGTGTACCTCTCCTGGCACTGACCGCCTACCTCGCTGTCCTCATTGTGCGATCAGGTGATCTGTATCGACCGGAGCTGTTGATTGCTCTGATCATCGCCTGTGTTGCAACGGTTTTTCTGGCATGGAACCAGCTCTGCGTCTTCCTGGCACTCCTCGCGACAGCTTCGTCGCGCACTGATGCACTGTCGCGGGCTCTCATTCGTTTTATTCGTCGCTTCGGCACGCAGCAGGCACGCGCAGTAATCGCGCGTCATGCTCTGGCGTTGAGCGTGTCGACCACCGCGATCAGCGCTATTGGAATGCCGGTTTTTGCCGCGCCACTCACGCCTTCCACCCCTTCTCTGACCAGTACATCATCTGCCACGCACGTTCTTCCCTTTTCTTCCATCGACGAGGGTGACTCCACGATTCCCGATGATCTGACCTGGCCAGCGTTGACCGCACAATCCACTTCGACAGCGCAATCAGGAGGTCCAAGCGCACAGCTTCCCTCCCCTTCTCACCAGATGCCACACGACACTCAACCAGAAGGCAACGCGATGGCACCCTCGCACTCTGGGCCGTCGACACAGACCGAGCACTCTGCACCATCTGCGAAGAACACTCCGCCTCAAGTCAGCCACCCTGCTGGATCATCGGCTTCCCAGGGCACCGACTCATCCAAGCAGCCCGCCTCCCCCTCGCACGCATACAGCACCGATTCCTCGGGGAAGCCTGCTTCACCTGTTTCCTCCAACGGTTTAAGTTCTGCCGGACAGGCAGCCTCATCCGTCCACTCACACGGTGTTGGCGCCGCAGGACACGATGCTTCGCCCGCCCCCACCCACAACATCGCTTCGTCCAACACGGGCAGCGCCATCCACTACGAAATCCAGCCTGGCGATTGTCTGTGGACGATCGCTGAAACATCCCTCCCCGCCTCAGCATCCGATGCCACGATCGCCCGCCATGTCGAGCGACTGATCCATGCGAACGCTGAGGTAATCGGAGACGATCCTGACCTGATCCACCCAGGAACAGTTATCACGATTCCCCCTAAGGAGAACTCATGAGCACGATACGCGCAGTCGAACGTTACTCCCGCAGCACAGATGGCTGCCTGAGATGGGATATGCGTCGAGATATGCCCACCCCGCTCGTCCTCGATTTTGAAGAGCGCCTCAAGCCCGATCCGGCGCGCCCCATTGCGCGCGACACGTTGCCCGACGCAGGGACGTGGGCAGCCAACCTGACGCGCGGCATCATTGAGGTTCTGCTGGGACGCAGACCCATCATGCAGCTTCGACGGTGGGTCGTGCCGGGGCTCTACGACCAGATTGATGCCACGGACTTCGATCCGGGCGGCGCGCTCCCCGCGCGGCGCACCAGCCCTGCCCCATGTCGCGTCATGTCAGTGAGCACGTGCGCCATCAAACCTGGGACGTTTGAAACCACCGTCGTCTTTGCGGTGTGCGGCCGGATCAGGGCAGCAGCGCTGAGGCTGGAAGATTTTCGAGGGCGATGGCTCGCCACCGCTCTCGACATCATTTAAAATCTGCCCGCGCACTACCTGTCAGGAGGCATAGGGAATTCGCCTGCAAAGATAGCGGACCTCTCGCCTGCCAGGTATCGATGCCTTAGCGGTTTTTCCTCCGCTTGGCCGCAGCACGACGCTGCGCACGGTTCCCGCCGCCAGACGAAGCCGCGTTACCGCTCCTGCCTCGTCCAGCAGCCCGACCGCCAGCAGGCGACGCCTCACCACCGGTGTTACTCGATGAATACTTCAAGCGTGCTGCCTGCTTTTGCTGGCCCACATCACCCATCACAGATGTAGCACGCGCCAGCGCTGCAGACGAAGCTGCAGCTTTTTGCTCGGCTTCCTGCTGCATCTGACGAATCCGGCGCTGCTGTTCACGTTCAGCCTCTGACGCCTCGTCGGAGTTCCCTTCCTTGGCGTCATCCTCCGAATCCCACAGCGCTGAAGCAGTTTCCAGCGCTCCGGTCGTGTCTTCTTCAGCAGCCTCATCGTCCTGTTCACCAGCAGGTGAGAGCACGCCCTGTTCGCGCAGACGCTGCCACGCGAGTTCGAACTGGTGCAGGTAGCCGAAGATCTGCTGAACCGATTCTTCGCGGATACGCTCCATCATCGCCTGGAACATCTGCGCGCCCTCAGCCTTGTATTCGACCAGAGGATCGCGCTGTCCCATTGCACGCAGGCCGATGCCTTCCTTGAGGTAGTCCATCTCATACAGGTGCTCGCGCCACAGGCGGTCGACCGTCGCCAGCACGACACGGCGTTCGAGGTCACGCATCGGATCTTCCCCGAGCTGCTGAATTGCCAACGGGTTCTGTTTGAGCTGCTCCTCGCCCAGCTCATAAACCGTGTGGATGTCACCCCTGATTTCAAAATTCAGGTCATCGCGCACCAATGAGTCCTGCCCGCCGTGAGCTTCGGCCACCTCTTTGGCGCTCACTGATACCGGGTAGTAGGAGCGCAACGCTGCCCACAGCTCGTTCAGATCCCAATCGTGAGCCGAATCTTCCTGCGTGTGCTCAGCAATGAGTGATTCAACCAGACGATCCATGAACCAGGATACCTGATCCTGCAGGTCAGCACCCTCAAGGACCTGACGACGCTGGTCATAAATCAACTCGCGCTGGTTGGTCATCACGTCGTCATATTTGAGGACGTTCTTGCGGATCTCAGCGTTACGGCCTTCGATCTGCGATTGTGCACTGGCAATGGAGCGTGACACAGCCTTGGACTCCAGTGGCATATCTTCCGGGTATGCGTTCGAGGCCATAATGCGCTGCGCAATCGTTGAATTAAACAGGCGCATCAGGTCATCTTCCATTGACAGGTAGAAACGAGACTCGCCCGGATCTCCCTGACGGCCGGAACGACCACGCAACTGGTTGTCAATGCGTCGCGACTCATGGCGCTCAGTGCCCAGGACGTACAGGCCACCGGCCTCGCGTACCTCTTCGCGTTCAGCTTCAACTGCCGCTTCGGCTTCCTCCAGTGCTTTCGGCCACGCCTCGCGGTACTCCTCAGCGTTCTCAGTCGGATCGAGACCCTTGGCAGCAAGATTGGACTGCGCAATGAACTCCGAGTTGCCGCCCAGCATAATGTCGGTACCACGGCCAGCCATGTTGGTGGCAACGGTGACTGCGCCCTTGCGGCCAGCCATTGCCACGACTTGAGCTTCACGCTCATGCTGTTTGGCGTTCAACACCTGGTGGGAGATGTGATGCTGACGCAGCATATTGGACAGCACTTCGGATTTCTCCACAGACGTCGTGCCCACCAGGATCGGCTGTCCAACCTTGTGGCGTTCCTCAATATCCTCAACGATCGCGTTGAGTTTGCCTTTCAGCGTGGGGTACACAAGGTCGGAGTGATCCTTACGGATCATCGGCCGGTTCGTCGGGATCGGAATGACACCCATCTTGTAGGTATTGGAGAATTCGGCGGCTTCCGTTTCAGCCGTACCCGTCATACCGGAGCGTGACCCCTCAGGATACAAGCGGAAGTAGTTCTGCAGCGTAATGGTTGCCAGCGTCTGGTTTTCAGCCTTGATCTGGACCTTTTCCTTCGCTTCGATCGCCTGGTGCATACCTTCGTTGTAGCGGCGCCCGGGCAGCACACGGCCGGTGTGTTCATCGACAATGAGGACTTCGCCCTTACTGACGATGTAGTCCTTGTCGCGGTGGAAGAGTTCCTTAGCCTTGATGGAGTTGTTCAGGAAACCGATCAGCGGCGTGTTGGCGGCTTCGTACAGGTTCTCCACGCCCAGCTGGTCCTCGACTTTATCGATGCCGGGTTCCAGGATGCCAACCGTTTTCTTCTTCTCGTCGACTTCGTAGTCCACGTCGCGTTCCAGCAGCTTCGCGATGCGCGCGAACTCGGTGTACCACCGGTTGACATCACCGGTCGCCGGCCCGGAAATAATCAGAGGCGTACGCGCCTCGTCAATCAGGATCGAGTCAACCTCGTCAACGATGACGAAGGCATGGCCGCGCTGCACCATGTCTTCAGTGCGCTGAGCCATATTGTCTCGCAGGTAGTCGAACCCGAACTCGTTGTTCGTGCCGTAGGTGATATCGGCGGCGTACTGTTTGCGTCGCTCGTCTGGGGTCTGGCCGGTGAGGATACATCCGACGCTGATGCCGAGGAAGCGGTAGACGCGTCCCATCAGCTCTGACTGATAGTGCGCCAGGTAGTCATTGACGGTGACCACGTGGACGCCTTTGCCGGTGAGGGCCCGCAAGTACGAGGGCATCGTGGCAACCAGAGTTTTACCTTCACCGGTTTTCATTTCGGCAATGTTGCCCATGTGCAGGGCAGCGCCGCCCATCACCTGGACGTGGAATGGCCGTTGACGCAGCGTCCGCCAGGCAGCTTCGCGAACTGTGGCGAACGCTTCCACCATCAGTTCATCCAGCGTCTCGCCGTCTTCGTAGCGCTTCTTGAATTCAGGGGTCTTAGCCTGAAGTTCTTCATCGGTCAGTGCCTTAAAATCCTCTTCAAGTGCATCTACGTGGTTCGCGATACGCTCGAGTTTCTTCAGCGTTCGCCCTTCTCCAGCTCGGAGGATTTTGTCAATCAGTGACACCGGTTCTCCTGACGTCTCATTCGAGGCACTTTGCCCCTACGTGCACGCACTCTAGTTAAAAGGCGCATATCACGCTTATACAGTCTACGAAAAATCTGCCACAAACGATTAATGGCATTCAACTCTTTCGCTCTCAGCCACACTCAGCACCCTGTCGTCGCGTATTCGACCGTCCTCTCACTCCCCCACAACCCCAACTGTCGATCTCGCGCCCTACCGCACAGATGCCACGCCAAACTTGTCTCTAGCCATGCAGGTCACAGGCGTATAGGCATATCCGCCCTTCGCTGCAGTCAGCTGAGATCGACAGTTGAGGCACAGAAGGCGGGCAAGAGGGGCACGCATGAAGGATGAACCCGTACAAGGCGCGGGCTCAAGGGATGAGCACGCGCGAATGGCGGCACGAGAGCGGGTTCGAGGGAGAAAGGCACAAGACGCGTCCGCGGCGGCAGCACCGATCGCTGGTACAGCTTTCACGCATACAAAGGTGTGGCCCGCTGCCTTGGCAGCGGGCCACATAAGGGGCCAGTCAGCGGTTAAGCCGACGCCAAGACCTATCAGGCCGGCGCTGTGAACTAACAGGTCAGCACGATGAACTGACAGCACTATGAACAACAGGCCAGCGCGATGGCTATCAGGTCAGCGCTTACACCGATGCTTTGACCTATTTCGCCTAGTCGTCTCGCGATTCGCCTTCTCCGATTCGAGTATTCAGGCGGATCACACCGTACGTCCAGCCGTGACGGTGATACACCACGCACGGTTGGTGCGTTTCCTTGTCGACGAAGAGGAAGAATGGGTGACCAACCAGTTCCATCTGGTCGAGCGCCTCATCCACACTCATCGGCTCAGCTTCATGGACTTTTTGCCTGACAATGACGGGAGAATCACCCAGCTGTTCTTCACGGGCCTCACCCGGCTTGAGGTCGTACGCGCTCTTCAGTTCGGCACGAGGCGCGGCGGCTGGCTTTGCCTCGGGTTCAAGTTCGGATTCAAGGGTGCGCGGATCGAACTCCTCATGCGGGTGTGGCTGGTAATGGCGCCGATGATCTTTCGCGCGGTCGCGCGCACGACGCAGCCTTTCAAAGAGCTTTCCCGCTGCGATATCAACTGCCGCATAACGGTCCGCTGAGGTTGCTTCGGCACGGATGACGGGGCCTTTCCCGTAGACCGTCAGCTCGATACGCTCAGCGGTGTCGGCTTGCCGCGGGTTCCTTTCGTGGGTCAATTCCACGTCCACGCGCTGTGCCCGCGGATAGAACTGCGTTGTCTTCGACACCTTCTCTTCAACGTACTCACGGAAATTCGGATGGATTTCGGCATTACGTCCGACAATTGTGATGTCCATGTCTCCTCCAGAGATTCAGTGGGCCCGGTGCCCACGTCAACAGTGCTCACGCTTCATTGCGATGAGCGGTGAGTGTTGTTATCACCCCCTGTATCGCGGCAGGCCCGACGTTACGGAACCGACCTGCCTTCTGTTATGTGCCTTCCATCATAATGCATGGTCGTGACGTATTTCACGTTACTGGGGTGTGCCTGTCGCACTGACCCGACACAGAGTGACGACCGCCTGAACCGACGGTCCCAGCACTTGCGCCATTTCACGCACCGTCGCCCCCGTCGTCATCACATCATCGACGAGGATGACGTTCACTTTGGGCACAATATCGACACGCCGAATCATCGACCCGCTGCGTCCTGCGGCGCGAGCAGCCCCGCTTTTCCCAGACTGGCTGCTGTTTCCCACACGCAAGCGCACTGCATCGATGACGCGTACACGCATCCGCGAGCGCCCACCATCAGCATCAACGCGCGCATGCGACAGACCCACCGCTACTCCGTGCGCCACATCGAGCGCCACGAGTTGTCCGCGAAAACGCCTGGCAAAGCGTGACGGAGCCGGCACGACCCATATTTCATCCGCATCAAGTGTTCGCCACGCCGCCTCGCGCGCCACATGTTCCCCCAGCGTGATCCCACAGCGCCACAGAAATTCACTCAGATCTACGCGTGGACGATGCTTGGCAGCCAGAACGATCGAACGCAGCGCTCCCGCATATTCACCCAGTGCCCACGCCATGATCATCTGCTGTTCGTTCACCTCAACCGCCTGCCAGGCGCCCGGATCATTCGTGGCAATGGCACGGCAACGCTTGCACAGAATCGCATCCCACTTACCGCACCCCACGCATTGCACGGGCAAGATCAGGTCCGACAGTGCATGGGACACCCTCGTCAATGTGTGATGCAAAAGGTGAGTTGCGTCGGCGTAATCCACTCCTCCAGCAGACCTCATTAGGTGCCTCGTGTCGACTCACACGGGCCGTTCTGTGGATAACCCGTCTCAGCCCGGATAGGAAATCTCGCGAACGGGGGCGCCCACGGCCTGCCACACCGACCCTGAACGCGAATACAGGTTCCCTTCTCGGGTGCGGATGTAGATGTTCGAGGGTGTCGCCCCTCCACTGATCATCTCGACCTCACCAGGCACAGGCATGGTGGAGCCGAATCCACCCAGGGGCTCGATGCGGATCTGAGGTGAAGAATCCGAGGCGGACTCGTCGAACACGAGCGTCACGGTGCCAGCCCACGACACGTCATTGACCGTGGCAGACGTGGCGCTGACCTGGATGGGCGTGCCCACGCTGGTCGGCACTCCCTGAGGGTCACGCACGATCGGCGCGACCCACACCGAACGGGTCGTACCGACTCCGCGGATCAGAGCCAGGCGCGCACCGTCGGGTGAGACCTCCACCGAGTGAATAGTGTGGGAGTGGTCAAATGGTGAGGGGAGCTCAATGTAGGTGCCGCCCAGCCCCATGATGTAGATGGGAGAACCTGGCGTGGTTGACGACGTTGCCCACGCCATGTCGAAGCGGTCGACTGAGGGCCATGATGGCGAGGCGACCGGATGCGCGACCTGCCCGCCATCACCGTCAGCAATATAGACATTGTCCTGCCCCACCCACGCCATCGCAGCATCAGAGGTGGGTCCAATTGCCGGCTTTGACGCGTCTGGCCCAATTTGCTCCGGGGTAAGAAGCAGGCGCGTGGAATTGCCAGATACGCTGACAAAACCTGTATCTGAAATCCCCACCGCACTGTCCATGCGGTAGTCGGGACCCAGCGGCACTGCCAGGTCCTCGATCGTCGCACCCTCAGACACAATGCGCACCGAGGTGACGGACGTGGATTGCGTTAAGGTGGTGTAGATTTGCCAGTACAGTTCCGTCGGGTCTTGCACGGGCGCGACCTGCCCGTTAAGTGCCACGCTGGCCACCTGGTTGTCAACGCTGATTCCTCCTGCGCCCAGGGTTACGCCTTCTGGAATCGCCGAGGTGACGGCCGGCGCGATCGACTGGGATGGTCCTGCGAGGAGTCCTTCCATAAGGTGAGTAGCCAGGCGGCGGATCGGATACCACCGCGGATCAGGCACCAGCGCTCCCCCGTCATTGGACGGGAAATACAAGGAAACGAGCTGGTGGGAGGCTGCCAAGGATGCTTCCGACACCATGACCCCATCGTCCAGAGAATCGATGCGCCACTGACCATCTTCCTGGACCAAGTGGAACGACCGTGCGATCTGAGAACCCGATTCGGAGGGTGTCAGCACACCGTTGGCGTCGATTGTTGCGACCGCGGGGGCAGTGACCTCTGTCGTCACATCGCCCGTACCTTCCTGCAACTGTGTCGAGGGTGTCGACGCGGTCGCATACACCTGAATCATTGTGGTCGGCTGCCACGTCTGGGCAGCTTTTTCGGTCAGATACAGGCGCGCCGCTGCAAAGTCATCAGTTGTGCCGGCAGCGCACGCCAGCAGGAAATCGGACACCAACATGTCCGGGGTGCTGCCCTGAGCCGGGCCACCTGCCGCCACTTCAACCGGTTCGGCTGATGGCGTGGGAACGTCGAACGGGTGGGGCGAGCTGGCAGTCGGCAACACTGAGCAGGCAGCAGCTGACAATGCCATCGCAATGCCTGTTGCGCATGCGAGTACACGCATAAGGACCGGCGACTGCGAGACGGGCGAACCTGCTGACCGGTGCCGCACACCCCATGCACGCGCGATTCGATTCAGCCTCATTCCGCCTCGCCTCCTTCGGACGAACCATCCTCGCGCCCCTCGCCCCATTCATCCTTCCAAAGTTCCAGCGGGCGGGATGCCACGGCTGCACCCACCTTGCGCGGCAACGTGATGACGAATGAAGATCCTGCTCCCGGCACGCCCCAGGCTTCAATGGTGCCGCCATGCAGGTTGATGTCCTCGCGCGCAATTGCCAGACCCAGCCCGGTTCCACCCGTTGTGCGCGTGCGAGCGGGGTCGGCTCGGAAGAAACGGTCGAAGACATGGGAAACGGTCTCTTCACTCATCCCCACGCCGTGATCGTGCACCCGCAGGGCGACATCCATGTCGGTGGCGGCAATGTCGATATCGATGGGTCGACGCTCGGCGTGTTCGATCGCATTGACAACGAGGTTGCGGACAACTCGTTCGACGCGGCGCGAATCGATCTCTGCGTCGCATCTGTTTTCTGGGTTGTGGATGATGATCGGCACGTTGAGACGCTCAGCGAGTTCACTGTGATCGTTGACCACTTTCGCTGCGAGTGCACGCAGATCCGTGGACTCGGCATCCAGCAGGGCACTTCGGGCGTCGTAACGGGAAATCTCCAGCAGATCAGCCAGCATGGAGTCAAAGCGTTCGACCTGTTCGTGAAGGAGCTCGGCAGATCGCTTCGTCGATGGGGATAAGTTGTCGCGATCCTTCCAGATCATCACTTCCGCCATGCGGATCGTGGTCAGCGGGGTGCGCAGTTCATGTGAGACATCGGAGACGAAACGCTGCTGGAGTTTCGACAGCTCGTCATACTCGGTGATGCGGTGTTGCAGGGAATCCGCCATGTTGTTGAAGGCCTGTCCCAAGCGAGCCATTTCGTCGACACCTGTCACCGGTACGCGTGCGTGCAGGTCGCCCTCGGCCAGTCGCGATGCGGCGGACGAGGTGATGCGCACCGGACCCATCAGGTGATACAGAATCAGGAAAACTGCCAGCGGCAACACGATCGCAATAGGGATGACGGCCCAGCCCAGGGAGCGCATCACCATCGTGATGATGTTCTGTTCCTGTTTGAGCGAGTAGATAATGTACATTTCGTACAGCCCGGCGCGCGGCAGGTTGACCTGAGAGCCGACGATGATGCCCGGCTGTTCACTGCCATCCCTGTCGTGCAGCGCCACGGATTGCCACTGACCGCTGGTCGATTCAACAACCGCGTCACGCAGTGGGTCCGTGATGGTTGTCAAGTAGTCGACGTTGATAATTTCGTTGATGCGGAAATTAGTGTCGGACGAGGGCGAGCGGAGCACCATCACCGACACTGCTCCGGCGCCGGCAGCTGAACCACGCACATTAGCCACCATTCGACGCGCCAGCTCCTGAACCTGGTCAGGGCTGGAGGCTGTCGACTGGTCGAACATGGATTGCGCGGAAGCGAATCGAACACCAGCGTCCTCCAAGATGGCGTCTTTCCTGTTATCGAAGACACTGTCGGTGAGCTGCTCGGACGTGATCAGAGCAAAGATAATCAGCAGTGCCAGCGCCGAGGCGCACAGTGACAGGGCGATACGCACTGAAAGCGAGCTGCGTGCCTTTTGCCAGAGCCACAGGCGTTCATGCCAGCGCGGTTGCCGAGTGGTCGCGTCCGATTCCGGCGCAGTGTCACGACCCTGTTCCGGCACGATACCCCACTCCGCGCACAGTAATGACGATTTCGGGGCGCTCCGGATCGCGTTCGATCTTCGAGCGCAGACGCTGGACGTGGACGTTGACCAGACGAGTGTCGGCAGCGTGACGGTAGCCCCACACTTTTTCCAGTAGTTCCTCGCGCGTGAACACCTTCCACGGGGCGCGGCACAGCGCAACCAGCAGGTCGAATTCGAGCGGTGTCAGCGCAATTGTCTCGCCGCCTCGGCGCACCACGTGTCCGGCCACATCAATGGACAGTTCGCCCAGGCGCAGGTGTTCCTCGGCGCTTTCGTCTCGACCTCGCAGGCGGGCCTTCACACGGGCGACAAGTTCCCTGGGTTTGAACGGCTTGGGTACGTAGTCATCTGCACCGGCTTCGAGCCCGGCCACCACGTCAGCAGTGTCGGAGCGTGCCGTCAGCATGACGATGGGAACGTCGGATTCGCGCCGAAGCCTACGACATACTTCAATGCCGTCAATTCCCGGCAGCATCAGGTCCAGCAGCACCAGATCTGGAGCATCGGTGTGGAATTCATCGAGCGCACGATCACCGTCTTCCGCTGCGGTGACGATGAAGCCTTCAGATTCGAGGACGATGCCGATCATCTCCGCCAGTGCGACGTCATCATCTACCACCAGGATATGTGCTGCCATAATCACAATAGTGTCACGAAATGGACAATTTTTACAGTCGACCCGCTTTCAACTTCCGTTCCTTTTGTGGCACTCACGGTCGTGAAAAATAGAATTGTCCATGACTTCATGGCACGATTAAAAACGATCACTGCACTGACACTAATGTCCAAGGAGTCAGACCATGAGTGAAAGCGATCAGTCGCGTACATTCGACCAATCGGCATCGGAGGGCGCATCGTCATCTCCGCCTTACGAGGCCAATCAGACCGCGCCCGAAGCCGGCCACGACGCTTCCTGGTCAGCACCAGGTTCTGGATCCGCGTCTTCCGCATCACAATTTGATTCCACCGCTACCGGCGGGGCATCTGGCCACGCCGGAGCCTATAAGCCAGGCTCCGACTCACGTGAAGGGCCTGATTCATCCTGGGGTGCTCCGCCACCGCGGTGGGGACAGCGCACGTCGTTCGCTCCGCCTGCCAATGGATCTGACCAATTCGCCGCACCCGGCCAGCCAGCCTCACAGGCTTCCGCCCAGTGGTCGCATGCAAGCGACCACTCGGCGCCAGGGGGCAGTGATCAGAACTTTGCTCCCGGTGCCGGCCCTGCCCCGCAGAATGCTCCTCGGGCGCAGCAATGGGGCCTGGGTGACCCTAAGCCAGGGGTCATTCCGCTGCGCCCTCTCCAGATCGGTGAACTGTTCGAGGGAACGTTCCGTGCGATGCGTTCGAACCCGTCTGTTGTTTTCGGTTTCACCCTTGTCGTCGTCCTGATCGTCGCAGTGATCACCGCGATCATCTCGTCTTTGACGGTCGATTCGATCTTCAACAAGCTTTTCCCGCTGATCGACCAAACTGACGAAGACCCAACCGTTCTCATTGACTTCATCCTGTCCGACCTGTCCAGCATCGCCACCAACCTCGGTATCAACGCGGTGACTACCACCGTTCTTCTGACGATCTCCACCGTGCTGGTCACCGGCGTGCTGTGCGCAACCGTTCAGGACGCTGTTTTGGGCAGGGCGTGCACACTGGCGGAAGCGTGGAACCAGATCAAGTCACGCGTAGGCGTGCTGTCCCTGTACGGTTTGCTCCTGTCGATCCCCAGCATCGCCATCGGTGCGCTGATGATCTTCGTGCTCACTCAGTTGGGAAGTGCTCAGGAAAGCGACATGCAGCGCATTGTCATCATGCTCCTTGTTGCCACCGTCGCGGCACTCATTTTCTCACTGGTCTACCTGTTCCTGCTGATTCGACTCCTGTACGTCGAAATCGTCATCGTCATCGAACGCTCCGGTCTGATCGACTCCATCAAACGCTCATGGAAGCTGACCAAAGGCAGTTTCTGGCGCACATTCGGACGCTACGCACTGATCTACATTCTGCTCACTGCGCTTGTATCTGTCGCCAGCGGCGTGGTCGGTGCCGTCACGGGCCTGCTCGCATTGACCGGCTCCCCCACCATTTTGTTCGTCTCGTCCGTCCTGGGCACAACGATCGCGCAAGCCATCACGCTGCCGGTCGTCGCCTGCTTTACGACACTGATGTATGTCGATGAACGCATGCGCAAGGAAAACCTCGGCCCCGCCCTGGCTCAAGCTGCCCGCGCCTGACTGGCAGGCCACTGATGCGAATCGTCAACCTGGACGTGCCCGTCACTCCGGATGCCCCAGAGGCTCAGGAGTGGCTCCAACGCGAGCTTTCCAAGACGCGCTATCAGTTTCCAGACCCCGTCGACAAGTCCGGTGAGACACTCCTGCAGCGCATCCTGCGATTTCTTCAGGAGCAGTCTTTCCCTACATTGCCCGGCTTCAAGATTCTCATGGTGGCGCTGGCTGTCTTTGCCGTGCTTCTCATTGTCGCGCTGATCCTCAACCCCATTCGCCTGCGCAACCGTGTGCGTTCTCATTCGGTCATGTCCGATCAGGACGTCTCCGCACGCCAGGCGCATGACAACGCATCTAGCTATCTGAAAGAGGCGGACTTCGCGCAGGCGTTCATTTGGGGAATGCGCTACCTGGTCCTGAGTCTTGACGAGCGTGACGTCGTGCGTGCCACGCCTGGCCTGACCGCTCATGAAGCGGCCACGGCTGCCAGCGCGCAGTTTCCAGACTCGCGCGACTCCCTCGTCAATGCGGCCGCGCTGTTCGATGCTGTCCTGTACGGCAGGTCAACTCCGACACGTGACGATGTCACCCGCCTGATGAAACTGACGAAAGCGCTACGCACTTCACGCACCTCCTCAGGCGAATCACTCGCAGGTGACCCACCGTCAGGCGACTCGTCTCCAGACGGCTCAGTATCTGAACACTCACCCTCAGACGCTGACCGTGTTCCCTCAGCCCAGGGGGCCAAGTGAATCAGCAACGAGCCACGGTCGCCACGCTGTCCGCACGGCAACGACTGCGCGAAAGCAAACCCCTGCTGATCCTGATCGGCATCATTGTCGCGTGCATGGCGCTCCTGCTGATTATCCCGACCAATTCGCAGGATCGGCGCCCATTTTCCGCCGGAAATCTGCACGATGAAGGCTCGGCCGCCCTCATTGAAGTCCTGCGCGAACAAGGGGTGAATGTCTTCGTCACGTCTTCGCCGGAGGACGCTATCGCCCGCGCTCAGCAGCCTGATACCACGCTCGCAGTCGCAGGAGATGTGGTGCCACTGAATTTTCAGATGTACACCGACCGGATCGACTCAATCGTGTGGATCGCGAACGGTCAGATGACCGGCCCGGAATTCAACGGCGTCACGTTTGCCGGCACGTCCCAGCTTCTGCCTGGTGTCCTGAAACCAGACGTCCCTGCGACGGTTCGTTTGCTGGAGGATTCAACGTGCCGGTCCGAGGCGGCCAAACGGGCCGGAAAGATTTCGAAGTCCGAGGTCACAGTCAGCGTGCACGAACCGTGGACCGGGTGCTTCGAGCAGTCTTCCGGCCAATTTGTCTACGCTGAGAAGATCGAGGGTGACCAGTTCCGCGCCATTATTCCCGGCGGGGCGGTGGTGCAGAACAAGACGATCGCTCAGGCGGGTAATGCTGCGTTGGCGTTGAACACCCTGGGCCGCAACGCGAACCTGGTGTGGTTCGTGGGCTCACTGAACGCCGGCACGACGGTTGCCGCACCTGCCCCTCCGATGCCGCTGTGGCTCAAATACGGAATTTTACTGCTGGGCCTGACGATGGCAATGCTGGCGTGGGTCAAAGGCGTGCGTCTTGGTCGCCTCGTTCCTGAAAACCTGCCCACGCCTGTCCCCGCCATTGAAACCGTCCAGGGACGAGGACGACTCCTGCGTTCCAACCGTGCGCACGCCCACGCAGCCACGTCGTTGCGCGTCCACACGGCACGAAGGATTGCCCGCCGCCTAGGGGTCACTGACCATTCCTCACGCGCCGCGCTGACCGAGGCAATTCGAGCCTCAGGTGTGGATGTGATGCGTGCTGACGACACATTGTGGGGGCCGGCCCCCACCAACGATCAGGATCTTGCCCGCCTTGCACAGGAACTCAAACAATTGGAGGCTGATATTCGCCATGAGTGACCAGATGACCAATGACCAGATGAGCACCCCACCTCACCAGTCTTCTCACGAGTTCTCTCAAGAAGAGTTCGAGTCAGCCCAGCAATCCTTGCTGCGGATCCGCTCCGTGATCAGCAAAGCGGTTGTCGGCCAGGATCAGGCCGTCACCGGCTTGATTATTGCGCTCGTGGCAGGCGGACATGCACTGATTGAGGGTGTGCCCGGCGTTGCGAAGACACTGCTGGTGCGGTCCCTTGCTGCGGCTGTGGATCTTGAGATGACACGAGTCCAGTTCACGCCCGACCTGATGCCGGCTGACATCACCGGGTCGATGGTGTGGAACGCGGGCGATTCGTCCTTCGAGTTTCGCGAAGGCCCGGTCTTTACGAATATCCTGCTGGCCGATGAGATCAACCGCACCCCACCAAAGACCCAGTCCGCTTTGCTTGAAGCAATGGAAGAACACCAGGTCAGTGTTGATGTCACGACTCATCGTCTGCGTGAGCCGTTCATGGTGGTCGCCACGCAGAACCCCGTTGAGCAGGAGGGAACCTATCCCCTGCCTGAAGCGCAGCTGGACCGTTTCCTGGTCAAGCTCGACATGCCGCTTCCGCAGGCAGATGTGGAACGGGAAGTGCTGGCGCGTCACCAGCGCGGATTCGATCCTCTGCAGCTCAGACAGGCGGGAGTGGAACCTGTCGCCACGGCTGATGATCTGGCTCTGGCCCGAAAGGCTGCTGCGCACATCAACGTGGACGACGCAGTAATCGCCTACATCGTCGATCTTGTCCAGGCAACCCGTCGTTCCCCGGCAACATCGCTCGGTGTCTCGCCACGAGGCGGTACCGCCCTGTTGGCCACGTCGCGGGTGTGGGCGTTCCTGATGGGTCGATCATTTGTCACTCCTGATGACGTCAAGGCGATGGCGCCGGCAACTCTTGCGCATCGTCTCTCACTGAATGCTGAAGCAGAACTGGAAGGTACGACAAAAACGGCAGTGATCAACAACGTCCTGGCGACGGTGGCGGTTCCACGGTGATTATCCCTTCGTGGAGAGCTGTCGCCCTCACGGCGCTTGGCATCATCCCCATCATCTTTTTCCCCACGATGACATTGACGGTCGCGTGGTTCCTCCTCGTGGTGGCGATGGTGCTGGTTGACAGTGCGCTCGCACTTTCGCCGCGAAGGCTGGAAGTCTCGAGGGAGACGCCTTCACCTATTCGTGCCGGCACTGATTCAGTCTGCACCCTCACTCTGGCAAATCCCTCCGGCAGGGTCGTGCACATGGATGTGCGCGATGCATGGCCGCCGTCGGTGCGCCAGGAGCCTCGTCGTCACCATGTGCGTCTCGAGGCGCACGGTAAGGCGCGATTGCGGACAGCGATTTTTCCTGCCAGGCGTGGCACGGTTTTTTCTGATTTTGTCACCGTGCGCGCGTGGGGTCCACTTCGGCTGGGGTCCCGTCAGGTGTCGGTGCGAGCTGACCTGACGCTGACAGTGATCCCGGAGTTCCGCTCGCGCCGCCTGCTCCCGTCCCGACTGCAGCGCCTCCACGATCTGGATGGGTCGACGGCCACGGTTCTGCGCGGACCGGGCACCGAGTTTGATTCTCTGCGCGAGTATGTCATCGGTGATGACCCTCGTGACATTGACTGGCGTGCCACTGCCCGCTCACGCGACCTCATGGTGCGCACGTGGCGCCCTGAAAGAGATCGCCACGTGGTGATCGTTGTGGATACCGGGCGCGCAGGATCCCTGCTTCTGGGCCCCACAGATGTGGAGATGATTCGCAGCAGCGACCTGTCAGTAGTTGAAGAACATACGCATGACGCTGACGTGGTGGATGTCGGGTCGGCGCCTCGCCTGGATTCAGGTATTGAAGCGACGCTGCTTCTGGCAGCTTTAGCTGATCGAGGTGGGGACAAGGTGCACGTGATGGCGGTTGACCGTCAGGTGCGTGCCCGTGTCAGCGCTCTGACGGGGCCGCGCCTTCTCAACCAGTTGGCGATCGATTTTGCCGGCGTGCAGCCCACCGTTGAACCTACTGACTGGAATAAGGTGATCGTGGAAGTAGGGCGCATGGTGCATCACCATTCGCTGCTGGTCCTGGTTACCGAAGTTCCGCCGTTGGGGTCAGATCCTGACTTTGTGGATTCTGTGGCAGCCCTGTCGCGCAATCATCGTGTGGTCGTAGCATCGGCGCGTGACCCGCATCTGGATCACATGCTGTCAGAATCTGACACGATTGATCAGGTGTATGGCGCGGCAGCTGCTTCCGCTGCCCGCCGTGAGATCCGTCAGGCCTGTGAGGAACTCAATCGCATCGGTGTGATGACGCTCGACGTGTCGGCGGGTCTGCTCAGCGCCAAACTGGCTGACTTGTATGTGCAGCTGAAAGGCCAGGGACTGGCCTAGTACAGGTCAGGCAGCAACGGGTTGCGCGTAGCCGGCATCCGATTCCAGATCGCCAATGATCCCGAGCTTGTGGGCACGCCCTCCGAGGATGAACGTGTACAGCCACAATGCGGTGATGACCAGTACCCCACTGCCGATGCGAATCCAGTTCGGCAATGATGATGGCGTCACAAATCCTTCGATGAAACCGGAGAGTGCCAGGAGGATCACCAGGCCGCCGCAAATCACCACCATTGACCTGCCAGCTCGCGCAAGGGCTCGTCCGCGGGTGGTACCACCAGGGCTGATCAAAGCCCAGAACAGGCGCAGCCCTGCCGCACCGGCAATGAAGATCGCCGTCAGCTCGGGCAGACCGTGCGGAAGGATGTAATGCAGGAAGAAAGCTGGCCCCGCATAGTGCACAACCAGCGCACCTGTTACCCCCATGGAGACAGCATTGTTGTAAATGATCACGAACGGCATGATTCCGGTGATACCCGCGCCGATCATCTGGATGGCGATAAATGCGTTGTTAAACCATACGGATGCGCCAAACTGGGCGTTCGTGTCTTGTGAGTAGTACTCCACGAAGTCGTGGAAGACGAATGATCGTGCTGCTTCCGGCTCCATCAGCGTTTCAATGGCAGCGGGGTTGCGTCCCAGCCACACAATTTCAGTAATGGTAATCGTCAGGAACAACGCCATGATGGCGATTGTCCACCACCGCACTTCGTACAGTGCGGCAGGCAGCGTCACTTTGAACCATCGAGCCATGCCAACCAGGGACGCACCTGACGTTCCGGTCAGGCGTGAACGCGCCCGCGCCAGGTCGTTGGACAGTTGGTGGATGAGATCCGGATCAGGCATGGTGGCGCGTATCATCGCCAGGTCCGAAGATGCACGCCTGTACAGCAGGCTGAGTTCGTCAATCTGATCGCCGTCCAGGCGGCGCATCCGTGCAAGCGTATGGAGTCGATCCCATGAAGGCGACCGCGAAGCTTTCAGCGCATCTATGTCCACTCGAGCTAGCATGTCATACATGAGCCCAAACGTCTCGCCCGTACGCAAGATTTCCGATAACCGGTTGAAAACCGGCGAGGGTGTCTCCCTGGACGTCTACCCCGCCTCCCCCGTGGTGCGTGGGTTGGCTCTCCTTATCGATATGTATGTGTATATCGCCGCCTTCGGCAGCGTGTTCTTGCTGATGGCGTTTCTGGGCACCTTTGACTCAGGGTCACTGGAACGCATCGGTGTCATCGGCACGATGGTGATGATCTTCCTGATCGCCCCGATGACTGTGGAGTTTTTGACGCATGGTCGCTCACTGGGCAAATGGGCGTTCCACCTGCAGGTTGTTCGAGATGACGGTGGTCCTGTCACGATGCGTCAGATCGCGATGCGAGCGGTGTCCGCGCTCCTGGAAATTTTCATGACGATGGGGTCGGTTGCCGCGGTGACATCGCTGGTCAACAAGCAGTCAAAGCGTCTGGGTGATATCGCTGCAGGAACGATCGTGGTCCGACTGCCTGAGCCGGCACATTTTGTTCCCCTGGTGATGCCACCGGAGTTGAAGCGATGGGCTGACACTGCGTTGTTCACTGATCCTGGAAGTGACGTGAGGGCGTACGGCCTGTATCTGATGCGCACGATCGCAACCATGTCGCCAGCTCAGCGCGCTCAGCTCACATCGGAGTACGCCCACTCGTTGCTGGATTATGTCTCACCTGCCCCGCCCACGGCTGATGCGGAGCGTTTCATCGCGGCATTCCTGGTGACATTGCGTAATCGCGAGTATGTGCGCGACGTGCGTCGCCATCACCGTGATGACGTTCAAAGGTCACGCGCAGGCGCCGTGCCTTTTGAGATCGGTGCTGCCTGAACTATTCCTTGTCCTCAGGAGTCATTCCCTGTGTCGTAATCACATGGAACCGTGATTTTCTGGCCTCGTGATCACCAGCGAAGGGGCCGCGTTCAGCCTGCCAGGGGCGGTTGGGTGTGTCTTTCCCGTCAATTGACGAGGGGGCAGCCGGGTCGCCTTGTTGGGCGTGGTGCGCGACGCATTGAGCCACTGGTGAGGCTGAATCGGTGTGGGCGGCATCGCGGACTGCGTCAACGAGCGCCATCAGGTCATCGGCCGATGGTGGTGCCGGGTCAAACGAGCTCTGCAAACGCACGATTTGCCATCCTTGAGGGGCAGTCAGATTATTCGCGTGGCGTTCACACAAGTCGTATGCGTGCGGCTCGCTCGCTGTTGACAGTGGACCGAGGACGGCCGTCGAATCGGCATAGTCATACGTCAATGTTGCAACAGGAGCCCCTGCGCATCCGGGTTTGGAACAGTGTCGAGCCAGCATCACGCCTTCTACTGTAGGGTGGCCTGACGCCGGTTGCGTGGAGGCACACCCAAGGTTGACTGCCATTTTCGCCATGTCATCGCTTACAGTGGCCATGTGCCTACACGGAGTCAAGGTCGTCGTGATCGCCACGGACGAGGGATGCGCGGACCACAGTTTGTTCCGGGCATCCCTGCGCGCATGACGCGGCGCGCACAGTTTGTGCGCTGCGTTCAAGATGCTGTCAGTGAGCTGACTGAACGGTGGCCAGCTGTGGCGACCATTGAATTCGGTGTGGAGGATGTTCCACCGTCCGATCCTGCTGCGTGGGAGGACCATTCGGTGGTCATTGCCCGCATTTTTCCCGCTGATCGCCGGCGCGGGCTGCGTGACCGTATCGTCGTGTATCGCCGGGCGATGGAGCTGCACAGCGCGCGCTCAGACATGGACACGGTGATGCGTCAGATTCTGGCTGACCGTATTTCGCATATTCTGGCGATTCCGCCCGACGAGCTCGAAGAGTATTTCGACATGTAGTCGCTTCAGTCCGGTCCGCTTATCGGCTGGGCGTCATGAGGATTGTTTCCTGGCCTTGTCCTAATCCGGCGTGATCCAGCCCTGTCACCGCGTGAAGCATACCTGTCGGTGTCTTCACACTCAGTGCGAGGCTGACGTGGACCGGCTGGCTGGCTTCGAGTGTCTGCTCAGCTGCTTCGTCCAGATCGATCTGCGTGCTCGTCCCGGCCGGCAGGTCGTATGTGAGATCCCCGATGCTCACCTGTGTGGCGTTCGCGCCGGTGGTGACAAGCACGGACATGGTGCTCAGTTCTGCACCGCTGGCAGTTTCGAGGGCTGTTGGACGAGCCACCTGCTCCTCAGCCAGAATGTCGCTCAGGAGTGCCCCGAGGTCCTGGCGAGCCGGGATGGTGAGCGTCGTGACGGGAGCGACCCCGACGGATGCATCTCTGTCTTCCCAGTGCGTCTGCGACCCGTTCCATTGGCTCCCAACCGTCTTCACCATCACGGTTGTCGCGATGGGCACATCTGATTGGACGCGAATTGCACGAGCCTGGTCATCCAGCGTGGAAATATCCACATCCAGAACTGTCCCATTGTCCACGGTGAGCTGGTCGGTGCCGGCCAACGGCGTTGTTCCCACGGGGTTCAGCACGCTCAACGTGACCTGCGCGTTCTCTCCGCTGGGTACGGCGATACGGATGGCTGCTGATTCGAGTGCGGTGCGATCCGGCAACGCTATGACGGAGTCCAGCGATGCTGGCTGCCCTGCAATTCGCGTCAGTCCCAACGGTGTCTCACCGTTCATGCCGGATGACTGTGCCCAGGCGATGACGCCGGGACCGTCGGCTCGAACGTGCAGTGCAAGGCGCGCATATCCTGGGAACCAGGAGGCTGCCAGCAGCGACATGCGTGATTGGGGCGGGACAACGACGGCAGGTCCTGGCGTGGTGGTCGGGCCAGATTCGCTGATTGCATCGATGGAAACCTGTGTCGACTTGTCGGATGGGTTGACCAGTTGGAGCACCACGTCCTCTCCCACGAGAGTACTTCCGAGCGCAACCCACTGGTCTTGCAGAGCTGGTCGGCATGTGTCGAGCACCAAGGAGCGCAGTTCTCCTCCGCCGTTTCCTGACAGCACCAGCGCGGTGGCACGTTGCACGCGCTCTCCTGTCACGGTGAGTGCCACGTGTGGTTCGTTCTTTGCAGCATCGTTCTCGCCAGCGTTGACACCAGAGGATCTGGCAGGTGACACCCACCATTGCGCCGGCATCCGCGTATTGCCGACGGCTTGCGGGTCGTCCAGGCCTCCCGGGCAGCCCAGTGTCACTGACGAGGGGGACGCCGTCACAACCGGAGCTTCAATACGGGCCGGGCCGATGGCACTGGGCTGCGTTGTGGCGGAGCGTGCGGCCAGGTAGCAAATTGACGCGATAGCCATAATCGTGATCAGTGCGGCGACCATCGGTCGCCGTGAGCGTGCCAGCTTCGTGCGGGGCACGGCTGTGGGTGTGTGCGCGGTACTCATGTGCGCCTCCTGAGTGGCACGAGGCCCATAATGCAGGCGGCTCCGGCCACAGCGAGCACAACGCGCCACAGGGTCTGCGGCCACCACGACCAGGTGATGACAAGGTGCCCCGATTCTGGCAGTGCAAAGCCTTGAGCCCAGGTGGCTTCCGAGGGTGTCACGTATTCAAGTGCGCGCCCGTCCACAGTGGCATGCCAGCGCGCATCTGAACGCTCCGCCCACACCAGGGTGGCAGGGACGCCCTCGTCCACCCCTGCTCCAGTATCGAGGGCGACTGACGTGCCGAGTTGAGTGGAGTCAATCGGCGTCGTGCCGATCCGTAAATGTGCGGGCTGGGCTGAATCTGGTCGGACTCTCCACAGGGCACCCGCATCCGTGTCACCTACTTTTTCCAGTGCCGCCACTTTGTCGAGTGATTCTTCGACGTTGGCCTGGCAGTGAGAAGCAGCCGCGTGGGAACCTTTCGATCCGGTGCACACCACTGTGTCGATGTTGTGCTGGTACAGGATGCGCGCAGCCTGCTCGTCAGGGGTCGCAACCAGCGTGGCGAGTGCGCTGAGAAGCTGCGCGGATGCGGGGTCTGGGAGGGCTGCATCGCCATCCGCCTCGCTCGGACTGACTGCGATCAGACGGGCCCATCGTGTCAGCGCTGAATCATCGGTCCATGACACATCCTGGGCGCGCAGGATCCACGCGGCCAGTGCGCCTTGAGCGCGCGTCGCGTCCTCGTCTTCCTGATGATCATGTGGACTGGCCGCGCCTGTCCCCTCGGCTGAGCCAAACGCTTCAGCGGACGGTTCGAGTGGGGCGATCACGAGGGTGCGTCCGCCTCGCGGTGATTCCTGTGCGTGAGTGGACACAGCTGGCAGGGCCGGGCGCGATGTGGCGGTGACTCTACTCGCCGTTGGGGGCGCCATCATCATCGTGACCCACACGATCATGGGGACCAGCGCGGTGCAGGCAACCAGTGCGGTGGCTGCGCTACGGATGAGAGGCGGGCGCTGCGACCATGCGCGCATGCGCACAGTCAGCTCACCGTCTTCAGCCTTGGCCGTGTAGTACGGACTGTCGCACGTTGACAGCGCGAGGGTCATGCCCAACAGTCCCAGTGAAATAAAGGGGCCGGGCCACGCATAGGCTACCGTGTCTGCAGCGAGCCATCCGACAGGGGCATGAGCATCGGCTCCCAGTGCCACTGGCACTGTGCTCACACCGTAGGCTGCGAACAGGCTCAGCGCTGCCACGGCCATTCCCCACATGCGGGTGAAGGGCTCATGGACACGCACAGGGAGGATGCTCAACAGGGCGCACACCGCCAGCATGGCAATAACGACCGCCCCGCAGATGAGCGCTGTGGTCAAACCGTGAATATTCAACCACGTCCATACCGACGGGTTGTGTCTGCTGAGTTCTCCGTAGGGGGCACGAATGTCAAAGGGCAGACCCAGTGCGATCTGCCAGGCCTGCGCAGGAGGAACTGCAAGTGTTCCACCGCCAGGCGTGATGAGCGCGTGCCAGCTCGTACCGCCAGTACGGATCGCCGCGCTGACCAATGGGGTGATCACAACTCCAGCAGGCACGAGGGACCACGCGAGGGCGGCAGCACGCCTCCTCCACCGCATCAGTGCAACCGCGGCGATCAGCACAGCCGCACCCATCAGGGCAGGCACCGCGCTCACGATGACGGCCAGGCTGATTGCCCCAATCCCCCACGCTCCGCCGGCACGGACATGGCGGTCAACAGTGGCCACACCATCCGCGCTCGGGACGATCAGTGTTGGCTTTGCGCGGCTGATCAGTCGGATCCAGCCCCACGCTGCCAGGGGAAGAAAGACGTGGACGAGGGCGGCGCTGAGACGTCCCTGGAGTAATGCCAGCAGCAATGTCGGGGCGCAGGCCCACACCATGCACATGACGACTCGCAGGCGCACTGAGGTCGTCACAGCGCACGAAAGGGCCCACATTGTCAGGCACGATGCCGGTATGGCTGCGGCCAGCAAAAGAGCAGTCGCATACGTTGGGGATACTCCCAAGGCGCACAACGGCGCAATGAGCACCGTGAGAAGAACGAGGAACGGGTCAGGAACAGCAGCAATTCCACTGCCTGACGGCAACCACCATGTCAGCGCGGCTTGCGCCGTCTGTTTCCATGTCGATGGCAATGCAAGCCAGGCACCTCCGCGCAGGGTGGACAGATGCGAGTGCCAGAGGACGATACTGAGTGCGACAGTGATCACGGTCATCACTGTGAACGTCACAGCACTGGTCATGCGGTAGCTGCGCAGTGAGGCATGCTGGATGGGGTCGCCCTCGTCCATGTCGTTGCGTGCGCGAATGGTGCGGGCTCGAAGTTTACGGGCGCGCCACACCTCGCGCGGACTGGCTTCCACTGATGCGAGTACTCGTCGAGGCAGTGTGGCGGTGCGGGCGGCGAGGTGGCGTGCGCGAATCAGGTCGGGCGTGTGCGCGACCAGCTTGAGCCAGGCGCTCAGCTCAGGTATCGCCAGGTGGGCGGCACTGGTCATGATCCTGCCGATGGCACGCAGCGGTGTCCACACGGTCAGAGCCACCATGAGCAGCGGAAGTTGCCACCACGGCACAGCCACCATCCAGTTGAACAACTGGGCATAGCGGCGTACCTGGAAAGACGCGTCATCGGGATGGTCAGTGCCTTGGTCACGCAGGCTGGCCTGTTCATGTCGCACTCGTGCCTTCGGGGCGACGACGACGCGGTACCCGGCGCGCCGCGCCCTGCGGCCGAACTCCAGTCCGTCACCGAAAGGTCCGAGGTAGGGGCTCAAGCCGCCCAGTTTCGTCCATGCCTGCCTGCTCACCAGCATGCCGGCGGTGCCGACCGCGAGGACATCGGACGTGTCATCGTATTGACCTTGATCGATCTCATCGGGCATTACTGTGTCGACTCGCCGTGCTGAACGGGTGGCGCGAATACCCAACTCAAGGAGGCGTGAGCCGTCCATTGCGACCTGTTTGGCACCGACCACGCCGATTGTGCGTCCGCTCTGGGCGGTATTCCACTGACGAGACAGACACTGTGGGTGCGCCACACAGTCATCGTGCATGATCCACAGCCACGTGGAATTATCGATCAGTTCAGCCACGCGATCGTTGTCGGCATACGCCCGGTGGATGGCGTCAGAGAGGTTGCGCGCACCTGGTGTTGAGACGAAGGTGGTCGGAACCGTGAAGTCACGAATGGCATTGTCGAGCGTGGCGTGTTCGTCAGCCTGGGCGGCAGTGTGAGGTGGCCGGGAATCCCCAGCTTCCGCATCGATGATGACGAGGTGTTCGGGCTGTTCGGCCTGGGAATCGATACTGACCGCGGCTGCGCGGCAACGGTTGTCATTCGTCGAACGGGTGACCAGCACGGCGACAACGCCGTGAGCAGTGTGGCCGCGCGCGCGGCGTGAACCTGGCTCATCGCCATGAGGTGAGACGTCAGCGTCTGATTGTTCAGGATTGGACGAGGGTGGCGTAGTGTGCGCCGAGCGGTGCGAAGCGCTGGAGGTCATGTCATCAGCCAGCGGCACGGCGCAAGCGGCGACGCTCCCGTTCGGACAATCCGCCCCAGATTCCGAATCGCTCATCATGAGCTAATGCGTATTCCAGGCACTCTTCGCGCACTGAGCATGATTGGCACACAGCTTTCGCTTCGCGCGTCGATCCTCCCTTTTCCGGGAAGAAGGCTTCTGGATCTGTCTGTGCGCACAGCGCATGCTGCTGCCACGCCAGCGGGCCATCAGCACGGGCAAATGCCTCGACATCCGCAGCCTCGGACCATGTCAGAGGTCCGTCACCCAGGATGTTCCACACGATTTATCGTCCCCTCGCCGTAAACAGTTCGTACCTGAATTACACCGTTGTTATCCGCCGGTGTCAAGTTCGCTTGCGATTTTTTCTCCGCCACTCGGCGTGTCGAGTTGTCGCTGTGTCGCATCGCGGGTTAGCGTGGCCACTCACGGTGACCTAACCGTTATTCAGCCTGCAATGTCACGGGTTTGCGCGGGCACACCCCCCGTTCCCCCGCCTTTTTCGCTAACGTACCGAGTATGACTCTTCATCAGCTGGTCAGCCTGCTTCAAAGACAGCCGCTGCCACTACTGACGTGGTACGACCTTGCAGCCTCCCCCATTGAGCGCACCGAGCTCTCCGGCCCTGTTCTGGCCCGCTGGTTCTCCAAGATCGCGAACCTTTTGATGGAGTATTCCGCGATGAACCAGTGGGGTGACCTTGCCGGCGCCGGCAGCGGTGACAGTCGCAGCATCAACGCGCCGAGCGGGCAGGTCGCCCTCGACGATCAGGACTGTCAGCCGCGCGGACGGATCTGCGTGGACATGCCGTCTTCGTGGCAAGGGTGCCTGTGGGCGGGTGCCTCGTGGCTGTGCGGGTGGCGCACCGTTGACGCGGCCCTCATGGACGAGGGGGACGCCGACATTTTGATCACGGGCGAGGTGTCTGAGCGGGCGTGCGCCGCTGATGAGGCCGGTGTCAGCGTGTATGCGCATAACTTGTCTGCGCTGGCGTTGCAATGGGACGGGGACCTGCCCGGCGCGATGATGGATGCGATCGCTGAGGTGTCGGGGTACAACGATGAGCCGGACTTCGGTGTTGATGAGTTGCCTACTTTTTCTGCCGGCTGGCGGGTCGATGAGCCCTCGAATCTAGCGTGGGAGCAGGTGTGGGAGACTGACGGCGGCGCGCCTGGCGCTGCGCACGATGAGGGCGCTGCGTCGGAGTCTGTGAATACGGACGGCGGTGTGACGGAGTCCCCACGCGGTGACAGTGCTGTGCCCGGATCTCCACGCGCTGACAGCGCTGCGCCGGCATCTCTGCGCGGCAGCATCGACCTGCCGCCTCGTATCGCTGTGATGAGCCGGGGCCTGGTTGCAGATACGAGCTTGTTGCTCTGGGCGCTGAGCCGCAGCTGCCCTCTGGTCATCATCGCCTGCGGCGGGCTGGACCAGGACGATCCAGCCGTTGCCGACCAGATCGCCCGCATCGCTACCCAAGAACGCGCGCAGCTGCGCCCTTAGCCTTCTGGCGGCTTCGCACAGCGCGGGTGGCCCCCACTCCGGCGGCACACTGGTTCTTATCGAGAGGCGCGGAGGAAGTCGACGGCCTCAACGATTGACCCATCGAACTTCTTGACTCCATGATCCAGCACGATGCCGCGCTCACAAATGTTCTTTATCATTTCGAGGTCATGGCTGACAACAACAAGCGTCTGGCCGGTACCCCGAAGCTCTTCCATCTTCGAAATACACTTGCGTTGGAAAGGCTCATCTCCCACGGCGAGGATCTCATCGACCAGGAAGACGTCAGGCTCGCAATGGACGGCAACGGAAAAAGCAAGCCGCATGTACATACCTGAGGAGTAGAATTTCACCTCAGTGTCGATGAATTTCTCGATCTCGCTAAACGCCACGATCTGATCGAACTTTTCGTCGATCTCCTTTTCTTTCATGCCCAGAATCGCCGCATTCAGGTAAATATTTTCGCGTCCGGTCAGATCCGGGTGCATTCCCGCGCCAACTTCAATTAAACCGGCGATTCTGCCACGGGCCAGAACAGTGCCCTGATCGGGGCGCATCACACCACTGATCAGTTTGAGCGTGGTGGATTTTCCTGATCCGTTGAAGCCGAGCAGTGCCACGGACTCACCCTGGTGGATTGACAATGACAGGTCGTCAAGCGCTTTGAAGGAATCGTCCAGTTCGTCTTTGCGCCCCTTCAAAGTCCACACCACGTACTCCTTGATGGAACGGGTGTGGCGCAGCCGAAATTCCTTGTCGAGGTGTTCAAGCCGGACCATCTCGAGGGCTTCGGACCCAGAATTGTGAGGATCGTTCATTTACAACTCCTGTGCGAACTTACCTTCAAGACGGTGGAAGACCAGTTGGCCGATGAGCAGCACACCAAACGCAATGACGAAGGATCCCATCATCAGTGCGGGCATGTTTGGGGCCATGAGGTCCCAGCTCGTATGGCCGGCTTCGACAACGCCTTGCGTCGGTGCCCAGAAGCAGAAGTGAGACAGTTCGACGCCCATCGCAAGAGGGTTCAGCATGTAGAGGTTGACAAGCCACCGAGGGAAGACATCCGCCACCATATGCCATTGGTAGAACACAGGCGAGACCCAGATAGCAACCATCGACAGCAAGTCAACGAAGTTTTCAGCGTCACGGAAAAAGACGTTGAAAGCCGCGAAGAGCAGACCTAAACCGAGGGAGAACATGCCGATCGTCAGCACTGAAAGTACACCGACCAGAATGTGCACTGGGGTTGGTCTCCATCCGAAGAGGAGTGCTCCGACTATCAGCACAACGATCTGCGGAACAACATGGACGAAGGCGACCCACAAGCTTGAGACCGGGAATAGCTCGCGTGGTAGATAGATCTTGCCCACCAGCGGAGCGTTCCAGATAATCGATCGCGTGGTGTTGGACAGGATCTCGTTGAAGAAGTTGATCATCACCATGCCGGCGAACAGGTAGACCACGTAGCTGGGAATGGAACGACCCAGGCCCATGAATTTACCCATTGCGATGTAGTAAACGACCAGTTGGACCGCTGGTTTTACATAGCTCCACACCATGCCCAGCGCGGACCCTCTGTAGCGTACCCGCAGTTCTTTCTTCACCAACAGGCGCAGGAGGAAACTCCATCGTCCCAAGTCGAGCAAACCGGCCGAATGGCCGGGCGCTCGAAGTGGGTATTCACTCAGTTCTTTAGTCATCAATGGAAGAATTCTGTTCGATCAGTACTCCGCGGCGGCAGTTTCACTTGGTTCATTGGACGTGATACCAAAAGTCTTCGCCCACTCGTCGAGCGAGACGATATGCGCAAGAGCCTGTCGATATTGCGCCGAAAGTTCATCCCAGCGGCTGATCAGTTGGCTTCTGGCCGAAATTGACTGACTCAGGAGCTTGCGCAGTTTCCGTGGATCTCGTTTGTACCATGCTGTGCCAGAGCCGTCCGCTTTCGTGACGAGGACAGAGTCAAACTGGCTCAAAATAAAGTACTTCGAGTCAGCGTGTGCAACAAATCCTTCCGGATGCTGTTTTGCGCTTTCTTTCGGAGGCGTCATCAACCGGATCAGTGTTTTCAGTGTCCAAGGCCCCAAGGTCAGCATATTTGGCCCCTTGGGTAGCCCTTTCTTGAAACGCGAACGGCTCAGACGATTAATCGGCGGGAAGGCATCCGGCTCTGACTTGTACTGCGCGTCAGTAAAGTTCTTCGTCATTTCACGAAGCTGTTGCATGCGCGTCTTGAGGGTGCGGTGGAGATGCTCAGGGCCAGACAAGATATCGCGCACTGCCATCAGTCGCGCTGACTGGGCGTAGTATTCAGCAGATACAGAGTGCTTCACGTCAAGTGTCGTGAGCTCGTACGGCAGGCGGCCACCGTGGTCATATGGCGAATGCAGAAGAGCCGTCAGGATCCTGTTGTGCTCGTGGTAGTACGCCTGCCAGTCGCGTGCGTCGTCTTTGTCACCCCACGCTACGTGCCACAGACCTGCCCCTGGGAGGGTCACTGTGCTCACGCCATGCTCGGAGGCGCGCAGCGAGTATTCAAGATCGTCCCACTTGATAAAGATCGGCAAGGACAAGCCAATTTCTTTGATCACTGAGACAGGAATGAGCGTCATCCACCAGCCGTTGTAGTCGACGTCGAGTCTGCGGTGCAGTTCACGACGCTGACGGAGATTAGCCAGTGCAAGATCAATGCGATTCTCAGTTCCCGGAACAGGTCCCCACAGCCAGCGCCACGTATTGATTCCCTCGCCAAAGGAGTGAGCAACTGCACGGTCATTAAGATCGAACATCTGCCCACCGACGATCGTGCGGTTACGGCACAGTGATGCGAAGCGAACCAAACGTTCGACTGATTCGGGGTTCACGATGACATCGTCATCAAGCAGCATGTGGAATTCTGTCTCGTCAGCTTGTACCGATTCGTACATGCCGCGCGAGAATCCACCGGAGCCTCCCATATTTCCCTGGTGGATCATGACGAGCCTATCGCCAAGCGACTCCGCTGCTTTCGGATAGAGCTCATCATCGCTGACGTACTTGTTGCCCTGATCGACGACGTATACCCGTTTGAGGATATCCTTCAGGTTTTCGGCTTCACCAAGGGCGAGGATTGTCTTTGCGCAGTAATCAGGGCGATTAAAGGTGGTGATGCCGATCGACAGGGACGCATCACCGTCAGGGCACGCGTCCACTTTCCAGCATCCGGAGAGGAACTGCGCGTCTTCATCTGATGCAATGACGTCGAACCAGATCCAGCCGCCATCGGCAAACGTCTTCAGTGAAATGTCGAACTCAACGGTCCGCGAATCGACCGTTGCGGAGTCGATACGCACAAAGCGCCCCTGAGCGTTGGACTTATAGACCAGAACCGATGCACGTCCTTTGATCGTCACTTCGAGACGTGCTGCTGTCGCACGGGTCCACTGGCGCCAGTAACTCGCGGGAAACGCGTTAAAGACTGACGCGAATGAGACTCGAAGACCTCCAGGCAGCCTCATTGTCGAGTCCCCGTTGATCAATGCGCTATGGTCTTCGCCCCCATGGCGTTGCATGGCAAGACTACGCAGTGTGGCATTGCGCGCCTTCTTGCTGCCGGCATCAATGGGTTCTGTCGAATTGTGTGCCCGGCCGAAATCTACATACAGGGGCAGCAGATCCTCTTCCCCCTGTGCGGGAAAGACTATTCGCGCGACCTGGGTGTAGTCCTGGTGTGACGTGATGCTCATCAGTTGTTTTCTCCTGACTTTAGCGGCGTACCATCAGCGAAGTGAGGCTGAAGAACGTTGTCGAACATCGTCAGCGCAGAGGCGATCGCCATGTGCATGTCGAGGTACTTATATGTTCCAAGCCTGCCGCCAAACAACACATTGGGCTCTTTGTCAGCTTTGGCGCGGTACTTTTCCAAACGCTCGCGATCATCGCTGGTGTTAATGGGATAGTACGGTTCGTCGCCTCGTTCAGCAAAACGGGAGTATTCGCGATGGATTACCGTCTTGTCAGCCGGGTAGTCGCGTTCGGGGTGGAAATGGCGGAACTCATGAATTCTGGTGTACGGAACATCCAGGTCTGCGTAATTCATCACTGATGTTCCCTGGAAATCTCCGGTGTCGAGGATTTCCTCTTCCAAGTCGATGGTGCGCCATCCAAGGTCACCCTCGTCGTAGTCAAAGTAACGGTCGATCGGGCCGGTGTACACAACTGGAATCTTGCCGACAACATGGGATCGGCTGAGTTCGTGTGAATCGTCGAAAAAATCGGTATCGGTGTACACCGTGATATTCGGGTCGTCCACCATTTTTTCCATCCACGCGCCATAACCGTCGGTTGGCAGCCCTTCATAGGTGTCGTTGAAGTACCGATTGTTATAGGTGTATCGAACTGGCAGGCGCGAGACGATCGATGCGGGAAGGTTCTCTGGCTCTGTCTGCCACTGCTTGGCTGTGTAGTTCATGAAGAATGCTTCATAGAGCGGACGCCCGACAAGGGAGATTCCTTTTTCGACAAAGTTTTCCGGCTTCTTGTCACCCAGTTCGGCGGATTGCTCTTTAACGACCGCGCGCGCCTGGTCGGGAGTATACGCCGCGCGGAAAAACTGGTTGATGGTGCCCAAGTTGACCGGCATGGGAAACACTTCGCCGTTGTGAGTGGTGTAGACATGATGCTGGTAATTCGTAAAAGAAGTGAAGCGATTGACGTATTCCCACACCCGCTCGTTGGATGTATGGAATAAGTGAGCGCCATAGCGGTGGACCTCAATGCCGGTGGTTGGTTCTTCTTCCGACCATGCGTTTCCACCAATGTGGGAGCGCTTCTCAATGATGGCGACTTTGAGTCCAAGCTCTTCTGCAGCTCGTTGCGCGATCGTCAGTCCAAATAGGCCCGCACCCACCACAACGAGATCCGGTTGGTCCTTCTCCACTGCATTCTCCTTAATCCTTAATTGGCGCGGTTGCCTACCGCAGGATGCACTTAGCTCTAAATGCTAGCGCCTTTCGGCTCTGATTTAAGGTAAGCCACCACAGACTACTCAATCGCACAGGCATCGTCATTTCTCCTCGCAAGGTGTGATCTTCCAGAGCGCCGCAGTTCCGCCTCGATCAACCAAGCGCATATGCCTCGTCAAGAATCGACCTTCGCGCAGTCCCACAGATAGTGGGCGCGTATCTGCTTCTTCCGGCCAATATGTCAACGAGTCGGTGTAATAGTACTGAATGTCGTGCGCATTCAGGACGCGACAGATTTCAGGATCTTCCAGCATGTCTGAGATGTTATAGGCGGCATCAAGCAGGTCAGGATCGTATGACCCGGTGATGTGGCGGAAAGTGACATCAACATTGGCAACCGCATACAACAAGGACGAACCATTCATCGGATCTCCGATTACCTCGGCATCCGGGGGGATTTCTTCCTTTATTCTCGCCATCATCGTTAATTCAGCATCAGAGACCAGAGAACTGTAGCCCTGTTGGTTCAGCTGCATATAGTTCAGGTACAGTTGGTGCGCTCCTACTGTGCGCCCGTATTTACCCGTTGGGACGTATAGGAGCCCGATCGTGACTCCGAAACAGGTCAGCAATAGCAGGGGACGCAGTGAGCGTCGCTTGTCGTCCGCTCCCAACGCACGCGCGCAGTGCCAGTGCACGACATGAATCACCGTCGCCAGCGCGACTATAGACACCGGCGCAGCTATGAGGGGAATTGCTGAGCCTATACGAGCAGGATCTGTGTACCACAGGCCCACGAGCTTCAGGCCCGGTTTCCACAGTACTGCAGCAATCAGATATAGGGCTACGATGGATGCCCAGGCCGGAAGGACCCATCCCTGTTTCTGACCAACGCAGACGAGAATCCCACCTATTGTCAGAATTCCCAGTAAAATTATCCCTTGCTGATTGCCGTGTATTTGATCGGGAAGCTGGGCGTCAATTAGCGCTCCCCTCAGCTCGCGCTGAAACTCTCCAAATGGTTTCAGACGTTCATATCCGGTAGTTGATCGCCAAAAACTTGTGCGTGTCAGGCCGAAGAGTCCTCCGGCGAGGACAAACGGCATGCTCCACGCTAAGATTTTCCAGCTTGCTCCCGCACGGACCCGGTTCTTTCCAAGCGCCGCCAGGTGTCCGATAAAGCGCCACACGACAAAGACAAAAGCGACGATGACGCCCGTCGGATGGGCGATGCCGATAGCACCAAGGCCCATCACCATAAGGACGAGCAGTGAGGCCCTACGTGAGCAGTGATTACGCAACATTTCAACAATGATGCTCGTTACCAAAGGGACAAGCACGTATGACAACGCAGTCGGCCACAGTGTTCCATATGAGATCAGACGTTCGGGAAAGGCCGTAAAGCAGCTCGCGACTATAGGTCCGATCGCCCATATCCACGTTCTGCGCTTACTCAGTGTTGCTGCAAGCATCGTTGCAGTGAAGGGCCATAGAAGCGCAGCGATGACCAGTGCAGAAACGTTTGCCGCAGCCACCACGTCTCCCGCTGTCCCTGGAACAGCCAATACTGCCCAGTCATGCCACCCCGCAGGATAAAAGACTGGTGTACCATCTGACGTCGCCACGGCACCGAGATGCAGAGTCGATGCGTCCCCTGTATCGAGGATCCACCGTAAGGCATTCAGGTGGAAAACAGCATCCCAAGTTTGTGGGGGGCGCGCCGGGTTGCCTATGGGAGCAATCACTCCGTAGGCGCTGACCAAGATGGCCAGCATACCGCCCAGAGAGTACGCCACGATATTCGCAGGTGGTGGAATTCGAATGCAGGCAGTCGAGCCAGATACTCGCGCGTGGTTCGCACTTCGTCGGCGACGTATGAGTTGTTGGGCTCCTCGCACAACGTATGCGCCTACGACCCACAGGAGTGTCCAGCTGATGTAAGTTCCCCATCCCCATGGACGAACAGCCCTTTGTGCCACGATCGCTCCCGTCCCCATGAGGAACACTGAGAGCAAGGGAGTGGCGATCAGGAAGATACGTCTCCGATATCCCATTGCCCATGCAAGCAAGGCGCCCGGAAACACGATCGCAATGAGTAAAAGAAGGAAGCCGGGGAAGACATGGATCCATGGTGACAAGTCAGTCATTCTGATACATCAACTTCCTTAGGCAGCAACGAACAGTTGGACGAATTTCAGGCTTGCGGCTGGCTTAGCTGTCTCCATAGACGATATCCCGCCCGTCTCAAACCGGTTGGCACAATTCGGTAGGTTGCACGTATTGCAAGATTACGCACTAGCTGGCCTCGAGTCGTTATTCCGTGACTTCTTAGCCGACGCTGCAACTCGACCTCACTTTTCAGTAGCCGAAGTCCTCCGCGCCGCTGGTAGGCCCCCGCTCCCACCCGATACTTCACGAGGACGTCGGAAAGATTGGTAACTCGCGCACCGCTAGCAACCATCCGCGCGAAAAGCCAGTAATCCTCCATCAGGTCCAGATGCTGATAGCCACCAACTTCCTTCACTGCACTTGCACGGTAAACGACCGCGGGATGGTTGAACGGGTCATGAAAGGTAAAGGCGCTCACGATGTCATGCTGGTGAGTCGGCTGCCTTCTGATCATCCCAGTGCCATTTTCGTCTACTGAAAACTCCACGATCGCCGCTCCCACAATGTCAAATCCCTGCTCCATGACTGGCAGCTGGCGTGCAAATCGTTCAGGAACAGAGATATCGTCGGCATCGGCTCGGGCGACAATGTCGTATGAACAGTGCTGCAAACCCGCGTTCAAGGCTGCTGAAAGGCCTCTGTTACGCTCCAGTCTGATGACTTTGACCGGTATATCAGCGACGAGGTGTGGCGATCTGCCATGACGCGCAGAATCTAGGATCTCATCTATTTTCGGGCTCACGGGACCGTCGCACACAATGACGATCTCGTTAGCAGCAAGACTCTGGTCTGCACCTACAGACTGGAGAGCCCTCTGGAAATGTGCTGGATCGTCCTTGATGTATACAGGCAGGAGAACTGAGAATGGCAGTGTCTCATCTGACGCGGCGCCTTCCGCCACGGAAGTATCTGCCTGCTCCTGCTGTATACGCTCGCATAGGTCACTTGTCCCGTTTTGCCCCTGCCTGCTTGCTCGTCGATCCAACTGCGCTGCTTCACACGCCACTGGCGTATCCGAAAGCACATCGGCGGTAGAGGACGGCTCCTCGTTTGCCTGCTCCACGCCCTCTTTCAGGTAGTTCCACAGCTGAGTGCGATCAGGGGACGTGGCCAGCAAGCGTACCCAGCGCATCGTGGTCATCGCCATGAATGCGCACCGCTCGATCGGCCCAAAAGCCTGCGAACGTCCGAACGCCCACATCTTGTTTCGCACCTCGTTGACGAAGCGTGCGCCAGGGCTTGCCGTAGAGTTTCCAAAAGTTTTCGTGCGGTGTTCGACGCGCGCGGCATCAACATACAAGCCCACTCTGCGTCGAAGAAGACGCGCTGTGTACTCAAAATCGTCATTCCACAGGAAATATGCCGCTTCGGGCAAACCGTCTTCGCGGATCGCTCGCACGTCAAGCAGGATCGCCACAAAAGATGCCGTTCGAATCTGGTAGCTATCTGCCGCCTCAGCATGCTGATGCAGGACAGGTCTCAGGAAGGCGCGGCGACGCGGCTTGTTCATTGGATGCTCACGCCCATCGAACCATTCCGCCCGACACGCCATAACTGCAGGTTCGCCCGGATATTCTGCCCGTGCTTCCAAAAGTCGCTCGAGGGCGTCCACGTGTGGCACCGTGTCGTCATCCATAATCCACACAAAGTCAGCGCCTCGGGATACTGCTCGGGCAATGCCGGCAGCAAATCCTCCAGCGCCACCGAAGTTCGAGGGAAGCGTGACGGTGTCTGTGACGGCCTCACTGCCTTGAATGGCCTGCGGTGTGTCATCCGTCGAGGCGTTGTCTACCACGATGATGTCGTCAAGCGGCCGGGACTGCTGGGCTAGCGCTCCAAGCGTTTCGCGTAGGAGCTCGGCTCTGTTCCAGGCAACAACGACGGCAGCAATTCGCGGGGCAGTCATAGCGCTCATCTTAGGCGAGGTAGGCGGATTCTCGGGGCACCTCGCCCAAGGCCTCATTCACCGATTACCATGCGTGGGGTTCCTGCCCATGTGGCAGGATCGGTCACCCGGCGGCCGTCGAACAGGAGGCGAATGCCGGGCAAGTCCTGAGCAGTCATGTCCTTGTACTCAGGATGGTCCGCCTGGATAATCGCAGCGTCGACCGGCTCACCCAGGTGGTAGGCGTCCCATCCGAAGTGTGCGAGTTCATCATCGGTGAACATCGGGTCATGGACCAGCACCTCAGCACCACGCTCACGCAGGGCGTCAACTGTGGCAAATACACCGGAAAATGCTGTCTCCTTGACTTTGCCGCGGTACGAGGCTCCCAACACGACAACTTTCAGATCTTTAAGGTCTCCGAGGACGCCCTCAACTCGCGAGACCACGTATTCAGGCATGCCCGCGTTGAACTGGCGAGCTGTGCGCACCACTGACGCGTCGGGGTCAGTGGACAGGTACAGGCGCGGGTAGACGGGAATGCAATGCCCGCCAACAGCGATTCCGGGCTGGTGGATGTGGCTGTATGGCTGTGAGTTGCATGCGTCGATGACACGCTTGACATCGATGTTGGCCTTGTCGGCGTATACGGCGAACTGGTTGGCAAGCCCGATGTTCACGTCACGGTAGGTCGTTTCTGCAAGCTTCGCCATTTCTGCAGCTTCGGCGCTGCCCATGTCCCACACACCGTTGGGACGAGGCAGGTCGTCACGCTCGTCAAAGTCAAGGACGCTGCGGTAAAACTCCATGCCTTTGTCAGTGCCTTCCTGGCTCAGACCACCTACCAGCTTCGGGTAGCGTCGCAGGTCGGAGAACACGCGGCCGGTCAGTACACGCTCAGGTGAAAAGACGAGGTGGAAGTCCTCCCCTTCTTTCAGGCCGGAAATCTCCTCGATCATCGGCTTCCAGCGTCCGCGGGTGGTGCCCACCGGCAAAGTCGTTTCATAAGATATCAGTGTGTCTTTGGTCAGGTGCTCGGCCAGCGAGCGTGTGGCCTGATCCATCCATCCGAAATCAGGTGCCCACGTCTCATCGTTGACAAACAGTGGAACGACTATGACGACTGCCTCCGCTTCTGGGATTGCTTCACCGTAGTCCGTGGTGGCGCGCAGTTTTCCGGCGGGTACAAGCTCAGCGAGTTTTTCAGCCAGGTGAGCCTCCCCCGGGAATGGTTCGCGTCCCTCGTTGACGGTTGCAACCGTTTTGTCATTGACATCAACGCCGATGACGTCGTGCCCTTTGCTTGCAAACTGGACGGCGAGCGGCAGCCCGATCTTTCCCATAGCCACAACTGCAATACGCATGAAAACTTCTTTCCATCTGTCAGCGATAACGCACACATTCTAACCGCTTCCACACGATCATCCCAGCATCTCAACGTCTCCACTGATAAAGTGCCCACATGCGCGTTGTTTCAGTTGTCGGGGCACGTCCCCAATTCGTCAAGTTGGCGCCGATTGCCCACGCTTTTGATAAAGCTGGGATCGATCACGTGATCGTCCACACCGGGCAGCACTACGACCCTATGCTTTCAGACGTTTTTTTCGAGGACCTCGGTATTCCCGCGCCTGACGTTCACCTGGGCGTGGGATCAGCTTCTCAAGGCGTGCAGACAGGGAAGATGCTGGCCGCCCTCGACGATGTGTTTACCGGCCATAATCCTGACTGGGTTCTTGTGTATGGAGACACAAATTCCACGTTAGCCGGGGCTTTGAGCGCTGTGAAGCTCCATATTCCAGTCGCACATCTGGAGGCGGGGCTCCGCTCTTTCAACCGCGCGATGCCCGAAGAAATTAACCGCGTCATGACCGATCATGCCGCAGATCTGTTGCTGACGCCCACTGATGAAGGTGCCCGCCACCTTGCCGATGAAGGTTTGAAAGAGCGCACCGTCATTGTCGGAGACGTGATGACTGATGTCCTGCTCCAGATCCGCGACCAGGTGAAAGATCTGCCCTCCCCTGTCATGAACGAGCTTGGGCTAGCTGAAGGATCCTACTCGCTGGCCACGATTCACCGGGCAGAAAACACCAATGATCGCGACCGTCTGCTGTCAGTGCTCGATTCCCTAGGACACGTGGATCATCCCGTTGTGCTGCTTGCCCACCCCCGCCTTGTTGCCAAGTGCAAGGAGCATGGCATCGAGTTGTCGAATGATCATCGGCGCGGGAACCTACTCGTTCATCCCCCGCTGGCATATCCAGACCTCATTGCCTCAGCGCTTCATGCACGTGGTGTGATCACTGATTCGGGAGGACTGCAAAAGGAAGCGTTCCTGCTGCGCGTTCCCTGCACGACGGTCCGCCCACAGACCGAGTGGGTGGAAACCGTACATCTTGGCTGGAACAAGTTGGTGGAGCCTGGCTCTGATTTGATAGCGGCCGCTTCACGTTCTTATCCGGCCAAACCTGCTGAAGCTGATGCCCATCCATATGGTGATGGCCACGCTGCCGAGCGCGTGGCAGAAGTACTGTCGAACTGGGCAGGGCGCGTCAGGTGAGTCGCGTCGTTCTTGCCACCCGGGTCTTCGCCCCCGAGCCTGCGGCGGCCGCCCTTCGTCTGCGCGGGCTTGCGCATGCGCTCGCGATGGATGGGCACGACGTCACCGTCTTGACCTCGCGTTTTGGTTCCCTTCGCGGTTCGGTAAGTGACGAAGGCGTCCTGATCAAACGCTTCCCTGTTCTGCGGGATTCTGCTGGCGCCGTGCGTGGCTATGCGCAGTACATGTCCTTTGACATTCCCCTGTTCTTCCGTCTTCTGACATGCCGCAGACCCGATGCTGTTGTGGTTGAGCCTCCTCCTACGACCGGGTCCGTCGCGCGTATCGCATGCAGTCTCCGGAGAATTCCCTACGTTTATTACGCGTGCGACATTTTGTCTGACGCTGCCGAAGCCGAACATATGAAGCCTCTGGTTGTCAGGGTCCTGCGCAGTATTGAGCGTTTTGCTCTCACAGGTGCAGAACATGTTATCGCTGTGTCTGAGGGGGTTGCTCAGCGCGCTCAGGAGCTGGGGGCAGCCAATGTGAGCGTAGTGCCCAACGGCGTTCAAACGCAGGAGTTACTTGACCGTACTCCCCTGCCCGACGGTTTTCCTCACGCTGGCGGCCCGGTTTACCTTTACGCAGGTACCGCCTCATCGCTGCAGTCTCCTGACGCCTTTATCAGGGCTTTTCCGCGCGTCAAAACCGTGTTTCCAAAGGCTGTTTTGGTCTTTCTTGGACAGGGAAACGCATGGGATGACCTGGTTGAACTGGGTCGAGCAGCATCCACGGACATTGTTTTCCATGAGCCTGTTCCTCCTGATCAGGCTCAGCGCTGGTACGCCAGCGCCGATGTTTCACTCGCATCGATTCGCCCCGGCGGTTACGACTACGCGTATCCCACCAAGATCCTTGTCTCCCTTGCTCAGGGAACACCCGTTGTCTATATCGGGCAGGGACCTCCTGCCAACGACATTCGCAATTCCGGTTTAGGGCGTACCGCAGGCTTCAGCCCGGACGAAGTAGCTGACGCGATGATTCAGGCAGGAAATATGGCAATGCACCGCGAGGCAGGCGAGCGCGAGAGGCTGCGCCAGTGGGTCGTCTCGCATCGTTCGCTGCCAGCGACATCCAGGCGCGCGGCACAGGTCGTTGCGCAAGCCTTTTAGGTTCACGGTATTTAGACAGAGCACCATGCCTTGTCAAAGGCAGAAAGAAGCGAGCACATGAGTCAGAAGCCACGTATTTTGTGTCTTTCGTTTTCTCCTCTTGCACGCGACGCACGCGTACTTCGCCAGCTGAGCGTACTTCAGGAATTCGGCGACGTCACAACCGTTGGATACGGGCCGACAACCCCGTATTCAACCGAGCACCTTGAGGTTCCTCAATCTGCTGCCTCTTTGCCTCAGACACCATCCGGTGTCGCCAAGCTTGCGCTTCACCGTCACTCTTCGGTCGACCTGGATGCTCCGGCCACGAAGGAAGCGTTGCGTCTTCTGGAAGGACATTCATTTGATGTTGTCGTGGCCAACGATGCACGGGCACTGCCTGCCGCACTGACAGCGGCTCACGGCGCGCCGGTGTGGGCAGACTTGCATGAATGGGCACCGGAGGAACGCACTCAGATTCTCTCGTGGCGCCTGCTCGTCGCTCCCTGGATTGATCACATCTGCCGCACATGGCTTCCACAGGTGAGCGCAGCGACAACTGTCGGGGGGAGAATTGCCTCGTTGTACGAGCAGCACTATGGTATCCGGCCTCGTCTTATGAGGAATGCGGCGCCATGGGTCGATCTTTCCCCTAGCCCGGTTAACGACTCCGGTCCTATCAGACTGGTTCATTCAGGCGGCGCTGTTGCAGGCCGCGCGCTGGACACTGCAATTGACGCCGTGATTGAAGCCGGTGATAATTTCACGCTTGACCTGTATTTGGTGCCGGCGAATGATAAAGGTAAGTATTTACGGGAACTACAAGCCAAAGCCAGTGGATGCGATCGAATTACCTTTCATGACCCTGTTTCCCCTTCTGATTTGCCTTTTGTCTTGAACCAGTTCGATGTTGGTGTCTACTGGATCAAACCGATTACAACGAATGCCCGCCTAGCTTTGCCAAACAAATTCTTCGACTTCATTCAGGCGCGGCTTGCCTTGGCCGTCGGCCCTTCTGTAGAAATGACGGACGTAGTCAATAAATACGGTTTAGGAGTGTTATCTGGCGGCTTCGATATTCCGCAAATCGTAGAGTCTTTGCATTCACTTGATTCACAGCAGATACAAGCATTCAAACAGGCTAGCCACAAAGCTTCACATGCCTTGAGCTTTGAGAATGAAGCTGCGGTTGCTCGGACTATTATGGAAGAACTATTGGGCTCCTAGCTATCGGAGTCCCGAAGGAAAAGCTTTAGGCGGATATCCAATTTTCATATAGCGCACGCGCGCTCAGTTCACCATCGTGGACAAGCGCAAGATAGCGCTTATTTTCTTCGAGGATTGATTCACGCCTGTGCTTATCGCGAGCAAGAGTTGCAATGGTTTCTTCCAACGTGTCCGCTTGCGCCTCGACAATGGGGCATTTGATTCCGGTAGTTTTCTCGATATATGTGCGAAAGCGGGTATCAATATGCGCTATCGGAATGCATCCCGCTCCGATCGCTTCGAGCGACGTTGTTCCATAAATACCCATCGTGATTTGTTCAACCAGAAGATCTGCATTTCCCAAGGCTACGGGCATCTCATTCCGAGGCACTGATTCGAGAAATCTACTCTCCACGATTCCTTTCGCATCAAGGCGCTCGAGCACGGGAACTATTTGTTCAGAGCCCTTCAACCAAGAGCGACTTGGAATATGTGCTACCTGCAGGAGGCTTCGTCTTTCGCTCGACGTTTTGTCTCCCATTCCGCTACTCTTTGATCCCCACTCGTCAGGGTTAATCGCGAGTGGGCACCAATGAGCCTGCGGAACATCGTCAAGCAGATCTGGCGTCGAAACGAAAACTGGTACTCCTAAACGCTCGATCAGCTGCCGGTTACGATCTGAACGTCGTTGGAGTAGTTGCGTCTTAGGGTCGTTTTCATCGAAAGGAGAGAAGTGGATTCGCCGCGCATGCGCGCGAGGATTTCGCGTATCAGAACCATGGGACAACACGGCGACAGAAACTCCCCGCGACTGTAAAGCTCGCACTTCTTTTTCAACGCTGAAGTTAAATAGTGGCCCGAAAAGAGGCTCCTCCGCCTCGACCAGCACATGCGTAAACTGTGAGACCTGTTCGAAATACTTGCGTGCCCAATCCTTTGAGAGCGTGAAAACGCCGTAGGGAATAACTCGATCGGATCGGAATGGTAACGCTCCAGGAAAGTCGACCATCACATTTTGTGCATTTATGTTCGGATAAGAACGTTCTAGAGCATGTGCCCACTGCCACGCCTGTTCCGCAAAGTTTACGGGCGCAATCAGTACTCGAATAGGCGCGTCGGGAATCGCAAGCGGGGATGGAAGCGGGTAGGGCTTGTATCCTTGAGCTCTGCGAATTACCGGATATAGGGGGCTACCCGGCCCTGCAAGCTTCATGACAGTATCAGCCACAGGCGCAGGTAGGGAAAATGCGGCGTCGTGGAGAAAATCAAGCAGGCGGGCACGAAATGATTGATTCATCTTTGTCACTTGCTTTCTGTCAAGACTTCGGCAACAGAGCGAGCACGGTCTCTCCACGTATTAGTCTGAGCCGCTATGCGAGCATTCCTCGCTTTCTGCTTAACGTCCTCAGGGTGAGCTTTCAAGAAAGTCAAGATCTGGGCAATATCAGCAATTCCGTAATTGACCTGCCAGCCTGCATCCAGTTTGTTGACGATCCGTGCGGCCTCGGTTCCAGCTGTCACGAGAACTGGTCGCCCTCGCGAAATATACTCGAACAGTTTCGCCGGCGCAGCAAACTTCCGGTAGTCACTCGGCTCAACAGCAAGAATGCCGATGTGAGTATCCGCATACAGCGGATCAAGTTCACTTGAATTCAAGTGATGCACATGAATCTGGTCGCTGCCCAATGAAGAGTCCTGAGCAAGGGCTGCCTTCCATTGTTCAGGCCTCGTCACTAGCTCCAGTTCAATACTTGGTTCTTGTTTAAGGGCTGCGAAGAGCGCATCAAGACGATAATGCCCGCCGAGCCCACCGACATAAAACAATCTCAGCGGACCTGTTGGAAGCGGCATTGTGCGTCCACTATCCCCTGCGGGTGGAAGAGCAGAAAACGTTGCGTCGTTCGGCAGGTTGAGATAGGTTGCCATGCCTTCAGAGGGCAGGAAAAAATGCACATTATTGCGGAGGTATCCACGCATATCGAGTCGGTGAAAAAAAGGCGACAGCTTGCCAATGACAGTTTTTGCTGGGGCATGTGCAAATTTCCAGTAGATATCGCGGTAGAAAACACCCGATGGGATGCCGTGCCTGCGCACAAGACTCAAGATCGCATTATCAAGCATCGGCGCAAATCCTGACTTCACGCTCGTAGCGAATACATTGGGTTGCGTGGAGTTCTCGCTGTAGAGAAACTCCGGCTTCATCCCCTGCTGAAGCTCCCGTCTTAACGCAGCCAGCTTCCTGCGCCTTTCAGGCGTCGTCCCTGACATATCAATCACGTGGTAACCGATTTCTGCGAAAGCGCGCCGCATCCGCAGTGGACGCAAACGAGAGGCTGCAGTAGGATTTTGCTCCATCGGATAGGGCGCATGAAAAATCATCGTCGGTGTGGAATGCACTTTGAGCCTCGCATCATCAGGAATTGGATGACACTATCCTACAGGGCGCCAGGATAGCTCGAAATCCTCTATGCTCAAAAGATGACAGGGTCCTCAGTCAGCTCGTTATCGTTTTCACCTCATGTGCTCCTTCTCCCATCGTGGTATCCGAGTGCCAGTTCTCCTTTGAATGGAACTTTCTTCCGCGAACAGGCCCAGATGCTGAAAAAAGCCGGCTTCACAGTTGGTATCATCGCACTCACGTCCCAGCAACCCTGGAAAGCGGCCGAGCCACTCAATTTCACTATCGAGGAGGGGATTGGCGTTGTCCGCGGTTCCGTCAGAAATATCCCCTCAGAAAAGCTGCCCGGTGAATTCTCCGTGATTGCACTTCAAGCGAAAAAGGCTTTTCAACTGTATGAGGCCCATTGCGGTAGACCAGCAATCGCGCACGCCCATTCAGTTTACCCAGGAATTTATCTCGCTGCTGCTGCGTCAAGACGTTGGTGTATTCCTTATTGCCTCACCGAGCACCGACCTTCGTCAATAAAACGAGCACATAGCTCACCGCGTACCCGCGAAATTATGCGCCTTGTCAGAGCAGCCCAGGGACGCGCCACCGTGTCTCCACTCTTTGCAAAAAAGCTTGAATCGTATTATTCCACATCTCCTTGGACAGTCATCACTTTGCCTGTTCCTAATGACGCCCAGAGCGTTTCCATACCTTCCTATGTCTCCGGAAGTGATTTTATTTTCAGCCACGTCTCACATCTTGGCGACAACAAACGTCCAAAACTCACTATCCGAGCTTTCGCCCGGCTACGCAACACCATTCCGCATACACGGCTTGTAGTAATAGGAGGAGGAGTATCAGGAGAAATAGCTCGCCTCAAAGCGTATTGCACAGATCTCGGCGTCGCGGATGCGGTTGACTTCCTCGGCTCTCGGCCCAGAAATGAAATCTTCAATCTGCTGTCACACACACATGCGTTTGTGCTTGCGAGCGCTGTCGAATCAGCCGGCGCAGTGTTCGCAGAGGCGCAGATGGTAGGCCTGCCCTGCATCGGAACCCGAACGTGGGGAGGACAATACATGATAGGGCCTTCGGAAGGTGTAACCGTTTCGATAGACGATGAAAGCGAGCTTGCACAAGCAATGCAGTTTGTCGCCTGTGATGCCCTCTACGGCAATCCACGCATTTTTGAGCCAGAACGAATCCGCAAACGGGCACGCGAGCGATTCAGCGAAACGACGTTTGCCACTTCATCAGGCAAATTCTACCGTGACAGTCTCGACTGCTTCCGCAGGCATATGTCTTAGACCTACGAGATAGAAGATTCAGAAGCAGGCAGCTTCCTGTCAAAATCCACGGCGCATTTCCACGCTAGCAACAGCATCACACCCAGCATTAGTGCCATAAGCCCGCCAAGAGCAAATACGGTCGGGAGCAAAGTCAGCGGCGAGAACCACAACCACAATAAAGGAACAACACAGTACAAAACAGCAAAAATCAGCATTCGACGTTGATTTTCGGTAACGACAAATATGTTCGATATGGGAGAAGTCAGGACCGTCATATACAGCCATGGTGTAAGTGCTTGAGCAAAATAGCCAGCCTGATCCCACTGGGCGCCAAAAACGAATGGAAATAGCCATGGTGCCAGAACGAATAGCAAAGCAAATGGCCCAATTGCAGCAAACGCTGCTCGAATCAAAGTAAAACGTACAAGACCTGACATCTTCCCATGCTCAACAACTGCAAGCTTCTTGAGAAATACCTGCGAAACTGAGCCTGCTATAAGTCCAACGGGAACTTGCATAATGGCCCACGCTAGTTGAAATTGGCCAAGAGCGGCGACGGCCACTGAACCAATCAACAAATTAATCCCCATATTGCGAGCCGAGTCTACAAGTACGTTTGGACCGTTTAACAAGGGCATCTTTCTATAGCGCCTCATTAGCGAAAGCATCGAAGGCGCATTATCCGGTATGGGTCCACGGAGCTCTGGAGTGCGGATCTTTATTGCGACAAACCCGACCAACTGACCCATGATCGTTCCCGTTATAAGACCGACCAGACCTCCCTTCCACAACAGTCCCATTATAAGTTGAAAGAAGACAATACTTGTCGACTGAAGAACCTGGTTGGAAGCAAGAGCTCCGAATCTCTCTTTTCGCGTCAACCAGTACTGAATATTCGTTATCTCTGCCACCAAGAAGACAGTCAAACCGGAAATCATTAGCCATTTCGATAATTCCTGGGATTGATGATACCTATCTTCAAGAAACTTCGAAAATATAATACAAAATAGTGAAGTCAAAAAAGAGGAGACCACTATCGAACGAGTTGCAATCTTTTTCAAAACACGAGCAACAGTATCTGATTTGGGCAACATCTGGGTAACATCAAATCTCAACGCTGCTACGGCGATAACGAAGGAGGTAATGGTTCCATATATTCCGAAAAGCCCTTTTTCGTAGTCAGTATAAATTCGATTGATAAAAATTTGAAATATAAAAATGACGATCTGGGAGATCATGGTTCCCGTCATCAGAGTCAAGATCGCAGATACCACTGGACTACGATTCTTCTCGCGCAGCAGCTTTTCATGTAGTCGATGCCAGATCCCCCGCAATTCTTTCACCTCCTCAGATAGAAGATTCTCTCGTCTTCACCGGCATTTCACCGTCCTAAGTTCTTCTAACGTGAGTGTCTTGAAACGTACCAACCGTACCCATAACAACTGAGATAGAATATTGGCCAATTGAGCCTCACTATTCTCTTGATATTAGACTCGGGTGTGAAGCCGAAAGAAAGAAGCTTCGGGTCTAGCTGCTGGAAGAGCGATTTATGGAGCTCCTTGCGGACGCGTTGTTTTCGCGGGACCTTGATCCATTCCAAGATAAGTTCTCGACAGTTTGACAGTGTAAGCATGTTCACACCACACATGCCATAGGTAATATCACTTTGAGTAGCCCATCTACAGCAGTCCTGTTCCCAGGCTAAAACATCAAACACATCATTTCCACAATTTTGCCTCACGTCCCTAAGATAGAGTCCGAGTATCTGCAAGGCTGGTTTGCCGCTATTGTAAATACGGGAACGAACAAAGGATGGCGAAGCGAGTCTATCGGGAACGTTATTACCCGTAACACTTTTACCTATTTGGTCGATTATATTCCCGTTGAGAATCGCTCTATTACCGAATGTTTTTCTAATGGTAAGCGCTAGATTAAGCGAATAATCAGTTGCATCTCTACCGACAATTCTTTTATAATGGCTCTTTTCAGATTCCTCCATACGGGAGTCCATGACTATAGAGTGCGGCACGCCATAATATTCAGATATCACATGAGAAATCTTCAAATCCGGCGTTTCATCCGTGAATGAAGGATGCCGGAAGGTGAATGTTGCCGGGTTATCACCCAGTTCCTTCATAAAGGCAAAATTAATCCTACTGTCATATCCAGCAGTTAACGGACACAGCAAGTCATAATACTTATTATATTCTCGATATATATTCTTCATAAGAAGAAGCGTTTTCACTACGACCTCATCGAGAGCTGTCCGTCTGACCAGACCCGGGGTCCTCCACACACGTTCGGCATATTGTTGACGAACATAAAGTATATGATTCGGGAGAAGAATTCTGACATGGTCAAAGCTGGTCACATTGTTCGGAAGGGGCTGACCATCAGGAGCATTCGTTGTAATCTTGACCATCTGAGAATCCGAACGGTTGCTCACATAAGCACCTACCAGATTCTCTGACACACCACAGGCCACCACAGGATCCTCGTGAGTATAGAAGACGGACATACTGCATGTCGCGTCCCCCCAGACTACCTCTACGCCATCAACACTTAAGTAGACGACGTATTTGCCTGCGAGACGGTTACACAGCTCATATGCGTACTTGATTCCCGACTCGGCTGCAGCCTCTAGAATCATCTGCGGTATTTCGTCACGGGATCGCTCACCATGCGCATCAACACAAAAACCAATAACAACAGCCTGTGAGGACCCTTCCGCATTTGTGAATTCTCTGCTCTCAGTCTTCTCGGTTGTATTGAGAAATAGAGAACCAGCGAGCTCTTCCGACTGGGCAAAAGCTTCATCAGGCTCCTGGGTAATTGAATAAGCAAAAACTGCGTCGCCTGGTATCTCCAGCATGAACTGTCCTCCTGCATATCTCACTGGCAAGTCCGCGAGTCTAGCAAGACAATACTCTATATTGTCTAACCAGTTTAGGTCCCGTCACACAGAACTGAAGCAGTACTTGTGGTTCTCTTCTGTATGATGTTGACTGCGATTCCTGCTCTTCCACATTCGCTCGTCGAAGGGAGCGTTTAATGAAGTTTTTCGATCTCAAACTGACATCCCCCCGGTGGGTCACAGACTCTTCAGGCAGGCTCCACGTCTGGTCAATGTCCAGCGATACGCAGCTCATCATGCAGATGTTATCCAGTGGCGTAAATGAAGACATTTTGGCGAAACTTCCTGGCCACTGGACCATCGTCGATGAGCGAGAGGAAAACCCGATTATAGCCAGTGACCGGATTCGTTCCCATCCGCTTGCCTATGCATTTGTTAACGGAACGTGGTTAGTTACCGACGACTTCGAGGCTACTCGCACATTGAAATCACTCGAGCGGAATGACCAACAGGCTCGGATATTTGAGAGTACAGGCTTTTGTATCGGCCCTTACACTCTCGCAGAAAGCATTTGTTCAACTGAGGCCGCCCACTACGTCATCCTTAAGAAAGATGGGGAGAAAGAGTCTCGCCTTTACACGCGATATGCCTTCTCTCCAGACAGTGTTACCGATGCTGAAGAATTTAGTGACTTATTCAAGCATGCGCTCGATAGCAGCATAGGGCGCCTCCTCGACGTCGTCGGGGAAAGGCAACTTGTCATTCCTCTATCCGGAGGGCTCGACTCACGGCTTCTCGCATCCTACCTACGGTTGAAACATGTCGAAAATGTGATCGCATTTACGTACGGAAAAGATGACAGCGATGAAGTCAACATCTCGCATCTGGTTGCAAATGAATTAGGAATTGACTGGTTTGTGGTCCCCCTTGATACTTCAAAAGTCCACAAAGCTGTGACAGGATCTGATTTCGAGCACTTTCTCAGAAAAACCTGGAAAGGAACATCACTCCCACACATTCAAGATTGGTATCCACTTAGTGTTATTAAAGAAAACAAGCTCGTCGAGGACGATGCTGTTTTCCTGCCTGGCCATACGATTGTCGGCAATATGCACGACGAAAATCTTTGCGAAAAAGGGCATTCGTACAAAGAGATCTTGGCCGCAATAACTAAACACCACGCTAATCTTCAAGGCTGCTATCATGCCATTGGCCGCGATCCGGTTTGGCAAGCAGAACTTCAACGAGCAGCTTTAGAAATTGGTTCCAGAAATAATCCCCGAGCGACACAAGAGCTTATCGAATGGTTCAACCTCAGGGAAAGACAGGCTAAATATATCAATAATTCAATGTCGACGTACGAGTTCTTTGGCTATTCGTGGGCACTGCCGATGCTGGACCATGAATTTTGGATGCTATGGCTAAAGGGCGGATCGCACCTGACTCTTACCCGCGAATGGTATTCAAGATTTACCTCCCATCTTTATCAGGAAGCAACCGGCCGTGACGCACGGCTATTTCATCAGGCACCCATCCGACTGACACCCGCCATAAAGCGTCCCCTACAAGCCGTAGCAAAAGCTACGCGTGCCGACAACTTTATTGCCAAGTATCGTTCAGTCCGCATTATGATGAACCATCCTATGGCTTTCGAAGCTTATTCAAGTTTTTCACGCCTACAGCAGCTCCGCGCATATCTGTGCGGGAAAAAGCAAGTCGGGCTATGGGCAAAGGAATTCGTGGAAAAAGGGTGGTGTGGGCATGAGAATCTACTTCCGCCAGCCGACCAATAGATCTCGCTTCCTATTCTTAGTCATAAGGAATTGCCGATGCATAAACGCCTTGATTCCCTGACCGGCTTACGATGGTGGGCAGCATTTGGCGTCTTCGCATACCATATGGCGAATCTGGCACCCCTTCGGCATCAGTCGCTCCTGAACGTGGGATATACGGGTGTTTCATTTTTCTTCGTTCTTTCCGGTTTCGTCCTCACTTGGTCAGCCGCGCCGTCAACGGGCATTCGACAATTCTGGTGGAGAAGATTCGCCAGGATATGGCCGGCCCATCTCGTGGCATTGATACCCTGTCTTTTCGTTTTCTATTCTTTTTCCACACCGCCTGATGATCAGTCCTGGGTCAAGCAGTTCTCACTTCCAGTCATTGCACTGTCAATCATCTTGCTCCAGGGATTTTCCACCCAACCTGCGGTACTGTTTTCAGGAAATCCCGCGGCTTGGACTCTTTCGTGTGAAGCGTTTTTCTATTTCCTTCACCCTTTAGTGAATTCGCGCACGACAATGAAAAAGAAAACTGCTTTCGCCCTCCTCACGTGCGCCATTGGAGTAGGTATTGTCATGTGCCTGCTTCGTGCGTCAGAACTCGTCATTTCCCCTCCGCTGGAGAGAGTCTGGGAGTTCTTTCTCGGAATGGCGCTCGCGCACCTATTGCGCGCTGGTGTACGCTTTCAGCTTCCCCCGTGGTCTGTCTACATCATGATTGCTGGCGTCATCGCCTTTTACTGGCTCCTGAATTCTCGATATCATGACCAATCAAGCCCTTTCATCAGCTTCTTAAGGACTTTCACACCCGTCATCCTGGCACTCATCTACGCCTTGATGATTGCCATCTGCGCATCGGCGGACATCGAGGGGCGCTATTCGCCCCTGAGGCACCGGTTCCTCGTGACAGGCGGTGAATGGTCGTATGCTTTTTACCTCGTCCACGCTACTGTCCTCTATTCCTTCAAGAGCTTCACTGGACTCATTCCGTGGGGAGTGTGGACTATCCCTGTGTGGTGCGTCGTATTCATCATCGCGCTTGCTGCGGCCGGCGGACTCCACTTATTGATCGAAAAACCTCTGGAAAGGAGGCTTCGTAGGTGGGGCGATTCTCACCTTTCACCTAAGGCATTCTGAGCCGAGGCCGTTTGAAAACGGAAGTGCTTTCAGCAACCGACCATTCAGTCAATGGGCTTTTCAAGAGCCCATTGGACTAGCGGCGCGCCCGATTCTTTTCCAAATGAAGGAATCGCTGTCATCAAATGGCCTCCGCTGAAGGGAACAGAAAATCCCTCGTTAGCGCCCAGGGCGGTAATACTATCGGTCATCAGGTCCCATCGATACATTTCAGAGCCGACATTTCCTGACCCATTGCCCCATACTGCGACTGAATCGTTCAACGATAACGCAATTCCATCGGACTTTTGATAGACCCACCCCGTGAAAGCATCCTTTTCACGATCGAAGCGCCCCAGCCAAGAACGCGCGGAGCATTGATCCTGGAAAACTATCACAATAAAGTGTTCGTCGCCCGCAAGCCACTGTACTTTGAAAAAGTCACCTGTCTGAATTTCAATATCGTGTCGGCTCGGCTTCGCCCAGTGAAGGGTGAATACGTCAGATTCTGACTCTGGTCCGTTCCCGGTCGTGTCACGAATCCATCCCACGTCTGTACCAATGGCAGCGGGCAAACGCCCCTGTTCGCCCGAGACGACAGTTCCAGGATTGTTCAACGCGACCTGGAGGATTTGTTCCTCATATGCATTGTCCTGTCCATCGGCCGGGAGCACAGCTGGTACATACGCATATGTGCCATCGAAAGCAGGTGGAACCCATCCGGAGGCGACGGGAAGACTGCTCTGACCAGTCAGCGCCCATGATGAGAGCAATTCGGTCGCCATCTTCTGACCCGTCAGCGGCGCTCCCATCACACGCCACGCCATGGACCACGCGTTGGACGGCGTCCCGTCGAAAAGCTGTTCGGTCCATATCGCGTGGCCACGTGCGATTGTCCCTGCAAGAGGAGCCGGCGTGAGCGCGGTAGGCGGTTGCTCCGGCAGCAGTTTCGTCGACACAAATGGATAAAACTTCTTGCCTTCAATGATTCCTACATGAGTCGGACTGGAATGTTCAGCACGCGGCAGTTCCTGCGCAACCGCCAGAACTTCGCCCCTTTCGCCCATGCCGATCATTTGCAGTGGAGATCCGCTGTCAATAGTCGACCCGACAGTCGTGCTTCGGAAGAGGGCGATTGCTTGCGAGGTCGTATCAATAATGACAGATTCCGTCGAGATCGGTTCGCCTAAGACAGCCAGCACTGCACGAGAAATATCAGCGGGTTCACGCGCCTGTCGGTCACACGTGCTGGGATCCCGCAGACCTCCTGCTGCGGGCAGGGATTGCGGCTCGCTTTGCTGAGCCACACCGGTATTCTCCTCAGGCGCGCCCGATTGGCCATGGTCGCTCTGGATACTCCCCGTAAAGGAACTTGTACATGCGCACAGCCCCGACATCGCAGCACACGTTAGTGCTCCAGCTACAAACTGCAGACGGGTACGGCGCATCAATACACCATTCCATGGCCGCCGACGCCATAATTGCCGAGGAAATTCTCCGCAAAACGGTTAGCGTCAAAGTAATCAAAGTAACGCTGCGCGCTATATCCGGTAATGGCAGATCCAGGCCCTCCCGGATCAACAAACCCCACTGTCGCATTTGATTTGTGGTAGCGATACGCAACAATGATGTGCGAACTGGTCCCAGTGTGACCGTTATAGTGGGGGCCTCCATAACTCTCAATCGTGTCCACCAGAACCGGGCGCCCTGTCTGAAAACTGTCGAGAACCTTGCTTCTGAAATCCCACCCACTGGGGAATGTTGTCTGTCGGTAGGACTGAGTTCCCATCCATCGGTTCAGGCCGACAGATAACCGGTGGTGTTCCCACGATGTTCCACCTGAGGCACCACTTCCTACTGCCGCGTAGCTTGAAGATGCGAGATTCCAAATCGATAAGCTGTGCGTCGCATAGCGAGATTGCTGGTAACCCAGGTAATTGAGAACCATGTACATCGACGTCGGCCCGCACGTTGATCCGTCAGGTTGTCCCTGCCACGAAATGGGATGCGTGAGCCACTGATCGGTTTCCTGTACCCGATGAGCATACGTCGGTTTCGGTAAGGGAATACTCCTGAAGGAGCGGTTAGTTCCTCTGTAGGTGAAAGAGTACAGGTGCAGGATCCCTCGCGTGTCCACAGCAACAAGCTCCTTGGATGAATGCGAGGTATTTCCAACAAGAAGTGGCGACATACTCTGCCATCCCCACCCTATGAGTCGTGGTGGTTCGAAGCGCCCGCTCTGGCTCTGCTGAAGAACGTACAGGTGACCATTGTCATCACGGGAGATGAGATCTGAACGACCCGAGCTATTCCAGTCATCTGCAGAAAAAGCATGAGAGAGCAGGTCATCGACTTTTCCGAGGTTGCGTGGCGGCAGGAACGTTCCTTGGCCATTTGTCGAATAGAGCATGAGACTTTGATCAGAGTCCAATGCGTAGATAGCCGGGTGGTGATTCGGCCCATTGCGTAGCAACCAAACTTTCGCGAAGCTGCCCCACCCCTGACCAACGTAGTACGGCGCAAGGAATCCACCGCGTGCATCGCCAGGATACAGTCGCAGCCTTCCATCTGGCATGCGGGCTAATATATCGCTGCGATTGTCCCCATTAAAGTCAATTCCTGTGTAAATGTCTCGAACTGCATTCCACCCCTGACCAATAACGCGCGGACTGCCAAAGCGAGTAGATGAGTTCATGGGATAGAAAGTCAGCTGACCATTCGAATTAACCAAAGCGAAATCTGCATGGCCATTCCCATCAAAATCGCCCATCGAATACACCCTTGACTGCGGCCAGCCCACTCCGATCATTTCGTGGGTCGACAAGCTAATGTCGTACCACACGTCGTCAGGTCCAGGAGATTCAGGTGCTGGATGCGACGGCTCCGAATCACTTGATCCACTCAAGCCTGCAACCTTCACAGAATAAAGAAGGCCGCGAGCATCGGCAATATCGATACTCCCCTCACCACCGCCCGCATAACCGTTGGACTGGGCGAAAACAGGTGCCTCGAAAGAGGTTTTCAACGAAGCGTACGACGAATAAGCCAGTCCATCGGTCGTCGCATGCATATTAACGTCACCATCTGATGACAGGCAAATAATCGATGAATGACCCGTGTCGAAAAGATCGCTCGCCGGGAATGGCGCGCAATGATGATTCGGGAAACTCCCGGGACGAGGCGCTTTCCACGTTCCTTTACCATCTGTTCCGTATACGCTCATCTGGTTATCTCTGAAAGCGAGAACTGCTGCATTGCCACCTGGACCACGCTGAATCGCAATCAACCGATCAAAAATAGCCCAACCCTGTCCAACCTGTCTGGATGCCTTGAAAGATCCTGATCCCGACCCCGGGTACAAAACAAGCGCCCCATTGGGGTGAACGCCCAGCACATCTGTGTGGCCATCACCATCAAAGTCGATGCCAGCCATCACATGCGGCAGTGTTGCCCATCCTTGGCCGACACGTTGACGTGGTTGAAAGGTTGTGGGAGAGGAACGCGGATACAGCCACAGCGTTCCGTCACCCGTGACAAGAAACAGGTCGCCGCTTCCGCTGGCGTCAAAATTCCCGGCGTTGTATATGTCCCCGACAGTCCAGCCGTTGCCGATGACTTCTGTTGACTGGACGGACACGATGCCGCCGTCATGTGATCTCACAGAAGTCTGGGGCGAAAAGTCGTCAGGTGGATCTTGCGGTTGAGAGGAATCTTCTTCGCGAGCACTGGTCTCTTCTTCAAGCCCGCTGCCTTCAGGATCTTTCCACTCATCAGCTTGGCCAATATTCCCAGCCTCCTCAGGAGCGCCTTCTACCGCACCAGTATGTGCTGGATCCTCAGAAGAAGATGTCGACCTGTCTTCTTCGGTCGATGTTCCTTGGCTTCCTGCCGTCTGGTCGTCTTCCAAGTAGTCGCTATCCGTTGCGAGAGCGGCGACGGGCATACTCGCAGCCGCAAGAGAAAGGAAAACAGCGGCACTGAAATAACGAGCGATTTTTATCATTCCACCTCATATCATCAACGTGCTCATAGCATTCTAATATGCACATATTGGCGGTTCTTCAGGTCACTCAGGGCAAGTCCCCCACATAAAGGACAGCCAAATGTCACATCACTTTCGCCCTTTCCAAGCCGCATGACGATACGCTTTCTGATCTACCCCGTGATAGCTTCGATAATTGTCAATGTTGAAGCACACCCGCGTTCGGCATTGAGCCGCGAGCGCCCACAAGGCCCTTCAACGCCTCCTCATGTAGCCGCGCAGCCCATCAAAGCGTCTCCCCGTCGCTTCGATATCCAGGGTCTGCGGGCGATCTGCATGGTGCAGGTGCTTCTCTACCACGCATGGCGCATCGGCTCCCCCATCGGTGTTGACGCATTCATCATGATTTCCGCTTATCTGATGACATCCTCATTCGTGCGTCGTTCAGAAGCCGGACGCATGCCGTTTTTCCTGGAGCGCTGGGCCAACACATTCAAGCGGCTTCTTCCGCCCCTCGTTGTCACTGTCTTCGCCACCGTTATTGCCTCCTTCATCATTCTTCCGCGCTCACGGTGGATCGAACAGGCCATCCAGGGATTCGCGTCAGTGAACTACTGGCAGAACTGGCGCCTGGTGTCGGTTGCCGCCGACTACTACGCCAATGACTCTGGGCTTGCCAGCCCCCTGCAGCACCTGTGGTCCATGTCAATGCAGGGCCAGGTGTTCCTGCTCTGGCCATTCCTCATGACGTTGTGTGTTCTGCTGGCACGCAGGAAGCGGCACCTGATTCGCCCTGTCGTCTGCGCTACATTCACGCTGCTGACCGTTGCGTCACTGACGTGGCTCCTGACAGCGGCCCCAGATGACACGAGCATTTATTTCGATACACGTGCACGAATCTGGGAGTTCTCCCTCGGCTCAGCAATCGCAGCCGCAGCGCCATGGCTCCGTCACCTGCGCCCCTGGGGCCGCCTGATGTCATGGGTGGGTCTGGTCGTCCTGCTGATCTACAGCCTGGTGAGCATCGGCACCTATCCAGGTCCCATGGCCGCAGTCCCCATGCTCGCGGTTTCCACAATCCTTCTCTTCCCCAGCAAATCGCCTCGCTCAGCCGCAGCATTTCTGTCCACGCGGCCGCTGCCGAATCTGGGTGACATTTCCTACGCCGTATATCTGGTTCACTGGCCCATTTTCACGCTCACCCTGGCTGCCTTCGGCCAGCACCGACTCACGGTGGTCGAGGGACTGCTTGCCATCGCAGTGTCCATCGTTGTTGCAATAGTTCTGACCCATGCGGTCGATGATCCGGCGCGTAAGGGTCGCTGGGTCAATGCACGTACCCGCAACAAGGCGATCGTGGCGTTGGCAAGCGTTCTGGCTGGAGCTGTGCCTCTGGCCGCCACGTACTGGACTCTGCATGTCAAAGCTCAGGACGACCTGATGAACCTCACGGATCTGCAGAATAATGTGGTCTCCGAAACTCACCCCGGTGCCACGATTTTCGACACGAACAGTGAGAGCACATACTCCGCATCTGACAGCGATGCGACCACTGACGGCAACATGCAGCCGGTTGTTTTTGACGAGGATCCGCTGCCCAGCCCGTTTGCCCTGGACAAGCAGTGGGCCTCGTATTCCAATCCGTGTGACGCGGATGGACAGCGCCTGTTCAACACTGACGACGGGTCGTGCCGAACCTATGCGGCAGATGACCAGCACTCCGAAGGCCACATTCTGATTGCCGGAGATTCTCACGCTGAACAGATGATTCTAGCGCAGGTCAGCATGTTCCTGGACGCGGCACAATGGAATGCGACTGCCGTCCTGCAGGGCGGGTGCTCGTGGGGAATGCCGGACAGCTACGAGGGGACCTGTCAGGAACGCAACCAGAATCTGCTGGACTACATGGACATGCACGACTTCGATGCGGTGATGCTGGTCAGTACGGCCGCTTCTCCTGATTCCCCTGATGAAAGCCTGGTCAGCGGTCTGGAAGACCTCGTCACCTACCTGAATGAGCGTGGCATCCCGGTGATCGGTGTGCGCGACAATCTGCGCTCAGAGCAGAACCTGTTTGACTGCTCTGATTCCAATCCAACCGACGGGACGTACGGCGGATGCCTGTTGGAGCGCGCTGCGTATTTCCCTGACGCTGATCCGAGCGACCAGCTCAGCTCCAGCCTTGACTTCACGCAGATTGACATGACGGATCAGGCTTTCTGTTTCGATCAGGTGCGCCCGACCTTCATCGGAAACATTTCCGTCTACCTTGACGACACTCACGTCACGCTCGACTATGCGAAGACAATGGCTCCCGCATTCAGCAGGAAAGTTGGTGAGATTCTGGGCGCATGAACGCCCTCGCCAATCCACATGGAATGAACGAGGGCGTCCGGCGGTCACCAAGTTAAGTGGTGACCTGATAAGTGCGTCAGTATTCAGTTGTCGAAGTGCACAACCTCATTGGATGAAGCGGACTTCAGGATTGCTTCGACCACGCGCAGCGCAGCAAGGCCGTCATTCATCGTGACGTGCTCATCGCCAACGCCCCAGATGGCGTCGCGGAAGTGCTCCTGCTCCACGGCGATCGGCTCACGCTTGGTCAAGGCGTATCGCGTCATGGTGCCTTCGGACACTCCGCGGAATGCGGCGATCTGATCCCACTGGACAGGCATCTGGCCGTTTTCGAAGAAGGTCAGATCCCCCATCACGGTGTTGGCGACCAGCGCGCCATGTTCGCCTGTGACGATCGTGGTGCGGTCCTTGTACGGGGTGAGCCAGTTGACCAGGTGGTTGACCAGCACTCCGTTGGCGAAACGACCCGACACCGTGACCATGTCCTCGTGTTCACGCCCCGACCGGTACGCGGTCTGTGCGAATAGTTCGGCATAGGTGGAGCCGGCGACCCATGCGGCCAGATCCACGTCGTGAGTGGCCAGATCCTTGACAACACCCACGTCAGAAATGCGTGCAGGGAATGGGGACTGGCGACGCGTGACGATCTGGTAGACCTGACCGAGCTGGCCGTCCTGAACGCGGCGACGCATCTCCATGATCGCCGGGTTGCAACGCTCCACGTAGCCAACAGCGCCGACAAGTCCTGCTGCGTTGAACGCGTCAGCCAGACGCTGCCCGGCCTCGACACTTGCGGCAAGCGGTTTTTCAACCAGTGTGTGAACCTCAGCTTCAGCCAGTTTGAGAGCCGCTTCCTCGTGGAAAATGGTGGGGACAGCGACAATGGCGGCGTCAATCCCGGTTTCGATCAGAGCATCAACGTCTGGAAGAACTGGCATGTCGCCGGCTACGCCGAAGCGGTCACCGCTGGGATCGGCAATGCCGACCAGTTCGAACCCTTCGGTTGAGCGTGCATTGCGCACGTGGTGACGTCCCATCGAACCGATGCCGAGGACACCCACGCGAATAGGCTGTCCTTTTTCGATGCGATGCCGCTCAGGTGCTGATGATGTCATGCGACTCACGCTCCAGCCTTGGCGCATGCGGACACGGCCTCAACGATGCGATCCAGGTCTTCAGCCGACAGGGAGGGGTGAACCGGCAGGGAGACAACCTCGCGGGCAGCCTTTTCCGTGTTCGGCAGTTCAAGACCCTCAGCGTAGGGTGCCAGGGACTGCAGGCGGTGATTCGGGATCGGGTAGTACACGCCGGAGCCGACCTGCCATTGGTCTTTCAGTGCGTCGCGGAATGCATCACGTTCCTCGCCGGTCGCGCCTTCCAGACGGATTGTGTACTGGTGGTAGACGTGTGAGTAGCCTTCCGGCACGGTCGGGGTGACCACTCCGTTCACAGAGGCGAGACCCTCGCTGAGCTTTGCAGCGTTCTCCTTGCGGGTCTTCGTCCAGCCTGCGAGTTTCTTCAGCTGTGTGCGACCAACAGCAGCAGCCACATCAGTCATACGGTTGTTCAGACCGACCAACTCATTGGCGTACTGCTTTTCCATGCCCTGGTTACGGATCAGGCGGCAGCGGCGAGCAAGCTCATCGTCAGCGGTGGTGACCATGCCGCCCTCAAGGGACGTCATGTTCTTCGTCGGGTAGAAGGAGAAGGATCCCCAACTGCCGAACGTACCCACCGGCTTGCCGTTGATCGACGCGGCGTGTGCCTGAGCGCAGTCTTCGAAGACCAGCAGATTGTGCTTCTTGGCGATCTCAAGGATGGCTGGCATGTTGGCCGGCAGGCCGTACAGGTGCACGACCTCGATGGCTACGGTCTTGTCAGTGATTGCAGCTTCAACGCTGGCCGGATCGAGGGTGAACGTGTTGACGTCAATATCAGCGAACACAGGGTTGGCTCCGGCGATGGCAACAGAGTTGCCGGTGGCAGCGAAGGTGAACGACGGAACGATGACTTCAGAGCCTTCCGGCAGCTGTGAGGCCAGCGTGGCGACGTGCTGAGCTGATGTGCCGGAGTTGACGGCCACGCAGTTCACGCCTGCGACAACCTGCTCAGAGAATTCTTCTTCGAAAGCCTTGACCTGAGGGCCCTGAACAACCATTCCGGTTGCGAGCACATCGTCAACAGCCTGACGCTCGTCGTCACCGATCAGTGGCTTTGCAGGCGGGATAAATGCACGTTCCATTAGTGAGAAACCTCTTTCAACGTTGTCTGTCCATCACTTGATTGTTCTTCGTAGTACAGGTCACCAGTCAAAGGGCAGCGGTACAGTGTCTGCCCCTCGTTCACCGGTTCGAGAGCGCTGCGAGCGCCCTCGTCAATGTCATGTCGATCCACTGGTTCAAGGCGTGCGCCCGAGCGGCCGACCCACCCAATGCGCCTGGCTGGCACGCCGGCAACAAGGGCGAAATCAGGGACGTTCTTCGTGACGACTGCTCCGGCAGCGACTGTGGCCCATGCGCCGATCGTCACGGGCGCCACGCACACGCTGCGAGCGCCAATTGCGGCGCCTTCCTTGATGGTGACGCCAACCGGCTCCCAGTCAGATGCAGATTTGATGGTTCCATCCGGGTTGACGGCCCTGGGGAAGTGATCGTTGGTCAGGACTGCTGCCGGACCGATAAAGACACCATCGGCAAGGGATGCGGGCTCATAGACAAGGGCGTAGTTCTGCACTTTGCAGTTGTTCCCCATGTGAACGCCCTCGCCAATATAGGCACCACGGCCAACGATGCAGTTTTCACCGATGTGAGCATCTTCGCGTACCTGGGCGAGATGCCAGATGCTGGAGCCTTCGCCAATGGACGCGCTCGATGCAACATCGGCAGTATCAACAATTCTGGGCATATACCCTCCTGACGTACTGTAGCCACTTAATCATACGCACTCACAGCCCAAGATCACAGGCACCACCCGCACACTTCGGCAATGCGCAGGCAGAGCGTGCGCACCGGTGTGGAATAATGCCAGCATGGAGCGATATGAGGACACGTGGCTGATTGTGCCTTTATATAACGAGGCCACAGTTGTCGGACAGGTGATCCAGCAGGCGCGGCGCACGTTCCCGAACATTGTGTGCGTGGACGACGGGTCAAAAGATGATTCCGCCAGACAGGCGCGTCTAGCCGGGGCACACGTGGTGACGCATCCCATTAACCTCGGTCAGGGCGCGGCGCTACAAACTGGATTCGAATACTTCCTCACCCGCACCGACGGCACCTACGCCGTCACCTTTGATGCCGATGGACAACACCGCGTCGAAGACGCAGTGGCAATGCGCCGCACCTCAATCGATACCGACACGCCGATTATCTTCGGCTCCCGCTTCCTTGAAGGTCACGTCGATATTTCCAGTTTCAAGCGTGTGGTGCTGAAAACGGCAGCGCTGGTGACTCGCGTGCGCACCGGAATGAAACTGACCGATGCGCACAACGGTCTGCGATTACTGCGCCGCGACGCTGTCGAACACGTGCATTTGACGCAAAACCGTATGGCACATGCTTCTCAAATCGTTGCCCAACTGGCGCGTTCAAAGATGAAGTGGCTGGAATTTCCGGTCACGATCATTTACACCGACTACTCGCGCTCCAAGGGACAGTCACTGCTGAACTCCATTAATATCCTCGTCGAATTGCTGATGGGGTGAGCGACATGTTGACAAATTACTGGCTTATCAAGCTACTCCTGCTGGCGGGGCTGCTACTGCTGGCATGGTTCGTCATGCGTCCCATACGCAATCCGAACCAACTGGCGCTCAAACGCCTCGGCATGCTGCTGATGATCGTCTTTGCAGCATTCGCGGTGCTCTTTCCCGGTCTGCTGAACCGTCTGGCCGCCTGGCTGGGCGTGGAGCGAGGCATCAACCTCCTGCTCTACGCGTTGGTTTTGGCTTTCTTCATGCAAGTTGCCACGACGTATCGGCGCGATGCCGATACGGAAAAACGTTTAACTCAGTTAGCTCGCGCTATCGCGCTGTCAACACACCCGCCGCTTCCTCACTATCGTGATGACGATGCATATTCTGGGACAACCTCTGACAGCGTTTTCCCTGCCGATGCCAAGGATTCAACGGAACCTGTGCCAGATGGCGATGAAACGAAAGATGCCGGCGCCCCCCTCGACAATGACGCTGACGACAAGTAGCATCGGCGGTCAATCTGGGCAACGACGGCGCTTTGACCTCGGGCTGCGTACGCTAGCACGCCAGGGGCCGCATACGCATGGGGAACGACACGACAAACCTTGCAGTCTCAATAACGTTTGGATAACGATTCTCCGGTACAATCACACTTAATGAGTACAGCCAAACGATTCCTTGCGTTTCGCGCAATGCAACATAGCGCCACTGAAGTTCGATACTTCAGCGCGATTCGCGCTGTCCTCGGCGTGCTGGTCTCGCTTGTATTGTTAGCAGGCTGTACAGGCTTCTTTGTGATTAAAGATTTTCGTGACCAACTCTCCGAAAACATCATCGATATCAGCGATTTCGACAAGGGTGGCACGACCGACGAAGAGAAACCACCAGGGGATCCTTTCGCCGGCAAAGCACTGAACATTCTGGTTTCCGGCATTGATTCGCGTAACAACGCAGACTACGCGTATGGCGATCCCGACGAGATCGACACCATTCGCTCAGATACCACGATGATCGTGCACATCTCGCAGGATCGCTCGAGGGTACAGGTGGTGTCGATTCCGCGCGACCTGATGACGACGATCCCCTCATGCCAGTCAGCCGAAGGCTACGAGACCTACGAACACTATGGCCAGTTCAACTCTGCCTTTGCTGACGGGGCAGGCAAAGATGACATCGCCGGCGGGATCGCATGCACGAAAGCGACTGTCGAGTTATTGACAGGACTTGAGCTGGACGGGTTCGTAGTCGTCGATTTCGCTGGTTTTGCGCATATGGTGGACGCGCTCGGCGGAGTCTGGTTTGACGTTCCTTCACACATTGAGGACTACAAGTCGGATATCTACTTTGATCCGGGCTGTCAGCACCTCGATGGGCGGCGAGCTCTTGATTATGCGCGCGTGCGCTACGGAGTGGAGGATTCTGACGGGTCCGACATTGAGAGGATCAGCCGACAGCAAGCACTCGTGGGTGTCATATTCAACACACTACTGTCCAAGAACTTCATCACCGACATGCCGGCATTGCTGTCGTTCCTCAAGCAGACTCTGGCGGCGCTCAAGATGTCCAGTGAATTCGCCGACATCACTGATGACGCGGGACTGCTCATGTCACTGGCAAGTATCAGCCGTGAAAACATCCAATTTCTCATGATGCCGAACACGCCAGATGACTACGACCCCAACAGAGTCGTCGCAGTTGAGCCCGACGCCACCGAGGTGTGGAACGCTCTTGCCAACGATGAGCCGTACCCACCTGGCAGCGAGTACCGCGATGGCAACGGCGTGATGCGCACAGTCCCCTACCCTGAGGGCGATGGACAGTCCAGTGATGACAGCTCCGGGGCATTCGACGACTCTGATAACACCGAGATTGACGGCGGTAATGCAACCAACGAGGCGCCGGGCCCTGACCCGCTGTCAGAGGATCTCTCAGATGAGTCAGCTGAGAGCACCCCAAGTTGTCCTCCGACCGGCCACTAAACGTCGAGCCGATACGTTTCGCACGCGTCCTCGTCTTTTTTGTTGTGCCGAGTGGTCGCGTGCAAGCGACCACTCGGCACCATACTGAGCGACAGGATTTGAGACACCGATCAGGCATACGAGCACCTTGAGCCCAATACAACGTAAATTAGACACCGGTACCCATTGGCGTGCCGCGAAGTCTCTCGCTTCTATGATGCTTTGCATTCTCGATTGCATGCGACGCACTGCCGAAGAACTCAACGAGTAAGGAATATTCGACGTGACAGACCATCCCCCGTCATTTGCACCTGACCCGGGTCGGTCTCGCCCTCGCGCCAATGATGCGCACAAAATCTCCGAGCATCGCCGCACGCCAGATGCGCAGCGCTCGCCAGGCCGCAGTGCAGCGAGCCACCTGCGCACAACATCCGATGCTCCCGCAGATCCGAACCCCGCGGCCACACCTCAGCGCCGTTCCTTCCGTGATCCGTATGCTCGCCGGGGTACTCCTGACCCATCATCCAGCTCTTCTCGCGTCCAACAGTCCGGAGGAAGCAGCGCTACTCACGCTGATTCACATTCGCGTGCAGATCGTGGCGGCCCTGTCCACCTGGGCCGTGCGTCCTCACACAGCTCCGGCACCCATTCCTCACAGCAATCCTCCGCTCACAATCAGCCGGTGGAGCCAACTAGGCGCATGCCATCACACACCACGCCGCGCAATCAGCGGCACCAGCCACCCTCGTTCCTGCCGGCCGACCAGGTGCGTCAGCTTCAATCTCAACGCGCTGCGCTCTCTGGCACCAACGATGACGGGACGCCCGCGACGCCGCGCCAGCAGGCTTTTCATCCGCCACGCCAATGGACGATTCCTGAGCGTTCGCATCCAGCGCAACAGTACGGCTCGTCCGGCCCATATGGCTCCTCAGAGCCCTCCAGCTCATCCGCGCGCGACCGCGCACGCCCGCGACGCCGGCGTCACAGGCGCTGGCCACTCGTCCTCGTCATCATTCTGGTGCTCATCATCGGATGGCCGGCATTCCTCGTCTGGGATGCGAACCAGCACCTCGGGCGAGTTGACGCACTCACCACGAACGCGGACACTCCTGGCACCACATACCTGCTCGTCGGTTCAGATTCCCGGGCCGATGGAGCCGTCGCTGACGGTACCGAGGGCGCTCGAGCCGACTCGATTCTGCTGATCAACGTCGCGCCCAACAGTCAGGCCACCGCAATTTCACTGCCTCGCGACACGTACGTGTCGGATCCGGACTACGGCGACATCAAGCTCAACGCAGCCTACTCCCTGGGAGGTCCCAACCAGCTGGTCGCAACGGTCGAATCGCTTACCGGACTCACCGTGGATCACTACGTCGAAATCGGAATGGGCGGCGTGGGAACAATCGTTGACGCGCTGGGGGGCATCAATTTGTGCCTCGACATGGACGTGAATGACGAGCTGTCCGAGCTGAACTGGCAGGCCGGATGCCACGACGCCGATGGTCGCACCGCGTTGGCATTTTCACGCATGCGTTATTCAGATCCGCTCGGTGACATCGGCAGAGCCGAGCGCCAACGCCAGGTCATCACCAAGACCATCGGGACGGCCCTGTCCCCCAGTGTCCTGCTCAACCCGATAGCCACCCTGAGAGTTGAACGCGCCGGAGCGAGTTCACTCACCGCCGACAAGTCCGCATATTCAACCGACCTTGCCCGATTGGTGTGGGCATTCAAGTCAGCCAGTGACGCCCAACTCATGGGTGCACCGCCCATCGAATCCATGGGCTTTGAAATCGGATCTGGCTCAGCCGTTTTGCTGCGCGATACAACTGCGCCCGAGTTCTTCGCCAAAGTCGCACGCGGCCAGATCACGCCAGAGGACCTCAACCAGCTTGACGGGTAGGTCGCTAGTGCGGTCCACCTTGTAGTCGGCCGACACTCAATGGTGCGCGCCACCTGCAGACTAAACGAGCGCCACCGCGTGCGCACGCTCCCCTATCCTTGGCGGCGACATGACAAAGCCGCCCTCGTCACTGTCGAAAACACCAATGACGAGGGCGACCCGTGAGCCTGTAAGGTCCGCCGGCTCCTACTTGCTGGCGGGAACCTCAAAGTGACGAGGGCCGGCCTGCCACGCTTCCCAGGCGGAGCTGAGGATGTCATGGACATCCAGTTCGGGCGTCCAGTTCAGGTCCTTGCGGATACGGGACGAATCGCCGATGAGCTGAGGCGGGTCGCCGGCGCGGCGATCCAGCTCCTCGACCGGGAAATCCCAGCCCGACACTTCGCGCAAACCGTCTATGATCTCGCGAACGGATGTGCCTTTCCCAGTGCCAACGTTGAACACGCGATGTTCCGGCTTTCCATCTTCAAGAGCATCAAGTGCAGCGATGTGTGCCTGAGCCAGGTCGCGCACGTGGATGTAGTCGCGGATGCAGGTGCCATCCGGCGTGGGGTAATCTGTGCCGAAGATCTTGGCGGACTCGCCCTTGGAAATGCGATCCAGCACCATTGGAATCAGGTTGAGGGTCGCGGGGTCTTCCAGGTCGTTCCACCCCGCACCCGCCACGTTGAAGTAGCGCAGGCCGATCCAGTTCAGGTCCCATGCGCGTTCACAGTCCGCCATCATCCACTCGGCGATGAGCTTGGTCTCGCCGTATGGGTTGATTGGTTTCTTGTCGATGTTTTCGGGGACAACCTCGACGGGCGGCATGCCATACACCGCGGCAGAGGAGGAAAAGATCATGCGGGTGACGCCTGCATCCTGCATCGCCAGAAGCATGTTGGCCAGGCCACCGATGTTCTGTTGGTAGTACCAGGCGGGGCGCTCCACCGATTCGCCAACCTGCTTGCGGGCGGCGAAGTGGATTACTGCGTCCACGTCCTCATCGACCATGGCGTTGGTCAGAACGCCGCGAGCTTCATCGGATGCGCAATCGATTTTGATGAGTTTCGCGTCGCCGATACGGTCAGCCGTTCCATACGACAAGTCGTCGACGACGATGACGCGTTCACCGCGCTGCTGGAGAAGCCGTACTACATGTGCGCCGATGTAGCCGGCGCCGCCACATACAAGAATACTCATGCCACTACTGTATTACGGATATGCATGCCAGGTCACGCGCGTGGTGCGTGACCGTCCGACGAACTCTCAGTGTGATTCGAAGGGCGGCGCGCATCGGTCCGAACGCTGGGCCAGATAGATGCAGGTACTGGTTGGTGGATCGACAACGGTAGTGAAAGGTGTTAGTGCTTCTGGCCACCCAGTTCATCGCGCAGGCGTGTTCCTTTGTTCATGGCAACTGCGCGCAGATCCTGCTGGAAAGCTCGCATGTGGGCGCGAAGATCGGCAGCAGCCTCGTCGGTACCGACGCTGAGGATACGTACCGCCAACAATCCAGCGTTTCGTGCACCGCCGATTGACACCGTGGCGACCGGGACGCCAGCAGGCATCTGCACAATCGACAGCATGGAGTCCACACCATCCAAGTGTTTCAGTGGTACCGGAACACCGATGACGGGCAGTTCGGTGAGCGCTGCGAGCATGCCAGGCAGATGCGCTGCACCACCGGCACCTGCGATGACGACACGCAGACCTCGTTCGGACGCTGACCTGCCGTAATTCACCATGTCTTCAGGCATGCGGTGCGCAGAAACGACACCGACCTCACAGGCGATGCCAAACTCTGCAAGGGCATCAACGGCAGGTTTCATCGTCGGCCAATCTGAATCCGACCCCATGACCACCCCGACCAGTGGATTCTGACCGGTTGGGGTCACGATAGGAAACGCGTCGCCACCCTCGCCGCGCCGAGTGGTCGCTTGCATGCGACCACTCGTGGATTCCTCTGATGGTTGTAGGTTCATGGTGCTCCGTGTCCTCTCGTGTTGTTCATTGGTGCTTTGCGCACTCACAGCGCGCCGCCACCTCATCATCAGGCAGACCCCTGTCTTAATCTCAACGTGCCACGCCGCAGAGCGTCGCCCTCGTCAATGCCGACCAGTGTGACGGGCCTAGCCGTCCTCCTCCTCCGGCTCGCCGAACAGCGCATCGACCGCCGCCTGAGCTGCGGCCTGAGCTTCTTCCACCGTAGTCGCAGATACGTTGACATGTCCGAGCTTCCGGCCGGGTCGCACCGACTTGCCGTACAGATGGATCTTTGCTTCCGGACTCGATGCCAAAGCCTGAGACAGGCCCTCGCTGGGATCGTGTCGATTCGACCCCAGTAGGTTCACCATGACCGTGGCAGGCGCCGTCATTCGCGTGCTCCCCAACGGCAGGTCGAGCACAGCGCGAAGATGCTGTTCAAACTGACTGGTCACAGACCCGTCGATCGTCCAGTGACCCGAATTGTGCGGTCGCATGGCAAGCTCGTTCACCAACACGCGCGCACCGTCAACCCCATCAGCAACAAAGAGTTCGACAGCCAAAACACCGGTGACTCCCAGCTCAACTGCAATACGCTCCCCAAGATCTTCCGCCTGCCGGGCAAGCTCGGCAGAAATACCTGGTGCAGGCACCCGCACAATGGAGCAGACTCCGTTGTGTTGGATCGTCTGAGCAACTGGCCATGAGCGCACCTGACCGGATGGATTTCGGGCGACGAGGGCGGCCAGCTCCACCGTGAATGACACCTTTTCTTCAGCAAGGAGCGGCGCTCCACGGTCGAACCAATCGTCAACACCATGAGCATCGCCGACAACCCGCACGCCATGACCATCATAGCCGCCAACCGGTGTCTTCACGATGACCGGCCATCCAACCGCGTCGCCAAATGCTGCCAGTTCCTCGGGTGTGGTGACCTTCGCCCAACGGGGGCACGGAATCCCGGCGTCAGTGAGGCGTTCACGCATAGCGAGCTTGTCCTGCGCGTACAGCAAAGCCGATGCAGGTGGATTGATTGCAATGTCGGATCCTACTTGCCTGAGGATGTCCTGCGGAACGTGTTCATGCTCGAACGTCAGCACATCCGCGCCGCTGATGATCGTGCGCACAGCATCGATGTCCGAGGGGTCCCCCACCACTGAATGCACAACAACTGAGCCCGTTGCACCATCCTCAGCTTCAACCAGCGCATGTAGGTCGATTCCCAGTGCAATGGCACTTTCCTGCATCATGCGCGCCAGCTGACCACCACCAATCACAGCGATGACAGGGCGAGGTGCAGAAGGCGCTGGCGCACCGCTAGGTGCCCCGGTGGTATGAGACGCCACGTGACCATTTGGCGCTTCGAGGTTGTCGACGGCTGCTGCCGTGTTTGCGGATTCTTCGACTGGTGACTGCGCAGTATTTGATGAGCTCACACATAGAATCTACCGCTCACCCGCGGCTTCGTCACATCCCAGCGCACTAGGGTTGTGTGTGCCGAGTGGTCGCTTGCACGCGACCACTCGGCACACACAATAAAAATCAGAAGCGCCGCGAGCGCCTTCCCATTGATACCAGGGGTCCCTGCGGCATGACTCGGTCGGGGTCAATCGATGCGGGAATGGCCGCGAGTGACACGGTGAATACCGGTGGCGCTGCCTGCGTCAGTTCCAGTCGCCCGCCCATCGCTTCGGTCAGGTCGTGCGCTAATCCCAGCCCAATTCCACTGGACCCGTGACCGGATACGCCGTAGTCAAAAATCTCGGGAGCCAGTTCCTCAGAGACACCCTCGCCCTCGTCACTCACATCGATCATCACACCGCGCTTCGTGGGTGACTTGCGGGAAACCACTCGCGTTTCGCCGGCACCGTAACGCAAGGAGTTTTCGATCAGTGTTGCCAGCACCTGCCCGAGCTTCGCTGCATCGGCCAGCACCGAAGCACCCGATTCATCGGTGAAAGTCAAAGTCCGACCGGCCTGCGTGAAAGCACTCTCCCACTCTTCGCGAGCCGTGTTGAATATTTCCACCACATGGATAGCCTCCGTGTGCCCGCTGGTGCGTTTGGACGTGTCGAGCAGGTCCGTCACCACGGTCGTCAAGCGCTCGACCTGTTCAAGACAGCTGGATGCTTCTTCACGCACTTCGTCTTGCTCAGCGATCATCTCGATCTCCTCGAGCCGCATCGACAGAGCCGTCAGAGGCGTGCGCAGCTGGTGAGAAGCATCAGCGGAAAAACGGCGTTCTGCCGCCAAGCGCCCCGCCATGCGCTCTGCTGTTCTGGCCAGTTCATCCTGGACCAAGTCAATTTCCTCAATGCCGGATGGCTTCACTCGCGCACGCACCATACCGGCGCCAATTTGCTCGGCCTGAGCAGCCAGATAAATCAGCGGAGCGGACAGTCGGCGTGACAGCCGCTTCGCCAAAGCCCAGCCAACTAGCATCGATAGTGCTGCACCACCGATGAACAGGACAATCACACCGATAACGCGACGTATCGCGGGCATCGCGGAAGTTTCCATCGTCACGATCGTCCCCAGCGAAGATGATTCCGACGACCTGAGTTTAGGGCCCGAGATGGTCTCACCCACCACGATTTCCTCCTGCCCGCGCGCCTTCGCACGTGTCCACGCATCAGCCTCTTCCACGACCAGCGGTTTCGCCCAGGCTTCAACCAGATGCTCAGAAATCTGCGTGCCCTCCGAAATGCGGCGGTCAGATGCCCGCATGAGGGATTCGACGCGCGCGTCCAGAGCATTTTGCTCACTTTGCCACGCCATGATGGAGCCGATCGTCGCACCCGGAATACCCATCAGCAGGACAACGACTGCTACGGCAGCCAGGATCATTTTTGCTGCTCGGCGTCTCATCGTTCCCTCCAATCTTGGCGTCAGCCCATCGTTTTGTGCAAGCGCTGACCGGTTGCACCGCAACGTGTCGACACTGGCTGACTGCGAGCACGTGCATGCGCCGGCAGGGACTAACAGGCGTCAGCGTTGGCTCACTGCTAGGATGAGCATCCACCAGTAGGCCACGCCAATTCCAAACTCAGCGCAGCAAGGGGAGCGCAGCAAGGCTTCGAGCAGGAGCGGCCTAGTGACCGTTCTTTTCGAAACGGAAACCCATTCCACGCACGGTTGTGATATAGCGCGGCGACCCGGCATCGTCTCCGAGCTTGCGGCGCAGCCACGACACGTGCATATCCAGCGTCTTGGTCGACCCTGATGGGTCAGACCCCCACACTTCACGCATCAGCGCTTCACGCTCGACCACGTTGCCGGCTTCACGTACCAGCACTCGCAGCAGCTCGAATTCTTTGGCAGTCAGATGCAGTTCACGCGATCCGACGAACGCCCTGTGTGCAGAGACATCGATTGTCACGTCCTGAGCGCTGATCTCATCCTCTGACACGTCACCGACCGAGCGGCGCAACAAAGCGCGCACACGAGCCAGGAGCTCAGCCAGGCGGAACGGCTTGGTCACATAGTCATCGGCACCGGCATCCAGGCCTACGACCATGTCTACCTCGTCAGTGCGAGCGGTCAGAATCAGGATAGGTGTGGTGCGGCCTTGCGAGCGGATTTCACGCGCAACCTCAAGGCCGTCAATGTCAGGCAAGCCCAAATCGAGGACAACTAGATCGGCGCCGTCAATCTCATTGAGAGCGCCTTTACCAGTGCCATGAGCTCGGACCTCATAGCCTTCACGCCCAAGGGCGCGAGCCAGAGGCTCGGAAATCGCGGGATCGTCTTCGACGAGCAGTACTGTAGTCACGGCTTAATGGTACATCCTAGGAGCGCTCTTTCACATTACTTGACCTTTTTCATCTCAATTTGCACCGTTCTTTAACGAGGAGAACGCGGCCTTTGAGCGAGCGAGGTCACACCGTTGTCTCACGTGGCAGGTGTTTTGAGCAGGCCGGAGGCGAAGGCAACGAGATGGAATTTTATGCGCGCAGCTTAAAACAGACGCTGTAACTGACGCGGCGCTCTCCCCTCGTCCACCACCGTTATTCGTATTGACGCGAGAGCAGGTACGGAGAGACGAGGCCGAAGCCGCGAAGTTCTGTGCTGGGGAAGGTTTCGATCGCATAGCCTTTGCCGCCTTTACCTGCGGAAACTGCCGCGGCGGTAGTCGGGTCAGTCAGGATTCGCCCGACCGGCGCGATATCCACCAGACGAGACGCGAGGTTCACCGGCGGTCCAAATACATCACCTGAACGGGAGAACACGTCACCCCGTACGAAGGAGGCGCGAACCGGCAAAATGTCATCATCGGCGTTAAGGCGCTCAATCAAGGAGGTCACCACATTCAGTCCGGTGGGCAAATCGTCAGCAATGAAGAACACGGCGTCACCAATCATCTTGACGACTCTGCCGCCTGCTTGAGTCACAGCGATTCGGCTCGCGTCCTCAAAACGTTGGATCAGGCCAACTAGCTTGCCGCCTAGGATGGTCGAGGAGGCCGTGTATGAGACCATGTCGACAAAACCGAGGGATCGGTTCAGCGGGAATCGACGCTTGGCTGATTCGTGCCCGCGCTGCGAGACTTCATGGTCGACTCGATCCAGGAGCGAGTGCAGCTGTCGCTGCCAGGAGTAGACGAGGGTCTCGCCCAGCAGGTCGACGTACTGGCGCATCTGGTCGAGTGTGACGAGGCGGGCCGCTGTATCATCAAGCCTCAGGCGGCGGACAGAATCTTCCACGAACGCTTCCACCTGCCACAACGCCAGGCGGTCGGTGATGTGGGAGTGGGCTCGGAGCAAAGACTGTGCGGTGGATCGGTCGACACTTCCATCGGCGACGAGCTGAGTCCACTTGGCGTAAATTTCCTGGTCACGGTGGGTGAAGAGCGGCGATTCGGGGTCGGCGTCCGGGAAGCCCATCGTCGTCCAGAAATCATTCACGTCGTCAACGGTTCCGCCAACCGCGTTGGCAAGGTCTTCAACGGTCAGATGCGGGATTTCGCCTAGCAATTGTTCCTCGTACTCGCGTATCGTGGCTCCCGCCCCGCGGCTCACTCCCGCCTGCACGCTTCCCCGTTCTTCCCCCGCTTGCGCCGAGTGGTCGCGTGCAAGCGACTGCTCGTGATGCATAGAAGATGGCGAGCCCGGCTGCGCGGACGGTTGATCGTCTTCTGAGGGCACAACTGAACTGGCCGGACGTGAGGGCGGGTGCTCAGAAGTTCTGCTCGACGAAGCATCACTGTGACCGTCTCGCTGATCATTGTTCCTGTCGTTAATGTCAGCTTCGCACTGTCCAGTCACGCACCATTCCTCCCTTCCGTACTCGCATCCTTCTGCACCAGTATTCTGCATCGCGCAGCGTAAGCCGTAGCGTTATCTCTTCGCCTGACACACTTGTGAAAGTAGCGTTCGTATCGCCCCAACGCGGAAATTTTCCGCGATTGGCATGCCACCTGCATGAATGCAACCTTCCATAGCATAGCGCCTTATGTGTCGATCGTCACGTTCCCCGTTATCCGCGAGTGGTCGCGTGCACGCGACCACTCGTCGAAGTGACACACTAGGCGGTATGCATCTAGTTTTGGCTTCCCGTTCGCCGGCGCGCCGCGCGACGCTCCTATCAGCAGGAATCACACCGATTGTCATGGTGTCAGATGTTGATGAGAACGAAGTTCTCCGACGGCTCAAAGAAGCCTTCTCTTCGTCAAGTGACCCTGCACACGAAGACCCATCGCCTGCCGACCAAGTTCTCGCTTTGGCTCAGGCAAAATGCCTCGCGGTGGCAGACAGGCTGGCCTGCGTTTCCCTCGACAATACGGCCGTCGACGAGGTTCGTGCCGAAGATCGCACACACGAAGACCTTATCGTCGTGGGCTGCGACTCCATGTTCGAACTGGATGGCGTCATGTATGGAAAGCCGCATAACCGCCTGACTGCCATCGAACGCATCAGGTCGATGCAAGGACGCAGCGGCACGTTGTGGACAGGGCACTACGTCGCCCTCCTAACAGCGCAAAGCCACAATTCGATTGACGAAGAGAGTGCCTCTCCCCTTGCTGGCGTGAAGCCGTCCCGTGCCCCCGAACCCGCCGCTAACACGCCCAAGTCGACGGACGTGGCCTATCAAGTTGCGCGAACGGCCGGGCGTTCAGCTTCCACAACCGTATATTTCGGCTCAATGACCGACGAAGAAATCAAAGCGTACGTTGACTCGGGTGAGCCGCTTGAGGTGGCGGGCTCATTCACGATCGATGGTCTTGGAGGGGCATTCGTCCGGGGCGTCGAGGGGGATCCCCACTCCGTTGTTGGTATCTCGTTGCCGCTCCTTCGGTCGATGCTGGCTGAGCTGGACGTATTCTGGCCCGACTTATGGGATCAGCACAACAGGCCCAACGGGCACTGACACCCATTCAAACCATTCGACGATCTCACAATATGGGAAAACCTGATCGCGTTTCAATCCTCTTGTGTGCCGAGTGGTCGCTTGCAAGCGACCACTCGGCACATGCCTCGTCGACTATCGCACCCACCTGCGAGCCGCCTGCAGCCCTCCCCCTCGCCAAAGTCCTTCCGGGAAATGCCAAGCACCGTAAACTGAGACCATGACTGAGGACACAACTGAGACCCACAATATGAACGCATGGGGAATTGGGCTGGCAACAGTTGCCGACGATGGTCACACACTGGACGTGTGGTACCCGCACCCCCATTTGGGCGAACGTTCTAACTCGGCCCCAGACGCCGAGCTCTTCGATATGCTCTCCGAACTGGAACGACGCGATGAGGCTCGCGGAGTGCACACACAGGTTGTCACATGCACCGCCGACCTAGAGGATCGCCCTCAATCCACCGCCGATGCCTACCTTCGCCTGCATCTTTTGTCCCACCGGCTCGTCAAGCCCAACACGATCAACCTCGACGGCATTTTCTCGCGCCTCCCTTCAGTTGTGTGGACGTCGGCAGGCCCGTGTCCGATCGATGACTTCGAAGGAACTCGCCTTCGCCTGCGCCAACACCTCGGCCGTCCTGTCACCGTAACCGGCGTGGATAAGTTCCCCCCGATGGTGAACTACGTCGTGCCAGATGGAGTCAGGATCGCTGACGGTGCGAAAGTTCGCCTGGGTGCCTACCTGTCGAAGGGCACAACAGTCATGCATGCCGCGTTCGTGAACTTCAATGCGGGCACGCTGGGCCGCAGCCTGATCGAAGGCCGTATCTCGCGCGGCGTTGTCATCGGTGATGGATCCGACGTAGGCGGCGGAGCTTCGACCATTGGCGCTCTGAGCGGTAGCGGCGACGACCAGGTCCGCCTGGGCAAACGCTGTCTGCTGGGCGCAAACTCCGGCTTGGGCATTCCGCTGGGTGATGACTGCGTGATCGAAGCCGGACTGTTCCTGACAGCCGATACCCAGGTGGCGCTCATGCCTGGAGGCGGCGTCATTCCGGGCGCGAACGGTCTTTTCGCAGAACCGCGAACAGTGGAGGCTCGTGAACTTGCCGGAGCCTCGAATGTTCTCTTCAAGCGCTCCGTGTCCGGCAGAGTTGAAGCCCACGCGCGCGGAGGCCGCTCAATCGAGTGGAATGACCCGCAGCAGCATCATCGTGAAAACCACGAGGACGACTAGCCGAGCCGCATACTTGAGCTCTCCCCCACCGTTAGGTCTTTGAATGGAGGTCAGCCTCCTCGTGACGTGATCGTGATGCTGGGTGCAGCGACGCGTGGCGGCACGTCCGGGTGCTAATAAGCCGGAAGCCGCATCGCATTTGAGCGTCACGTGGAGATAGCGGGGTAACGTCATGTTCCTCGCTCCCAGCAAATAGGACCTCCGAGATCAGTCATTTCCTAGTGGGCCAGCCAGCTTCTAGGTGCCTGGCTATTGCAGGGGTGCTGGGCGCTGCTTATGCCCGTGGTTGATACTGCACGAGGGTGGCTCACGCTATCCACAATTTCGTCATTTTTCTCATATTTTCTGTGGATTACTGCACCTTTTCAGTAAGGTCACACCCTGTAGCGCACCCAAACTTAATTGTCAAATTGGCGTCTTTCCAACGATTTCCGGGACTGCGCCGACTGGTTCCACACAGTCCACAGTTTTATCCACAGTCCTCGCGTCCAGTCGCCCGCAACTAGGCCACACAGACCGAAACGCGGAAGGAGAAGTCCCCCAGCCCTCAACAAGATCTCGCGAGTGGTCGCGTGCAAGCGACCACTCGCGAAAAAACAAAAACTGCGCGGACTAGCTACGCTGGCGTAACGGCACGTAGTCGCGTTCAACCTCACCAATGTAGACCTGACGGGGCCGACCGATCTTCGTTGCCGGGTCCTCCGTCATCTCCTTGTACTGCGCAATCCAGCCGGGAAGACGCCCCAGTGCGAACAGCGGTGTGAACATCTTGGTTGGGAAGCCCATCGCCGAGTAAATCAGGCCAGTGTAGAAGTCAACATTGGGGTACAACTTGCGTTCCTTGAAGTAATCGTCATTCAAGGCAATATCCTCGAGCTCCATCGCGACATCCAGCATCTCATCGCGTTTGCCCAGACGAGACAGCACATCGTGAGCCGTTTCTTTTACGATGGCCGCCCTCGGATCGTAATTCTTGTACACACGATGGCCGAAGCCCATCAAGCGCACGCCCTCTTCCTTGTTTTTAACCTTCTCAACGTAGGACTGAACTGATTCGCCCGATTCGATGATCTGGTTGAGCATCTTCAGCACGGCTTCGTTGGCACCGCCGTGAAGCGGACCTGCCAGCGCGCCAATTCCCGCTGCCACTGATGCATACAGGTTGGCTTGCGAGGAGCCGACGAGGCGGACGGTGGACGCCGAGCAGTTCTGCTCATGATCGGCGTGCAAAATGAACAATGTGTCGAGAGCATGCACCAGCGCCGGATCAATGTCATAGGACTGGTACGGCATGCCGAACGTCATGCGGATGAAATCCTCGGTGTAGGAACGTTGAGCATCTGGGTACAGCAGTGGCAGGCCGGCGGCTCGCTTCGCGATGTAGCTGATCATGGTGGGAAGCTTCGCCAGCAGCAATACGAGCGCCACGTTGAGTTGCTCGGGGTCGCGCGGATCCAGCGTGTCCTCGTAATAGGTGGCGAAACCGGCGACACCTGCCTGGAGGATCGCCATCGGGTGCCCGCGGTGCGGGAATGCTGTAAAGAACGCCTTGAAATTCTCGTGAAGCAGGCGGTGACGCTGGATACGACGGATGAACAGCTCAAGTGTCTGCGCGTCGGGAAGTTCACCATAAATCAGCAGGTAGGCAACCTCGAGGAAGGAGGAATGCTTCGCGAGCTGTTCAATGGGGTATCCACGATAACGCAGGATTCCTTTCGCGCCGTCAATAAACGTGATGGCAGACTCGCACGATCCGGTGTTGACGAAGCCGGGGTCCAACGTCACAACGTCAGTGTCTGAAAGCATTTTCGTGATGCGTACGCCATCAGAGCCGGCGGTCGCATGGACGCGTTCAAGCGGCAGCGTCTTGTCACTAATAGTCAGGCAGCCGTCCGGTTTAGCTTCGGCGTCATGTGGCTTTGACGAGGACGGGGCTGCTTTCGTTGACTGATCGGAAGCTTCAGTGCTCATCGGTATGTACTACCTCCTCAAACAGGCGCGACTACATCGACGCATGGGCTTATAGTCCTACTTTAATACCCCCGAGGTCAGCTCGCGCAGGGATCTCACATCCAGTAGCGCAGCCCCATCCTCCTCGCATTGGATCTTAGCGACTATTCGCGCTCGCAAACCCGTCAGAAATGAGGCGGCGGGCCGCAGTTTGGATGCGTTCGTCGGTTGCGGTCAGGGAGACTCGTACGAAGTTGGTTGAGCGTTCTCCGTAGAAGTCGCCTGGTGCCACGATCATTCCACGCTCGGCAAACCAGCCGACAAGGTCCCAGCCGTTCATGCGTCCACTCGGATCGCTCACCCATAAGTAGAGACCTGCTGCCGAGTGCGGGTCGACGCACAGCCCCGCGTCCTCAAGGGCACGCTTCAAAATGGTGCGGCGAGCTCCATACAGGGCGCGCTGGTGCTCAACGTGGTCGGTGTCCGTGAGTGCGACAGCCATCGCGTGCTGTATGGGCGCGGGGAGGATCATTCCGGTGTGGCGTCGCACGGTGAGAACTCGAGAGATCAGGTCGCGATCCCCTGCCATCAGTGCGGCTCTGTAGCCAGCCATGTTGGACTGTTTCGACAGGGAGTACAGGACTATGATTCCGGTTGGGTCACCGTCGCAAATGTCGCGATCAAGCAAGGATGGGACACCCTCGGAAGTAAAAGGAGCCTGCCAAGGCAAGGCGGCGTAGCACTCATCCGAGACCACTATCGCACCCTTCTCTCTCGCCCATTGGACGCTTGCATGCGACTTCTCGCGAGTGAGGACGTGCCCAGTGGGGTTCGACGGCGAGTTCACCCAGACGAGGGATGCGTCAGGCCACGTGTCGACGCGCTCTGGATCCACGCGGATGCATCGCGCACGGATGAGGCGGGCGCTGATGTCATATGTAGGGTAGGAAACTTCCGGCACAAGGATGGTGTCATCGCTAGTCAACCCCAGTTCGAACGGCAGCCATGCGACCGCTTCCTTCGACCCGATCGTCGGAATGACGGCCGCCGATTGTGCAGTTGCCTCCCGTGGGGATTGGAGAGGAACCATACCTCGCTTCGATGCCCACAGAGCCATTGCCTCCTGGAGTTCCAGCGTGCCTTCAACCCGAGGATATCCAGCAGCACTAGTGGAATTGGCGAGGGCGTCCTGGATGATCGTGGGTGTGGGGTCGACCGGTGTGCCGATCGAAAGGTCACACACGCCACCGGGATGCTCCGCGGCGCGTGCGCGCGCCGGTTCCAGACTGTCCCAGGGAAAGTCAGGCAAATTCAAGGGACAGAGCAGAGCATTCATACAAGTCTCCAGCAAATAAGTGGCGAGTGGTCGCTTGCACGCGACCACTCGCCAATATAGTCATCACAGCGATGCACTGATGGGTCTGCCTCAGTTTTGGGACAGGTACTCCTCGTTTTGAGGCGGAAGACCCTGAATCATCTCATCGTCGAATTCTTGTGCTCCGACACGCTGCGCGCCGCCTGGCGAGCCGAGATCTTTGAAGAAGTCGACATTCGCGCGGTAATAATCCGACCATTCTTCCGGAAGGTCATCCTCGTAAAAAATGGCCTCGGTCGGGCACACAGGTTCGCATGCCCCGCAATCAACACATTCATCAGGATGAATGTACAGCGATCGTTTCCCCTCGTAAATGCAGTCCACAGGGCATTCATCCACGCAAGCACGGTCTTTGACGTCCACGCAAGGTTGCGCGATGACATACGTCATGAGATCCCTCCCTCTTCTCAACGCGACGTGCACTCGAGGCCATCACATATCCCACGGGACTGCCGGCTCATCGCACAGCTCGACGCGTTGACTATATTAGTGCCACTATTATCACTCATATGCGACAGCATTCAGGCTGCGACCACCATTTGCGCGTGGACTCTCAGCGATTTCTCCTGTAAAGACGCCACTTAGTCGCAGTGGCGCCCAATCAATCAAAGAAAGCTCATGTACTCAGAAAACACGTCACAACCTGCCAATAGGGCTCAACACGGCTTTCCTAAACAACCGCCTGAGCTTCCTTGGATGAGATGGGCAGTTGGCACTCGGGTCGTGGTGAGGTATCGCGAAGGCGAAGGCTTTCGCGATGCTCTGGGGACTTTACTGGAAGTTGCGCCCGACCACGTTACTATCGAGGCGCGGCGGGGAATCGTTCGTGTCGAAGCGGACACGATGGTGACCGGAAAAGTCGTCCCTCCTGCGCGCTGGTAGCAGGGCACGAAAAGGCAACCATCCCTGAAATTTCGCCGAGTGGTCGCTTGCACGCGTCTACTCGGCGAAAAAACCTAGACTACTTATCTTTACGACGTTGACGCGCTGCGATCTTAAAACGCTCCTGCGAATCCAACACGACCTTACGAATACGAATCGCCTCAGGCGTGACCTCAACGCATTCATCATTAGACGCGAACTCAAGCGACTCTTCCAGCGTCAGTTTTCGCGACGGAGTCAACGTTTCATACACATCAGCGGTGGCCGAACGCGTATTCGTCTGCTTCTTCTCACGCGTGATATTGACGTCCATATCCTCGTTACGGGGATTCTCCCCTACAACCTGACCTTCATAAACCTCTGACCCCGGCTCAATAATGAACGATGCGCGCTCCTGCAGGTTGGTCATCGCGTAAGGCGTTGCCTGCCCTGCACGGTCAGCAACCAAGGAGCCGGTCAGCCGCTGCTCAATCGTCCCCTGCCACGGAGCGTATCCCTCCGAAATTGACGAGGCGATTCCCGTTCCACGAGTTTCAGTCAAGAAACGCGCACGGAAGCCAATCAGCCCGCGGGCAGGGATCGTGAACTGGAGGCGGATCCAACCACTCCCGTGATTAGCCATCGAGTTCATGCGGCCTTTACGCTGAGCCATCAGCTGGGTCACCGCGCCCAGATACTCCTCAGGAATGTCGATGGTCATCTGCTCCATCGGCTCGTGAACTTTACCGTCAATTTCCTTGGTCACAACCTGTGGTTTACCGACAGTAAGCTCAAACCCTTCACGCCTCATCTGTTCGACGAGGATTGCGAGCGCAAGCTCGCCTCGTCCCTGAACTTCCCACGCATCGGGTCGAGAAGTCGGCAAAACCCGCAACGACACGTTACCCACCAGTTCACGATCGAGACGGTCCTTAACCTGGCGAGCAGTCACTTTCGCACCCTTGACACGCCCAGCCAGCGGCGAGGTGTTGATTCCCACGGTCATGGAAATCGCGGGGTCATCCACCTTGATCAAGGGAAGTGGACGAGGATCGTCGAGGTCGACCAGCGACTCACCGATCGTAATATCGTCGACGCCGGCAATTGCAACGATCTCGCCGGGGCCAGCCTCTTCAGCAGGCACGCGCTCCAAACCTTCTGTGCGTAGTAGCTCCGTGACGCGAACAGACTTGATGGTGCCGTCATGACGGGCGAGCCCGACGTTCTGTCCCTTTTTCAGGGTGCCGTTGTGCATGCGCAGCAACGCCAGACGCCCTAGGAAAGGAGAGGCATCGAGGTTGGTGACATGGGCTTGTAGAGGAGCCCCCTCGTCGTAACTGGGACCGGGAATACGTTGCAAGACGGTTTCAAAGAGTGGCTCGAGGTCTTCTTCCGGAAGCTTGCCGTCGCCGGGATTCGTCAATGAGGAGACGCCTGCTTTAGCTGATGCGTAAATCACGGGCACGTCCAGCAATGCATCAACATCCGCTTCCACGCCTTCGTTCATGAGGTCTTCAGCCAAGGACAACAGAAGGTCAGTGGTTTCCGAGACGACCTCTTCAATGCGCGAATCGGGGCGGTCTACTTTGTTGACAACAATGACGACCCGCAGTTGAGCTTCGAGGGCTTTGCGCAGGACGAAGCGTGTTTGCGGCAGCGGACCTTCAGAGGCATCGACGAGGAGGACGACGCCGTCGACCATGGACAGCCCGCGTTCAACCTCGCCGCCAAAGTCGGCGTGACCTGGGGTGTCGATGACGTTGATGGTCACGCCTTCGGTCAGACCGAGTTTTTGCGCAGCGGGCCCGCGGTAGTGCACAGCGGTGTTCTTGGCGAGGATCGTGATGCCTTTTTCACGCTCAAGATCACCCGAGTCCATGACGCGTTCGCCGGTCTTTTCCACCGAATCATGTTCGGAGAAGGCTCCTGATTGCCAGAGCATTGCGTCGACAAGCGTGGTCTTCCCGTGATCCACGTGGGCGACGATAGCGACGTTACGAATGTCCTGACGCACAGGCATTGCCTGCCTCCTTTATGGCGACGATCGAAGAAAATGCGCCGAGTGGACCCGTGCAAGCGACCACTCGGCAATAAACGTCTGGGGTTGCCAGTTGAGTGTAGGGGTCGATTCCTCTTCACGCAGCTGTGCACACGAAATACCAGATTAATCACTCATCGGCGTCTCCGATAGAGACGAGCATGCGAAATCGAACACTTTACGACACGCAATGTGTTCCGTTTCATCCTGGAACTGCGGCTCTTATCGATCACGACGTCTCATCGTGTACTTGTTCTCATCCCCTAAGGTCGAAGCGGCTTGGTCAGCATCGCGACGTTTCGGCCGCCTCTCGGTCTAGGGTCAGCACACCGCCGCCACTTGCCAGCTATGGCTCACCGACTCGTCCCGCGTCCACGCATTTCGACGCCGATCAAAAAGCGCCTTCTTCCACGAGCGCCGCATGGGAATGGAAGCCGAATGGCCTAACAGCTGGGCAATCCTTCTTTCGAGATACGGCGTCTCGCCGCGAAGATCTTTACGACGAACCACGAGGATAGTCCACCCAGCCTCTTCAAGAACCTGGATCCGCCAGCGGTCATGTTCGGCTTGTGGACCAGTTTCCGGATGGAACTCCTCGCCAAAATATTCGACACCTATCTTCACCGCTGCGTTTTTTAACCCGCTTGAGATCTCACCAGTAGCCCCTCCGGGCACATGGTGCGCGCCCTCGCTCCGCACCCCTGTCGAGTCCGCCCTCGACCGTCCGAGGCTGCATATTTGCAGCTTCGAGCGCCCACCATCTTGTGCAGGCAGGCACCATCCCAGATCGATTCGGAACGAGCCTTTATCGCTGACATGCCCTCCACGCAAGTTGGTGCTGTTCTGCGGGCAAACGAGGGACTCTTCGCTGTCCGTCACCGAGTCCCGCGCCTCACTCATGCTCCTACTTTTCGCGATTCGGCCTTGCTGTGTGGCGCTGACACGCACAGGGATTTGAAGAATTGGACGGGGAAGGCCTGCTTCACGTAAACGCAGACGAAGGGCAGTTTCCTGAACTGATTCGGATCTGATGTCGGCATTGTTAATCGCAGCACGTAAAATCCGTACACCTCGCCTGCCAGCCCTCGCCTGCGCGGCCTCTACCAGCTCGTCCACTGTTACGAGTCCCTGGCGCAAAAAGCCTTCAATCCACGCTGTCGCGAGGTCAATCGTCGCCCCCATCGCAACATCGCACACTGTGCGCAAAGCGCTCGTGACGCGCATGCCCTCCATGCTCACGATTTCGCATTCATCAACTTCCATAACTCTGCATGCAACACCAGGTCGGCGTACTGCGCGACTGCCGGCCGGGCGAAGCACACAGATCCGAAAGGCGTCATCAGCCTCATGGCTATCCCGCACACTAACCCCATACATTAAAGCGGCGGTTTCACCGGCAAAAACAGCATCATCAGGCAAAATCGCCGCGACCGCATGCATCATTTCGCCGTCGAATAGCCGGCGCGATACATACCATCCGCGCGCCAGGTGAACAATGTGTCCAGAGCGGCACGCGCTCTCAATTTGTGAGGTTTCCACTCCAGCCCGCCGCAGTTCATATGTCGATGTCACGACGCGCGAGCCAACCATTTCACGATCGGCACACATGACCGAGGGAGGCTGCGTCACTCCGCCGAGTTCTTTAAGGTCTGTCTGCCACTGCTCGAGGGTGCGCGAGCGGAAACGCAAAACTGGTGAACCACGCGAGGCAGCAAAGCGCTCGCAGTGCGTCAAGGTTCGGATCCCCTCGCGAATGGGCCTCGTAGCAGATGAGCCCGAGTTCTCGCCGTGGGTATCGCCACGCGCCTCTTTCGACTCCGTGGGGATCGTGACTGTGCCATTGCGACGGAGTTCTGGCTCGCTGTTTACGCCCTTCCTAGTGGTCATGGCAGCCACTGTGCAGTACGACGCGGCCACCTGGCAGTGGCCGTCACCGAGTTGTGGACGTGGCCCCCACGGGTGAAAGTAGTGTGGATAAGACCATAGCCAGCCACATGCCTGTGGATACTGCTCATCCACGCACGCGGCACCTCCCCAGAATTACTGATTCACCAACTCCGCCCCCTCCCTCGCACCGCTTCGGGCTCCTGTAGTTCACGGTGAAGACAACAGCGCATCAGCCTCCCTCGCCAATGCCCCACCGAATGGCGCACAGCCCGAATGATGTTATTCCTTCTTGTGCAGCCCGCATGGCGAATGCGCCCATGAAAGCCTGTTTCGCTCTACTCTTAAACCATGACGGATTCATCAGCACTTCCCACTCCCCTTAACCTGGAAGGTTCATCCTCGCGGGCGTCGATCTCCCCGTTCGGCGCTCAGGTGCTCGAGTGGACGGTTGACTCTGATACACCCGTGATCTGGATGTCTCCGCTGGCAGCACACGATGGTGTCCGTACGCCACGAGGAGGGGTCCCAATATGTTTGCCGTGGTTCGGAGCTCATCTGAGTGATCCTGAAGCTCCCAAACACGGTTTCGCGCGCACCGCTATGTGGACTCAGATCAGCCCAGATCCTGCCGACAAGGACATTGCGCGCGGGGAAAGCGACTCCACGTATGCCGAATTCGCCCTGGCTCATTCTCCTTCACAGAATTCCAGCCAGTCGGACCAGCCAGTCCAGCCAGGCGCCGACGGCTATTTTCCTTTCAGTTTCGAGGCGAACCTTTCGATCGACGTAGCCGATTCCCTGATGATGAGGTTGACTGTGACGAACACAGACACTCGACCGTTTACCTTTCAGGAAGCTTTCCACACCTATGTGGCGGTTGGCGACATCAAAGACGTCACGATTGAGGGCCTCGACGGCGCTTTCTACGACGACAAGTCGCTTGCACGCGACCACTCGCGCAAGCAAATTGGTGAGGTGACGTTCGTACGGTACACGGACCGGATCTATCACTCTGATGCGAACGTGCAGATCCGCGATCCCCGTTTCCGGCGGATCGTCTCGATTGAAAAGTCCGGCTCGGCCAACACGATCGTGTGGAACCCCTGGTCAGACACGGTTGGCCAATTTGATGATCTTGAATCGCGCGCATGGCAAGAGTTTGTTTGTGTCGAGTCCGGCAACGTTGCAGACGAAGCGATCGAACTCGAACCCGACCAGTCTCACACCATGACTGTCTCGATTTACGTTGACTCGATGGAGTGAGCAGCGATCCCTCACCGAGGAGCTATGGCACAGCGCCTCACTCGCGAGGTCGCACCAGATCCTTGCTCACCAGTGTCACCTAAACCTCACTCTCCGAAGTGCCCTAGATCCTCACTCCCCAATACCGCCGCTGAGCCCCACTGAACAGCGCTGCCCCACCGCCTCATTCGACCTCGTCAGGTTCTCCCGCGCTGGGTAGAAGCCACTCGGAGTCAGGACGAGCGACGAGGCGGGCATTCGAGTACGCCATCTCCAATGTCAACACGGTGTGTCCGCGGTATATGCGCTCATTAGCCTTGGACACTACCAGCGCCAGATCTGCTCGACCATCACTGTCAAGATCCAACGGCATCAGGAACTGTGCCGTATCTTCAGGCGCGGCCGGATACCACTGAGGCACGACCACTTTATAGTTGCGGCGAGTCTTGCGCAGCGCCCAGTTCACCGCAGAATCAAGCGCCTGTCGCGCGCGGACCGGGTTCGCCTGCAAATCCAGTGGAAAGCGGTCAATGTTATCGCCCAGGATGTGACTGTAAGCCAATTTGAGTTCGCAGCTGCAGTCGTATACGAGGTCGCCAGCTGTTCTCACGTACTGTGCCATCTGCGGCAAGGGGTCAAAATTAGCCAGAAGATCTCTGTTGGACTCGGTAACCCATCCCTTGAAAAACCAATCTTGCGCGTCATCGTTGCGGAAGTGGTTCCTCTCAAAAAGCGCAAAGAGCTCCTCTGAAAGTGCAGTCAGCAGTCCAGTATTAAATGCAGCGTATTGCCCATCAGCGCTCACATCGATCTTGTCTTCGGTGACGAGGCGCTTGTACGTGTAGTTGACATAGTTGTTGAGGATCGGATGGTCGAGTGACCGGGTCGCCTCGCCCCAGTCTTCGTCCTCGGCAAGCGCGGCAAGCTCGTTCAGTGTCTGGTTCCACGCCAAGAGCGGACTGTAACGAGGCGCAGCGCCGCGCTCATATTTCACACGAAACGGGAAGAAAGCAAACTCACGGAGCCGATCCGGATTTCCATTCGTCACGTAAGCCTCCTCAGCAGGTTCGAGGTTTTCCTGTCCTCGCATATAGTGCGTCACTCCTGATCTCTTACTCAGCGCCTGTGCCGACGCGCGCTCGCACCCAACTGTGCGGCTGGCTCGCGCCCAAGCTGGCGATTGCCACGCCTCTCTCTCGGTGAGAATCCGACGTGCGCAGAGACCACTCTATTCACACGTTGAACCGGAATTCGACGGTATGTCGTTGCAAAGTTACCCCCTCTCGTTAACACCATCAAAAGGAGTGTTATCCAATGAAAGCGTTCGGCTTCTTAAGCTTCGGGCATTACGCCTTCGGCAGCTAGTGCGGGCCATCTGCGGAAAAGATCGCCAAGACTCGTCTGGAGATCACCCAGGCTGCGGACGAAATCGGCGTGAACAACGCGTCCTTCCGAGTCCACCACTTCGCGCTGCAGGCCTCCGCCCCGATGCCGCTGCTGTGTGCTATCGCGGCCACCACCAAAATCATCGAGGTGGGCACCGGCGGCATCGACATGCGCTAGCGCATATCGGGGTTGTAGCGTTTGAGTCATTGACTCCCGCCGTCTACAAGTACCTACACACTTGATCGGTGCTGCACGTTTCAGGATCCGGGTGCGCGGCGTCCTGGCTAAGGTCCGCGATAGTGTCGCGCAGCACGGAGAGCTGCGCGATCTGCTGCTCGATCTCAGCGAGGCGCACGTCAAGCAGGTCGCGCACGTGCTCGCAGGGTGCATGGCCGCCGTCGCGGATGTCGAGGATCTGGCGGATCTGGGCGAGAGTGAGACCCGCGGCCTGGCCGCGGTGGATGAAGTCGATCCGAGCGACCGTCTCGGGCGCGTAGTCGCGGTATCCGGACGGCGTGCGCTCGGTCGGGGGCAGAAGGCCCTGTTCCTCGTAGAAGCGAAGGGTCTTCGCGGTAGTGCCCGCCCTCTCGGCGAGTTCTCCGATCCACATTGCTGTCTCCCTCCGTGGCCGCGCTTGACCTTCCCCTGCACTGGAAGGTCCAGTATGGCTGAGACAGAGCAGAAAGCCAAGAGTTGACAGGAGTAGCGATGCCTACGAAGTACGATCTCGCCATCATCGGATCGGGAGGCGGCGCGTTCGCCGCTGCGATCCGCGCCAGCACGCTCGGGAAGTCGGTGGTGATGATCGAGCGCGGGACGCTCGGCGGCACCTGCGTGAACACGGGCTGCGTCCCGTCGAAGGCGCTCATTGCCGCGGCCGGCGCGCGGCACGTCGCGGTCGACGCCGCAACCCGGTTCCCCGGGATCGCGACGACGGCGGATCCCGTCGACATGCCCGCGCTGATCGCTGGGAAGCAAGCGTTGGTGGAGTCGCTGCGCGGCGAGAAGTACGCCGACGTCGCCGACTCCTACGGCTGGCAGGTCCTCCGCGGCGACGCCTCGTTCGTGGGCACCCCTGATGCGCCGGTTCTCGATGTTGCCGGATCCGACGGAAGCGTCGAGACCATCGAGGCCCACCACTACCTGGTCGCGACTGGTTCTCGCCCGTGGGCACCGCCGATCGACGGCCTGAAGGAGACCGGATACCTGACCTCGACCACGGCGATGGAGCTGACGGAGGTCCCCGAGTCGCTGCTGGTGCTCGGCGGCGGCTACGTCGCCCTGGAGCAGGCGCAGCTGTTCGCCCGCCTCGGCTCGCAGGTCACGCTGCTCGTGCGGTCCCGGCTCGCCTCGAAGGAGGAGCCGGAGGTGTCGAAGGCGCTCCAGGAGGTGTTCGCCGACGGGGGCATCCGCGTCGTCAGCCGCGCAGTGCCCACCCGGGTCTCCCGCGGCACGGGAGGCGAGGCCGTCGTGACCGCCGCCTTGTCCAGCGGCTCGCAGGAGTTCCGCGCCGACCAGGTCCTGGTCGCCCTCGGACGCCGTCCCGTCACCGATGGCCTGAACCTCGATGCGGTCGGGGTGAATACCGGAGACTCCGGTGAGGTGGTCGTCTCCGACCGGCTGCAGTCCTCGAACCCGCGGGTCTGGGCCGCGGGCGACGTGACCGGGCACCCCGAGTTCGTCTACGTCGCCGCCCACCACGGCACCCTCGTCGCCGAGAACGCGTTCGCCGACGCCGACCGGTCCGTCGACTACGCCCGCCTGCCGCGGGTGACGTTCACCGGGCCCGCGATCGGCGCGGTCGGGATGACCGAGAAGGACGTCCTCGCCGCGGGGATCCGCTGCGACTGCCGCGTCCTGCCCCTGCACCACGTGCCCCGCGCCTTGGTGAACCGCGACACCCGCGGGTTCATCAAGATCGTCGTGAAAGCCGAGACGAACGAGATCCTCGGCCTGACCGCCGTCGCCAAGGACGCCGGGGAGCTCGCCGCCGCAGGCGTCCACGTGCTCGGCAGGACCGTCGCCGAGGTCGCCAACGCCTGGGCCCCCTACCTGACCATGGCCGAGGGCATCCGGATCGCCGCGAAGGCCTTCACCACCGACCCGTCGCTGCTGTCGTGCTGCGCATGAACGGCAACACAGGCAATCGGGGAGATCTCATCCTGAAGCAGACGATGAGCGCCGATCAGGACCGCGACGAATGGCGCGCCGGTCCCGTCGTCGCTGCAGTGACCGGGCTGCTCTTGCTGGCATGCTGCGCGCTTCCGTCGCTGCTCTGCTGCGGCCTGCCGTTCATCGCGGCGGGCGGAGCACTTGCAGGCGTCGGTGGGCTCCTCGGTAATCCCTGGATCATCGGTGCCGGGACCGCCGTCGTGATGGCCGTCATGGCGGGGATGCTCGTCAGGCTACGGCGGCGGCACCGGCGCCGCAGGTCCGGCTGCTGCGAAAATCTTTCGACCGCTGATCGGAACCGGTAATTCGAGCGGATCCAGCGATCACTGCCACCTGCGGAGGCCGCTGAAATCGAAGCCCGACGGGAGAAGGAGGAGCAAAAAGCGTTCGAATCAACCGGTGACGAGGATAATACTGAGGCTGGATCCCGGCCGTCGCGACGCGGTCTCCGCTTCCGCCGAGACGAGAAAGGGTTGTGGGCACCTAGGCTGGGCGGCATGAACGACCTGACCATAGCACCCGGCCCGGGGATCCCCGACGGTGCGGTCATCGCCGCCGATCTCGCGGAGCGTTTCGCGAAATCGTCGACTCCAGGCGGCCAGGGCGTCAACACGACGGACGGCAAAGTCCAGCTTTCCATCGATGTCGCCGAATGCGCATCGCTTACCGACGCCCAGCGTCACCGTATCTCGCGCAACCTCGAGCACCGCCTAGACGGCTCCGTCTTTACCGTGACTGCGTCGACTCAGCGGTCTGTGTTTCGCTCCTGGTCCTCTCGCTTGCACCTGCGACACAGCCTCGTGTCCCCGGGCCGTAGCGTTCGGGGGAGCACAATAGCCCCAGTCCTCATCACGTCCCGGGATCAAAGAGTTCATCGCAGAGGTTAAGCACTACACGTTAAATTTGAACTCGACAAAGTGTCGAACGGAAGTAACCTCACCCTAGCCGATAGAACCATTTCCGTATTACGATTACGGCCATGAAAACTATCAACGGGCAACCAGTCAGCGAAGAGCAAATCGACGCATGGGTAGCCGAAGCTGAGAACGGCTACGACGTGGAGACTCTTCGTCGTCGAGGCAGGAAACCTCGTGGTGAAGATGCTGCGAAGGTTATCTCTATTCGACTCTCCCCTCGTGAGATCTCGAGCCTCGATAAGTATGCAGCTGCCAACGGATGGTCACGGTCTCAGGCAATCCGCGAAGCTTTAAAGAACGCCATCTAGACATGGACGTACGCCGTAGCGCCACGAAACACGGCATCAAGCCTGAGGACTCAGTTACTGCCGCGACATCAGGTTGTGTTTTTAAGGCCCCACTCGACGAAGAGCACCCTCAACGGGAATTACGCTTGGGGTTCGACGGCTCAATGAGACTGCTCGAGCTCGTCATTCTCATCTGGGACGACGGCACCGAAACGATCATCCACTCGATGAAGGCGCGCAAGCAATATCACAGCCTGCTCGACTAGTCACGAATAGCTTCAAAAAACCCGGTGATCTTCGCGGATGCAGCAATCATGCGCTCGCCAGGGCATTGCACTTGTCGGATCCCATCCTCACAATGGGGGCCATGAGTAATGTCAATCTCACGATCCGGCAGATCACCTTCGACTGCCACGATCCCTCAAAGCTCGCCGAGTTCTGGTCCGCCGCAACTGGCTGCGAAATCGCCGCAGATTACGGGGACTTCGTCATGGTTGATTCCACTCCGGCGCTGGGATTTCAGCGTGTACAGGATCCCACACCCGGGAAGAACCGCATGCATATCGACGGCTACGGGGCTGACCGCGAAGCCCTGGTGGAACGGCTGAAGGGGCTAGGCGCAACCGAACTCGGTACCCACGAGGCGCCGGGATTGGTATGGACCGTCATGCAGGATCCGGAAGGCAACGAGTTCTGCGTGGGCAACCCCGAAGCCTAGCTACACATTGAACTTGAACTCCACCACGTTTCAGAACAGGGTAACCTCTGGATCGGTAGGTGGTGCGTCCGCCGCAGTCGCCCCGGCAGCACCGGGGCAGGAGCGTAAACCGTCTTCAAGCTCTACCCGTGACTGCCAGCTCGTGGTCCCCATTTGAGACTCGCGTGTAACGGACGTTCCTGAAGTATCTATGTAAATCTTAGTACTCTAGAGCTATGTTTCGAATGCCGTCTCGGCGCGGTGGACGACGGACCACCGAGGGCCATCCGCACGACGCGACCACGCGCGTCAGCTCACCCGAGCCTAACCCAGATCACGCATGGAAGACTCTCGCTTTGGTGAACGAGTGGATTCGCCACTCAGATGCGAAGGCCAGCGTGACACTTGCCTTCACCGGGGTGATGGCAACAATGACGTACAACCTCGCAAAGGACTTTACTTCCCGGACTGCACTGTTCGACACTCTCGTTGGGATGGCCTGCTTGTTTCTTTTTATTACCGGCGCTTGGTGCGGATGGACACTGACACCGAGAGTCAAGGATAAGGATGCAGATCAGGACGCGATCAACAGGCTGTTTTTTGGAAGCATCGATCGAAATTTCAGGGGCAAGAGACATGAGTACAGCGAAGTGCTCCATGTACTGACCTCTGACCCTGCTGAGCTGACGAAAGATCTCGCTGACCAGATACATGTCAATGCTCGGATTGCCACGGTAAAAGCATCCGCCGCAAAGTGGGCCATCCGGTGTGCTCTCGCTGCAGGAGCCGCTATCGCAGTCCTGGCCCTCGTTGTCGGCATCACGAACAGTTAGGACGCAAATGGACGGAAACTACAGACCGTATGACTGGAGGGCCAGCTCGGCCCGGATCCAAGCGATCTTGGACCAGCCGGCAGGAGCGTATGAGGAGGTAGACGGGCTTCCTGACCGAAACAAGCTCACGTTCTCCAACGGCTTCTACGGCATGTGCTCGGCGATCTTTATTGACATCCGAGACTCGTCCGGCCTGACGTCGAAGCACAAGAGGCCCGTTCTTGCGAAGATCTACCGGTCGTTTATCTCGGAAATGGTCGCAGTCCTGAATTCGGACCCCTATGTGCGCGAGGTGAATATCGTCGGCGACTGCGTGTGGGCCTCCTACAAGACGACGCAGGTCAACCACATCGACGATGTGTTCGCTACCGCAGCGCAGGCCAATACCCTCTTGGAGCTCCTCAACCACCACTACGAGAAGGCAGGGATCACCCAGCTCCGCATCGGCATAGGCGTGGAATACGGGAGGGTCCTCATGATCAAGGCAGGGTACAGCAGCAGCACGATCAACGACGTCGTGTACATGGGCGACGTCGTCAACAGGGCAGCCCACCTAGCGCACCTGGCGGGGCGCGGTTGGGGATCGAGCCCGGTTGTCGTCGGGGATGTCTTCTACTCGAACTTGAACGATCACAATCAAGGCCTACTCCGGCCGCAGTGGACGTCCGGCATCGGAACCGTGTACCAGGGAAATCCCATCATCCCGCAGATGGAAGAGTGGATCAGCTCCCTCAGTTGACATCCCCCGTCAGACCGGCCACCAGAACCCCGACCCGTAGATCCGATAGCCCATGTCGGAGGTCCCCAGGTCAGTCCACATGTTCCGCTTCGGGTTACCCCCTAGCTTCAAGGTCTCATTCAGACTGCTGTAGACATCGGCAGTGATGTAGGTCGGATAGCGAGGATCGAGCGTGGCCAGCTTCGCCGCTTTGTTTGCTGCGTTCCCAACCCACACTAAGTCATTGCTGCCTCGGATGCCTGTTCGGGCGACGAAAAGCTTCGAGGTATCGATGCCGACTCGCTGCTCTAGCACGAAGGTGCTCTTCGGGTACTTCTCAGCGATCTTCGCTGCCACGATATTCTTCGAAGCCCAATTGATCTGGAGCCCACACTTCGCGGCGGCGGTGTTCTTCGAGTCCCCGATGAACACACCCATGACGCGGTCCCCATCGAAGGCCGTGACGATACCACCCCGCGCTCGAATGATCTTTGCTGCACAGTAGAGATAGCTCTTGTAGACCTCCGCAGCGAACCAGTCCTTGTACCCCTTGACCATCTTCGTCGACGACGCAAGATCCGCGTAGAGGACAGTTGCGTCGAGCTCGACAGCAAGATTCTTCAGCGGAAGGTCATCGGCGTCGGGCACCTTCTGGCCTGCGCGACGTTCCCACTGCTCGTCGACGGTCTTCTGGACGTACTCCTCCAGTTCATCTTTCAGACTCATGCCGAGGCTCCTCCCCACGCTCACTCTAACTGTTTGCTCATTCAGCTTAGCCATTGCGCGGTGTCAAAAGGGTTGCTGCGATAGGTCTGCTCGCGACCCTTCACATACGCCAGAGGTTATATGACGAAACGGAACTCCACGGAGAGGCGAAAGAACGCTACATCGCTCCCCGTCATGAAGAGCTAGCATCGCCGAAGTTCCCCTCGAGTCAGATTCGGACTCATTCTCACAGTCAGTCGCGGAACGAAAACCAACTCAGTACGGTCCCGACTGCAACTAAAACTGTTCCTGCCGAAACTAAATGCCACCTTCTAACCGCTGGCGAAGCACGACTTCCTCTTCATCGCTGAGCCCAGCGAGTCTTTCACCCTGCTGTTCTTCTTCAAATCGCAGCGCATCCGCCAATGTCTCTTTCAACGGGCGAATCTGCAGGCCCGCTTCGTAGGCTGCGGTGCAATCGAGTAGCGCGATGTTGCGAAACTGTTCACCTGGTACCCACAACGGCAACGATTTTGGGCCCATCCACGGGGTTACATCATTAGCGAGAAGCAGTTCATCAGAGCAAGGTCGCTCCGTAGCCTCCGATGCGGTTAACTCACGCGAAATCTTGAACACATCGGACAAGGAAGTAGCAAACCCCGTAGCATTAAAGGTTCCGAAAGTCCCAACTTCTGCAGACTCAACTATCCAGCCTGCAAGGTCTTTCACATCAATCATAGCGACGGGAAACGCCGGGTCTGGGACGATCACGTTCTCACCCGTGGGATGCGCGAAGCGCCACGGATAGTAACCACTGCGCCCTGTTTCGTCGCCGTAGCCAGCGATCAGACCGGGTCGAACTACCATTACCGACCGATTTGTGCTGCGATAAATCGTTTCGCAAGCAGACTTTGCGGCTGGGTACTGCCCCATGTCCTCCATGTAGTCAATTTCAAGCGGAGTGACTACGGAATCAGACTCGGAAGAAATACTTCCCTGATCCTCATATACGCTGCTCGAAGACACAAATATACGATGCTTGGCCTGGAGTTTCGCCGCCGCATCCCGCGCATGCTTCGGCTGACTCGTCAGATCCACAATGGTATCCCAAGTTTTCCCCGCAACCTCATCGTACGCACCGTCACGGTCACGGTCCGCACTCACAAACTCAGCTCCGTTGGGAGCCTTCCCGTTACCTCGTGCAAGGCAAGTAACTTGATGGCCTCGGTCGACTGCTGCAGCCGCAATGTGTCCTCCAAGGAAACCGGTACCACCGAGCAATAAAAAGTTCATGTCACTAGTTGTACACGAAAACTTCTCACACGTGACCAGTCCTAATCCCAGCGCACCCAAGCTAGATTAAGATGTCAGAGCAGGATTGCCCCACCATCTGCCAGAGCTTCTTATTCGGCTAACCTACACATTGAACTTAAACTCGACGGAGTGTCGTCGATAAATAACTATTCGATGCGCAAAGTACAACGAAATACCGCTAGAAACAGACAACATATGGGGGTGCACAGAAACACATATAGGTTCTGCGGAAAACCTATAGGGTGCGTCGCTAAAAACCGCTGTGCGCGAAAAACATAAAGGGTTTACGGACCCGGTCCCAGACCCCTCAATACTCTGAGCCGGAAGAATGGAAAGTGGAAGGTTGATGTATCCCCACTATTTATTTTTTCCGTTTTTCGGAGTACATCGGGAGCTACAACTGCGGACCAGCTCTGTGTGAACTAGATGAGAAGGCGCAGCAGCGAATCATCGACGCTGGACAGTTGGTGCTGCGGGCACGCGAGCGGCACCCCCAGCGGTCACTCGCGGAGCACTACAACCCGTTATCGATGGACCCAATTCTGCTCAAGGCTCACAACAACTTGGACCGGGAAGTCGATAAGGCTTTCGATGTGGCACGCAAACTCACCAACGAGCGCCAGCGCCAGGAGCTACTGTTCGCCAGCTACGGGGAGTTGGCGAGGGGCTATGTCTCCTCGCTTTCATCAAAATCGAAACCACCAGCAGGGTCGTTCCCCGTGCGGGTGATTTTGATCGGTCCCGCTGCTGGGTGTAGAACCCTGTCGCTGGCAACGCCGGGAACTATGACTGTGCCCGACGAGAACACGTCACTGCCATAACGCGGCTCACGGTAGACGAACATGGGTCGTTCACTACTACTGGTGGATTTCGGTTTTGGTGGTGGGGGGATTACCGCCGCCGGCCTCGATTTTTCCGTTGAGGAGGGCGTTGACTACTTCCCGATTGTGAAATGGGCCGATGGCGCGGTGAAGAGGAACCAGTCACCTGGAAGAGATCGATCCAGTCGCTGGTGTGCAATCTGGGAGGTAGGGTTGCGGGGTCGATTCCTCGCGAGCGCAACCATGATTGTGTCTCTGAACGTGATGAAAACAACCCTGCCCTTCGGAGAATTTCCCCTATCCCGCGTCCCCGGGCGGTGAAAACGGTGTGCACCATCGCCTGAAAGGCTTTGCGTTGCTCTATCGGGATCTTCGGGTCACCCACCCGGCGGATCACTAAGATCCCCCCGTCAACGTTTGGCTGTGGCCGGAAAGCAGACCTTGGTACTCGGGAACCAAGGTGAAACGTGAACCATGGGGACCACTGAGCTGTCATCATCGTGCTTGCACCTACCCCGGCCCGGCGGCGAGCGACTTCCCACTGCATGAGGAGTACAGCGGCAGTCCATGCCGGCGCATGCAACAACTTTCGAAGAATGGCAGTGGTGAGGTGAAAGGGAATGTTTCCCACAATGACGCAGGGAGTGGCGGGTAACGGGAAGTTGAGGAAATCATCATGGACCACTTCGACCGACGCCGAGGCGGTCTTTTTTGTGAGTTTGGCAGCTAGTTTTGCGTCTACCTCAACTGCCGTTATTGCCCTCCCCAAGTGGGATATCGGGTGAGTGAGGGCACCGCTTCCTGGCCCGATCTCAATGATGGGGCCGGAGGTTTGTTTTACAAGATCGACGATGGAGTTGATGATCTTGTGGTCTGTGAGAAAATTTTGGCCATGTTCGTGACGGCCGTATCCGTATGTAGACATCAGGTGTGCTCCGTGGAGTTGAAACGGAGCCGGGCATGGCAAATGGCCGCCCGGCTAAAGGACCGGAGCGGTTTCTAACCTGCGGGAGGGAGAAAACCGCCTTAGCGGCTGGTGAGCGGCCGCATGAAAACGGAACCTGAAATCAACATGGGCCTATCGTATCCAATTAATTTCGCAGGGTCCAATACGGTGAGAAAGAAGACAACCGCACCGCAACAGTGCAAGACCTCTCTGGATTGGAATTTAATTGAACATGGGTTTGGGGTACGACGCGCCCTACTCGGAGTGGCACGGACACTACGGCTGCGCGCCCACACACAACAGTAAAGAGCTCGGCAATGCACAGACACGTAACGAGAGCGCCACAAATGTATGTACGTTTAAGTTACAGCATCGACACTGACGCTCCACATGGAGGGACGGCCGCAGCCCTGCAGCAAGCACACGGCAGGGTGTCTGCTTCGGGCGACGTGAAATTACGCAGAAAAATACGAAACACATCACCGCAGGTCACGGTAGGTATTTGCGGGTCATTTCGTAATCTCGTAAACGAAAGGAACAAAACTACGAAACACAAAAACATACGTTGAGCAGCGTAAATGGTTTTCGTTTCGTAATTTTTCCACTTTTTGAAGAAAATCTAAATAAGAAGAGACACCTTGATTGCGATTGTGTCCCGTGTCACATAGCTGCAACCCCTGCAGCGTGCCCTCAACGAGGACGCTCTGTGTCGTAGACATGTGCCTGCAATGCGTGTCTGTGTCTCTCTCTTAAAAGGTTTGGGTCGAAATACCGCAAAATTACGAAACACCGCCGAAATGTGACGTGTCTATGCAGGTCACAGCGTTATCGCGTGTTTCGTAGTTTTGTTCTTTTCGTTTGCGGAAATCACGAAACCGCAGGTAGAGCGTTTCGTAATTTTTTCGTATTTTGATCGGCAAATTACGAAACGAGGTCAAAACTACGA
>NZ_JBWPVR010000003.1:0-289018 GCF_056590195.1 Pauljensenia sp. C0170B5 | reverse complement strand
TGAGACGTGGATAGTACTTAGTGTGAGGGTCGGACTATGGGGAGGGGGGGTAGCGCACAAGACCCCCCCTATATTCCGTGGAACTTTGGAACTTTTCTATTTTTCATTAAAATAAATCTTATTTTTTATTGATATATCAAGGAAAAGCCCTATAAAATCAGAGTTCAGGAACAATGGAACTTTACGGAACTTTACGGAACTTTCGGTTAAAACACCCTCGTTTCGTTGGCGGGCAGCAGTGGACACACCCCCGTAAGGGGGTGTGTCCACTGCTGGGTTCGCGTTTTGGGGCGTGTGGGCCTGCCGGGGCGCTGGTGGCGCCCTGGGGCGTGTCGCGGGGGTGTTTTCGGGGCCCGTGGTATGCTTGAACCGTCCGCCGGAGCATCGGCAGCCAGGCTTGCGACCTGGGGCTGTGGGAACGGGGCGGTGGGCTTGAAAATTCCATTCGCTTTCAGGTTCGCGTTTCAAAAGCCTGACGTGTGTCCACATCTATGTGCGTTCTATGCCATGGGTGTGCTTTTTTATGCCCTTTTTCGAGTTGTGAATATTCATGCAATATGCACGGCGTATGACGCACGGATTACTATTCTCGTCGGGTAAATAAAATTAAATTCTGGCAGATAAATATTTATTGCGTTTCTTTTTTCTCGGTGCACATGCCCTCCTGCGTGTGCTATACTCAAAGCAATCGTTCAGCCCGCCCCGAGGTTTCTTGGGAGTGGGCTGGATCTTTACGGGAGCCCGTTCGTCTGGCACATGCTCGTCCCACAAGTAGGGGCATGAGTATTTGGAATCGTATTTTCGGGTCACGTACAGATGCGGCCCCTCGCCAGTCAACCCCCATGAGCGCCGAACTTGCCGAACAGTGGCATCAGCGGCTCAACAGCCCTGTCCGCCCCGATGATGTGGACGCCGACAGTTCTTTCAACGCGTGGTGGGCATGCCCGACATGCCTGAACGTGTGGCAGGCTGTCGTATCCTCCAGGACGGAGGGGGCAGGGTGCCCGGCGTGCGAAGCCGCAGCCGACGGCAGGAGCGACCTGCGCGTTGAGTCAGATCGCAAGCAGATTGCTTTCCGTCACCATTTCCGGCTCGCCCAGCCTGGGAGATCTCTTGCCGACCTGAAGCCGGATGTCGCAGCGTTGTGGCACCCGACGAAAAACGACGAGGTGACGCCTGACATGGTAGGGCCGGGTTCCGGCCTTGTCGCCTGGTGGGCGTGCCCGAACGGCCATGAATGGCGAAGCATAGTCAATAATGAGGTGGCCCGTCAACGAGGGTGTCCGACATGTCACCCACCGTCGCGCCGTCGTACATCCGGGCTGCGCACGGCCGCGCCAGGCCAGTCACTGGCCGACCTGCACCCCGAGGTGGCAGCCCTATGGCACCCGAGAAAAAACGGTGACGCCACGCCCGACGAGGCGATGCCGGGGTCGAACTTTGCCGCATGGTGGATATGCCCGAACGGTCACGAGTGGAGGCGCCGTGTCAGAGCCCAGGTGATGAACGACTCATGCCCACTGTGTCGATACGGGAATGCTCATGGCGACGTGGATTCCGACCAGTCACTGGCCGACCTGCACCCCGAGGTTGCGGGCATATGGGATCTGAAGCATAACCGTCAGGTCACGCCGTCCACTGTTCGCTCGACATCCACCCTCAAGGTTCACTGGCGGTGCCCTGCGTGCCACCATGCCTGGGTGCGCACGGTGGCCGACCAGGTTAGGGTGGGCAGGTGCGAGCAGTGTCGCTACGGTACCGCTCGTGTCTTTCACCGCCCGAAGCAGGGTAATTCTCTGGCTGACCGGGATCACAGTGTTGCCGCCTTGTGGGATACGGTCGGTAACGGTGGCGTGGGCGCGGATAGTGTGAGCATCATGTCCGGCCTTTCCGCGTGGTGGAAGTGTCCGGATGGCCACATGTGGGAACGCAGCGTCAAAGACCAGTGCGTGTTGGGCGTGTGCCCCGAGTGTGATCCAGGGCGACTGGCACTCGTCGAGGAAGCGAAACGTGCGGGTGTGACGGCCCCGCCTGTCGGCAAATCCCTCGCAGAAACTGACCCTGATGTTGCCGCATGGTGGTGTGATGATCTGAACGGCGCGTTGAAAGCGACCATGGTGAATGCGCGGCTGTCTCGCAGCGTGTGGTGGGAGTGCCCGCGCGGCCACAGGTGGTCCGCAAGCGTGCTGAAACAGGCGAGGAACGGGTGCGCGTGTCAGGAGTGTTACTCGGAGCTGGCCCGTGAGGCGAGTGTGGCTGTTCAAGCTCCTTCAGTAGCTCAGTGGTGGGATGCGGGACTGAACGCGGTTCGCGGCATGGACGTGGAGAGTGTTCCGGCGTCATCGAAGCGCACAGCATGGTGGCGGTGTGAGCGTGGGCACCTCTTCGACGCTCCGGTCAGTGACATGGTTGCGCGGCGTGCGTGCCCAGTGTGTACGGGCGGCGGATCCCTGGACGTGGCTCGCCCCGATATAGCCGAATTGTGGGATTATCGGCGCAACAGTGGTGTGAGCGTGTCGAGCGTGAATGAGAATTCCGGTCGAGAAGTGTGGTGGAAATGCCCTGAAGGCCACGAGGTGTACCAGAGCGTGAGAAGCATGTGCCGGGCAGGGTGCTCGGAGTGTGCGCGCGTGAAGCGAGTGGAGACCGTGCTTGACGGGCGCGTGTGTGCGTTCGAGAACAGTGTGGAACATTTGCGCGGGGACGTGTCCGCCTTGTGGCATCCGAACCGCAATGGCGAAGTCCTGGCGCGTGACGTGGAACCTGACTCGCCCCTGATGGTGTGGTGGAAATGCCCCGAGGGTCATGAGTGGCGTGAAAGCGTGGCACAGTGCGTCAACCGTGGTGGGTGTGCCCGGTGTGCGCATAGCGCGGGCGGCCGCCTGTCGGAAGAATATCCGGATCTTGCCGCCGAGTGGGTGGACGACCTGAATGCGAAGAAGGCGTGGCAGGTGAAGTCGAACTCGAAGTTACAGGCTGTGTGGCGGTGCCATACATGCGGTGAAACGTTCCGTGAGAGCGTGAAGCGTCGCGTGCACGGCGTGGGGTGCCCGAACTGTGGGTAAGCGCTCGGAGCCCTGACGGTTTTTGAAAAATTGCGGTGCAGCCTTTTGTGCTGCCCGCGTTTTTTGTGCCTGCGTGGGGTGTGTTCTTGTCCCACAAGAAGGGGCATGGGTGAGTTGAATGCTGAAAAACAGGTGGCACTGGATCGTATGTTGGCGGGCGGGAATTTTTTCGTCACCGGTAAGGCGGGCACAGGCAAGACGAGGCTGATTTGCGAGTTTTTGTCCAGGCGCCCTGACGCGATGGTGGTGGCTCCGACGGGTTTGGCCGCGTTGAATGCGGGCGGTCTGACGATCCACCGGTTTTTTGGGTTGCGGGCGGATGTGACGAGCCTGGATGAGTATGATCCTGGGCGTCGCCGCTTCGTTTTTGCCCGGTTGACGACGCTGGTGGTGGACGAGGCGTCCATGATGCGTGCTGACACGTTCGACCTGGTGGAGCAGATTTTACGGCGCTACGGCCCGTTGCCGGGGTTTCCGTTTGGCGGGGTGCAGATGATCCTTGTGGGAGACGTGTTCCAGTTGCCTCCGGTCGTGGTGCGCGCCGAGGAGGAGTTTTTCACCTCCCACTACGCCTCACCGTTCTTTTTCAGTGGCCGCGCATGGGATGTGGGAGCGTTTTCGACGATCCAGCTGAGCGAGGTGTTTCGCCAGTCGGATGAGGGGTTCGTGGACGTGTTGAATCGTATGCGCGCGGGGGATGAGGCTGTGGTGGGTGAGCTGGATCCGCTGGTTGATCCTGGGTTTGTCCCGCAGGACGGTCAGGTGTGGGTGACGTTGGCGGGGCGGAACCGCAGGGTGGATTCGATTAATGAGGCGCATTTGGACATGCTCGATGGTGAGGAGCGGGCGTTTGAGGCTGTGGCGCGAGGCTGCGTGCTGCCTACTGAGATTCCGGTGGCGCGCGTGGTGAGGGTCGCGGTGGGTGCTCAGGTGATGTGCGTGGCGAATGATCCGGACGGTGAGTTTGTCAATGGGAGTGTGGGCGTGGTGCGCGCGTTTGAGGGCCGGTGGCCGGTGGTAGAGCTGGAGGATGGCAGCGTAGTGGTTGTGGGTGTGCACAGGTGGCCGGTGACGCGTCCGAAGGTGATCGATGGGCGTTTGGTGCATGAGGAGGTGGGCGCGTATTTTCAGGTGCCGTTGCGTGCGGCGTGGGCGATGACGGTGCATAAGGCGCAGGGGAAGTCGTTGTCGCGGATGGTGTTTGATCCTGGTGACCGCTTGTTTGCGCCTGGCCAGTTGTATGTGGCGTTGTCGCGGGCGAGGTCGCGGGAGGGGCTGGTGCTGCGTCGGCGTGTGGAGGCGTGCGAGGTGTTGACGGATCCGCACGTGTTGGCGTTCAGTCGGGGCTAGTCGTGATCCCTGTCGGGTTGTGTACAGCTTGAGTGCTGGTGGGGTTTCTTTTCCACGGTGTGCGGCTTGAACAGTTGCAGTGTTTTTCCACTGCTGGGCGTGGGTGTGCGCGCGCGGCCTAGTCCGTGTCCTGCCGCGTTTGGTCTGTCGGGTCGCGTGTGCATGGTGCGTGTCCCACAAGGTGGATCGTGTTAGGGCATAATCATGCGTTGTTTTCTGTTGCCGCCTGGTGTGCGGTGTCGGCCAGCCCGCTGGTGGGCGATCTGGATGTGAGCGGTGTGGCGGTGGGCGCGTTGGTGTCTGCCGGTGCGGCGTTGCTGCCGGATGTGGATCATCCGAGTGCGTCTGTTGCCCGGTCGTTGCCGCCGCTCACCGTGTGGGTGGCGCGGCTGGTGAGCGCTGTGGGTGGTGGGCATCGTGGTATCACGCATTCACTGGTGGGTGCCGTGTTGTTTGTGGCGCTGGTGGCTGTGACTCCGTGGGGTGCGTGGAGCGCCGTGGTGTGTGGTGTGAGTGTGAGCGTGGTGCCGACTGTGGTGGGCGGGGTGTGTGTGGCGCTTGCTGTGCGCGCGGTGTGGAAGAAGTCGCCTGGCCTCGTGCAGTGGGCGGTGTGCCTGGTGGGCGCCGTGGTGTGTGGAGTGTGGAGTGGCGCGTGGATGGGCGTGGCGTTGATATGCGGCTGGGTGTCGCATATTGTGGCGGATTTTGTGACGGTGGCGGGGGTTCCTCTTGTGTGGCCGCTTCGCCCCAGGCCGCTGGTTGATACGCCCCTGTGGCGCAGGTCGGGGTGTTTCGCGTTGCCGGTGTTGGGGAAGGCTGGCTCTGGTGTGGAGTATGGGGTGGTGAGTGTTCTGGTGGTCGCTGCGGTGGCGTGGCGCGCGTGGATGATGGTGGCTTAGTGTGGGGTGTCGGTTGACGCTTGGAGCGTGTTGGCGATAGATTCGGCGATGAATTTTCCTAGTTTGACTGGTACGGCGTTCCCGATCATTTGCTCAATGTTGGTGCGTGAGCCGACCCATTGGAATCCTCGTGGGAATGTTTGGATTTCTGCCCGCTCTGAAGTGGTCAGTGCGCGTGCCTGTGTGATGGGTGCTGAGTCGCCGGGGTGTCCTGGGTAGCCTTTTGAGATCGGCCTGTTGACTCCTCGAATGGTTGGTGAGGGTTCGTCGATGGAGAAGATTGCGCGACGCTGATAGCTCCGGGGTGGGTTGTAGTAGTGTTCTGTTCCCAGTCTTTGGCCGAACCAGTCTCGCACCGTTGTTGGCTTCTCGTCGGCTTGACTTGTCCAGTATTCCAGTACGCGTGTGCTTGTTTGCGGGTTGAGGGAGCCGAAGGTGATGAGTCGTTTGCGTGTTTGCGGTACTCCGTACAGGGCGGCGTTGAGCACCATTTTGGTGATGGTGTAGCCTGCTTTTTCCATGTTGGTGAGAGCCCGTTTGTAGGCGGCTGCGTGTGTTGCGCGTGCGACATTTTCCATCACGAAGAAGGATGGCATGAAGTGGGTGATGGTTGTCGCGAATTTTTCGGTCAGGTTTGCCCGGTCGCCTTCGACTCGTTTTCCTGCCGATGAGAAGTCCTGGCAGGGTGGTCCTCCGACGATTGCGGGGAATGAGCCGTCGGGGAGGCGGTGTTGTTTGAGCCGTTGGGTCGTGGCGTCCGTGTTTCCTAGGTCCAGTATTTCTGCGTGGTGATCTAGGTTGGCTGTGTAGGTGTCGACTGCGCACGGCCAGTTGTCGTAGCCTTTCAGGACGTTGAATCCGGCTAATTGGAATCCGAGTGACATTCCTCCGCAGCCTGAAAACAGGTCGATGACTGTGGGGAGTTGAGTGTTTGGTTGTGCTGTGAGGGAGCGGACGATTTCGTGTGCCCATGCGGTGCTGCCGTCAATGGTGGCCGTGTCGGCCTTGTTGTCGGCTTGTAGTGTGTGGATGGTTTCGGGGCTGACTGCGGTGAGTTGGGCGAGGTGGTGTATGTCGTATGGGTTGGTGTTGGTGGCGGGCATTGGTCGCGTCCTCCTTTGCGTCGTGTCCTTTGGCTGTGGTCACGGTTACGGCTGGAGTGTTTGTCGCATTAGTGGTGGGTGAGGGGCGGATGGTCTGCCCCAGCGTCAAGGAGTGTGTACTGTGGCCGATTTTGAGTGGGGCCAGCCCCCTGTAAACGTGGAGCCGAAGCCTGAGCCGAAGCCTGAGTCGAAGCCGGAGCCGAAGCCTGAGCCGAAGCGTGCGAAGAGGCCGTCACGTCGCAAGGGCGTGAAGGGTGATGTGGCTGGCGCTGTTGCGAAGACGATTGAGGTCATGGAGGCTGACGCGCAGGACCGCGACCTGCTGGTGGACGCGTGCGGTAAGGACGTGGCCGGTTCGATTGTGGATGTCGTGTCGGGCGAGGGTCCTGGTGATGTGTTGCGCCTGATTGTGGATGTGCATGAGATGGATCCGTTGGAGGCTGGTGTGGCTGTTGCTGCGCTGGGCGAGGTAAAGGTGCGTGAGGTGTGGCGACTGTTGCGCCGCATGGGTGTGGACCTGGTGGAGCGTCCTCCGTCGTCGTTGACGGTGGCTGCGACTCGTCTTGCCCGCCAGATTGTGGATTTGGACGAGGATCGTGCTGGCCGTGTGGAGCGTGTTGCCAGGCTGGCTGGTGCGTGATGGCTCGCTGCGTGTCGTGGGTGCCGCTGGAGGGCAGTGGGCACGGTTCGGATGATGGTCCTGGTGGCGTGTTGCGCCGGTGGGTGCCATGTCGGAATAAGGTGTCTGCTCGTGGCCAGCGGTGTTCGCGGTGCGTGCGTGAGCTTCTCGCCCATCCGGATGCGCAGGTGCGCATGTGGCTGGCTGCGGAGCCTGGCCAGGATGTGGGCGTGTTGGAGGTGTTGGCGGGTGATTTGAACCCGCAGGTTGCTGGTGCGGCGCGTAGGGCGCTGTCGGCGAGGGGGACTGGTGGCGCGTAAACGTCGGGGGCAGGCTGCGAGCCCGTGGGATGCTGACGCTCAGGTGTCGCGTGAGCGCGATTTTGTGACGGATCGTGAGGCGCGTCTGGATCGGCGTGCACGCAAGTGGCGGTGGGTGATTATCGCGTGCCTGGTGTTGATGCCGGTGTGCGTGGTGGGGTCGTTGAGCGTGTTGCAGCGTGTGGATACGGACCCGAATGCGGATGCGGTGTCGTTTGCTCAGATGAGTGCTCCTGGCCGTGATGTGGCGCAGCGCGCGGTGGACGTGTGGCTGTCGGACGTGTCGAACCCGATTCCTGGTGGCGTGGTGGCGAGCTGGGATGGTGCCCGCAAGTTGGACGTGTATGTGCCGCGTTCTGAGGAGGCGAAGCTGGAGAAGGGCGAGGTTCAGGACCGGTGGGTGCATGATTTTACGGTGCGTCGTGATGGTGGTCAGGCTCAGTCTGGCGCGCAGTCGGGTGACAGTGTGGTGCCTGTGGGCACGGATGGTCAGGTTGTGGGCGAGTTGTATCGCGTGTCGCAGCTGGTGAAGTGTAGTGGTGCGGGCGGGTGTGTGACGGTGGGGATGCCGTCGGTGGTGCCGTTGCCGGGTCAGGATGCGAGTGTGAGTGACGGGTTGGCGTCGTGGCCGTGGTCGAAGAATACGCAGGCTCCTGCCCCCGTGGTGGATGCTGTGGGCGCATGGGTGGATGCGTTTACGAGTGGGGATCCGACGAAGCTGCGCGTGCAGGTGGCGGATCCGGATTCGTCGCATGAGTTTGTGCCGTTGTCAGGCGTGGTGGCGGTGCAGTGGCAGATTGTGGAGTCGGCGTACCGGTTTGGTGCGGATGGGTTTGATCAGGCGCCGGATTCGAGTGACGAGATGATTGTGCGCGTGCGGTTGAGTGTGGATCGTGGTGTGCGTGATGAGCATGGTGACCCGGTGTTGGCTCCGATGGATATGGATGTGTTGGTGGTGGGCGCGAAGTCTGCGCCGCGCGTGGTGGCGTGGGGCGGTGTGGGCACGGGGTATGAGTTGAAGGCTTTTGAGAATGCGACGGTGAAGGGGCGTGTGCACTGATGGCTGGGGTGCGTGATTCGTCGTGGACGACGCCGGTGCGTCAGGTGTTGTCTGGTGGGCGTTTTGTGGGCGTGGATAATTCGATGTGGGTGTATCGGAAGGTTCCGCTTGCCCCGATGGTGGATGCGAAGACGAAGGGGCGTATTGATGCTGCTGCCGTGCCGTTGATGAGGTTTTTTGAGCAGTTGTCGGGGTTGGCTCAGACGTCGGGTGGTCGTCGCGCGTTGGCGAAGGGGTCGTACCGGGAGTTTCACGTGGTGGCGGTGAATGTGCCGATGCCGTTTCAGGCTCCTCGCGAGTTGGCGAACCGTGAGATGTTGGAGGCGGATTATGGGGATCGTTTCACGTTCCGTCGCGTGGTGCTGGCTGGTGTGCGCCTAGTGCCGAAGATGCGGCGGAAGGGGCAGGGCGCGTTGGCGAGCGCGGTGGAGTCACTGTCTCAGACGATTGTGCGTGGCGGGGTGCCGTTGGAGGATTACGAGTCGGATTACGAGACGGTGGATAAGGTGATGCGCCAGTGTGGGTTGGCGGATTTGGGTGTGGACGAGTTTGGGCATGATGAGGTGCAGCTTGTCCAGTCGTGGTGGAATTTTGGGCGTAGTGCGGATACTCCGATCATGGTGGAGGCGGATCATGTGCACGTGTTCCGGTCGATTGGTGCGGCGAAGGCGGCGCAGAATTTGGATCGGGATGAGTGTGAGTCGTGGGATGTGCCGGGCGCGTACCCGCTCACGTTTGTGTCGGTGTCGGAGTTTGATTTGCCGTGGGTGGAGGCGACGAGTCGGCGCGCGTTGTGGTGTACGGATTTGATGGATTCGGGTGCTCGCATGGTGTCGATGCGTGGGCTTGTGGAGCCGGTGAAGGTGACGCGTGGGGAGTTGGCTCGTGGGCGTGACCGGTTTATGCGTGACCGTGAGGAGCGTATTGCGCAGGGTCGGGCTGCGAAGGCGGATCAGGATCAGCAGATTCAGGTGCTCTCTGAGGTGGAGGCTGGGTATGCGACGGGTGGCGGGTCTCCTAGCGTGGTGGGTTTGAGTGTGGTGGCTGCTGTCGAGGGTGTGGTGCGTGATGTGGGGCGGTTTTTGTCGGATTCGGCGGTGATTTTGGGGGCGTTGCAGTTCCGTCAGCATCAGGCGTTTTTGGAGTCGATGCCGTGTAGTCCGATGCGTGCGGCTCCGCAGTTGCATGATGTTCCGGCGCAGACGGTGGCGTATAGCGGTGTGACGAATTTGTCGACGGTGGGGGATCGTGATGGCGCACTGTTGGGGTTTAGTGAGTATGACCGTCAGCCGGTGTATGTGAGCCCGTTTGCCGCGATGGTGGGGGATGCGGGTCCGGCTTTGCTGGTGGCGGGCGCGACTGGTTCCGGTAAGGAGTTGTCGTTGGACACGGTGGTGTGTACTCCTGTGGGGCCTGTGGAGTTGCGTGACGTGTGCGTGGGGACGCGCGTGCTGGGCAGGGATGGGCGCGAGTGCACGGTGACTGGCGTGTTTGACCAGGTGGGTACTGAGATGTTTGAGGTGGCGTTGGATGATGGCCAGGTTGTTCGCGCGGGCCGGTGCCATTTGTGGGTGGTGTGTGGTCTGAGTGTGAATGCGGGCGATGTGTGTGTGCGGCTGATGGAGCGTGCTGGCCGGTGCGGTGACGACCTGGTGGATGCTGAGGGCGTGTGGCGCCTGGTGCGTGGTGTGGGCCCGTGGAGGAGCGCGTGGGGCGTGGAGTCGTCGCTGCTGGCGGTGGGCGTGTCGGGTCGTGTGCGGGCGTGTGATGGTGTGCGCGCGTTGGCTGTGCGGTGTGGGCAGTGGCTGGGTGAGGGCGTGGTGGGCAGCGGTGAGCTGGTGTTGTCGACGGGTGAGATTCGTGATTTTGCTGTCGGTGGTGGGATTCGTTTGTGTGAGCCGTGCGAGTTGGATGTGAGTGTGGCTCCTGGGCCGTCGCAGCGTGTGGCCGGGTTGGGTGAGCGCGTGGAGTGTTCGAGTGTGGGTGAGGCTGAGCGTGTGGCGCGTGTGGCGCGTAGTGCGGGGTGGAAGGTGCGTGTGCGGGGCTGCGTGGTGGAGCGTCTTGCTGGGTCGCGTTTGTTGATTGTGAGCGTGGAGCCGTCGAGCAGTGAGCGGACTCGGTGTTTGAGTGTGGATAGTGTGGATCGGACGTATTTGTGTGCGGGGTTTGTGCCGACGCATAACACGATGACACTGTTGTCGCTTGCCCGCCAGTGGGCGCGGATTCCGAACAAGTCGGGCAGGGTGACGCCGGTGGTGATGGTGGATCCGAAGCAGTCGTCGGATGGTGGGTTTGAGCGGCCTGTTCGGAACCTGGGTGGTCAGGTGATGAGTTTGGATTCGCTGGTGAGTGCGGATGGCGTGTTTGATCCGGTGCGCGTGCTGGTGGACCGGTCGAGCAGGGAGCGGTTTGAGGCGACGTACAGTGAGGCTGTCGAGTTGGCGTCGGACATGATTAGCGGTATTGACCCGTGGCCGAAGGATTATCGTCAGGGTTTTGAGGTGGCGTTGTTGAAGGCGCTGCGTTTTGGTGTGGTGAATGGCGCGTCGTGTGTGGGTGAGGCGTTGCGGATGGCGGATCGTGAGAGCCCGTTGCCTGCGGGGATGGTGGGCCCGATTATGGACACGTTGGAGGCGTCTCCGCTTGCCCGCGCGGTGTTGGGGGTGGAGCCTGGGTCGGCGTCGTTGCGTACGGCGGATGGGTTGAGCCTGATTATGGTGGGGTCGACTCGTATTCCGTTGCCGGATGAGGGTGCGTGGGAGCAGTCGAGTTTGGTTCAGCGTATTGGGTCGTGGCTTCTCAAGATGATGGTGTTCGGGTCTGCGTCTGCTGTGTCGTATCGCGGTGGTGGCGTGGTGATTTTGGATGAGGCGTGGCAGTTTTTGGCGGGGCCGACGGGCGCTCAGGAGGTGCAGCGTTTGATGCGTTTGGCGCGTTCTCAACAGGTGCTTGTGGTGTTGGCGTCGCAGCGTGTGAGTGATTTTGTGGATGCGAACCTGGTGGGTGGTATTTCGCGTGGCTTGTTGTTGCCGTTGGATCGTGGGACGGGTGCGGTGGATCAGTTTGGGCGTCGTGATGATGGTCAGGCTGGGTTTGCGTTGGATTTGTTTCAGGTGGAGCGCACGGATGAGCGTTTGCGACGTATGAGTGGTGCGAGGACGGTTGAGGGGTCGGATTTGCCGAATTGGGATTCGATGCGCTCCTTGCGTGATCCTCAGTCGGGTGAGGTGGTGCGCGGCACGGTGGGGTTATATTCGGATTTGTCGGGCAGGGTGGTTCCGGCTGAGATTGTGATTCCTCCGGCGTTTTTGGCGGAGATTTCGACGAATATTTCGGATGTGCGTGCTCGTGGTGGAGCGGTGTCGATGCGCGGCGCGTAGTGGGGTGGTGTCCCACAAGGTGGGGCATGAGTGTTGAGTGCGGCGTGTGGTCGTTGGGCGAGTTGGACGAGTTTGCTGCCCGGTGTGGTGATGTGGTGGCGTTGGCGGACGGTGCGTTTCGGGCGGATGTGGTGGGCAAGGTTGCTCGCCAGTTGGGTGTGGATGCGCGGATTCGTGAGGATGTGTGTTCGCGCGCGTGGCTGGTGGTGGTGGATCGTGTGCTTGCGGGCGTGTGGGATGGGTCGCGTGGCCGTTTTTCGTCGTTTGTGTGGGGTCTTGCCCGCGCGGTGATTTCGCGTAGTGCGGTGCGTGACGAGGTGCGGTCTTCTCGTGCTGTGCCGGTGGCTGATGTGTGGGTGGATGGTGAGTATGTGCCGGTTGATATGGCGTTGGAGGTGGTGGCGTCGAATATGGATCGGTTGAATGTGTCGCGGATGCGTGGGTCGAAGCGCGTGTTGGCGAGGGCGTGCGCGTTGCGTGTGGCGTTCGGGTTGCCGGATGTGTTGAGGCCGCGTGATGAGGGTGCGCGTCGGGCGGCGTTGGGCGTGTTGGTGGGGGATGAGTGTGCGGGCCTTCGCGCGGTGCGTGCGGTGCGTGAGGGTCGCGTGTGGTGTGCGGGTGTGGAGAGCGTGTTTGCTCGGTGGGATGGTGACGCGTTGGAGGTGGTGGACGCGTTGGGTGTTCAGTGTGCGCAGGTGTTGGCTCTCAGTGGTGTGGTGGATTTGCCGGTGCCGAATGTGCGGCGGATGGGAGCGTTGGTGCGGTTGATTGTGTCGGCTGGTGATGAGTCGGCTGAGTGGGGCGTGTTGGCGGAGCGTTTGGCCGATTGGGTGGTGGCGTCTCAGTGTGGTGAGTTTTCGGGTGAGGATCGTGGCGTGTTGGTGGAGGCTGCTGGGTTTAGGGGTGCTCCGCTGGGTGGGTGCGTGCGGGATGTGGAGGATGCGTTGGTGGAGTTGTTGTGGGTGGTGGTTCCGGTGGTGCGTGAGGGTGAGTTGGTGGTGTAGGTGGGGGGCGGGTCGCGTGGTGTGCGGGCGAAGAGCGGCGCACAGGTGAGTGAGTATTCGGGGGTGGTGTTTCGGTCGCGTTTGGAGGCTCGGTGGGCGCTGTTTTTTGATTTGATGGGGTGGGATTGGGATTATGAGCCTGGGATGTATCCGGTGGGTGGGCGCATGTATATTCCTGATTTTTGGGTGGATGCGTTGGGGTGGGTGGAGGTGAAGGGTGCGCGTTTTTTGACGAAGGTGTCGGGTGCGAAGATTGCGCGTGCTGTTGGCGTGTTGCCGCGTCGGTGTGAGCCGTTTGGTCGGGCTGGCCGGTTGTTGATTGCGGGACGGTTGGAGTGTGAGCGGGAGCATTTTCGTCCGGTTCATAATGTGGTGGTGGCGGATGGTGGCGTAGCGAATGTGTTTCGTGGGGTGGTGACGGGTGGGGGTGTGGAGCTGGTGGGGGGTGCGTGGATGCGGCTTCCGTCTAGTGGCGTGTTAACTGATGAGGTGCGTCGCGCGCTGTGTGAGCCTGGTGTTGTGGAGGGCAGGAGCGAGGATCGGGTGGCGAATTGTTATATTGTGGCGTCGCGTGTGGAGGGTGTGGGTCGGAAGTTGGTGTTGCCGGATCAGGTGCGCGAGCTGGTGTCGGGCAGGTGGGCTGGCCGCCGAACACGGTAGAAAGTGTATAAACATGGAGTAGCATGTGGGTATCCCTATTAGTTTCTTTTCACAGGAGACCCACACATGCGCACCCTACGCACACTCGCCATCCCACTCGCCACCGTAATGGCAGCCACCGCCCTGACCGCCTGCTCTACCCAAAGCGCAGCCGAGTACGTGAGCGAAGAAAACGAGAAAGCTGCCGCCCAGATGAGCGGGCAACTATCCACCGCCCTCAGTGACTTTGAGGCAACCGTCGAGCACGCCCAGGCGGCCTGCGAAAAAACCCGCCCCACCCTGGAAAAAGCACTCCAAGAAGGCGACCTAGACACCCTGAAAACACTCATCGGTAAAGAAATGACACGCGAGATCGATGACTTCCCGTTCGCCGACCAGTGGGTGGGCGACCCCACCTTCACCGTCACGTGCAAAAAGCGTGGCATCGAAATGGACACCACCCTGCCCGACTTCGACCCCGTGGACGTGGGCGACCGGTCCCGCAAGGACATTTTTGGCGACACCCAGTACATCCCCACCATTGACGGTGAGCCGTACACGAGCTGGCAGCCCGACACAAAGTTGGCGACCTCGCCCCTGCTCACCGTGGTCAGTGAGGCGGAGGAGGCCCAACTGGACACCAGCGTCGAAGGCGACTCGGTAATCGTCACCAGCGGCCTCATGCAAGAATCCCTGGTTTCCCAGTCTGCCCGAGCCTTGCTTGACTATGTGCTGCGCGACTCGCGCATCCCCGCCCTGATCGGCAAGTACGAGATCGGCGGTGCCCAGAGCGTAGACGGCGACCTGGCACCATTCTTCAGCGGGTCAGCCCCCGTGTACCTGGAGGAGGACGCGTCCGCACAGCCCACCCAGGAAGTCATTGATTTTGCGCGCAGCCATGTCGAGCAGGCCGTGAAAGCTCAGGAGGCGATGGGTAACGATGACCCGAACTGCGATTACGCGTTCGCCATGGGCACGATCCCTGTGAACGGCGCGTCGACCCCCGTCTTGTGGGCGTGCGAAACCTGGCAGGACATGACGATGGATCACGTGGACATTCTCGACCTGGAACAGGTAGACCTGGACTCGTATGCCCCGGCTGAGGCGAGCAACATTCCCGCCACGATCAGCCTGGTCATTTACAAGCGCAGCGGTGAGCCCGTCCTTCAGGTTGCCAAGTACACCGACAAGGGGGCTCCTGCTGATCCATTTAAGGTGACAAAACTGGGTGTCACGCTCGAAGTCGTGGACGGCAAGCTCGTTCCGGCGGCGAAAAACTCGATCACCATCAAAGGCTGGTAAAACAAAGTTCAGCCCCCCGACCATGCGCGGCCAGGGGGCTGAACTGTCAGTGACTGTCAGTCTTCGGGGGTCAGGACGGGGGCGCCACGATTGACGTTGCCCTCATAGTTGGATTCGATGCGGTCTCCCGCGCCTTCACCTTCCAGAGCGTCAACGGCTTCTTTCGCCTTGTCCACGCCTACCTGTGCCGTGTCGAGCGCGGCCTGCGCGTCTGTTTCGGCGCTGACGGCCTGCTCGGCTGCGGCTTCGGCATTGTCGTAAGATTCCTGGGCTTCAGCTTCGAGGCGTTCGACTCGTGTGAGGAGTCCAGCCTGTTTTCCGGCTGTTTTTTCGTATGCCGCTTTGGCGTCCTGGTCGGCCTGCTGGGCAGCGTCCAGTTCGGTCTTGGCGGTTTCGGCTGCCTTTGTGGCCTGGGCTGTGTTTTCTGTTGCCGCCTCAAGAGCCTTCTTGGCGTCTTGCGCAGCCTTGACATCTTCAGGAGCGGCTTCGGGCGTGTGTTCTGTGAGCGGGTTGGTCAGTTTTGTTGTGGTGACACCCTTGATCGGATGGTAGTCTTCCGACGGTTTCAGACTCTTGTAGTCACCGTTCTTGACGTACTGGTTGTCTTTAAAGGACACTCCGTGGGTCGCGTCCGTTCCGGCCCACGAGGTGGTGTCCTGAACGTTGTAGGCGTCGGCGGGCGTGCTGGTGAAGCCTAGTCCGCGCCACACGTAAACCCATTGGCCCGTCTTGGCGTTATACCCGAGCCCTGCTGCTGCGGCGTTAATGTCCGCGTTCAGGAAGTTCCTGTTGTGACCCTTCGAGTTGGCGAGCCCATTAAAAATGTTGGCTGCAATCACGTCGGGGTCGGCGGAATCCAGGTTCTCTGTCACCTTGCCATTACTGTCTCTGCTCCAGCGTGCAGCAAGGTTTTCAACCTTCGTGTTCATCGTGTCACCGGGAAGGTCCCGTGCGACCGTGTGCTGGTTGTATTCGGCTTCAGTGACACCAATTTCGGGGTGTTTTTTGTTGAACGCGTCGTACCCGCCACCGTCGTACAGGTGTTCGAAGCGGAGGGGCCAGCCATTGCCGTCTTTCTTCTCACCTTCAACGATCCATTGGCCGAAGTCGTTGCACAGTTGGTTGTAGCGGGTCACCATTGGCAGGGGTGCGAGTCCGCCTTGGACGCGGTATTCGTTGATCTTTTCCTGGACGCGGTGAGCCAGGTACGCTTTCTTCTGGTCGAGCGTCATTTTCTGCCAGTTGAATGGCGTGGCCTTTTCGGCGGCGTCAATCACGCTCTGGGCTGCCTCATAGTTGTCACGTGCCTGTTTTTCAGTCTGGACGGCTGACCTGAGGGCTGCGCTGGCGTTGTCATAACTGGCTTGCGCCTCCTCGTACCGTGCGTGGGCTGCCTCATACGTGTCGAGTGCCTGTTTTTCGATGTCCGTGAATGTTGATCGGACGTGTTCAGTGCGCCGCTGGGCTGCCTGGAGACGAATATGGGCTTCTTTTTGTGCTGCGAGAGCCTGATTCTTAGTGGCGGTCGCAAACATGTACGCGGAGCGTGCCTCGTCTCGAACTTTGACCACTGAGATGAGGGCGGCTTCAGCCTTGGCGATCTGCTGGTCGTCCGGCTTCTCAGGGGTTGGAGTATCCGGCTTCTCAGGTGTCGGAGTATCCGGCTTCTCAGGGGTTGGAGTATCCGGCTTCTCAGGGGCTGGAGTATCCGGCTTCTCAGGGGTTGGAGTGTCCGGCTTCTCAGGGGCTGGAGTATCCGGCTTGCTGGGAGCTGGAGGGGTCACGGGGTGGGCTGGTTCAACAGGCCGAGTCGGGGTGACCTTGTGGCCGGGGGCAGACGGGCGGGCGACCGGCTTCGTGGCTTTCGCCTTCTGGCTGGGCCTGGCTTTTTGCGCGGCTACCTGACCGTTAGTGCCGTGCACAATATAGCCACCCTGCTTGCCGGGGGTTTTCGGCGCGGTAACAGTGGTGCTCTTCTTCTGTTGAGCGTTCGTGCCGGAAGGTGTCGTGGTTCCTGACTGCTGGTCATCACCGGACTGTTGGTCGGCTGACTGACTGACCGTGGTGTCAGGCGATGGAGTGTCCGTCTCGGTAGACGGGGAGGGGCCTGAACATGCTGTCATGGCAAGCAATGTGAGAAGTGAAAGGCTGGCGACTGTTTTCGCCACTGGGAGACGTTTCATTACGTGGTCATCCTGTTCTTGATGAGTTGTTGTGTCCGTTGAGGACCTGTCGCACCCCACTTGTGGGACACACAGAGCCTTCACGTGTGTTAATGCGACACACGGGCGGTTGCAGTCCCGCGTGTCTGGGAGTCTTGTCCCACAAGGAGGGGCATGAAGATGGCTGTTTTAGGCGGGACGCGCCGAACCCCTCACGTTGACCTCCAGTTCCCTCCTTTCGAGAAGGCTCGCGTGGGTGGTCGGTGGCAAACCCTGTTGGATTGGGTGAAGACCATGCCGGATCGTCACTGGGATGCGGGGTCGAAAACATGGCGTGTGTTCGCGGTGACACGCACGTTCATGGCCGACCTGGAGGCGGCAGACTTCCACGTGGACGTGACAGCTGCCGGTGGGAAAATCCGCGACCTGAGTGACGTGGCGAGTCGCGTGATGGTGCGGTCGCGTGATGGGTGGATCCGCATCTACCCGCGACTGGAGCCATACGATGACGTGAAAGAGTCGCTGCCCACGTTTTGCGCGTGGGATACTCGCCGTCACTGCTTCATGGCCAGCGAGCCGGACTGCGCACGATCCGGCCTGGTCGGTTCCAGCACCCAGACGAATTCACGCACCTACAGTACGGTCAGTGAGAGTAACGTGGCCAGGCTGGCAGCAGCACCCGACCTTATCCACGTGGAAGGTGAAGCTCGCCTGTTTGCCCCACACCGGCCCCTGTTTGGCTTCCAGGCCAGCGGCGTGCAGGCTGTCCTGGCTGGGCGCAGGCTCATAGCGGACGAACCCGGCCTGGGGAAAACAATCCAGGCGATCTGTGCGCACGCCACCGCCCGAACCCGCAGGCTCGTCGTTGTGTGCCCACCCGTTGTCGTCCCCAACTGGAAACGCGAAATTGAAGCATCCGGCTGGACCATCCCCATCACTCAGCCGTCCGACGATATGCCGACTCGCGGCGTGGTCGTCATATCCGACTCGCTTCTTGCTGCCCGCCCCCACCTGCCCGTCCAGCTTGGAGCGTGGGCAGACGGGCTGATCGTGGACGAGGCGCACCGCATGAAAAACGTTGCCGCTCAACGTACCGGCGCGGTTTTGAGTCTCGCCAGGCGTATTGACGGACTGAAAGTCGCGCTCAGCGGCACGCCCATGGTGTCCGAACCGTCCGACCTTGCCCCCATACTGGACTGCGTGGGACTGTTGGAGCCTGTGTTTGGCGGCTGGTCCGAGTTCTACTCCACCTATATGCGTCCCGATAAGTACCGTGGGTGGGTGGCGCGTAAACGACAGCTGCCTCACCTGGGTGACGTGCTCGCTTCCTCGTGTTGGGTGCGGCGCGCAAAAAAAGATGTGCTCGGCCTTCCCGACGTTGTGTTCACCACGACCACGGTGGACGTGGAGGACAAGGTGTTCCGCACCGCCCACCAGGACGTGATCCGGCAGGTGTGCGACATGCTGGAAGATGGGGACGACCCGTATTCACGCTCGTTTGAGCTGATTTCCAGGCTCCGCGTGGCGGCGGGGCGAGCGAAAGTGAAAGCGGCGTGCCACGTGATCGGTGAGCATGTGAAAGCTAACCCGCCTGTAGACGGAGTGTATGAGGATCCGCTTCTCGTGTGGGTGCATCACCGTGAGGTGGGCGATGATCTGGTTGACGAGCTGGACAAGCTGGGAGTGTCGTGGCGCATGATTCGCGGCGGGTCGACCGACTCAACGCGCATAGTGGACGAGTTCCAGTCCGGCAAGGTGGGTGTCCTGGTGGCCTCCATGGGGGCGGTCGGTGTGGGCGTGACGCTCACGAGGGGTCGCAGGTGCGTGTTCGTGGAGGCGGATTGGACTCCGGCGACCATTGACCAGGCGGTGGACAGGGTGCGTCGGATTGGGCAGAACCGCACCATGTGGGTGACCACCCTGGTGGGCAGTGGCACGTTGGATGAGCGGATCATGGAAGTGTTGGAGCATAAGCGTGAGCGGGTGGACGCTGTGGATGGTGAGAGGTCTGGTGGATCTGCGCGTGATGCGGGGGTGCTTCGCCTGCTGATTGACGGCGTGCTGGGTGAAGCGCAGCGCTGCCTGAGTAGCGGGAGCGTCCCACAAGGATGATCGTGATGAGCACCGACAGGCTTGAAGACGCGACGAGGGCTGGCAGTATTTTTGCGCGTATCCGCAAGGGCCGCTCGTTCCGCCAGGTGTATGCTCACGCCGTTTCTCGCCCGCGCGTTTTAGGTGAGTGGGAGATCAGCGAGGACGAGTGGGCGTGCGTATTGCGGTGGGCGTCCCTGCTGGATGTGGCTGCAACGTCGGTGACGATCTGTCCTGAGTGCGGGCGTTTCGCCTCCCTGAAAGGGGCTGCCCCCACGTCGTGCTCGCTCACGTTCGGCTGTTCCGGTAAGCCGGTGCGCATCAGAACGAGTTAACCCAGCTCGTCCCACAAGGAGGGGCATGAAGAGCGTAGGGCTACGGCAGGTTCCACTGAGAATCACTCCCACTGGGTCGCGCCTGGTGGTGGCAAGCGTGGGTGGAGTGCCGTTCGATTCACTGAACATTGACCACGTGCGTGCCTACAAGTGTGCGTTGAGCATGATTGGCGTGTTGGACAGGTGCAACGTGTGTGGCGTGGCGGACATCAAGGTGGCGCGCGCGTTCGAAGGCTCCACCACGTGCCGCGTCAGTGTCAGCCCTTCATCTACTGTCGTGTCCACGTCCGGCCAGATTCCCGTTCGTTTCGACGTGACGGGCGTGTCGTACGCGCTGACAGGTGAGGTGACGCGTTCGGGTGAACTGTTGGCTGGTGATGACATGGTGAGTGTGAAAGTGGATCGCGCGGGGTGCGTGGAAGGTCGTGTGCGGTCCCCGTTGGAGTTGAGGCCGCAGGCGCTCGTGGACGCGGTGGCGAACAGTGTATCGCCCGTGGTGTGGAAGATGGCGGTGGCGCGAACCCCGTTCAGTAGGGTGCGGCTGCTGCGCGCGGATTGGGGCGGGTCGCTGGAGCCGCCGGACGTCATGTCGGCCACGATGTATGACCCGGATGGGCTGGTGACGCTGCACGTGTATCACCCGGATACGGGAACGGTGTGCATAGTGGGGGCTCGTGACGGGTCGACGTGTGAGTGGTGGGCTGTGGAGCACCCGTCGACTGGCACCGCGTCGCGCGGCTTGGAGGATATTGGTGACGTGCCTGGGCTGTTTGACCGTGTGTGTTGGGAGATGTGGCCGAGGGCATGGGCTATTTCGGGCGCGTTAGACGAGGACGCGTCTGCATGAAAAAGGCGACCCGCCTCCCAGCTGAGTGACGGGCCGCCTTTGTAGTGGTCTAGTAGTTGCGCATGAAGGAGCCGATTGCTCCGCCGGTTGCGATCAGAACGATGAGGACGAGGACGATGATGATGATGCGCCATGCGAGCATTGCGCGCGCCCAGTTTTTACGTGCCAGTGAGGTTGACGCTCCGAACGCGACAACGAGAATGTAGATGAGTCCGACGACTGGGATACCGGTGAGGAGGAGTGCGAGCATCCATGCGCCGATGGAGTCAGTGGAGCTGGCTGCTGGCATGGATTGTGTCGCGTAGGGTGGGGTCTGCTGGTAGGTGGGTGTGGCGGGAGTGTTCCACTGGTCGAGCATGTTCGTGTCGCTGGATGTGGTGGCTGGGGGAGTGTTGTCAGGTGTGCGGCTCGTGTTGCCGGGTTGTACTGGTGTTGACATAGTTCTCTCCTTTGGGTCGATGAGACTTTAAGGACATTGTAACCTGTATCACTTTGTTCACCACCGACCTTCGCCCCACTATTTACTCGGGTTCTGGCTCGCTCAACTGTCGCACCACCCAGTTCACGCGTGTTTTGTCCCAGCCGCAAGGGGCTTGCCCCGGTCGTTTGATGCGTTCGTGTTCACCCCACACCCGCCCGTGGCTGACTTCCAGCGACCAGAGCTTTGGATACCAGATCAGGGGTGAAGCCCGCTCCACTTTCGTGCCGGTCAACCCAACCGTTTTCGTCTTAGCCGCACGACTTTTCGCCCTGGCCTGCTGGAACACTCCACTCTCAAGCGCGGCGGTCATGGACTGACTGCGAGTGCCGCCAGCCAGCGACCTTCGCCTTATCGCCTACTCGGGTTCTGGTTCACTCAACTTTCGTGACGGTCAACCCAACCGTGTTCGTCTTAGCCGCACGACTTTTCGCCCTGGCCTGCTGGAACACTCCACTCTCAAGCGCGGCGGTCGTGGATTGGCTTCCGGTGCCGGTCTGCTGGTGACCTGCACCAGGGTGGTGGCACGGGTTGAAGCTCGCTCCACTTTCGTGCCGGTCAACCCAACCGTGTTCGTCTTAGCCGCAACTAGGTCACCCATGAGCACTTTTCAACCACGTAAGCCCGCCGGTTCACCCCAGGGCGGTCAGTTCGACACTAAGCCACACGACCAGATGCCTCTCGACATGCACGACCGGTCGCGCTACTCGTGGCGCGCAGGCGAATACCCGTTCACGTACGGCAGCTTGATGACGACGGACTCCGATGGTGCCGTGATTGAAATTGCCCCCACAATTCAGGACGGTGCTGTCGTGGCGGATATTATTGTCCATCAAGGTAAGCACACATTCACGACGGGCAACACGGAGGATTGGCCGGACGTGGAGCGCTACATTCCACGCGACGAGTGGCCCGAAGAGGTGACCGGCAAGCCGGGGGGTCTGGAAGATCCGAGCGTTCGAGCGTTTTTGGACGAGCAGTGGGCTCAGGCCGCCATTGACGAGGCTTTCGACTATCACTACAGCGAGTATGGCGCGTGCTCGGTGGGGGATGGGCGCACCCGCACTGTAAACAGTGGGAGTCGTGTCCTGTTGGAGTTTCAGGACGGGCGGAAAGTTCCGGCTGTGGGCGTGGACGTTTCGGATCGGTTCCAGGCTCGCCGCGACGTGGAGTCGGTGGTGGACGCGTATCGGGATGTGGCGGCTCGAATGCATGGCATGAGTCGCGGGTTCATGACTGCTGACACTGAAGTAGGGAGCGTGAGCGTGTCGTGGGATCGCGGGGGCGCTGACCTGACGATGCGTAGTGACGTGACGGGCGAGTGCGTGCATGTGCGTGGCAATGGGGATCCCGAGGGGTGGATGCGTGGAATTTCCAACGCGCTCATTAAGGTTGCGAAAGAGTGGCAATAGCATACCGTGACTATCGCTTGACCAACGTTGGGTTCTCTCTACACTTCCCACTGACATACTGGTCCATCGTGTCGTAACGCTTGTGAAACAGTTGGGTTCTCTCTACACTTCCCACTGATATACTGGAACCTGCTTGCCGTCTTCTAACTTTGGAGTTGGGTTCTCTCTACACTTCCCACTGATATACTGGTGAACACCGGTTTTTCGGCGGGATACAAGCGAAAAGTGGCGGTTTAACACTCGTAAAAATGAGTGGTGAGCCGCCCTTTTTCATGCCCGTGCGGGGCTCTGATTCAAAAACTGGCGCACGATCACGCAACCCGCTTAACTCTCGTACCTCCGACTCACGCGTTTTATCCCAGCCGCACAACTTTTCGCCCTGTCCTGCTGGGGCGCTCCACTCTCAAGCGCGGCGGTCGTGGACTGGCTTCCGGTGCCGGTCTGCTGGTGACCTGCACCAGGGTGGTGGCACGGGTTGAAGCTCGCTCCACTTTCATGCTGGTCAACCCAACCGTGTCCGTTCTAGCCGCAACTAGGTCACCCATGACCACTTCTTTCCAACCCCGTAAGCCCGCCGGGAGTCCTCAAGGCGGGCAGTTTGACACGAAACCCCACGCCGCAGTCGACCTTGACCTGGATGAGGACGTCTTCCATAAGCGTTACGACACGATGGAGGAAAAACTCGAAGCCATTCGCGCCGAACTCGACACTGCCGTCAAAAACCTCGACACCGACGCCAACTGGCTCTCCTACCTCAACCAGATGCATAAGTTTCACAACTACTCGTTCAACAATCAGATGCTCATCTACATGCAACGCCCCGATGCCGAGCGGGTCGCTTCTTTTCGCACGTGGAAGGGGCTGGGGCGCTCCGTCACGAAAGGTGAGCACGGTATTCAAATCCTCTGTCCTGTTGTCGTGCGCCTGAAAGAGGATGACGGCACGCAAATGCTTGACGAGAATGGTCGCCCCGTCCTCCAGCTTGTCGGCTTTAAGACTGGCAGCGTGTTCGACGTGTCTCAGACGCATGGCAAACCCCTTTTGGAACGTGATCACGCCCAGGTGGAGGCTCCCGCCCAGCTTCGACAGAACCTCACTCGCATGATCGAGAAACGCGGATTCAAAATCGTCGTAAGAAAAGTCCTCTCCGGTGCTGACGGGTACACGTCACCACTGACACGGGAGGTTGTGATTGACGAAAGGCTCAGTGAGGCTGAGCAGGCGCGCGTCATGGCGCATGAGCTGGGACACATTGTGGCGGGCCATCTGGAACGTTTCGACGAGTACCATACGGGGCATGACGGTAACCGTGGGCAGATGGAAGTGGAGGCCGACTCCATTGCGCACGTCATTTTCCGTGCGAGCGGCGTGAATGATGAGGAGGCGACCAGGGGTCACGCTCAATACTTGTGGGGCTGGTCGAAAGTCCAGGACAGGACACCTGAAATGGTGCAGGAGTCAGCCGAACGTGTTTGTAAGAGTGTCCATGAACTGCTCGGTGATGATGAGTGGGTGGACGCCCCCGTCAAACCCTACGTGTGAGGCTGAGAGTGCCGCGCATTGACATAAGGAACCCCCAGCCTTCAGGCAGGGGCCAAGAAGACAGTTGGATGGAGAGTTTTTACCATGACGATGACAGATGAGATGCCAGTGGAACTAACCGAAGATGAGGCGATTGACGTGTGCCTGGACGATAGTGCGATTCGTCGCGAGTTCGACCAGATGGTGCGCGACTATTTGGCTGGCGGCCCGCTTCCACAAACCGCCGCTTAAACCAGCAGGTTAACCATCTGGCTTGATCCCCCCCCTTTTCACCGTCAGGCGTGGGCAGAAATCAACGGTCGGGCTGGTGGTGGAAGACCCGAACTCGGGGGCAAGACTGGCTGCTGTGTGTGCCGTGTGGCGGACGCGTTGAGGTTCGAGATCATACATGCGTCAAACTGCTGCGGCTGGTGGCGCGAGGCGCGGACTCGTCCCACAAGTAGGCGTATGACAGACACGGTACGCATGATGGTGCGCGACAGTATTACCCAGGGCGAACTGGGAGTGTTCCTCATCCGGTGCGCTCACACTCACATGAGCCTTCACCCTGACAGTGAACCGTCAGACGCCATGTCGACGGCCCTGGAAACGGTGATAGATGAATGCGCCTACGTGCGCAGCACGATCGTGGACGCTGAAGGTGATGACAATGATTGAGGACACGATCCGCGACTCGGTGCACCGGCTTGTCAGTGACGGCGAGTTCGGTACTCTCCTGATGAACGCGGCAGCCACGTTCGAGCGCACAGAAAACATCACGTTTGAAATGGGGGTGGTGCGCGCCCTGGGAGTCGTGATCGATGAGCTGAATGACCTGTTGGACACGGCCAGGCGCCTGGATGAGCAGAACGTGGGTGAGCTCGTATGATTGGCCGCAAAATTGACGCAATGCTGGATCATGGGGAGTTGGGCGCACGTGGTGAGTGTCCTGGAGGGTCGAGTGCGCATGATGCGTCGCGTGGCGGCAAGCCTGTGCGCGGCGTGGGCAAGACGAGCGTGCGAAACAGTGTCCGCAAGCACTGTCCGGGCGCGGTGTGCGAACTGGTCAACGTGCGTGATGAGCGGGGGACACTGGTGGGATGCGAAGGCGTCGTTCGTGACAAGGCAACCGGGAGAACTCTAGGGGTTCGCGTAGATCAGGGTCGTGCAACCGTGTGGGATGACGAGTCTGTGATGTTGTGCTGGGCGAGTGATGTTGGCCAGTCGGTCGCGTGGCTGATGAGCGATCCTATCGGAGAATTCGAGGCGTTGAACGACTGACGCGTTGGGTTGTTGGCTTGGTTGGTTAGGTTCTCTCTACATTTCCCACCTCATACTGGTCATGAGGCCATATAACACAGCTTTGCTGTTGGGTTCTCTCTACACTTCCCACTGATATACTGGCGCTCTCGCCTTAGAAATCGATGATCTCGTTGGGTTCTCTCTACACTTCCCACTGATATACTGGGTCAACTGGTTGACTGACCGAGTGAAACGTTGGGTTCTCTCTACACTTCCCACTGATATACTGGTGAACACCGGTTTTTCGGCGGAATGCAAGCGAAAAGTGGCGGTTTCATACTCGTAAAAGTGAGTGGTGAGCCGCCCTTTTTCATGCCCGTGCGGGGCTCCGATTCAAAAACTGGCGCACAACCACACGACCCGCTCAACTTTCGCGCCTCCGACTCACGCGTTTTATCCCAGCCGCACGACTTTCCACACTGTCCTGCTGGGGCGCTCCACTCTCAAGCGCGGCGGTCGTGGACTGGCTTCCGGTGCCGGTCAACCCAACCGTGTTCGTCTTAGCCGCACGACTTTTCGCCCTGGCCTGCTGGGACGCTCCACTCTCAAGCGCGGCGGTCATGGACTGACTGCGAGTGCCGCCAGCCAGCGACCTTCGCCTTATCGCCTACTCGGGTTCTGGCTCACTCAACTTTCGTGCTGGTCAACCCGAGCGTTTTGTTCCAGCCGCAACTGGTAGTTCCATGAGTTCTTTTCAGCCCCGCAAACCAGCCGGATCCACCCAGGGTGGCCAGTTCGACACCAAGCCCCACGCTGCGATCGACATGGGGGATGTCATCAGTGATGCCCGCCCCATCATAGCCGGACAGTGCTTTGACAATAACGAAGTCGGGAACTGGAGCTACGAGCCGTCCATCGTCCACATCTGCTCCATGCGCGACTCAAAACCCACGGGCGGGTGGGGAGGAAGCACCTTCATCGAATGCGACATGAACGGCGCGCAATGCACGCAAACCGACTTCAGTGACAGTGAAATCATCAACACGTCTCTCATGAACACCTCTTTCACGCGCGGCCAGTCGAAAAAACTGGCACTCACCAACACGCACGCTGACGGGATGAGGTTCACCAGGATGACCAGCCCCGACATGCAGTGGACCAGTGTGAAGGGCGGCTACATCACGATCCGCGGTTGCGAAATGTACGGCCTGAAAGCGCTCTCGTGCGACCTGGCTAACATGGACATCGCTGACACCATGATGGATCACGCCGGTTTTGATGACACGATTATTGCCTGCGCAACTATTCATAACGTTTCGATGCAGGACGCTGAAGTCCGTGGCGGAAGCGCGAACGCCATGAAAGTGTCCGACTCGGACATCAGCCAGTTCGCCCTCATGGACACGACGGCGTGTGACTGTACGTTCACCAACACGAACGTGCAGAACATGTACGTGAAAAACACTGACATGCGTCGTACCTCTTTTGAGGGCGAATGCCCAGCAGCGGGAGCACAGTTCATTGGCAGTGACCTGCGCGGGTCGAACATGCACGGAATGCTGTTCGAAGAAGACGATCATGCACACATTCGTGACTGCAACGTGGATGGTTTAAGGCTGCGCCGCGACCAGGAGGAGCGCTTCACATTCACGAACTGCACGGGGTACATCATTTGGAGTTAGCCGCACGGTGCGCGACCAGGCGACCAGTCCCACAAGGAGGGTCATGAGGTTTGCAAACGGGTTGAAATGGATCGTGTCGGCACTGATCGTGCTCGGCATGGCTATTTATCTCACGCATACGGGAGTGTGGCGCGACGTGTCCACGGCTCTCGGTTTCGGTAACCCTGATGCCATTGTTGACCCGCCTGTCGTGACTGCACCCAAGACGGGTGGGGCGCCCGACGTGGACTGGGATGAGGCGAAAAAGAAGGCCGAGGAGGCTGGCACCAGTATTATCACGCAGGTTCAGCAAGCCCTGGATGACGTGGACGTGAAGGGGAAAGCTCCGAAAACCGGGTATGAGCGGGACGCGTTTGGCCCCGCATGGTCGGACGTTGACCATAACGGGTGCGATACGCGTAACGATATTTTGGCGCGCGACCTGACCGGAGTGACGTTCAAGCCTGGGACGCATGACTGTGTGGTGACCAGTGGAGTGCTGGATGACCCGTACACGGGTAAGACGATCCGATTCACGCGCGGGAATAAGACGTCGAGCGCGGTGCAGATTGACCACGTGGTGGCGTTGTCGAACGCGTGGGTGTCGGGGGCGAACGCGTGGGATGATGCGAAACGGCTCCAATTTGCGAATGACCCGGTGAACCTTTTGGCTGTGGATGGTCCGGCGAACATGGCGAAAAAGGATGGGGATGCTGCCACGTGGCTCCCGTCGAACAAGTCTTTCCGCTGCGAGTATGTTTCTCGTCAAGTGGAGGTCAAAACTAAGTATGGTTTGTCGATGACGCGCGCCGAAAAACGTGCCATCGACCGCGAACTGGACAAGTGCGCAGGCTGATCGGATGCACACCGCACTGTTTGTCGCATTACGTCAAGTAGGGAAATGAGTTGGAGGCTTTATCGTGAGAAAAACTGGTTTTGGTAAAATCCTTGCGGCCTTGTTTGCCACGTCCATGGTCGGAACCATGCTCGCCAGCGTGACACCGACCGCCCAAGCAGCTCAGCAGTCGTACGCGTTCAGTACGATCCAGAAGATTTACGACGGGACAGGCCACGGTACCCCCGCTCAAACGTTCATTCAGACAAAAAACGGGTTCAGCCCGGCTGATGACACTCCCACTGATGGGGTAGTGGCAACGAATGACTTTGTGCAATACGAGGTGACCACGCAGTTTGCCGCAGGACCCGAGAGGGAAGTGGTCGTCGACTTTCAAGCCCCCGAATTTCTAACATTTTCCCGGAAGGATAATTCGAGCCTGTGCGCGTCCAACCAGTTCGTGTCCTCCCGATATACGGGAAGCAGTACGCACGGGCAGTGCACGTATTCGCTCAAGCGCGGTGTGCCGATCACTGTGAAAGTGCCGCTGACCATGAGAGGTGGAGACACTGCCGGTGTGGCGGTATCTGGTCAGTCTATGGGCGTGAAGACAGGCGACGAGCTTGCTGAAGCCCCGTCAGTGACCGTGGTGAGCGCCCCCAGCGCCGACATGGTGGTATCCACAGATACATGCAACCGCGCCATGTGCACGTCCAAAAAAGCAAGCCAAACCAAAGGCTCGGTCACCCTCACCCCCGAGGAACTAATACGAGCTGGCTCTACAAAAGGCGCCACAGCTTCCACACCGTGGTCAGGAACACTCGACACGGGCGGAATGCCGGAAGCCACATGGACACTCGACGGTAAAACACTTGAAGTTCGTGACGGGAAAGTTATTGTCCCCACCCACAAGGGGAAAGCCCGACTTGAATACTCGGTGAAATCATGGGGCGACCTCGCTGACGGAGAATCGAAAGTTTTTACCCCCCACTTCCAGTTGGATAAAAACGCGTTCGCGACTGACATATACCGCAACAACGGGGACGGGTGGCAGCCTGGAGATGGGCTTGGAGTGAAGGATTCCACCGCGAATCTGCGGGGGACAAATTCCATACAAGGCTTCGGTGTTGGAAACAACGACTATGTGAGACTGGCGGTCTACAAGCCGCTGCCACCACCACCGGGGAGAATTTTCGGCAAGGAGCTCTACCGGCCATTCGACATGTGGGAAACACTATGGGATCCCGGTAACAAAATAATGAACGACTCCCCGATACCTGTCCGAGACCGTGGCACCAGACTGGTTGCCGAGGGAACGGAATTCAACACTGTTCTTAAAGTTTACCCAACCCAGGGGACACATACCTATACGGTGACCGACCAGTGGGACCCGCGACACGTGTCAAGCCGTGGGGAATCCACCATCGACTGGGGTGGCCGGACCCCATCCGGCGTGAAGGTCGAATGGTCGCTGTCAGCCACCGGAAGGCAAGTGACATCCGGCTCAGGCGAATGGATCGAGTCCATGGAAGCCCCCAAGGGTGCCAGAGCTGTCCGCGTCACATTCACGAACGTTACCGACGAGTCTGCGAACCCACTGTCGTTCACAATGCCGCAGGTCGTCAACACGTTCACCGAACCAATACCCGCATCAATACCAGACACTGCCACAGGACTGGTAGACGGGAAGACTGATAACAGGGTAAACCAGCGGGAATTGGTCCCAGCATTGCCATCCCCCATGGGTATTGACCTTCGTGTCGAATCTAACAGGGTGAGCAAAGTGGATCCTGTCGACAGGACTGTCACGTACACTGTTGAGTCTGTCATCAAGAACCAGGCGACCGTCAAACAGCTTTTCGGTCCTTCAGTCATGAGACTGACAACAGACCCATGCCTTCTCAACATTCGCGACATTCAAGAACCGTGGACTGTTGTCGAAAAGACCGACGGAACAGGATGCGGAACGCCTAACGCGAAGCCCGGAAGTCTCGTCCTCTCGATTGATGACTCCATCCAGGTGAACTCGTTCTACCAAAACGATGGTGAAAGCGTAGGAAGACTTCCGAAAGTCCGACTGACAGGTGACGTGTCCCTGATAGCGGAAGACTCAGTGTCACTGTCAGCTACGGTCACGACGAACGGGCACCTTCTTAATGGAAAAACACACCCCCTGACAGCCAGCGGAGAACACTCCCTGGTAGTTGACCGGCTTGCCACCGTCAGCGAGTACTTACAGCCAAAGGTTAAGGAAGTCGAAGTCGGTGACTTGTTGTCGTGGGATGTCACCATTTCCGGCGCGCACGAAACAGGCGCGTACAAGACAGACACCGTGGTCGTCCTGCCAGGCAAAGGTAATGACAGTCAGTTCATGGAAACGCTTCGCCAGTCGGGCAGTACAGGCTACGACGGTCCGGTCAAGTCCAACTTTCATGGAACCTATACCCTGAAGAAAGCCAGTATAGACCGTGGCAATTCGGACGCATCGTCAACACTCATGTGCACTAACACGCCTAACCCTTCGCTTGATCCAACTGATTCGCGCACACGGTGGTCACGAACATGTGGTGGAGACACCACTGCTGTGAAAGTCCATCAAGATGGTGGAAATGGCAAAATTGGCGTGACCCGCGTCAATATCGACTTGGAGCCGGAGGGGAATAAGACTGGCGACGAGTATCTCATGTGGGTGGGTCCGGTCCATGCCACCGGCATTGACAATAACAAGGTCATGGCGTGGCCAGCCGACATCAAAGTTGTCTCCTCGTCAGTGTCCGGACACGTTTTCTGGAACGACAAAGAGGACGGATCTGGCGTTTACAGTGCGGGCGAACCTATCAGTGGTGTGACGGTTGAGCTTCTCGACAAGGATGGGGCGGTTATCGAAAAAACCACGACAGACAGCGATGGTTCTTACGAGTTCATTGAACTCCGCTCCGGCACATACGCAACGAGAATCAGCGGGTATCCGACGGACCGTGAATCTAGCAGCCGGAAGGGGATGAAAAACCCGTCTTCAATCGTGTCGTCGCCTCCACGGGCTCGCGGTGTCTTTGCATCAGACAGGTCGACAAACATTGACGTTGCCAAGAACGCGCGCATCGGTTCTATGGATTTCTCACTGTTTGCTGCCGACCCTTACGTTGACGTGAAGAAAGATCCTGCGGCGGCAGTATGTTCCGGCGGACGGCAGGAATGCAAGGTGTCGTGGAACGTCACTGTTAAAAATGATGGGAACGTTCCGTTAACTAACGGCGTGTTCTCGGACGTAACGTCCAACAACGTCTCAGGGGTCACCGTTTCAACGGGAACGAAAATTGTCGAATCCCTCGACTCCAGCGGCTTTTACTTCCGTAGAAGTGACGGAGCTATAGTCTGGCAGTCCTATGAAAGTGGAAAGACCACAGTCAAGGTCGTGACAACTGATGACGGTGTGCCGATCCACTCGATAGGAGACGTAGTGGATCCGAATAGTACGTGGATTGTCGATCACCCCAGCATTTATGTGATTTCGGGCGGGATCCCGTATCTCGTGAAGGACGGTGTAGCTGAGGTTGCTCCAGTACACCAGCTGTATGCGAAGACCGGTGCGAAGGCCGTCAAGCTTGTCAAATCCAAAATTGATAAAAGCGTGCCTGTTGTCATTTATGACAATGGGGATATTCGCCCTGTGAACGCTGTCTCGAACTCCTGGAAGATGCGGGGGCAGGAATACTGGGATGCCGATCGGAATAAGATCAGGATGAGTCTTGACAAGGGCATTGTGTACTTATCAAGCAGCGCCAACCCTAACCCTGAACCCATTAAAGACGGTAGTGGAGCGACTATTGGCGCGAACTCCTGGACCCAGGTCACGAGTATTCGCGATGGCTTCCTCACGGCAAAGAACGGGCTTGCCTACGCTCCGAATGGGGTGCTTCCTAGCGAGAAGGCTCCCCAAAAGGCTCGTGCTCGAACCATGTATTGCGGCGCGAGAAACGTGTCGAAAGCCGTGGACGAGATGATGTACATCGGCATTGACGGGAAACTCTATGTCGACATGACGGGAAATCATTTCACTCAATGTAACTTCGAGAAAGTCGGATTGTATGTCAGGGGGGAATACACCGGCCCACTGGAAGATGTGGTGGAAGTTTACCCAAGCCAGAACGTGCTGATAGCGGGCGACGGACAACTATACGGACTGTCTATGGAAGAAGCCTACAAAACCTCCCCGCAGGGTCCGAACGGCGGGCCCGCCACTTTCGTGGGATCCGAAGAGATAGATGGAGAATTCTACCTACGTGAATCGAGCGGTGTTCTATATTGGAATCTGCTACGCGGTTGGATAACAGGTCCCCCCAGGTGGTCATCAAGTTATCCTGGTATGCCCGACGATGGAAATATCGTTTCGGTATCCAAGGGAGCGAACCCCTATGACTTACACCCTTACTACTTCTACGTCACCAACAAGGGGAACGTGTACAAACTCGCACAGTCGGATGGGTATATGCGTCAGGTTGACGGTTTCGTCAATGGTATTCAGCCTATTTCCCCTTCTTCAACGGCGAGCAACGGAAAAAATACGACCCGCACATATAACGTGTCACTGTTGAAGCCTGGCGAGTCCATAACATACACGGTGAGCGGGATTGTGAACCAGACACAGTTGAACCAGGTGATCACGAACCAGGCGTTTTACACACAGACCCGCACTCCGCGTAACACACCCACTACGGCAAACACCCCCGCCTTCGACGCGAAAAACCCCACTGGGTTCGGCAAGCTCACTGGTAATAGTTCGTGTACTGCGACAGACGATTGGGTGACCCCCGGTGACCAGTGCGACCAGGTGTATGCGCAAGTGCCCAAGACAACCAGTCCTGTGGGTTCAATCACCGGAACGGTGTTCTGGGACGGCAATAAGGACGGCAGACTTTCCAGCGGTGAGAAACATATTGCGAGTTCAACGGTCACACTCATGCGGGGTAATGTTCCTGTCACCACGCAGGTGACGGACCAGAACGGGCGGTACACGTTCGACGGACTGCCTATGGGGACATACCGTGTCGTGTTTAACGCGGGTGATAATCCTGATCCTGAAAAGTCGTGGGCGTTCACCACGAGAGCACAGTCATGTTCGGCTAACGTGTCATGTGCCGACACCGCGAACGGCGCCAGCTATGACATTACGCTGACATCTTCTGCTCGTACGAAGACAGACGTGAATGCGGGCCTGGTGACGTATGATGCGGCGATCAGTGTTCATAAGGGTGTGGCGCTCAACGACACGGAGACCGACCTGGCGAAACTTTCTCAGGACGCGGTGGTCGACGACACGGACAAACCGTTCCAGACGATCGTGGTGACGAACACGGGTGAAGAACCGGTCAGCTCACTGTCGTTCAGTGACGTGCTGGAGAAGGGTCCTGCCGCTGATTATGCGGGCGCGACCACTGCTCAGTGCGCGATCGGCAACCTGAAGACGGCAGACCAGACGGCAACGTTCACGGATGCGAGTAAGACCGTGTTGAAGCCGGGTGGCACACTCACGTGCCGTATCCCCCTGGCCTTGTCCCACAAGGAAGGTCAGGACGAGCACCGCGACACGGTAACCGTGACGGGAACGTCAACTATTACGAAGACTCCGGTCAGTGATTCGTCATCGATGCGGGTGCGCCTGCGCGAATTGCCCGCCCCGATGCTCACGGTTCAGAAGGGCCGCCTGGTTGATGGCGTGTTCGAGACGAACATTCCGGCTAATGATGGGCAGGACGTGGCTGTGACCGTGCGTATCACGAACAGTGGTGGCGAAGACCTGAAGAGCGTGGACTGGTCGGATCACACGATCGTGGGTCATGACCAGGTGCGGGACTTCACGTGCCAGTGGCCTGGCGTGGAGGGCGAGTTGAAGAAGGGTGAGCACGTGGATTGCGTGGGCACGCTGACGGTGACGGCACCTTCGAAGCATGTGGATCAGGTGTTTGCCGTTGGTGTGGGCGTGACGAGCGGGAAGCTGGCGCAAGATGATGCGGAGTTCAGCGCGTATGCGAATGTGGTGTTCCCTGCTTCGGGTGCGCCCGGCTACGTGGCACTCATCATGATGGGCGTCCTGATCGGCGCAGCGTCCCTGCTGGTGGTGCGCAGAAGGTCGTGAGTTGGTTGTCGAGTAGTGGAGAGGTTGGTGGTGCGTGGCGCGGATAGTGTTTCCCGCCAGGTGTTCTGGCGGCTGCCCGTGGCGTGGCGCTGTGGGCAGACTTCAACAAGGTAAGGAGTTTTCTCGTGAAACACTTCTGGAGGAGTAAGCCTCTGGCGGTAGGTGCCGCGTGCGTGATCGCGATGACCGGCCTGGCGGGTGGTGCCGGTGGCGCAATGGCCGCTGACCACCCGAGCATTGACAAGGATACGGGTTCGCTGACGGTTCATAAACTGGCTCAGCCGAACACTCAGCCGGAGCATGGTACGGGTCTTGAGGATAAGTCCATTCAGGGTGATCCGATTGACGGGATCGAGTTTGATGTGATTCCGCTCAACGGTATCGACTTGAAGACGAACGCGGGGTGGACTGATCTGAAGGGCGCGGTGAAGGCCGTGGAGGACGGTTCCGCACTGCCCGGTACGATTACTGAGGGTACACCGGTCAAGCAGACGACAGAGTCGGACGGTATTGCCAAGTTCGCTGATCTGCCGGTTGGTGCCTACAAGGTGGAAGAAAAGCTGACCACCGAGCAGATGCAGAAGTACACGGGTGTCGCCCCGTTCGTCGTGACGATCCCGATGACGCACCCGACCGACCTGAACAAGTGGGTTTACGACGTTCACGTCTACCCGAAGAACGATGTGCGTTCGGCTAAAAAGGCCGTGAAGGATGCGGCTGCGAACTTCATGGGTTCGTCTGATGTTGTGTGGAACGTGACCACATCTATTCCTGGCGGTGAGGCGACCGACCTGTACCGCGTGACTGACCAGTTGGATCCGAAGCTGACCTACAAGAGCGCCACCGTGACTATCGGTGGAAAATCGGCAGAGCAGGCTGACTACACGGTGAAGGCTGAGGGTCAGGCTTTCACCATGGAGCTGACCGAGGCTGGTCGTGCCAAGGCTCTGGCAGCCATCAAGGCTGACAAGGCTGCGAAGGTTGTCACCACGATCGTCACCCGCGTGAATGCTGCGGGCGAGATCAACAACCAGGCAATGTTCTACCCGAATGCTGCGTCCGTGGAGAACGGTGGAACCCCGACTGATATTCCGCAGACCAAGTTCGGTGGCGTGAAGCTGCACAAGACGGGCCAGGAGAACAAGCCTCTTGAGGGTGCTGAGTTCGCGGTGTACGCGTCGTCCACCAACGATTTCAAGACCGCAACCGAGATCATTAAAGCCAAGGCTACCGACCAGGACGGTTCTGTGACGTTCGACGGCCTGCGCTACTCGAACTTCGCTGATGGCGCGGCAGTCGAGAAGGGTGCTACTGGCTACATGTACTACTGGCTGGTTGAGACCAAGGCTCCGACCGGCTACGAACTGCTCGCCGAGCCGATCCAGTTCGATGTGGCCGGACAGCTTGCTTCCGCCACTGCGATCGAAGTGAAGAACGTTCCGGCCCACGGTGGCGGGTTCCTGCCCCGTACCGGTTCGACCGGCTTCTACGTTCTGATCGTTGCCGGAATCCTGGTTGCTGCTGGTGGCGCACTTGTCGCCGCCCGCTCAGCCAGGAAAGCCGACTGACCTATATTCCCTAGCGTGGTGGGGGTGGTTCGCTTGCGCGGGCTGCCCCCACCATTGTGTTGCCGACCCGCGCGGGAGTCGCCTTGGCGTTCCAGGTGCGTGGTGTGTGTCCCACAAGGATGGGTGTGAGCGTGAAAGCAGGGCCGAGACATGTGCGGCGCGCCGCGTCCCACCGGCCCGTCATCGTGGGAATCGTGGGGATGCTGATAGGTGTGTGCCTCGCGTTCTACCCGTTTGTGGGCGGCTGGGTGGCGAGCATCGTCCAGTCTGACCAGATCGCGTCCTACTCGCAGGAGTCGACCACTGTGGGGTGGGAGAAAGTTGTGGAGGCTGCGCGCGCCTACAACGCGTCGAAAACAGTGATGCCGTCGGCTGGTGGCGGGGATGAGGAGTATCGCAGCCAACTGGTGTTTGGTGTTTCGGACGTGATGAGCCGCGTGGTGGTGCCCACCGTGGGTATTGACTTGCCGGTCTATCACGGGACGGAGGCTGGCACGTTGGAGCGGGGTGCGGGGCACTTGTTCGGCTCCGACCTTCCGGTGGGTGGGGTGGATCGCAACAGTGTGGTCACGGCTCACACGGGGTTGCGCGCGTCCCGCATGTTCGACCGGCTCAAAGACGTGAAGATTGGCGACGTTTTCTATGTGCGGACCGGCGGGTGGACGGGTGCGTACAGGGTCACGATGAAAGAGGTGAAGACTCCTGAGGAGGCGTCGCTCATGTCGCAGCGCGTGGCTGGCCGTGACCTGGTGACGCTGGTGACGTGCACGCCGTACAGTGTGAATACTCATCGCCTGGTGGTTGTGGGGGAGCGCACGTGGTTTGACGAGTCGCATGATCCGATTCCGATTGAGGGGCGTCGGGAGAGTGTGTGGCCGGTGTGGGCTGCTGGCGCGACTGTCCTGGTGGTGCTGGGTGTGGGCGTGTGGTCATGGAGACGCGTGTCCCACAAGGAGGAGCATGAGTGAACATGTGAGGTTTGTGACCGACGAGCAGGTGGAGTCTCGGATGCGTGAGATTCTGGAGCGCTTGAACATGAGCGAAGCTGAAATGTTCAGGCGGGCTGACGCGTATCTGCTGGACCGCGAGGAGCGGCACCTGTTTGACCAGTACGTAGCGTTGCAGTGGTTGGCGGGCGTGGAAGAGTGAGGACAGCTCGTCGGCCATGTTGCCGGAGGGGGTATCTGGTGCCGTCAGGGCAGCGTACCTGCCCGGCCCCGCGTACATGACGATGGTTTGTTCGCATGGTGGTGCGAGAATCAAGCACTGCGTTAAGGGGGCGGGTTCCTACCGTGGCGGTTCATGCGTGACCAGCCCATGACCAGTGCTTGACCTGTGTTTGACGCTGCGATATGGCGGCACGTTGACCTTTTCTTGACGCACGTTTACCCAGGCGTGGCTGAAGTGTTACCGGGCTTTGGCGCGCGTTTGACTGTACGGAACCCGGTTTGACTCGCGCGTGACCATCTCGTGGTGCCTACAGAATACCCAGGCCGCGCAGCACCCACCAGATCAGGCCGATACCCACGACAGTTCCCACAATGGACAGTGTGGTTCTGACTCCAGCGCCGAGCAGCTTGCCTAGCATGGACCCGATGGACGCGACGAGCGCGATCACGAACACCCACATGAGGATTTCGTTCGACCAGATCAGATCCCACACGCTCCAGAACGCGTTTGTGAGCGCCTGCCAGGATCCTTCAGCTCCGTCACGACCGTTCATCGTGCCATACTCCATTCACATTCATCCACTACCAGCGTGCCCGTGCGGGCTAGATTCTCTAGTTGCGGCTGGAGGCTGCGGTCAAGGCGGCAGGACACAAACCTGACACCATTTAGATCCTCCGCCTCACACTCGCTGTTAAGGCTGTACAAGGGGCTCGGCGTTGAACGTGCAGCCTTCCATCTGGATACGTCCGGCGGCTTCAAGGTCGGTCAGATAGTCCTCGTCGGCAATGTTGAACCTGGTGCCGGAGAACGTGGAACCATCCAGCGTGACATGTTCAAGCGTGCTGCGGGAGAAATTGCAGTAGGTGAATGAGCAGTTGGTCATGCTGGTTGTGTTCAAGTTGGCGTGGTTGAACGGCGTGTTGGTGAATGTGCAGCCGGTCATGGTGGTGTTATTCATGTTGGTGTAGTTGAAGTTTGACGCGATGAATGTGCAGTCGGTCATGGTGGTGTTGGTCAGGTCGGCGGAGTGGAGCCAGGAGTCCTCGAATACACTGCCGTTGAGGTGAGAGTCCGTGACCGTGGAGCTGATGAATTGTGTGTTCTCGAAATTACCGCCGGTGACGGTCAGGTTGTCGGCCTGGAGAGCGTGGGCGTCAACGCTAGTGAAAATACTCTTGTTCAGGGCGACGTTGGTGAGCTGGTTTTTCGTCAGGCTCGTGTGCGCGACGTAGGCGTTATTGGCGGTCAGGTTGGCGGCGGTGGAGTTGCAGATGAAACTGTCGTGGATATCGACCTTGTTGAACGTTGACCCCTCGACGTGGGTGTTGTTGGTGCTGAATTCACGGAGCTCAACTTCGGTGAGGGTGGCGTCGTGGAGATTAATGTCGCCGGTGACGTTCATGACCGACTGGTGGTTGATGTCGAGGTCGTGGTAGTGGCCGCTGATGTCCTTGTTACGGATGTCAGTGCTGGTGTTGTTTACTGGGTCGGGGAGCGTGGCGTGGGTCTTGGAATCGAACTGGCCGCCCTGGGGTGAACCGGCGGGCTTACGGGGCTGAAATGAACTCATGGGGGACTTAGTTGCGGCTGAAAGTCGCCCAGCACATTCAAGGCACAGCCCCAAAGATTTTTGTTCGCTTTCCACCCGTATGTTGCTGGTCGGGCGTGGGGTCAGCTTGAGCGCGAACACTCACCTCATCACCGCGCTTGAGTGGAGCGGCGCGAAAGTTGCGTAGGATAACGCCCGAACGGTCGCAGGTGTGTGACAGGTTACGGTTCGGGCTGTGCTGTGCGGGTTGGCGACACACCGGGGAACCATATATAGCCGTGTATCAATATGGTTGAAAGGCGTTTTTCGCAGGTGGGGGGCAAAACGGCTTAAATGGGCGGAAAACCCCTCGATTACGTTTAGTAAAAAGTCAGGTATTGCACGTAGATTGCACGAAAACGGCCTGCTTTCGGCTCGACACCAACTTTTCGTTGATATTCCGCCACAGTAATTTGTACCCCGGGTGGGATTCGAACCCACAACAAGCCGGGTTTGAGCCGACCGCCTCTGCCAATTGGGCTACCAGGGCACACGCGAACGTGCTCATCAAGGATAAGATATTTATTGATCAGACACCAATTGAAGGAATTTCAGATGAGCACAGACGAAAACAAGCCGCGAAAAGTGTTAGTAGCTGAAGACGAATCCCTGATCCGCCTTGATATTGTCGAGACGCTGACCGCAGCAGGTTTCGACGTCGTCGCAGAGGCAAGTGACGGAGAAGAGGCTGTTCGGCTGGCACTGGAGCCCGACAACGAGGATGACACTCCTGATCTGTGTGTGATGGATGTCAAGATGCCCAAAATGGATGGCATCACAGCTGCAGAAAAGATTCTGCGAGAGCTCTCCTGCGCTGTTGTCATGCTGACTGCCTTTTCACAAAAAGAACTGGTCGAACGTGCGCGCGACGCAGGAGCTATGGCGTACGTCGTGAAGCCTTTCAGCCCTGCCGACCTGATTCCCGCAGTTGAAATCGCCCTGTCCCGTCACCGTGAAATCGAGTCACTGGAAGAAGAAATCTCCGACATGTCGGAGCGTTTCGAGACGCGCAAGCGCGTAGACCGCGCCAAGGGACTCCTGATGGAAAAGATGGACATGACTGAGCCTGAGGCGTTCCGATGGATCCAGAAGACGTCCATGGATCGTCGCCTGTCCATGCGTGAGGTCGCAGACGCAGTGATCGATCAGGTGGATGACTGAGACTGCTTGAGATATGTGTATGCGGGTCTTGCACGAAGTTGCAAGACCCGCATTGTTGAGTGAGAGTCGCGCTCAATCAGTCGAGACGCTCTTCGCCGTCGACGTTGCTTTCAATGCGCTCCTTCTTGAGGTCTTCTGACACGGTCTGCGTGTCCTGAACGGTTTGCGTCTCGAGTGACACGCGCTCAACAGGCACGCTCTCCTTGGAGACAACGACACGGTCCTCATGCAGGGTCACGGAAGCAGCACCCTCGGAGATGTCCTGGCCATCCAGGCTCTTTGCCTCTTCCTCACTGATGGGGGTGCGAACCACACGTACTTCCTCGCGCTCGACGGGAACCTCGACAGTCTCGGTTTCGGTGACGACCGTCTTGCGGAGCTGAGCTTCACCAGTCGCGACGCGTTCCTTGGCAACGTTGAGCTGTTCTTCGGAACGAATGATTTCGCCTTGGTCTGCTTCGTCGTGGATCGGCTCCTGGTCAGCCAGGTGACGCGCCTCAGCGGCGCGATCCTCCTCGTGAACTTCCTCGTCGGCCACAGGCGCAACGGGGGCGGCGGCAGGAACGTCTGATTCCGGTGCAGTGCGCGGAGCCTGGTCCTCGATCGGTGCTGCACCATCGGCCAGAGAACCGACACCGTAGTGGCGGTACAGTGTGTCCTGATCCTCAGGAGTCAGGTGACCTTCATCAGCGAGGTCAGGCGCATCCTTGATGCGATCCTTTTCAAACGCGAGGTGCAGGCCTTCCTCGTCGAGGCGGTATCCACGCAGTGGGACAAGGCTGGAGCCCATGCCAAAGAGGCCGTGAGCAACTTCGATGAAATCGGGCTCACCCGTCGCATCGTTGGTAAATACCTGCTTCACGTCGCCCAGCTTGTCGCCGTTGGAGTCGAAAGCTATTGCGTTGGCAAGTTCTTCGATTGAGTGTGTGGTCATGACAATGTCCTCTCAATTGGAGTTTAGGTAGGTGTGACGTAAGTCCCTATCCCAAAAATGAGATTAACAGTGTCTGTGGCATTCGTCTCAGTGAACTCAAGAGGTGTAGACCGCGTATTTTCGTCGCCCTTGTCAGTCTCGCTCAAGACCGAGATCAGCGTCGCTTCAGCACACGATTGGAAATACGTGCGGTTCCAATGAGGCGTTCATCTCCATCGGTGATCGAGACCAGATGAACCGTTGATGAGCCACCCAGATGGGCCGCACGGGTCGTCGCCGTAATCGGCCCCTTGGTGCCTGCTCGAAGATGCGAGATGGACAGCTCCACGCCCACCACGTAGGCATCCGGGCCGCCCACACTGTAGGCGTGTGCTCCCGCCGCAAGCGATCCCGCTGTCTCAGCCAGAGCCGCCGATGCGCCGCCATGCAGAATTCCAATTCGCTGCGTATTGCCCTCAAGCGGCATTGTGATCGACGTGCAGTCAGGGCCATACTGTGTCACTTCCATGCCCATCGCGTCCATCAGCGTCCCTGGCCAATGCTGACCCACCATCGTCGGCCCATAGTCACTGTGAGATTCCTGATGGTCATCAGATTGATGTGAATGTGTGTCATTGGCATGATTCGTCTCGCTCATACCTCTAGGGTGTCATGTGTGGACGGAAAACTGCTGATTATTGATGGACATTCGATGGCCTACCGCGCGTTTTACGCGATGCGTTCGGGTAATTTCCAGACCTCGACCGGTCAGGACACCAGTGCTGTGTTCGGATTTATCCGCATGCTCACGAAGATCCTCAAGGATGAGAATCCGACACGTGTCGCTGTTGCCTTCGACGTCTCGCGTCATTCGTTCCGCACGGATAAGTACCCGGAGTACAAAGGCACTCGCGATGAGACCCCTCCTGAATTCCACGGACAGGTTGATCTGATCGACGCTTTCCTGGAAGCCATGGGTATCTGCCGTCTGCGCAAAGACAATATAGAGGCTGACGACATTCTGGCCACCCTTGCACATACTGCGTCTCAACAGGGGCTGGATGTTGTCGTGGCATCAGGTGACCGCGACGCCTTCCAGATGGCGAACGAACACGTCACGATTCTGTACCCCGGTCAGTCGATGTCGGACCTGCGTCGCATGACACCGGAAGCCATTGAGGAGAAGTACGGCGTGCCGCCTCAGCGTTACCCGGAGCTTGCCGCGCTGGTGGGGGAGACCGCCGACAATCTGCCAGGAGTGCCTGGCGTCGGCCCCAAGACCGCTGCCACGTGGATTAACAGATTCGACGGACTGGAAAATGTCCTGGCTCGCGCAGATGAGATCGGTGGCAAACGCGGAACAGATCTGCGCGCCCATATCGATGACGTGCGCCGCAACCGCTCGCTGAACCGCCTGCTCACTGACGTTGATCTGGGAATCACTCTCGATGACCTTTACCGTCGTCCCACCGAGCATTCAGAGGCGATGAGTCTGTGCGACAGCCTTGAATTCGGACCCGGCACGCGCCGCGAGATCGTCTCGGTCGCATCGATCGCACTCAACCCCTCTGCTCCGGACGCCCTCGTCAATTCCGGGGGCAGCACGGCCGACGAGGGTGGCGCGGAAGAATCACTCATCCTTGATGACGTGGAAATTATCCGAGCCGATGCGAACACGAATGTCCAGCAGGTCCTTGCAACCTTTGAGGCAGAGACGTCAGTGGGAATCTGGTGCGAAGGCGTCGCGAACCCGCCCCTGCCTGACCTGGAACATCTTGCGATCGCGAGCGGCATGAAGGTACTCCTCATTGATGCTCGAGAGGTCACCACCGAGCAGACGGCTCAGTGCACGCAATGGCTGGCGCACCTGAGACGACCCCTGATTGCCCATGACCTCAAAACACTGGTGCATATGATGCGCGCTTGGGACGTGGAGACCCTGCCGGTGACCTTCGACGTTGCATTGGGCGCCTACCTGCTGCGGCCCGAGCAGCGCTCCTACGCGATCGACGATCTGGCTGAGCAGTATCTGGGCGTGCACATCACGGCCCTGGAAGAGGAAGAATCCGGTCAGCAGACGCTGGATCTGGACGGTGAATCGGAGGAGAAACAGGCTGCGGCGCGTAGACAGATGGCGCAGCGCGCAGCCGTCCTGCCGCATGTGGCTGATGCTCTCAGGCGGGCGATGAATGATGATGAACGAACATTGCTTGACGATGTGGAACAGCCTGTCGCGCGCATGCTGGAACGCATGGAACACGTGGGGATCGCGATTGACAATGAGGAACTCGACCTGCAACGTCAGGAGCTGTCGAAAGCTGTTGAAGGTGCTGCGCAACGCGCCTATGACGCAATCGGCCACACGGTGAACCTGTCGAGCCCCAAGCAGCTCCAGCAGGTCCTGTTTGATGAACTCGATATGCCCAGGACCAAGAAGACGAAGACGGGGTACACGACGAATGCGGAAGCGCTGGAGACACTGTTCGAGAAGACGCGCCACCCGTTCCTGGAGCATTTGCTCACGCACCGCGACCGCATCAAGCTGTCCCAGATGACGCAGTCCCTGCACAGCGCGATTGCTGATGACGGCAGGATTCACACGACGTTTTCTCAGATTGCGACTGCCACGGGGCGGCTCGCCTCGTCGGAACCGAACCTGCAGAATATCCCCGCGCGCACACCCGACGGCATGCGCATCCGGCACGCGTTCGTTGCAGGGGAGGGGTGGCAGTCCCTGATGAGCGTGGACTATTCGCAGATCGAGATGCGCATCATGGCGCACCTGTCCAACGATGAAGGACTGATTGACGCCTTCAACTCGGGTGAGGATCTGCACCGCACGATGGCGTCGATGGTGTTCGACGCGCCTGTCGATCAGGTGACATCCGAGCAGCGTTCGCGCATCAAGGCGACGTCCTACGGTCTGGCCTACGGGTTGTCATCGTACGGTCTGTCTGCGCAGCTCGGAATCGGTGTGCCGGAGGCGGCGGAGCTGCGCGAACGCTACTTTGAGCGTTTCGGCGGCGTGCGTGACTACCTGGACGGCATCGTGGAGCAGGCCCAGAAGGATGGCTTTACCCAGACAATGTTCGGTCGTCGCCGCTACCTGCCCGATCTCATCTCCGACAACCGTCAGCGCCGTGAAATAGCCAAGCGTGCCGCACTGAACGCGCCGATCCAGGGATCGGCAGCCGACATCATCAAGATCGCGATGGTTGGAGTCGACAGTGCCTTGCGCGACGAGAAACTACGCTCGCGCATACTGCTGCAGATTCACGATGAATTGATTCTTGAAATAGCCGAGGGAGAAGCTGTGCACGTGGAAGAGCTGGTACGTGAGAACATGGCCTATCCTCCATTGCCGCATGGCCTGCAGACTGCTCGCGCCCCGCAATCCGATGACGATGGCGATGTGGAACCCACCGGCCAGGATGAAGCCACCGACCATACGCGCGCCGAACACCCGGTGCTGGCGCTGCGCGTGCCGCTGGATGTAGCGGTGGGGATCGGCCATTCATGGAAAGAAGCTGCTCACTAAGTGCACCAGTTGTGAGATTGGTCAAATATGTCACTGCTCACACATCTTTTCAGGAGCTGAGGGTAGATCTTTGATCCTGAACTGGTAAACTTTATCGGGTGTGTGTCAGTTGCCTTCGCGGTGACTGACGGACACACTCAATTTTGTCCATCTACTAGATCGTCCGTTTCGGAGTACATAACTACATGACCACCAGCACCGAGCAGCCGAGCATCTCTACGCCTCAGGTTGCAGTGAACGACATTGGGTCTGAAGAAGACCTGCTCGCCGCCATCGACAAGACCATCAAATACTTCAACGATGGGGACATTGTCGAGGGAACAGTCGTCAAGATTGACCACGATGAGGTCCTCCTCGACATCGGCTACAAGACCGAAGGAGTCATCCTTTCACGCGAATTATCCATCAAGCATGACGTCGATCCTGATGACGTCGTCGCGGTGGGTGATCAGATCGAAGCTTTGGTACTCCAGAAGGAAGACAAGGATGGCCGCCTGCTTCTGTCGAAGAAGCGCGCACAGTACGAACGCGCATGGGGCCAGATCGAAAAGGTCAAGGAAGAAGAAGGTGTTGTCACCGGCACTGTCATCGAGGTCGTCAAGGGCGGCCTGATCCTCGACATCGGCCTGCGCGGCTTCCTGCCCGCGTCCCTGGTTGAGATGCGTCGCGTGCGTGACCTGCAGCCCTACATCGGCCGCGAGCTTGAAGCCAAGATCATCGAGCTCGACAAGAACCGCAACAACGTGGTCCTGTCGCGCCGCGCATGGCTCGAGCAGACGCAGTCCGAGGTTCGCACCAACTTCCTCAACACCCTGCAGAAGGGACAGGTCCGCAACGGCACCGTCTCCTCGATCGTCAACTTCGGCGCATTCGTCGACCTGGGTGGCGTGGACGGCCTGGTGCACGTCTCCGAACTGTCCTGGAAGCACATCGATCACCCGTCAGAGGTTGTCGAGGTCGGCCAGGAAGTCACCGTCGAGGTCCTCGACGTCGACATGGATCGCGAACGCGTCTCCCTGTCCCTGAAGGCCACCCAGGAAGATCCGTGGCAGGCATTCGCCCGTACCCACGCAATCGGCCAGGTTGTGCCCGGCAAGGTCACCAAGCTCGTTCCGTTCGGTGCGTTTGTGCGCGTCGAGGACGGAATCGAAGGCCTTGTCCATATCTCCGAGCTCGCCCAGCGCCACGTTGAGATGCCGGAGCAGGTCGTCAAGGTCGGTGAAGAGGTCTTCGTCAAGGTCATCGATATTGACCTGGAACGTCGCCGCATCTCGCTGTCGCTTAAGCAGGCCAACGAGGGCGTCGACCCGAAATCGGAAGACTTCGATCCGTCACTGTACGGAATGGCTGCCGAATACGACGAAAACGGCAACTACAAGTACCCTGAAGGCTTCGATCCGGAAACCCAGGAATGGATGGAAGGATACGACGAGCAGCGCGAGGCCTGGGAAGCCCAGTACGCCGAAGCGCACGCCCGTTGGGAAGCCCACCGTGCCCAGGTTGCCAAGGCGCTGGAAGAAGACGCAGAGGCTGCTCCGTCAGTCGAGGAACAGGCGTCCTACTCCTCGCCGGTTGACAACTCCGGCACGTTGGCATCGGATGAGGCACTCGCCGCTCTGCGCGAGAAGCTGACGAACAACTGATGCTGATGCGGTAAGAAGCTGCACGAAAGATCCCGACTCGCCAAGCGAGTCGGGATCTTTCTATATGACAGCGACGGTGGTGCCTACTTCATGCGCACTGCGCACACCGCGAGGGAACCTGAACGTAGGCTGTCCGGAATCTGTACCGCGAGGCCGTTGCGCTCAGCCGGTGACGAATTACCGAGCCAGCGAACAGACGCATCGCTCGGGCACCCTGACGGAATCTCAACGTCGCTGCGCTGAGAAGGATCCACGAAGATGAAGAGTTCACCATCATTGCGCGTGTAGCGTTGCGAGGCTTTCCTACTGTCAGCATCGATAAAGACGCGCGTGCCGTAGATCGCCTCGCCGTTCGTCTTCAACCACTGTCCCAGGCCGCGCAGCGAGTTTTGCTGGAGCTCCGGGATCGTGCCATCGGCGCGTGGTCCGACATTGATGAGCAGATTGCCGTTCTTGGAGACAGTGTCGACGAGAAGATCAATCAGGGCTGGTGCCGACAGGGTGTTGTTCTCGTCTTCATTGGTGTTGTAGCCGAATGAATGCCCCAGACCACGTGTTGCTTCCCACGGCTCGGGGATCACTGAGTCGATGATGCTGTACTCGCGCGTCAGGTAGCCATGGTAGGGAATACCCCAACGATCGTTCACGACACCATCGGGAACAGTCGAGAAGTATTTGCGGAAAAGCGAGGCCAGAGCGTAATCCTCATTCGATTTTCCGCTGTCGGGCCATTCGATGTCGTTCCAGAGAATGTCGGGATGGAAGCGGTCAATCAGCTCGCGCAGCTGATCGGCCGCGTAGCGCGCAAATTCAGGGTCATTGCGACGGTAGACGAACAGATCTCTGTCCGATTCGATCGGCGGGAAATGCGCAACGTGCCAGTCATGGGCGCCCGAGAAGTAAACGCCGAACTTGAGTTTCGCCTCACGCGCACTGTCATGAAACTCCTGAATGATGTCGCGCTGGGGGCCTCGCTGCGCGGCTGAGAAGTTCGTGGTGTCCGTGTTCCACAGGCAGAAACCGTCGTGGTGCTTGGTTGTGGGAACGAGGTAGCGCGCACCTGCCTCAACGAAAAGGTCCACCATCGCGCGCGGATCGAACTTCTCCGCGTGCCACATGTGCGCAAAATCCTCGTAGGAGGTTCCGATTCCGTACTTCTTGTTGTGGCGAATATGCGCCGGGCTGTGCGGAATCCGCACTGTATTGGCATACCACTCGGCGTAGGAATGCATTGCGTATTCGTCATCGGGCTGTACGCCTTCTTCAGGCAGCGATGCCCAGGCGGGAACAGAGTAGAGACCCCAGTGAACGAAAATGCCGAGTTTGGCATCCTGGAACCAGTCGGGCACATCGCGTTGTGGGTAGGTTGGCTCAGGAGAGAAAACCGGGCCGGTGCGATGTTCGAAATTAATCACTATATTTCCTCTTCTAGATAGAGTCTGATTTGGTTTCTGAGAAATGGCGCACTAGGGCGTAATCGGATGCCGCTCGCGCAAGATTTAGACTACAGAGGTCAACGTGTCTCACGGTCGGCACTTGTTGAAGGGTAGAAGTATTTGAAGTGAGCTGGGAAGTAAAACCGGATTCTAGGTAGGGCCAAACTTGAGTTAATTTCCCTCCGATCAAAACTTCCGATAGGCCGAGCAATGTACAGGTCGCTCCGACAGACCGGCCGATTAGGGAGCCAACTTTCTCAACCTTTTCAAGAGCGACACGGGGTTGAGAATCGAGAAAGTCTCGAGCATCCTGCATTGAGTCGAGAGGATGTGAAGTTGTATGCGAAAGCAGCTGGATAAAGGATTCGACTCCGGCGAAAACTTGAAGACATCCGGAATTTCCGCAAGAACATGGGGGCCCTGACGGGTCGACTGAGACATGTCCGAATTCTGTGGAAGTACTTTTTTCCCCGTGAAGGAGGCGATTGTCGTGGACAATGGCGGCACCAACGCCGATGTCCAGAGAGACTAAGAGGAAGCTCTGTGGTCGTGTTGGTTCAAAGGATAAATTCCATAGTGCAAAGTTTTGTACGTCGTTAACTAGGACAAAAGAGTGACCAGTCGCTAGGGAGAGTAAACGTGCGAGAGGCCAGTTTGCTCGATGATGGACCACCGACAGGCTGACATCTTTTGCGTTCGGAGTTATCGTACCGGAAACGGAGGCTGCACCTCCGAGGCAATTGATGCCTGGAGGCAGATCTGATTCAAGAGAACTGACGGCTACTGCAATAGTGCTAGGCATCTCGTCTAGAGATGAATAGTGACAGCGAGACTCCTTCAGAATCTTTCCTGATAGTGAAGATAAGACGAGTGTTGATTCATCAACTCCGATGTCGATTCCAATCGTATATGCAGCGGCATCGTCTATCTTCAATGGCTTCTTTGGTCGGCCTCCGTTGCTCGGTGTTGGATGCATTTCCGTCAAGAACCCTGCATCTAGGAGTCTCCGTACCTGCGTCGTCGCGGTAGGTGCTGATATGCCTAACATAGGCGCAATCTCGCTCCTGCTCAGGGGGCCAACTCTCGAAAGGAGGTGGAGAATCGCGCTCTGGTTCTCAGCATCTAACTGATTCACTTGGTTATGCACCTCCACCCAGAGAGCTAGATTTCTTACTGGTAACTAGCTTAGTGTCTGACACACCGAATGCGCCAAGTTGACAGACAGGTTAATAAGGGGTCTAATTAAGTTTATCGTGCCATAAGGACGATATTGACTCGATGTGGAGGCCCTCGTGAAATCAATTCGAAAAATAGCCGCAGTAGTTGCCTCGGTCAGCCTGCTTGGATGCATGGCTGCCTGCTCCGACAACTCTGGAGCCGAAAGCGCTTCGGCGGGCGGAGATACCACTATTAACTGGACTTTTTGGAACCAAGGGGACGAGCTAAATAAAATCTGGGAAGGGTTAGCGGCCAAGGCGTCGGAAGCGGATCCGGCGGTCAAGGTGAACCTCACGCAGGCACCGTTTGCTGATTATTTCACGAAGCTACAGTCGCAGCTGGCAGGCGGAACTGCACCCTGTCTGATCTCGATGCAAAGCTTAAGACTTCCTGCCTTCAAGGATGCATTGACGCCACTTGACGACGTCATGCCTGAAGGCTACTTTTCAGACGAGCAATGGGATGCCGGCTCTCTCAAAGCATTGCAGTATGACGGTAAGCAGTACGCTATTCCTTTTGGAATGTCGACCCTGGTTATGTATTACAACGAGGATATTTTCGCCGATGCTGGCCTCCCTGTGCCCGATCCTTCATGGACCATTGAAGATTTCGAAAAGGCAGCAAAGACGATCACCGAGAAGACCGACAAACTCGCATTCGGCCAGTCGTTCTCAGATCTTCATATGTTCTCTATGCTTCACTCTTTTAACGGCGCAACGCCTGTTTCCAAAGATGGTGAGCTACAGCTGAGTACGCCAGAGATGCAAGAGGCATTTGAATGGTATTCGGGTCTATCAACAGAACAAAATGTTGCTAGCACTCCGGCAAGCAGTTCTGATGTCCCTTGGGGCGAGCAACAATTCCTAGCCGGTAACGTTGCGATGGCGGTTGATGGGACGTGGAACATTGCAGATAACGCGTCGAATGTTGAATTCAAGATTGGTACGGTGCCACTACCTGCGGGTAAGAACGGCAGTGGAACATTCTCCGCTAACTCTGGCTTCGGTATCTCGTCGTCGTGTGAAAACAAGGAAGCTGCAGCAAAGGTTCTTGAAGTCATCACTTCGGAGGAAGCTGCAATGGAGCAGGCTCAGAGGGGCTCTGCACCTGCACGTTTGAGCGCCATGGATGCGTTCTTCGAGTCGATGGCTGCATCAGTGGATACCAAGAATCCGGGCTACTCTGAACAGGCTCGAGAGACGATGGAAGCTGCATCCCAAAATGCAATTCCCTTCATCTCGACGAGTAATTGGGACGAAACGACTAAGCAGATTGCGCGCTATTTCGTGCTCTCATACTCGGGATCGACCACACCAGCAGAAGCACTTAAGACGGTCGAGGAGGCCTCTAAGTGACTCGCGCTCGCCGGTCGGAGTTGCCTGCCGCGCTCGGTTTCATGACACCGAGCGTGGTGGGACTAACTCTTTTTATCGTGTTTCCTACAGTTCTTGCTTTTGTTACGAGCCTCTTTCATTGGCCGACCTTTGGCGAGATAAGCTTTGCGGGTCTCGCAAATTACAAGGAACTCACAAACGAGCTGAGTGGATTCCTCGCTTCACTGCGTAACACGATTGTCTTCACTCTCCTGATTGTGCCTATCAACTTGATTTTGACTCTTTCAATGGCTTTTTGGATAGCCACTAGCCGTTTTGCAAAGTTCTATCGAGTAGTCTTTTTTCTACCAGTTGTGACACCTTCTGTCGCCACTGCAGTTATATGGAAGATGCTGTATCAACCAGATGGGTTCTTTTCATGGATTGCGAGCATCTTCGGCATTAAGCTTCCAAACTTGCTTGCGACGGAGTCAACTGCCCTTTTCGCTGTTCTCGCTGTCATCATATGGCAAGGATTCGGTTATAACACCTTGATTTTTTCAGCTGCTATCGACCAGTTGCCGAATGAGGTAATTGAGGCCGCCAAGGTTGATGGGGCGTCATCTATAAGACTGCTCTTCCAAATTAAGATTCCGCTCCTGACACCATCAATCTTCTTCGCTACTACCGTCACCATGATCCAAGCCTTCCAAGTTTTCAACGAGCCGTTTGTAATGACGGCGGGAGGTCCAGGTCACGCAACCTCTACAGTCGTCATGAATATCTACCAAACGGCATTCCAGAGTGGGCAGCTCGGTGAAGCCGCTGCGCCAGCCATCGTACTGTTTGGCCTTATCTTGATTGTGACTTTATTCCAGTGGTTTGGACAGAAGAAGTGGGTTCATTATGAGTGAGAAGATTTTAGTGGGCGACAGTTCAATCGCCCTGGAAAAAGGAACTATGCGTAACAATAAGCCTCTTAAGATTGGCAAGTTTCTTGCTGAATTTTGCCTTGCTTTCTTGGCGGTCTGCTATATCTTTCCGATTTTCTTCGCAATCACTTCGTCGCTAAAGCCGAAGAACGAGATCTTCTCGAAGCCACCAAGACTCTTTGGCTCTGAGGTTCGGTGGAGCAACTATATAGAAGTGTTCTCTCAGGCACCATTCGGTCGATACATTCTTAACGGCGTGATTGTTTCCGCTCTCGCGACTTTGATTGTACTGACTGTTTCGTCGCTGTCTGCCTATGCTTTCGGAATTCTCCGCTGGCGTGGCCGAGATGGCACGATGCTTCTTTATCTCTCAACGATGATGATTCCGCAGGAAGTTTTGGTTATTCCTATGTTTTTGCTTATGCAGAAATTGGGATGGATTAACACTTGGCAGGCTCTCATTTTGCCATTCGCTTTTGGTGCTTTTGGTACGTTCCTTTTGAGGCAGTTTTTCCTTAATCTGCCTTACGCCATCGTTGAGGCTTCTCGTATTGATGGATGTTCGCATTGGAAAACCTTTACAAGAATTGTTCTCCCGATGGCGAAGTCGTCTCTTGCTGTTCTGGGTGTCTGGACTTTCATCACGAACTGGAATAGTTTCCTGTGGCCATTGATTGCTATTGATGACGTCCGGAAGCTAGGTACAGTGCCGTTAGGTTTGCAGTCATTTGTCGGCGAACATGGTGCGCAATGGCACTTGATTCTGGCTGCCTCGGTAATCTCTATTCTTCCGACGCTGCTAGTCGTGATCGTGCTTCAAAGACATCTGGTCAAAGGCATCGCGACGGTTGGACTTGCGGGGCGGTAAGCGGTGGTAAAGAACATTGTCCTTTTCGTTGCAGATGATTTAGGGTACGGCGATATCACCCCTTTAGGGGCAGAGAGAATCTCTACGCCTAATCTTGAGCGCCTAGCACAGAACGGGTGGATTGCTCGAGACTGTCACGCAGCTTCCGCTGTTTGCACACCAAGTAGGTATGGAATCCTTACGGGTTCCTTCCCTTGGAGAAGCCCCTTGAAAAAGGGCGTTCTCGGTGGATCCGACCCTGCCATTATTGAGAGAACGGTTCCTACAATCGCGACCTATGCGAAGCGAGCCGGCTTCGTGACAGGAGCATTCGGTAAGTGGCACCTTGGGCTTGGGTGGCAGTCGAAGGCGGGAACCGTTAACAGCGCGTTCGAAGAAGGTTGGACTCCCGATATGCAGGGAGATGGTAGGGAGATTGATTACTCTAAGCCTTTCTTGGACGGTCCACTAGACCACGGATTTGATCGCTTTTTCGGCATCGCGGGTTCTCTGGACATGCCTCCCTACTGTTTCCTGAGTCAAGATCGAACGGTTGGGATTCCAGATCGTGAGAAAGAACCTCGGGTCACTTCTCAAAGGCCTGGACTGCAGGTCGAAGGCTGGAAGGACGATGAAGTTGACACTACGGTTACGCGTGAGGCTCTCGAATGGATTTCCGATCAGGTGTCTGCTAAGCAGGGATTCTTGGCATATGTAGCATCTGCTGCTCCCCATCGCCCCTGCGTGCCCCCCGAGTTTATTCGTGGAAAGTCGCAGGCTGGTCTGCGTGGGGATTCGGTAATGCTCGTCGACTGGATGGTGGGAAGGATTCTGGAGCTTCTGGATGAGCTGGGTGTGTTGGACGATACTCTGTTCATCTTCACGAGTGACAATGGAGCGCCGATGATTTTCCCTGAAGACGGCGATGTCGTTCACCACCGGCCGAACTCGTCATGGAGAGGCCAGAAGGCTGATGTTTTCGAGGGGGGACATAGAGTGCCGCTGATCGCATGCGGACCCGGTTCAGAAGCCTTCGAATCTGACACACCTATGAGCCTCCTTGACCTCTTACCCACACTGTGCACCTTAATGGGCCTATCAGACATATCTGAGACCGACGGAATAGATCTAGTTTCTTCGAATTCCGATGCTGAGCGTGTCATCGGAGTTTCGTCTTACGACGGCAGTTTGGTTTTGCGGAAGGGGAATTGTAAGGCAATTTGGAGTTCAGGTTCTGGAGGTTTCTCGGAGCCTGTTGGTCGTCCTGCTCAACGCGATGAAACCGGTCAGATGTATAACCTCGAGCAGGACCCGTCTGAGAGGGAAGACCTCGCTGGTTCGGAGTGGAATGAGGCTATGTTGCTGAGGAAGGAATTTGAGTCAGTGACTGGCTATGAGGACCCTGACATCATTTTCGAAGGGTAGAACGAGTGGTACGGATCTCAGACTTCAGATGATTTTAGATGGAAAGTGATGGTGAAATGACTCTTCCGCGAATAGCAATTTGTGGGCTCCACATCGAGTCCTCGACTTTTACCCCATACGTTTCAACTGAAAAGGATTTCCAGGTCAGCCGCGGTGACGAGCTGCTCGCACGTTACACGTGGATGGACGAGGACTGGGCGCGCCAGGTCGAATGGATCCCGATCCTTCACGCCCGCGCACTGCCGGGCGGCCAGGTGCTGCGCTCAGACTACGAAGCCTGGCGGCAGGAAATAGTCGACGGCTTAGCCGCCGTTGCACCTGTTGACGCAGTCTTCTTCGACATCCACGGCGCCATGACCGCCCAGGGATACGACGATACCGAGGGCGACCTGATCACAGCCGTCCGTGCAGTTGTCGGAGATAAACCCCTGATCTCGACCTCCATGGATCTGCACGGAAACGTGTCCCGAGCCCTGTTCGCAGGCTGCGATCTGCTCACCTGCTACAGGATGGCGCCGCATGAGGATGCGTTCGAATCGCGCAAGCGAGCAGCGGTGAACCTAGTGGAACGACTGGTCAGTGGCAAAGGCAGGCCGGCTAAGGCACTGGTTCACGTGCCGGTACTGCTGCCTGGTGAAAAGACATCGACACGTATTGAACCGGCCAAGTCGCTGTATGCCATGGTTCCGGAGGTTGAAAAACGTCCCGGTATTCTTGACGCGGCAATCTGGGTTGGATTCGCATGGGCGGATCAGCCACGTTGCCAGGGAGCCGTTGTGGTCACAGGTGATGACGCTGAGGACGTGAAAGCTCAGGCTCTGCGACTGGCTCAGCATTTCTGGGATGTACGCGATCAGTTCGAATTCGTTGCACCCGTGGGGACCATGAGCGAGTGCCTTGAGCACGCCCTCGACGCTCCGCGTCCGTTCTTCATTTCGGATTCCGGAGACAACCCCGGTGCTGGCGGTGCTGACGACTGCACGGCCGCGCTGTCGGAGCTCCTGGAGTGGGCACCGGTAAAGGATGAGGCGCTCAACGTTCTGTACGCATCGCTGGTTGATCCGAATGCCGTGAAGGTGGCGGATCAGGCTGATGAAGGGGCACAGGTCGATGTTGAGCTGGGCGCGCATATCGATACGCGTGAACCCGGACCGCAAAAGGTCCACGCGACAGTGCTCCGAGTAATCGATGATCCTGAGGGTGGTCGCACCTGTGCGTTGAAGATCAATAGCCTGACTGTCATTGTGACCTCTCAGCGCATGCAATACCATTCCCGCGTGCAATATGAGCGACTGGGGCTGTCGATCGATGATCCCGATGTCGTGGTAGTCAAGATCGGCTACCTGGAACCGGATCTGTACAAGGCACAGGCCGACTGGATGATGGCACTGACTCCAGGCGGAGTTGATCAGGATCTGATTCGTCTGGGACATCGCCGCATTGACCGACCGATGTTCCCATTCGATGAGGATGTGACCGACGCCAGACTGGACGTAGAGGTGTTTATCTCGTGAACACCGTGGTTGCGGGGGTTGATGTTGGCGGTACGTCCATCAAGTCATTCCTGGTGGACTCAGCTGGACACGTCACCGATGCTGTACACCTGGACACGCGTCCGGGCAACGTGGTCGAACAAGCGTGCCACGTCGCCCGGACCATCGTGGACAAGTGGCCAGAGGTCGCCGGAATCGGTGTCATCACACCTGGTGTGGTGGACGAAGAGGCCGGCGTTATCAAGTATGCGTCTAACCTCGAACTGAAGAACGTGAACCTTGCCCAGCGCATGCAGGAAGCATGCTTACGGCCGGTGCGCCTCGGACATGACGGGCGGGCAGCAGGATTGGCTGAAGGTCTCCTGGGCGCTGGCCAGGGCGCACCCACCTTCATCATGGTTCCCATCGGCACCGGCATTTCGGCAGCCATCTGCCACGGTAACCGACCGTGGGCAGGTGATGCCTTCAGCGCCGGAGAAGTTGGCCACACGCCGGTCATTCCGAATGGTGAAACATGCACGTGCGGACAGCGAGGCTGCACGGAGGTGTACGCATCAGCAAAAGCCATCGCGCGACGCTTCACGCAGAAGACCGGCAAAGAGGCAACAGCTCGCACGGTAGAGGATCTGCTGGGAATCGACCCCATTGCAGATGAGGTATGGGATACCGCCACTTACGCGCTGGCCCTGTGTTTCGCGCACCTCACCTTCGCCCTCGACCCCACCCGCTTCGTTGTCGGCGGGGGCCTGTCCAACGCCGGTGAGACGTTGCTGGAACCGGTGCGCCGTCACCTGCGTGACCTGATGGCGTGGCGAACACCTCCCGAAATTGTGACCGCCCGCCTGGGCGCAGAGGCAGGGAAGTGGGGAGCCGCGATCCTGGGTGCCCAGGCTGCGAACCGGCAGATGTGGAACGACTGGAAGATCAATGACGGTTATCGAGCTATGTGTTGAAGACACTGAGGGAGTGCAGATTGCCTCACAGATGGGCATCGACAGAGTCGAGCTGTGCGATGACCTGAGCTGCGGAGGCCTGACTCCTTCTGATCGAGTGGTGGACAGCGCGCTCAGCGTCGCACCGTCAGGCGGGATGCAGGTGCTGATCCGCCCCCGTCCCGGCACATTCGTGATGCCCTCCGGTGAGGAACGCGACATTGCCGAGGCGATGCGACGCCTGCGTGAACGCACCGACCACACCGACATACCGGTGGGTTTTGTCGTCGGTGGGCTGACCAGTGACCACGAGATCGATCAGGATGTGCTGTCACTGTGGCGCGACGCGGCCGGGGAGAGACCACTGACTTTCCACCGTGCCTTCGACACCGTGCAGGATATGGACCGAAGCCTCGACCAGCTTATTTGTGCGGGATTCGATCGAGTGCTCACCACCGGCGGTGATGCGTCTGTGGTCAACATGGAGAATATTCGCCACCTGACAGACCGCGCAGCTGGAGAGATGATCATCCTCGTGTCAGGCGGTTTACGCTCGCACAATGTCGCCTCTGTGATCCACCGCACCGGAGCGACCGAAGTGCATATGCGTGCTCCGGCACAGCAGCCAGGACGCACCGATCCTGACGAGGCGCAGCGAATCGTCGCTGTGGTTCGCGGGCAGAATTTGTAAAATCACCTCATGTTGTGGTTTTTCGTCGTCCTTTTTGGCGCCCTTGGCCTCCTGATGGTCATCCGCCCGCAGATCATCTGGAAGCTTCTGGTACGCGGCACGCAAGCATCGGAACAGCCCGCCCCCTCGCGAGCACTGATCTCTCAGCGCATCGCCGGGGTCGGGCTGATTCTCGTGGCCGTTTACCTGGGCAGCACCCTGGTCGGGTGAGCACTTAAGCTGGGTGGATCACCCACCGGACTTCCCACGGGGCCAGAGCCGCGTACTCCCAGTCATCCCCGTTGTCGTGACGACGGTTCGACAAGGTCACGTCGCCGTCGGGGACAGCGCAGGCAATGGAATGCGAGGACATATTCGCCACCGCATCGAGCACTTGGTCGCCCAGGGTGCGCCGCACCCACCACATTGATGGATCATCTGGCTCGACCAGCTCGAAGTCACCCTCGACCAGAATCGGATACTCCTTGCGCAGCGCGATCATCGCGCGGTAGAACTCGAACGTGGAGCCTGCCTGGTCAACCTGTGCCTGCGCGTTGACCGTCTCATAATTCGGGTTCACCGGCAGCCACGGTTCACCGGTCGTGAATCCGGCGTTCTCGGTCGCATCCCACTGCATCGGGGTGCGGGCATTGTCGCGGCTCATCTTCACGATCGCCGGCCACACTGCCTGAGGATCCTGGCCGTCGAGGGTGACTGACTGGCGCCACTGACCAATCGTTTCCACATCCTTGAACTGGTCGATACCGGACCACGGGTAGTTCGACATGCCGATCTCTTCGCCTTCGAACACGAACGGTGTGCCCGGGTGAGCGTGCAGCATCGCGCCCCATGCGGTGGCTGAATGGTAGCGGTGATTCTCCTCATCGCCATAGCGCGACAGGGGACGCGGCTGATCGTGGTTCGACAGGTACAGGGAGTTCCAGCCCTTTCCAGCCAGTTCCTGCGACCAGCGCGCAAGGTTGCGCTTCATGTCAGGCAAATGCAGATCGCGAATGTGGTACTTGTCCCCGTCAGCACTGTCCAGCCCCATGTGCTCGAACTGGAAGATCATATCCAACTCGCGGCGCGCCGGATCAGAGGTCAAAATCGCATCATGGGGTGTGGCACCCGGTGTCTCACCGACGGTGAAGAACACGCGGTCGGGATAGCGGTCGAACACCTCGCGGTGCATTTGCTGGATGTACTCGTGGAAGTGCGGGCCGAAAGCGGCCGATGTGATAGAGCCTTCGCCAGGCTGGTCGAATCCTTCAGGCTTGGAAATCAGGTTGATGACGTCCATGCGGAAGCCGTCAACGCCTCGGTCAAGCCACCAGCGCATCATCTCGAAGATCGCCTGGCGCAGCTGAGGGTTGTCCCAGTTCAAATCCGGCTGCTCAGGCGCAAACAGGTGCAGATAGTATTGCTGGGAGGCTTCGTGCCACGTCCATGACGGGCCGTTAAATGCCGCAGTCCAGTCGTTAGGCTCATCACCGCGGCGCTGCCCTGCCGGCACCTCGTGGGCGGTTGCTCCCGGGCGCGGGTCGCGCCAGATGTACCAGTCGCGCTTGTCTGATGCGGGGTCGAGCGCCTCCTGGAACCAGGGGTGCCGGTTGGAGGTGTGATTAACGACAAGATCCATGATCAGGCGCATGCCGTGAGAATGCAGCTGCGCGATCAGCTCATCAAGATCATCGAGGGTACCGAACATCGGATCAACATCCTGATAATCCGCAATATCGTATCCCATGTCGGCCATAGGGGAGCGGTACAGGGGAGACAGCCACACGATGTCAACACCGAGTTTCTTCAGATACGGCACCCGCGATGTAATGCCGGGAATGTCACCGATGCCGTCACCGTTGGAGTCTTGAAAAGACCGAGGATAGATCTGGTAAACAGTCGAGGACTTCCACCATTGGGGTTGATCAGCAGTATGTGTCACAGTAATCCACCTTCATCGAAGACAACTCTGGTCTTATGGCGCATGCAGGCACTCATATAGATATGAGTCTAGGACACTTGCTCCATGGGCGGGAAGCGGTAGCAGTCCGCAGCGACTACGGTGGGACGTATGAGCGGGCAACGAATCTTGCGCCAGGAACATCCTTTCGAAGTGATCGCGGAGTATTCCCCTTCAGGCGACCAGCCACACGCGATTCGTGAGCTTGCCGAGCGCATCAACGGTGGGGAACAACATGTCGTGCTGCTGGGCGCGACCGGCACCGGCAAGACGGCAACAGCCGCCTGGCTCATCGAACAGATTCAGCGTCCCGCCCTGATCATGGAGCCGAACAAGACGCTGGCCGCTCAGCTCACCGCCGAGTTCCGCGAATTCCTGCCCAGGAACGCGGTCGAATACTTCGTGTCGTACTACGACTACTACCAGCCTGAAGCATACGTGCCCCAGACAGACACCTATATTGAAAAAGACTCCTCCATTAATGACGAGGTTGAACGCCTGCGACATTCGGCAACCAACTCATTGCTGACGCGTCGGGACACGGTTGTGGTCTCATCGGTGTCCTGCATTTACGGCCTGGGCACGCCTGAAGAATACGTGGCACGTATGGTGGATTTGCAGCGAGGAATGGTCATTGACCGCGACGATTTGCTGCGCGCCTTCGTGGATATGCAGTACGTGCGCAACGACATGTCATTCACCCGCGGCACGTTCCGTGTGCGCGGGGACACCATCGAGATCATCCCGGTGTACGAGGAACTCGCCATCCGCATCGAAATGTTCGGTGATGAAATCGACCAGCTCGCCGTATTGCACCCGCTGACAGGTGACGTAATACGTGACGTTGACCAGATCTACCTGTTTCCGGCCTCTCACTATGTCGCTGGCGAAGAGCGTATGAAGCGTGCGATCAAGTCGATTGAGGATGAACTGGCCGAACGCCTCGAATGGTTCGAATCTCAGGGCAAACTTCTCGAAGCGCAGCGACTGCGCATGCGCACAACCTATGATCTGGAAATGCTCAAGGAAGTCGGCACCTGCTCGGGTGTGGAGAACTATTCACGCCATATTGACGGTCGCGGCCCCGGCACGCCGCCGCACACTCTCCTGGATTATTTCCCGGATGATTTCCTGCTCATTATCGATGAATCTCACGTCACGGTTCCGCAGATCGGTGCCATGTTCGAGGGTGACATGTCGCGTAAACGCACCCTCGTCGATCATGGTTTCCGTCTTCCCTCGGCAATGGACAACCGGCCACTGAAGTGGGATGAATTTGTTGAGCGCATCGGGCAGACCATGTATCTGTCGGCCACACCCGGCCCCTACGAGCTCGAGCGTTGCGACGGAGTTGTTGAACAGATCATTCGCCCAACTGGCCTGGTCGATCCGAAGGTGATTGTGAAGCCTACCTCGGGACAGATTGATGACCTGCTCGAAGAAGTCCGGGTGCGTGTGGAACGCAATGAACGCGTCCTCGTCACCACATTGACCAAAAAAATGGCAGAAGACCTCACCACGTATCTGGCCGAACGCTCCGTTCGCGTCGAATATCTGCACTCGGATGTCGACACGTTGCGCCGCGTGGAACTGTTGCGGGAACTGCGTCAGGGCAAGTTCGACGTCCTTGTCGGGATCAACCTGCTTCGAGAAGGCCTCGACCTGCCCGAAGTATCGCTCGTGTCCATTCTGGATGCGGACAAGGAAGGGTTCCTGCGCTCAACGCGTTCCCTCATTCAGACGATTGGCCGCGCAGCCCGTAACGTGTCGGGCGAGGTTCACATGTACGCCGACAACATCACCGATTCGATGCGTGCGGCGATTGAGGAAACCGAAAGGCGCAGAGCCAAGCAGATTGCCTATAACGAAAAACATCACATTGATCCGACACCTCTGCGCAAGAAGATCGCTGACGTGACAGACATGCTCGTACGCGAGGACATTGACACGGAATCACTGCTGGAAGGTGGGTACCGTCAGGAACGCTCCGGCAAGCCCATCGGACATGCCCGAGCCAGCGACGACGTGTTGCGCCACGCCAGGGATACCCGTGAACGACTGGGACTTCAGGCTGAAGCTGAACTGGCGCAGCTCATTGACGACCTGTCAGCGCAGATGCATGCGGCGGCAGGCGATCTTCAGTTCGAGCTGGCCGCCCGGCTGCGTGACGAGGTGGCGGATCTCAAACGTGAGCTTCGACAGATGAAGGAAGCAAACTGATTCCGGGGCGTCTGAACGCGGTAGTATGAGATCCACGAGGGGAGTAATCCTTTAACCCGGTATCGTCATCTCGGGACGCTACGTGCGCGCAGCGAACCCGGTACCGAGGCCTGTCGCAGACAGGCGGACCAGACCTCGGCTGTATCACCCCGAACACGGAAGGTTTTACGTGGACGTTCACGCGCTCGGCTGGGTCGGCCTAGGCCTCGTCGTCATTGTGCTTATTTCTATCGACATCATCGGTCATGTCCGTACACCGCACGCCCCCACCATGAAAGAGGCGGCATTGTGGACTGTGGGCTATGTTTCTCTCGCGATGCTATTCGGAATCGGGATCTGGGCGATTTATGGCGGCCAGTATGCCGGAGAGTTCTACGGCGGCTGGATCACCGAATGGTCCCTGTCGCTCGACAACTTGTTCGTCTTTGTCATCATTATGAATTCGTTTAGAGTGCCGCGAGAATATCAGCAAAAAGCGCTGCTCAGCGGCATCATCATTGCGCTCGTCATGCGCCTGATCTTCATCCTGATCGGTGCCGCACTGATTGAACGCTTCTCCTGGGTCTTCTTTATCTTCGGTGCATGGCTGCTATGGACGGCATACTCTCAGGCACGCCAGGGGACCGGCGGAGACGAGGAAGAATCCGAACAGGGTGAAAACGGGTTCATCCGCCTCGTGCGCCGCATCGTTCCCGTCACCGACGGGTATTACTCGGACCGGTTCCTCTATCGCCATGGCGGAAGGACTGCTGTGACACCGCTGCTGCTGGTGGTCCTCGCTCTGGGGTCAGCCGACCTCATGTTTGCGTTTGACTCCATTCCGGCAATCTTCGGCCTCACGAAAGAGCCGTACCTGGTCTTCGCGTGCAACGCCTTCGCCCTGCTGGGCCTGCGTCAGCTCTACTTCCTGATCGACGGACTGCTTGATCGTCTCGTGTACCTTCACTACGGCCTGGCCGTCATTCTTGGCTTCATCGGCGTGAAGCTCATTTTGCACGCCCTGCATGAGAACACGTTGCCGTTCATTAACGGTGGACAGGGCTTCGAAAGCGTCCCCGAGGTGGGCACACCGCTCTCACTTGCCGTCATCGCCGGAACGCTGATCATCACGGTGATCGCCTCGATCCTCAAGTCACGCCACTCAAACGTCCTGCGGGCACCTCAGCCGATTAATCGCAGTGCCAAGGCCGAGCAAGATGCGGCACGCTCCTCGGTGCGTGAGATCGCTGACTCCGACGAGCAGCATACTGAGCCGCGTCCGTCAGTGGACTGATGCCAGTACCCGGGCCATCCGGCCTCACGGCCGCACAAGTGGAAGAACGCACCCGTCAGGGTGAGGTCAACCATCACCATACGAAGACGTCCCGCTCGCTCGGATCAATAGCGCGAGCAAATGTTTTCACCCTGTTCAACACGATCCTTACCACCGCAATTGTTGTGGTACTGATTGTGGGGGACTGGCGGGACGCAGTGTTCGGCGGCGTGATGGTACTCAACGCCATCATCGGTATCGCGGCGGAATACCGCGCGAAGAAAACGCTCGATTCCCTGGCGATTGTCGACGCGCCGCATTCGCTGGTGTGGCGGGATGGTGAAGAGCGCGAGGTCCTGTCGGAAGACGTGGTACGCGGCGACATCATCGAGCTGCGCCTGGGGGACCAGGTTCCCGTCGATGGAATCGTGCAGACTTCCCACAGCCTCGACATTGACGAATCTTTGTTGACGGGCGAATCCGTACCGATCAGAAAAAAGCAGGGTGACCGCGTCCTGGCCGGCACCGCTGTCGTCTCAGGTGACGGCCTTATCGAAGCCACTGTTGTCGGAAACGCCGTCTATGCCCATACGCTCACAGAGCAGGTCCGCCGGTTCACGCGCACCACCTCCGAGATTCAGCAGGGCATTAACCGTGTCCTGCGGGTCATTTCGTGGCTGATTGTGCCCGTCACCGCGCTGATCGTATGGTCGCAGATCCGCCTCGATCCACTCAGTGGTGGATGGCGGCACGCACTCGTCCTGGCGGTCGCGGCAGTTGTCGGCATGATCCCGCAGGGCCTGGTTCTGCTGACCTCCATGAACTTCGCCCTCGGCGCGGCAACACTGGCACGGCGCAAAGTCCTCGTCAATGAGCTCCCCGCGGTGGAAGTCCTCGCGCGTGTGGATGCCCTTTGCGTTGACAAAACGGGAACGCTGACCACTGGCGGAGTGAGCGTCGATTCTATGATTCCCCTAGGCGCGGGTGACAGCGGTGACCGAATTGACGAGGGTGCCGCCCGCGCACTGTTGACACTCAATGCTTCCACACACAACGCAACTGCGGAAGCGATCGTTGCTCATCTGAAGGCGCAGGCACTCGAGGTGGAGCCAGCTGACCTGTCTGATAACTGGAGCGTCCCATTCAATTCGACACGCAAATGGTCGGGATTCAGTGATGGAGAGCAGGCCTGGGTGCTGGGCGCTCCGGAAATGACGGTGACTGACGCGAATGTGCTGGATCACGTCACGCGCGTTGCCGACCAGGGACTTCGCGTTGTGGTGCTCAGCTGTGCGCCGGCAGCGCCCTCGTTAATGGGGGAGGAACTGCCGCAGGGACTTCAGCCGAACACGCTGATCGTCCTGCGTGAACAGATCCGCCCCGACGCTGCTGACACAATGAAGTATTTCCGCCGGCAGGGCGTGCGGGTACGCGTGATATCAGGTGACAATCCTGCGACTGTGCAGGCTATCGCGAGCGTGGCCTCATTGCGTGAGGACCAGGCGACGATTCGCGGGATGGATGCGCGCACCCTGCCTGAGGACATGGACAGCGACGCGTTCGTGCAGGCCGTGATGGATCATGATGTGTTCGGACGTGTCACTCCGGAGCAAAAACGCGCAATGGTGCGGGCTTTGCAGTCGCGTGGGCATACTGTCGCGATGACGGGTGACGGCGTCAATGACGCACTTGCCCTGAAAGATGCCGACCTGGGAATCGCGATGGGCAGCGGTGCCCGCGCCACGAAAGCGGTGGCGCAGATCGTGCTGGTCGATGGAGCGTTTGCAGCTCTGCCAGGGGTCGTCGCTGAAGGGCGGCGCATCATGGCGAATATGGAACGTGTCTCCGCGCTCTTCCTGGCCAAGACGGTCTACGCCAGCCTCATTGCCGTCATCTGTGCCCTTGCCGCCTGGCACTACCCGTTCCTGCCCCGTCACTTCACTTACATTGATGCGCTGACCATCGGAATCCCGGCATTCTTCATCGCGCTGGGACCGAACAGGCGACGATACGTCAGCGGATATTTGAAGCGCGTGCTCGGCCTGGCCGTTCCATCAGGGTGCGTGTTGGCTGCAGCTGCGTTGACTGCGTACTGGATGGTGGGCGTAGGACAAGTGGAGGGCCAAACCGCTGCCGCGTTGTCGTTGATGTGTGGTGCACTGTGGCTCCTGTCCATTACCGCACGCCCGGTCAATTCGTGGCGCGCCGGACTGATTGCACTCATGCTGACCTGCGCTGTCGCGGGAGTATTCATCCCATTCGTCCGCAATTTCTTTGCGCTGGAGTGGCCGGCAGCGCACGACGGATGGGTGATCCTCGCGTGCGGCCTCACCGCCTGTATCCTCATCGAAGCGGCGCATCGCGCATACTCATTGCGCCACCAGCGAAAGGCTGAAACGGACGGTGCGCCACTAGACTGACAGTGCGGAGATACCACGTGAAGGAGTTGAAGATGACTGCATGGAAGCTGCCGCTGACGATCCTGGGAAACGAGGATGCTCCGGCGTTGGTGCTGGGACATTCACTGGGATCAAGCCACGACATGTGGGAGAGCGTCATCCCTTTGATTCGCGACGATTTTGATATTGTCCTCTACGACCTGCCCGGACACGGGGGAACACCGATTGCTCCGGTCGGCCGCGAACTGAAGATGACCGACGTTGTGGAAGCACTGCTTGGCGCCTTGGATGATCACGGCGTCGATACGTTTCATTGCGCCGGACTGTCACTGGGTGGCATGGTCGCCATGGCTACTGCAATCACACATCCTCAGCGGGTGCGCAGCCTCACCGTCATGAGTGCCGGGCCGATCAATGGTCAGCCTGATCAGTGGTACGACAAAGCTGGGGCTGTGCGTCGCGACGGCACAGCGAGCCTGGTGGACGCAACGTTCGAGCGCTGGTTCATGCCTGAATTTGCTTCGGGGGAGGGTGCTGACCGCGTTGAGGCGATTCGCAGGATCTTCGAAAACTGTGATGACGAGGGATACGCGCAGTGCTGCGAGGTCCTCGCCAGTACGGACATGCGCGGCGACGTTGCGAGCATCCACACTCCAACCCTCCTGATCAGCGCTGAAGAGGACGGTTCACTGAACTGGGCGGGCGCTGACGAATTGGCCCGCACCATTCGTAGTGGAGGGGCGACTGTGCAGGTGGCACGCATCCCTCAGGCGCGGCATATGAGCGCCGTTGAGAAGCCGGAGCTGGTGGCTCGGGCTCTCAAAGGGCTGGTCGACTAGAGGCAGCCGAAATCTACGAGTACGGGAACTTCGTGTCGAATTCTTCGGCCAGGCTGCCGATGGTCGGTTCCCACTGCATGATGCGCCGATCAATGATGAACCCCTGAACGTAGAACGGATCATCCTCGAGGATCTTCAGCGCCACATTGGCGGACTCTGCCTTCAAGATGATGAGGGCACCCTCATGCATCGCATCGCGGAGCCAACCTGAGGACAGCAGAACATCTTTCGCATACAGATCCCGCAGGAAACGGCGGTGCGCCGGGCGGAAATCCTGCGTCAGAGAATTCAACTTGGTGTCATACGTGTACTCAACGACATAGATACGCATAGGTCAATTATCCCAGCATTGCGATCGCGGCGCGCCTGAATGCATGAACAGATCCTGCGCACCCACCCACATGGAACAGATGTGCGAGAATCGCGCCGGAGCCGTAGGATCGAGGGGTGTCAGACCAGTTGATCGTGCGCGGAGCGCGCCAGCACAACCTCAAAAGCGTCAACCTCGAGTTACCTCGCGACGCGATGATCGTCTTTTCCGGCCTGTCCGGCTCCGGAAAGTCATCCCTCGCATTCGATACCATTTTTGCCGAGGGGCAGCGCCGCTACGTTGAATCCCTGTCGTCATATGCGCGCCAGTTCCTCGGTCAGATGGACAAACCTGACGTTGACTTCATCGAAGGCCTCTCTCCGGCAGTGTCCATCGATCAGAAATCCACCTCACGTAACCCGCGATCAACGGTGGGCACGATCACTGAAATCCACGACTACCTGCGTCTTTTGTTCGCACGGGCGGGCACTGCGCACTGTCCGACGTGTGGCGCTGAAATCACCGCCCAGACCCCGCAGCAGATCGTGGACAGTGTGCGCTCGATGGAGGAGGGCACCCGCTTCCAGGTCCTCGCACCCGTCGTGCGTGGCCGCAAGGGTGAGTACCGCGAATTACTTGACGATCTGCGCGCTGCCGGCTATTCACGCGCATTGATTGACGGTGAAGTGGTGCGTTTGGAGAACGCGCCGACCCTTGAGAAGAAGCTGAAACACACCATCGAAGTCGTCATCGACCGACTGGTGGTGCGCGACGGTATGAAGCAGCGTCTGACTGACTCGGTAGAAACAGCGCTGGGGCTGTCGGAAGGCCTGGTCGTCATTGACGTCGTGGATCTGGACGCGGACGATCCGAACAGGCGGCGCCGCTACTCTGAAAAGCGCGCCTGCCCGAACGACCATCCACTTGCACTTGAAGAAATCGAGCCTCGCACATTCTCATTCAACGCTCCTTACGGTGCATGTCCTGAATGTATGGGAATCGGCTCGCGGCTGGAAGTCGACCCTGACCTCGTCGTTCCCGACGAAGAACTGTCCCTTGAGGATGGGGCTGTCGCACCGTGGAGCCGGAACGTTAAGTACCATGTACGCTTGCTGAAATCCCTCGGTAAGGAGCTCGGCTTTTCGACCAGGACTGCGTGGAAGGAGCTGCCCAGTGAGGCGCGCCAGGCGATCCTGTACGGCAAAGACTACGAAGTGAAAGTCAAGTTCCGTAACAGGTGGGGGCGCGAGCGTTCCTACACGACTGGCTTCGAAGGCGCTGTCAACTACATCGAACGCAAGCGTGAGGAAACTGAGTCGGATCGAACGTTGGAACGCCTGGAAGCGTACATGCGTGAGGTGCCATGTCCCGTGTGTCAGGGTGCCCGCCTGAAGCCGGAAGTGCTGGCTGTGCGCATCGGTGGCCTGAACATTGCCGAGGTGTCGAACCTGTCGATTGCTGATCTCGAGCGTTTCATGAGTGAGCTCGAGCTCGACCAGCGACAGCAGTTCATTGCGCGCCCCATTTTGCAGGAAATCATCGCCCGCTTGAAGTTTCTCAACGATGTGGGGTTGACGTACCTGACATTGTCAAGGGCGGCCGGAACCCTTTCCGGTGGTGAAGCTCAGCGTATCCGGCTGGCCACCCAGATCGGGTCGGGACTGGTCGGGGTTCTCTACGTCTTGGATGAGCCATCTATTGGCCTGCATCAACGTGATAACCAGCGCCTGATCGCCACCCTGAAGCGCCTTCGCGACCTCGGCAACACGCTGATCGTTGTCGAACATGACGAAGAAACGATTGAATCGGCCGACTGGGTCGTGGACATTGGACCGGGTGCCGGAGAAAACGGCGGATGGGTCGTGTACTCCGGAAGCGTGGAGGAGTTGAAGAAGAATCGGAACTCGTTGACAGGGGAGTACCTGTCGGGGCGCCGGTCCATTGCCATTCCAACCGAACGCAGGCCGGTGGACCGCTCCCGCGTCATCACGGTGAAAGGCGCGCGTGAAAACAACCTCGATAACCTCACCGTGTCATTCCCTCTCGGAGTGTTCATCGCCGTGACGGGCGTGTCAGGATCGGGCAAATCCACGCTGGTTAACCAGATTCTGTATCGGTCCCTCGCATCCCGCCTCAATGGGGCGCGCATGGTTCCGGGACGCCACCGCGCGATCACCGGTCTGGATCACCTCGACAAAGTGATTCATGTGGACCAGTCACCCATTGGACGCACCCCGCGTTCGAACCCAGCTACCTACACCGGGGTGTGGGACCTGATTCGCCAGCTTTTCGCACAAACGCATGAAGCCAAGGTTCGCGGCTACATGCCGGGACGTTTCTCCTTCAATGTCAAGGGCGGCAGGTGCGAAGCCTGCAAGGGCGACGGCACGATTCGCATTGAAATGAACTTCCTGCCCGACGTGTATGTGCCGTGCGAGGTGTGTCACGGCAAGCGATACAACAGGGAGACACTGGAAGTCCACTACAAGGGCAAGACAGTGGCAGATGTTCTGGATATGTCCATCTCTGAAGCGGCGGAGTTCTTCCAGTCGCTGCCGCGTATCGCTCGTCATCTCAACACGCTCGTCGAGGTTGGCCTGGGGTACGTGCGGCTGGGACAGGCCGCCACGACACTGTCCGGTGGCGAAGCTCAGCGTGTAAAACTGGCGTCCGAACTGCAGCGACGCTCCTCAGGACGATCAGTGTATGTTCTGGACGAGCCGACGACGGGTCTGCATAGCGAAGACATTCGCAAGCTCTTGATGGTGTTGCAGACACTGGTTGATAAAGGCAATACGGTCATCGTGATTGAGCACAACCTGGATGTCATCAAGTGCGCGGATTGGATCATTGACATGGGCCCTGAAGGGGGATCCGGTGGTGGTCAGGTCGTGGCTGAGGGCACACCTGAAGATGTTGCCGCCGTCGACGAATCATTCACTGGTCAGTATTTAAGAAAAATTCTCGACTTCAGCGTAGAGTAGATCTATGAGTGGTGACCGGCGTATAACAGTAGGTTTGGTCGGAGCTGGCGGCATTGCGCGATCCCACATGTCAGCGTGGCGGTCACTCGGCGTTGACATCCTCGTCTATTCGAAGGAAGACGCCAACGAGCTGTGCGCGGAGTTCTCCACCGGACGCGTCGTTGCCACGCTCGAGAACCTGGTCGCACAATCCCAGGTGATCGATGTCCTGACACCAACATACGAACACGAGGAAGCTGTGCGCGCCGGTCTGGACGCCGGGCGACAGGTCATCTGTGAAAAACCGCTGGCACTGGACGCGCCGACAGCACAGCAGCTGCTTGAATTGTCACGCGCACGCGACAACGCACTGTACGTCGCGCATGTCGTGCGGTATTTCCCGGAATATGCCACCCTCCACGATGCCGTCTCCAGCGGATATATCGGCCGCCCGGCGGTAGCACGTCTGAACCGGACCGGCACGTTCCCGCAATGGGCCTCGTGGTTCGCTGACGAGGAAAAATCCGGTGGAATTGTCGATGATCTCATGATCCATGACCTTGATATTGCCCGATGGGTGCTGGGAGAGGTACGCAGCGTGTATGCAACACTGCGCCATGCCACTGCCCCCGATGGACGGCGCGTGAGCGTTGCTCAGGCGACATTGCGTCATGAGGACGAAGCGATCTCGAATGTGCGCGCGACGTGGGGGCCGGTGGGCACACCATTTCGCACTTCATTCTATGTTGCGGGAACCGACGGGTGTCTGGAGCACGATTCAACAGCTCACCCACCTCTGCAGGTCCGCAGCGACGCACCAACTGACGCATCAATGCTGCCGACCACATCAGGATCCCCGGCCGACCCCTACTACGCAGAACTGAGCGACTTCATGGAGTCCATGTCCACCGGCTCAACGCCGAGGGTGAGTGCAGAAGACGCGGTCGAAGCGCTGAAGCTGGCAGACGCGGTTCGCCTGTCAGCCCATCGCGATGCGGTAGTGGAGTTGTGAGATGAAAACCATTCGTATCGGACTGTTGTCGTTCGCACACATGCATGCCGAGGGATACGCCACAGCCCTCATGGGCATGGACGGCGTCGAATTGATGTGCACCGACCCGGATTCACACAGGGCAGGACGCCCCAGCCCTGCATGGCGCGGCAGAAAAGGAGCCCGCGCGCTCGGTGTGCCCTACGTCGACACTTGTGAGGAGTTAGAGCAATGGGGGCCGGACGCAGTGATCGTCTGCTCCGAAAATACCGAACACAGGCGCATGGTCGAATGGGCGGCTGAGCGTGGATATCGCGTCCTGTGTGAGAAACCGATCGCCACCAGTCATGACGATGCTGTCGCCATGTGGGATGCATGCCGTCAGGCAGGAGTCTTCCTGATGACCGCCTATCCGGTGCGTTTTTCAACAGCGTGCCGAGAACTCAAGACGCGAGTTGATCACGGCCAGCTGGGCGATCTGGTGGGCTTCGCTGGCTCGAATAACGGGAAAATCCCCAGTGGTGGCCGCACCTGGTTCACTGATCCGGATCAGGCCGGTGGCGGTGCCCTCGTCGACCATGTCGTCCACATCGCTGACATTCTGGACATGCTGCTCGACGGTGAACAGGCATCATCCGTGTGGGCTGCCGATAACCGGATTCTGGGCGCAGATAATCCCGACGTTCATGTGGAGACCAGCGGACTCGTCACGGTGCGCTATCCGTCAGGTCTGGTCGGCACAATTGACTGTTCATGGAGCATGCCGGAAGCGGCGCCAACATGGGGTGGCCTTACCCTCGACATTATCGGCACAAGAGGTACCGCGCGTTTCGCCCCCTTTGATGCGCGGGTGTCTGGTGCCGTCTGTGGGCAAGCCGCATGGCTGGGATACGGTGAAGATATGGATGGCGTCATGCTGCGCACGTTCACTGACGCTGTGCGCACCGGTCACACACCTCAGCCGGACGCAGCATCGGCTATCCGGTCACTGGACATCATGCTGGCAGCACAGCAATCGGCACGCAGTGGCGCGGTAGTCCACCTGAATTAGCGCCGCAGCCAGGACCGCAGTTTCCTGCTCATCGTGGACGCAGGCCTCGCGTGCGGCTGACGTGCACGCACGGTCGCATTGCGCTCGGCCAGGCCTTCCTCGTACAGGGCATCAACTTCCTGCGCGTAATCCTTCAGCACCTTCGAGCGACGAAGTTTCAACGAGGGGGTCAGGTACCCGTTCTCAACAGTAAAGACGGTGTCGACGAGGCGGAAACGACGAATCGACTCAGCTCGCGAAACAGCGCGGTTGGCGCGGTCGATGGCCCGCTGCAAAGAACGCTGGACTTCCGGCATGCGCATCGCAACCGAGGGGTCGACAACCTGCAGATTATGTGCGACCAACCAGTTGGCGAGCATATCTGAATCGAGGGTGATGAGTGCACCAATGTAGGGCCGATTATCGCCCACCACGATCACATGTCCGATCAGCGGATGTGTCTGAAGCTGTTCTTCGAGTACCTCGGGCGACACGTTCTTGCCACCGGCCGTTACCAGGAGTTCCTTGCGGCGCCCTGTAATCGACAGGTGACCATTGCGCGGGTCGATCGTTCCTAGATCGCCCGTATGGAACCAGCCGTCCTCGAACGAGTCAGCGGTCTCGTCAGGCAAGCTGTGATAGCCAGTTGAAACAGATACGCCGCGCACCAGAATTTCACCGTGCTCGGAGATTTTCATTTCATTTCCGGGAACAACACTGCCGACCGTGTTGAACGGCGTGTAATCGGCATGCTGCACGGCGATCGGGCCGGTTGTCTCGGTCAGCCCGTAGCCTTGAATCAAGGTGAGATCGAGGCCGGAGAAGAACTCAGCAAGTTCCGGCGCCAGCGGCGCGCCACCGGAAATAATCAGCTCGATATTGGGACCGAGTGCCGCCTGGATCTTGCGTAACGCCAGAGCCGTCGCGATCCCATGATTGACTTTCAGCGTCAGGGGAGTGCTGGTTTCGGAGCGCTCTGCGCGTGCATACAGGCGGGACTGTCTGGCTGACCACTGGAAGATACGCAGCTTTGTGCCCTTCCCCGCCTTTGCTGACGCCGCGCTGTAAACTTTTTCAAGGACGCGAGGCACCGCCAGCAGAATCGATGGTTTAAAGGCCTGAATATCGGGAAGCAGGTTCTTAATGTCCGGTGAGAAAGCAAGTCGCCCTCGGCCGCTCACGAAGGCATGCATGACCAGGCGCGCCAGGACGTGCGCGACCGGGAGGAACAGCAAGAGGCGTGAGTTCTCGTTGTACAGGTACTGCGGCAGGACTTGCCCCAGACCCAGCGTCGTGCCCACAAAGTTGTGATGCGTCAGCTCGACACCTTTCGGGGTGCCGGTCGTGCCCGACGTGTAGACCAGAGTGGCCAGAGAATCGCCACGTACATCGCGGAAACGCTCCTCGACCTTCTCAGGCACAATACGGCCCGCCGCGCGCGCCAGGTTACGCATTGCTCCGCGATCGAGGGAATGGATCGACTCGACGCATTCGGGGCGAACAGTTTCCACCAGATCTGCCTGCTGCACGGTTGCCGTGATGACGTGTCGGATGTGCGCGTCGGTCAAAATATGATCGATCTGTGCGGTTGAATCCGACTCGTAGATGGGCACAACTACGCCGCCAACGGTCATTACTGCCAGGTCAAGGACCAGCCAGTCAAAACTGGTGGGCGACAAGATTGCCACCCGCTCACCGGCCTCCAGACCCCACGCAAGAAAACCTCGTGCGATCACCTCGACGCGATCCAGCAGGTCAGACGCGGTGATGGGAAGCGTTGCGCCCACCGAGGAGCGATCTTCAACCACGACATCAAAGGGGAACTCGTCGGCACGCTTGCGCAGCATTGACGGAATCGTCATCAATGGATCCACCGGCTGGGTGAGGTCAGCACGATATACGGTCTGATCTCGGTCAGACATTGTGATTCCCTTTCATGTGGACAGTCATGATGGATGATGGGCGGTCATCGTCCATGTTTCGGACAAGCTTACCGCAGATGGGCAAGCACCTTACACATTGAAGTACATGTCGAACTCGGCCGGGTGCGGGTAGGCACGCATCGGCGCGATCTCGTTGGTGGTCTTGTACTCAATCCACGTGTCAATTAAATCCTGCGTAAAGACGTCGTTTTCTGTCAGGAAGTCCGAATCGGCACGCAGATGATCCAACGCCGCTTCAAGTGAGTGAGGAAGCTTGGCGATATCGGTGTACTCCTGCGGAGGCAGGTCATACAGATCTTTATCGATGGGGGCAGCAGGCTCCACACGGTTGCGAATACCATCCAGACCGGCCATCAGGCACGCCGAGAAGGACAGGTACGGGTTCGCTGCCGGGTCAGGTACGCGGTACTCGACGCGCTTGGCTTTCGGTGAGGTTCCTGAGACCGGAATGCGGATACACGCTGACCTGTTACGCGCCGAATAGACGAGGTTGACCGGCGCTTCGAAGCCCGGCATGAGTCGACGGTAGGAGTTAATCGACGGGTTCGTAAAGGCAAGCAGGGCGGGCGCGTGCTCCAACAGGCCTCCAATGAACCAGCGCGCCAGGTCGGACAGAGAACCATATCCTCGTTCGTCATAGAACAGCGGGTCGCCATCTTTCCACAGGGACAGGTGGGTGTGCATGCCAGAGCCGTTGTCACCGAAGAGCGGCTTGGGCATGAACGTGGCAGTCTTGCCGCACTCCCACGCGGAGTTGCGCACAATGTACTTGAACTTCATCATGTCGTCGGCGGCCTGACACAAAGGTGCAAAACGGTAGTTGATCTCATGCTGGCCGCCTGCACCGACCTCGTGGTGCGCCCGCTCAATGACGAGGCCCGCTTCAGCAAGATTGTGTGTCATGTGGTCACGAACATCAGCAAACATATCTATCGGGGAAACCGGCGCGTACCCGCCTTTCAGTGGCGTCTTGTAGCCCAGGTTCATGCCATCCTCGTCGCGAGCGGTGTTCCAGTAGGCGTCATCGCTGTCTAGACGGAACATGCTGTGGTGAGGCTCGACCTTGTACTGCACACTGTCGAACATGTAGAACTCGGCTTCAGCGCCGATGAAGCACGTATCGGCAATGCCGGTCGACTTCAGGTAGGCCTCAGCTTTTTGTGCCACCTGCCGCGGATCACGGGAAAACGGTTCAGAGGTGAACGGATCAACGACCGAAAAGACGACGACCAGTGTCTTGGCAGCGCGGAAGGGGTCGACATAGGCGGTGGTGATGTCGGGGACGAGCTTCATATCGGACTCGTGAATCGCGGAGAATCCGCGCACAGATGATCCGTCGAACATCAGACCGTCTGACAACGCGCCGTCGATGAACTCATTGGGAGGAACAATCATGTGCTGCTGAATGCCGAAAAGATCGCAGTAGCGTACATCGATGAATTCAATCTCTTCACGTGTGATGAAGTCGACTATTTCTTTCTCGCTGGTGAACATTCGTGTGTCCCTTCCGGGTCGATTCATGAGATCACGGCAGTCGCCATGTCTGAGTGTACTCATTTGAACGCCCGCACTCACATCGCGTCCGTCCTGCGTGGTGCCGTTCAATTGGCGCCGTCGCTGCCGGAAGCTAGGCTAAAGGAATGGCGAAGTTGGATCAGTGGCGCCCTCGGACGAGCGACATTCCCACGCAGCCGGGAGTGTACCGATTTCGTGACGACCAGGGCCGCGTCATCTATGTCGGTAAAGCGAAAAACCTTCGCAACCGGCTGACCAACTATTTTCAGGATCCTCAGGTTCTGCATCCGCGCACCCGCCACATGGTTGCAACAGCTGCCAGCGTGCAGTGGACAGTTGTGTCTAACGAGATCGAAGCGCTCTCCCTGGAATTCACGTGGATCAAGGAATTCGACCCGCGATTCAACGTGATGTATCGCGATGACAAGTCCTATCCGTACCTTGCGGTGACGATGTCAGAAAAGTTTCCGCGTGTCCACATCACGCGGCAGTCGCGCAGAAAAGGCACACGCTATTTTGGCCCCTACACGCAAGTGTGGGCGATCCGCGAAACCATCGACATGCTGCTGCGAGTTTTCCCTGTCAGAACATGTTCACCTGGTGTCTTCAAACGCTACCAGGCGCAGTGCAGGCCGTGTCTGCTGGGCGATATTGGCAAATGCTCTGCGCCGTGTGCCGGGCGCATCAGTGCCGACGCTCATCGTGAACTTGCGCAGAACCTGTGTGAGTTCATGCAGGGCAAGGCTGCGCCGGTTATTCGCTCCCTTGAGGAACAGATGAAGCAGGCTGCCGCCGAACTCGACTTTGAGAAAGCCGCCAGGCTGCGTGACGATCTGAAAGCCATGACGACGGTGCTGGAGCGTAACACGATGGTCCTGGAGGACGGAACTGACGCTGACGTATTCGCCCTGGCGTGTGATGAACTGGACGCTGCCGTGTATGTCTTCCACGTGCGGGGAGGTCGCGTACGAGGCACACGCGGCTGGGTAGTAGACCGCGTTGACGATGCGAGTGAGGCAGATCTGATGAGCGCTCTGCTCGAGCAAGTTTACGGAGACGTTCCTGCCGCCGAACAACCTTTACGAGGGCGGCCGCGCGGCCAGGCTGAAGCCCGGTCGGTCGACGATGTGGCACATACGCCCACATCAGCGCTTCCCCGGGAAGTTCTGGTGTCAGTGGAGCCTGCGGATCGCGACGCCCTGGAGAAGTGGCTCACCACGTTGCGCGGTGCGCGTGTGCGTGTGCGTGTGCCTCAGCGCGGAACCGCGGCTTCCTTGATGAAAACGGTGCAGGAAAACGCGCAGCAGTCGCTGGTTCTTCACCGCACGAAACGTGCCAGTGACCTCACCCAGCGGTCCCGGGCGCTCGAAGAACTGGCTGAGAACCTCGGCCTGGAAGCAGCACCGCTGCGTATCGAGTGCTACGACATTTCCCACACAGCCGGCCAGCAGCAGGTTGCTTCGATGGTGGTATTTGAAGATGGTGCCCCGCGTAAGTCGGACTACCGCACGTTCAATATCCGACCGCGCTCCGACGGCACACCGCCTGACGATACGGCGGCAATGACGCAGGTATTGCAGCGGCGCTTCACCCGCCTGCTGGCGGAAGAGGCCGGCATTGAAGGTGAAGACGATGATGGTGTGGAGTTCGCTACTGGACCGATCGATCCGCACACGGGACGCCCTCGTCGATTTTCCTACCGGCCGGATCTTGTGGTGGTTGACGGCGCACTGGCGCAGGTGAATGCGGCCGAAAAGGCTTTAACGGGGGTGGGGGTTGACCTGCCGGTTGTAGGACTGGCCAAACGTCTGGAGGAAGTGTGGGTGCCTGGTGATGAGTTTCCACTGATTTTGCCTCGCACCTCGGCTGCTCTGTATTTGCTGCAGTATTTGCGCGATGAATCTCACCGTTTTGCGATTACGCACCATCGGCGTCGACGCACGAAAGCACAGACGCGGTCTGTCCTGGACGGAATTGAGGGACTGGGGCCCGTACGTCAAAAAGCGTTGCTGGCTCATTTCGGCTCGGTGAAGCGCCTGCGGGCTGCCAGCGCTGAGCAGATTGAACACGTCCAGGGTATCGGACCAGCATTGGCCGCTATTATTGTGGAATCGCTTGGCACTGACCGTGAGGAGACTCGCAATGACTGAATCGACGTGGCCCGTTCCAACACCACTTCCGGCGCGGGTCTTGTTGCTGGGATCGGGGGAACTGGGGCGTGAACTGACGATTTCGCTCAAGCGCCTGGGCGCCCATGTCACTGCGGTCGATGCCTATGCGCATGCTCCCGCGATGCAGGTTGCGGATGACTATCGTGTGATCGACATGAGCGATCCGGACTCTTTGCGTGACGTGCTCAGCAGCGTGCACATTGACCTGATTGTGCCCGAACTGGAAGCAATTGCCACGCACGTGCTGGCCGAATTTGAACAGGCTGGGAGCGCACGCGTCGTTCCGAACGCGTTCGCGGTGCAGGCAACGATGGATCGCGAACGCATACGTAGCGTGGCGAGTGCTGTTCCAGGGGTGCGCACATCGAAGTTTCGCTTCGCATCCAGTGTCGACGAGGTGCGCAGCGCGCTGGAATATACGGGCGTACCGGCCTTCATTAAACCCACGATGTCCTCGTCGGGACATGGACAGTCGCGAGTTGAATCCGTTGACGAGGCTGAATCGGCGTGGACATGTGCCCAGGACGATGCGCGGGCCACCACGGGGCGCGTCATCGTTGAGGAGGGCGTGACATTCGACTGTGAAATCACTCTGCTCACCGTGCGGTGGTGGGACGACGAGGCAGGCGAGGTTCGAACCAGCGTGTGTGAACCGATCGGTCACCGGCAGGTCAGCGGTGACTACGTTGAATCGTGGCAAAGCGCCGACATTTCACCGCGTGCACGTGAGCGAGCCGAGGAGATGGCTGTTGCCGTCACCGGCGCTCTGGCAGAGCGCGGGGCGGAGCCATGTCTGGGACTGTTTGGAGTGGAGTTCTTCATTCAGGGCGACGACGTGTGGTTCTCCGAGTTGTCACCGCGCCCACATGACACCGGCATGGTGACCATGATGACGCAGGACCAATCTGAATTCGACATTCATGCTCGCGCGATCCTTGGCCTGCCCGTCGACACGACGATGCGCCGCACTGGAGCATCTGCAGTTGTGAAGGCGCCACGAGCGTTCTCCCTTGCCGGTTACGAGGGTGTCGCCCGCGCGCTACGTGACGGAGGAGATTTGAGAATCTTCTCGAAATCCGCCACGCGTGCCGGCCGCAGGCTGGCGGTGGCGCTGGCATGGGGCGACTCGGTGTCGGAAGCACGTGAACGTGCTCAGGCGATTGCGAGCGAAGTGACGGTAGTCGAACGTGATGACTCAGCACAAAATACCGATGAAGATGGCATCCTAGTTTCATGACGACAACGCACAACAGTGACGACGTGGATCCGCTGACAGTTCCTCAGGGCATTCCACTGCTAGATCGTGACACGCCTCCGCCGGAAGAAGCGGAGGAGGACACGAACGAAGTCCTCATTATCACCGGCCGTTCAGGTGCTGGCCGCTCTCAGGCTGCGCGTGCGTTAGAGGACCTCGACTGGTACGTGGTCGATAATCTGCCTCCCTCGATGCTGCCGGCACTGGTCGGCATGATGTCTCCACGCGGAGGTGCGGGCGTACACCGCCTGGCCGCCGTGGTAGATGTACGCTCAGGCGCCTTTTTCGCTGACTTGACATCCACACTGGAAAAGATGCGCGACAGCGGAATCATGTACCGCCTCATTTTCCTGGAAGCCAACGAACCGACACTGGTGCGCCGATATGAGTCGAACAGGCGGCCGCACCCTCTTCAGGGGGACGGGACACTACTGGACGGCATCACACGTGAAATGGAGTTGTTGGCACCGCTGCGCGAACACGCGGATGAAGTGATCGATACGTCCGCTATGTCAGTGCATGACCTGTCGCGACACATCCGCGACGTCATTGCAGGGGAAGGAGAGCGTCCCCTGCAGCTCACAGTTGAATCTTTCGGATTCAAGTACGGACTGCCGCTGGATGCCGACCATGTCGTGGACGTCCGCTTCCTGAAGAACCCGTACTGGGTGGGGGAGCTGCGCCACTTGACGGGGCGCGACGAACCGGTCGCACAGTATGTGCTCGATCAGCCCGGAGCTCGCGAATTTGCCGAGAATTATGTTGACCTGCTGCTGCCCATCATGGAGGGCTATGTCAGTGAGCTGAAGCCTTTCGTGACGATTGCCGTCGGGTGCACAGGTGGTCGGCACCGGTCGGTCGCGATCGCAGAACTGATCGCTCAGCGTTTCCGTAGCCACCAATTGACGGTGCGAGTCCTTCACCGCGACATAGGCAGGGACTGATTATGGCGGGATATCTGGATGCAGAAGGATGGGCACAGCGCGGTGAATCCGGCTCACGTGTCGTTGCTTTGGGGGGTGGACACGGGCTGTCCGCAACCCTGCGGGCTCTGCGACACATCACGCATCAGCTCACAGCGATCGTCACAGTAGCCGACGACGGGGGATCCTCAGGACGTCTGCGTTCTGAAACAGATCTTCTACCTCCAGGAGATCTGCGAATGGCTCTGGCCAGTTTGTGCGAGGAAACCGAATGGGGACTGACCTGGCGCGATGTGATGCAGCTGCGTCTGCGTACCAACGGGCCATTGAATGGCCATGCCCTTGGGAACCTGCTGATCTCCGGCCTGTGGCAGCTTCTGGGCGACCCCGTTGAGGGTTTGGAATGGGTCGGCCGGCTCCTGGGCGCTCAGGGCCGGGTCCTGCCGATGGCATCAGTTCCACTGGACATTGAAGCCGATATGGAAAACGAAGGCGAGCTGTACACGGTACGGGGCCAGTCACGCGTCGCCGTCGCGCCCGGACGTGTGCGCCACGTGCGCCTTATCCCTGAGGATCCGCCCGTCCCAGAGGCTGCAATGCACGCCATCCAGGAAGCTGAATGGGTCGTGCTCGGTCCAGGGTCGTGGTACACCTCGTTAATTCCGCACCTGCTGGTTTCACAGTTGCACCGGGCACTGGTCACAACAGATGCCCATAGGGCACTGGTCCTGAATCTGGCCCGCCAGCGTGGTGAAACAGACACGATGAGCGCTGCCGATCACGTGCGCGTCCTACGCGACCATGCACCTGATCTCAAGCTGGACGTTGTCATTGCCGACCCGACTGCCACGGATGATATTGATACGCTCATTCAGGCAGCGCAGGACGTGGGCGCTCGAGTCATGTTGCGCCAGGTGCGAACGGGCGACGGGAAGCCCCATCATGATCCGTTGCGTCTGGCTGCGGCTCTGCGAGATGCATTCGATGGATTCATGGGAGAGGTGGGACGATCGGAACCGTGGTTAGCATGAGCAGTTGTCATCAAGGCGCTCTACACGACACGAGGAGGCGATCATGTCTTTAACGATGGACATGAAAGAGGAGCTTGCTCACCTGGTTCCTGCACGTCAATCGACAATGGCGGCCGAGGCTGCTGTGATGCTCCGATTTGCCGGAGGTCTGCACCTCGTGTCTGGTCGAATTATCATCGAGGCTGAACTGGATTCCCCACTTGTCGCTCGACGCTTGCGAGCCTTCCTCACGTCGCTGTACGGTACGGAATCATCTGTCGTTGTCGTGTCAGGTGGTGCGCTGCGTCGCGGTGACCGATACGTGGTGCGCGTCGTCAAGGAAGCAGACGCCCTGGCACGCGTGACAGGACTGGTCGATCAACTGGGACGCCCGGTCAGAGGCTTGGCGCCGCACCTGGTCAGCGCCGGAAAAGACGAAGCAGCAGCAGGATGGCGAGGAGCCTTTCTGGCACGAGGATCCCTGCTGGAACCGGGTCGATCAACGTCGATGGAAGTGACCTGTCCCGGCCCTGAAGCGGCAATGGCCCTTGTCGGGTGTGCACGACGACTGGGAGCGACGGGGAAGTCGCGCGAAATCCGCGGAGCTGATCGGGTTGTCATCCGGGAGGCGGACTCGATTTCCACGCTCATCAATGCGATGGGTGCCGTCAAGACGTTTGAGGTGTGGAAAGAACGCCGCGAACGTCGCGAAGCGCGAGGCAGCGCCAACCGCCTGGCCAACTTTGATGATGCTAACCTTCGGCGCTCGGCTCGTGCGGCAGTAGCCGCAGGTGCCAGGGTTCGACGTGCCTTTGAGATTCTGGGCGACTCCGTGCCGCCGCATCTGCGTGAGGCGGGCGAACTGCGCATCCAATACCGCCAGGCTTCATTGGAAGAACTGGGTAAACACATTGATCCACCCTTGACTAAGGACGCCGTGGCGGGGCGCATCCGTAGACTGCTGGCAATGGCCGATAAGGCTGCACACGAGCAGGGGATACCCGACACTGAGTCTGCACTCACGCTCGAAATGTTCGATGATTAGAAGTGTCACGAACAGCCTGTTCGCTTGACGCAAACTTCTTGTAGGCCATTCGACCCTGACTAAATGGCCTATGGGGTGTACATTGAAGAGTGCTTGAACCGCAGAAGTCTGCGGGCTGGATTGTGGTACCGAGCCCTATCCGGTTGCACGAAATACGTGCCCCTTTATGGGGTACAAGCAGGAGGACTATAGTGACCATCCGCGTTGGAATCAACGGCTTCGGCCGCATCGGCCGCAACTTCTTCCGTGCCGCTCGTCAGCAGGGTGCGGATTTTGAAATCGTGGCAGTAAACGATCTGACCGATAACAAGACCCTCGCTCACTTGCTCAAGTTTGACTCCATCACGGGTCGTCTTGACGCAGAGGTGACCTACGACGAGGAGTCAATCTCCGTCGATGGAAAGAAGATTGTTGCTCTCGAAGAGCGCGATCCGGCCAACCTGCCGTGGAAGGACCTCGGCGTAGATGTCGTCGTCGAGTCCACCGGATTCTTTACAGACGGTGAGAAGGCAAAGGCCCACATCGAAGCCGGTGCCAAGAAGGTAATCATCTCCGCGCCTGGCAAGAACGTTGACGCCACATTCGTCATGGGCGTGAACAGCGACGACTACGACAACGAGAAGCACAACATCGTGTCGAACGCCTCGTGCACCACCAACTGCCTTGCCCCTCTGGCCAAGGTTCTCGATGAGGCTTTCGGAATCGATAGCGGCCTCATGGTGACCGTGCACGCCTACACCGGCGATCAGCGCATCCACGACGCACCGCACAAGGATCTGCGTCGCGCCCGCGCAGCAGCTCTGAACATCGTCCCGACCTCGACCGGTGCAGCCCGCGCCGTGTCCCTGGTTCTTCCTCAGCTGAAGGGCCGTCTGGACGGCTACGCAATGCGCGTCCCGGTTCCGACCGGCTCCGTCGTCGACCTCACCTTCATCCCGAAGAAGGAAGGCGTCACCGCCGAAGACGTGAACGCAGCATGCAAGGCAGCCTCGACCGGCGAATTTGCCGAAGCGTTCAAGTACTCCGAGGATGAACTGGTTTCGACCGACATCACCGGCGATCCCCACACCTCCATCTTCGACTCGAAGCTGACCAAGGTCATTGACAACCAGATCAAGGTTGTCTCCTGGTACGACAACGAATGGGGCTACTCCAACAGCCTCGTTCGCCTGACCTCGAAGGTCGCGGCCGCGCTCTGAGCACGACGTTAGAATGAGGAGAGGCGCCCGCATGCATATCTCTGCGTGCGGGCGCCTTTTCCATGGTGGCTTAACGAGCCGCCCCCATCGACGAATTTGACATACCCTGCACTGCACAATCAAGGGAGGTTCAATGAGGACCATAGAAACATTGGGTGACCTGCGCGGCAAGCGCGTCCTCGTCCGCTCGGACTTCAATGTCCCGATCAAGGACGGCGAAATCACCGACGACGGACGTATCCGGGCAGCTCTACCGACACTGAACAAGCTTGTTGACGAAGGAGCACGCATCCTCGTCATGGCACACATGGGTCGACCGAAAGGCGAAGTGAAGCCTGAATTCTCACTCAAGCCCGTTGCCGCACGTCTGGCAGAGCTGATCGATGCCCCCGTCAGCCTCGCAGAGGACACAACGGGCCCCTCGGCACACGAGGCGGCGGACAAGATCAAGGACGGCGAGATCGTCCTGCTGGAGAATGTTCGATTCGACCCCCGCGAAACCTCGAAGGATGACGCGGAGCGTGAAGCCTTCGCCAAGGAAATGGCTGAACTGGCCGACGCATTCGTCTCCGACGGATTCGGCGTAGTCCACCGCAAGCAGGCATCCGTATACGACATCGCCAAGCTCCTGCCCTCCGCAGCCGGCCTCCTGGTCGTCAAGGAAATTGAATCCCTGTCACGCGTGACAGGCGATCCTGAGCGTCCCTACGCCGTTGTGCTGGGAGGCTCGAAAGTCTCCGACAAGCTCGGCGTCATCGAGAACCTGCTGACCAAGGCCGATATGCTGCTCATCGGCGGTGGCATGTCGTTCACCTTCCTGGCCGCGAAAGGCTACGAGGTGGGCAAGTCCCTGCTCGAGGAAGATCAGATCGATACAGTCAAGGAATACATCGACGAGGCCGACAAGCGCGGCGTCAAGCTGGTTCTCCCAGTCGACGTCGTTGCGGCGCCCGAATTCAAGGCGGACGCGCCGGCAACGGTTGTTGACGCCGACAAGATGCCCGCCGACCAGATGGGTCTGGACATCGGACCGAAGTCCGGCGAATTGTTCGCACAGACACTGGCCGAGGCCAAGACTGTGGCGTGGAACGGCCCGATGGGCGTATTCGAGTTCGAGGCATTCGCAGAGGGCACCCGCGCCGTGGCGCAGGCACTGTCATCAGGCTCAATGTTCTCGGTGGTCGGTGGCGGCGACTCGGCAGCAGCCATTCGTCAACTCGGATTCGACGAATCCACTTTCTCTCACATTTCCACAGGCGGTGGAGCGTCCCTCGAACTCCTCGAAGGCAAGACTCTGCCCGGTATCGCAGTTCTGGAGGACTGAAACATGGCACGTACACCTTTGATGGCCGGAAACTGGAAGATGAACCTCAACCACCTTGAGGCTGTTCATTTGGTCCAGGGCCTCGCAATGGCGTTGGATGACGCGAATTTCACCTATGACGACGTTGAAGTTGTGGTCATCCCACCGTTTACCGATATCCGCTCCGTTCAGACTGTCGTTGAGGGTGACAACCTCAAGATCAAGTACGGCGCGCAGGACATCTCAACGCACGAATCCGGCGCATACACCGGTGAAGTGTCAGCTGAAATGCTCGCCAAGCTGGGTGTCAGCTATGTTGTCGTCGGCCACTCCGAACGTCGCGAATACCACGGCGAAAGCGATGCATTGGTGGGCGAGAAGGCCCGCGTTGCACTGGCAGCCGGGATGACCCCGATCATCTGCTGCGGTGAGGGCCTCGAGGTCCGCAAGGAAGGCCGTCACGTCGAGCACGTCCTGGCTCAGATCGACGGTGCACTCGATGGGATGGACGCCGAGCAGGCTGCCAAGATCGTCATTGCCTACGAGCCCATCTGGGCGATCGGCACCGGCGAGGTTGCGACACCTGAAGATGCCCAGGAGGTGTGCGGTGCGATCCGCGCACGTCTGGCAGAGCTGTACACACCGGAACTGGCTGACAGCGTCCGCGTTCTGTACGGCGGCTCCGTGAAGTCGACGAACGTTGCTGACATTATGGCTCAGCCTGATGTTGACGGCGGACTGGTCGGCGGCGCCTCTCTGAAGGCGGAGGAGTTCTCGAAGATCGCTCTGTACAAGAACGCCTGATCGGCTCGCGCCGGTCTTCTGACAGTTCGCCTGGCGCGCCCTACTCAGGACGGCCAGGCGAACTGCGGCAGAGATGTGAGGTAACGCGCCGCGCGCCCAACTGGTGTTGGACGGCCTTATACCACTACACTGCCTACTGTTATCCCCAGCATGTGAATGGAAAACCAGTGACTGCTCTGAAAATAATCCTTGTCGTACTGACCGTTTTGGCCAGCATCCTGCTTGTATTGACAGTGCTGATGCACAAAGGGCGCGGCGGCGGCCTGTCAGATATGTTCGGCGGCGGCATTTCCACCACTGCGGGATCATCAGGCGTGGCAGAACGTAACCTGAATCGCATTACCTTGGCAATTCTGATCGTGTGGGTGGTGTGCATCGTAGCCTACGCGCTCCTGACCAAGATCACGGTCGCCAGCTAAGATACGGCCTTACGCTCAAGCTTTCGGTAATCGCACGTGAGACGTGAACGTCCCACGTGCGATTTCTCTATTGACTGTGCGCGCAGTGGGCTGAGACCACGACCCGGTGATTCAGCGAACTTCCAGGCCGCGCGCCGAATCCGTATCAAGCCAGAACGTGGTTCGATCGCGTGGAAGACCGGCAATCGGTCGATCCTGCTCATGCGCGCCCAACACCAGTGCCTCCGCCAGTGCGTCAGCCTTCGAATCACCGGGCGCGACAACCCAGATATCACGGGCACTGGCAATAGTCGACATCGGCAGCGACAGCCTCAACGGCGGCATTTTCGGTGAATCGCGCACTACCAGAACAGGCGCGCCATCAGCTTCGTGCGCGCGGCCTGGGAAGAGGGAGGCAATGTGCCCATCCGGTCCCATCCCGATCAGCGCAAAGTCAAGCACCCCGTCACCGATATCTGAGCGCCACAGATCTGCATAGTCCTCAGCCGCCTGATCGAGTCCCTGACCGCGGTCGGAGGGCATGGGGCGCAGCTGAATGCCGGGCAGTTGCGCGAACAGCGCGGATACGGCCTGCTGGTCATTACGCTCGGAGTGGGTGGCCTGAACGAAGCGTTCATCGACCCACCACACTCGAATATGCGACCAGTCGGCATCGAGGTCGTCCTCGTCAGCGATGATCGAAGCGAGATCGGCGAGAACGTCGTGCACGACGCCGCCTGCGATAGCCCACTGGAAGGGACGGTCAGCGCTGTGTTCACGCGCGTCCTGCACGAGGATTGGCAACAATTCGCGCGCAACAGCGCTGGCCAGATTCTTACGGTCAGAAGCGGTGACGATACGGGGCAGGGGAGAAGAAGTCATGACTGGTCCTTGCAATCGCGACGAACGTCGTGCAGGAAATTGCCGATCACGTGCTGATACATGAGGTCAGGATCTAAGCGTCTGAGTTCTTCCATCACGCAGTCCTGAATACTGCGCCGCGGAAGATTAACCGCGACAGGATCAAGACCCGAACGCTTGACATGCGCGACAGACGAGCCGGCAGGGCGCGTTAACGAGGCTTCCTCGGCATCATCAAACGTGAAGTGCACACCCGTAATGGTTTGAGCTGTCGGATCAGTGTCGACGCGTGCAGGAATACCCATCACATCGGCAAGCCACGCTGCCACTAGATACGACGACGGATGAGTGTGGTGGCCGCGAACGGTCACAGCGGTGGGTACCGACTTGAACCCCTCGACCATTGTGGCGATCAGTGCGCGCCACAACGTGACGCCGGACCACGCCAAGTCAGTGTCCCCCGGGGTGTACACCTCGGACAGGCGCAACAGTGTATCGATGGGCGTATCGGTCTCCCGTGAATCCGAAATGCGACGCACGGCCAGTCGCCCCAGCGGATGCTCGGCAGGATTGTCTGGCGGTGTGCTGGGCCAGAACGTCACCACCGGCGTATCGGCCAGTAACAGCGGCATAACCAGGGTATCCAGATCCTGACCAGCGTCGCCGCGAGGCTCCAGGACGATGACTTCAGACGGCCCCTCGTTCTTGCCCATGCGAATCTGTGCATTGACCCGCGGGGAGCTGGAGCGTTCTGCCTGCACCGGCTCCACCACCACGATGACGCGGCAGGGATGCTCGTGAGAAGCAGCCTGCGAAATTTCAATCGCATGGTCAACGTCGATCCGGTCGTCAACCACGACGATCAGCGTCAACACGCGGCCCAGCGCCGAAGCCCCCTGTTCCTGACGAATCTGCAGAAGCTGCGAGGCGACATCGAGGGCTGATGTGTCGTTGAGGGTGATAATCACGGCAACCTCCAAGCGCGGCTGGAGCGGGCCAGCATCTGGTGAGCTGATTCAGGTCCCCATGTTCCGGGACGATACTGGTCGGGAGGGCCCTGCTGTGCCCAGAAATCCAGCACCGGATCGAGGATTTTCCACGAGGCCTCAACCTCATCCTGATCGGGGAACAGTGGCGCGGAGCCGACCAGCGCATCAAGGATGAGGCGCTCGTAGGCTTCCGGGGAATCCTCAGTGAACGCATGGCCGTAGCCAAAATCCATCGTCACGTCGCGCACTTGCATCTCTGTTGCGGGAACCTTCGCACCGAAACGAATCGTCATTCCCTCATCGGGCTGGATACGGATGACGAGGACGTTGTGCCCGGTTTCTCCCATCTCAAAGTGCTGGAACGGGACGTGCGAGGCACGTTTGAAGACAACTGCAATCTCCGTGACACGTTTGCCCAGGCGCTTGCCCGTACGCAGATAGAACGGAACACCAGCCCACCGGCGTGTATCGACGTGCAATGTCAATGCGGCATATGTTTCGGTGTGCGAATCGGCGGGAATATTGTCCTCGTCGAGATACCCCTTGACAAATTGACCGGCTTGCCAACCTGACTGGTATTGACCGCGTGCTGTTGAGGTCGCCAGATCCTCGGGCAGACGAATAGCGGACAGGACCTTCAGCTTTTCGGCCCTGAGCGCCTCAGGCGACAAGTTGATGGGCTCCTCCATCGCGGTGAGCGCCACGAGCTGAAGCAGATGGTTCTGGATGACGTCCCTGGCCGCGCCAATACCGTCGTAATAGCCGGCGCGAGTACCGATGCCGATATCCTCCGCCATCGTGATCTGCACGTGATCCACATAATGCGCATTCCACAGTGGTTCGAACATCGTGTTGGCGAAACGCATCGCCAGAATGTTCTGAACGGTTTCCTTGCCCAAATAGTGGTCGATACGGAACACGTCCTGCTCATCGAAGACGCGCGAGACGGCGTCCGACAGTTCGCGGGCAGATTCAAGGTCGTGACCGAACGGCTTCTCGATGATCACCCGGCGCCACTCACTATCCTGACGCTCGTTCAGACCGGTATTCGCCAGGTGCTGACAGACAACCGGGAACCACTTTGGGGGAATGGACAAGTAGAAAGCGTGATTGCCGCCGGTGCCGCGCGATTCATCGAGTTCACGCACCGTCTGCGCCAACTCCTCGTATGCGTCAGTGTCGTCGAATGAGCCGGACACGAAGCGCAAGCCGGATGCAAAATGCTTCCACGTTCCCTCGTCGAACCCTGTTCGAGAGTGCTGCTCAATGGAGGTGCGCACGAAATCTTCAAAATCTTCACGATCCCACTCACGTCTGCCGAATCCGGTCAGCGCGAACGCAGGGTTGAGGAGGCCGCGGTGTGCCAGGTCGTAGATAGCGGGCAGCAACTTCGTGCGCGCCAGATCGCCGGTAATGCCGAAAACGACCAGGCCGCAAGGAGGCGCAATTCGGGGCAGCCTCCGATCCCTGGAGCTTCGTATCTGCATCGTCGCGTCATCCGATGAAGGGTCCATGCACACTCCTCAATCGATCATGTGTCAGGTCACCATCGTATCGAGATCGCCGTGATTCAGCTTGTCATGCTCACGACATGATCGACGCGGGGCTTCGGCCATGTGCCGTCACCCCGCGCCGATACCTCATGTCAGCAAAAAGCAGTCTTACTTCGCTGCAGCATCCAGTGATTCGTGAGCAGCGCTCACCACTGCCTCAGCAGTGAAGCCGAACTCCTCGAACAGGCGGGCGCCATCAGCTGACTCACCGAAGTGCTCGATGCACACGGCTCGGCCTGCGTCGCCGATCCAGCGGTGCCACGGCATCGCAATGCCAGCCTCGACGGAGACGCGGGCACGCACACTGCTGGGCAGGACCGATTCCTTGTAATCCTCGTCCTGCTCGTCGAACCATTCCATGCAGGGAACCGACACGACGCGCACGCTGCGACCTTCTTCGCGCAACGTGGCAGCAGCGTCAAGGGCGATCGACACTTCAGAACCCGATGCCAGGAGGATGACATCCGGATCGCCGTCACAGCTCAGCACATAGGCGCCGCGATCCAGGCCCTCCGCAGCGGCCAGGCCGGCCTCGTCGCCGCGGGCAGGGTTTGGCAGACCCTGACGCGACAAGATGAGCGCGGCGGGGTGCTGACGTTCCAGGATCGATTTCCATGCCTGAGCCGTTTCTGCAGCATCCGCCGGGCGCACAACCGCGAGGTTCGGGATCGCGCGGCAGGCTGCCAGATGCTCGATGGGCTGGTGCGTCGGGCCGTCTTCGCCCACACCGATCGAATCGTGGGTCCACACGTAGGTCACGGGCAGATCCATGATGGACGCCAGGCGCAGCGCACCGCGCATGAAATCCGAAAAGACGAAGAATGTCGCACCGTACACGCGGGTGAGGTGATCGGCGGCAATACCGTTCATCACGGCACCCATGCCGAACTCGCGTACACCGAAGTGCAGGTTACGGCCAAACGGGTTGCCCGGGAACTTCTCAGAGGAGCGATCCTCGGGAAGGAATGACGGGTAGCCGTCCATGTAGGTGTTGTTCGATCCTGCCAGATCAGCGGAACCGCCCCACAGTTCAGGCAAAACGTCCTTGATGGCATTGAGTACCTGACCGGAGGCTGCGCGAGTGGCCAGTGCTTTGCCTTCTTCGAACACGGGCAGGGCTGATTCCCACCCATCCGGAAGACCGCCCGCCAGGACACGGTTCAGCATCGCTGCGCGTTCAGGCTGGGCCTCACGCCACGCGTTGAAACGCTCATCCCACTGCTCACGTGCCTCACGTGCGCGCTTCGCGGTGGCTTCCCGCACTGCCTTGACAGCTTCTTCATCGGCGGCAAACATCGCCTCTGGATCAAAGCCGAGCGCTTCCTTCAGGCCGCGCAGCGCTTCATCCCCCAGCTTGGATCCGTGGATCCCGCCGGTGTTCTGCTTCTTCGGAGTCGGCCAGCCGATGATGGTCCGCAGCGCAATGATGGAGGGACGGTCGGTGACCTTCTCAGCTTCATTCAGTGCATGATCCAGGGCCTGGATGTCCTCGACGTAGGAGCCGTCATCCTTGAGCCAATCAACGCGCTGGACATGCCAGCCGTAGGATTCGTAGCGCGCCAGAACGTCCTCGTTAAACGCGATATTCGTGTCGTCTTCAATTGAGATGTGGTTGTCATCGTAAATAACCGTCAGGTTGCCCAGACGCTGCGTTCCGGCCAATGAGGCGGCCTCAGACTGGACGCCTTCCTGCATGCAACCGTCACCGGCAATGACGTACACGTTGTGATCGAAGACGGATTCACCCATCGGTGTTTCCGGATCATACAGGCCGTGGCTGCGACGAGCCGACATGGCGAAACCGACGGCCGCACCGATGCCGGTACCCAGCGGTCCAGTGGTCACTTCCACGCCCCTGGTGTGCTTGAATTCGGGGTGACCGGGCGTCTTTGACTTAAACGTGCGCAGTGACTTCAGATCCTCCAGTTCCAAGTCCATACCAGCCAGATACAGCTGCACATACTGTGTCAGCGATGAATGGCCTGCTGACAGGACGAAACGGTCGCGGCCCAGCCAATGCTGGTCAGTTGGGTCAAACTTCATATGGCGCTGGTAGAGCAGATACGCGGCAGGTGCCAGCGAAATAGCGGTGCCTGGGTGGCCATTGCCCACTTTCTCCACGGCATCGGCTGCTAGCACGCGGGCAGTCGCAACTGCTCGATCATCGATTGAGTCCCACTTCAATGTCACAACATCCTCCAGAATTTCTGCGCCCCAACGTTGAGCGACGCAGGTCAGAACAACACTGATATTGGCTGCAAGATTAGTCTACGTGAATACTGCGACCCCTGACGAGGACTTTCAGCCGCGCACCTGGGCCTGATCGTCTAGCATTCACACGTGGACGCTTTGGACAGTATTGCCGAGGAGTGGCTGAGCTACCTGCAGGTGGAAAAAGGCGCATCGGTGCACACGGTGACGAATTATCGCCGGGACATCGAGGGCTATATTCAGGCCTTGCATCAGCGTGGGGTCACGGATCTGAAGGCGGTCACCCCCGACAACGTCGCAGATTATCTGTCCGCCCTGTCCCATCCTCACGGTAAAACGGCACCGAAGGCTCCCTCGTCAATTGCGCGCGCACTGGCAGCGATTCGAGGGTTTCATCGTTTCGCGATCCGTGAAAAATACGGTGCGGTCGACCCGACGCAGGATGTGCACTCACCGCAAATGGGGGAGCGCCTGCCCAAGGCTCTCAGTATTGACGAGGTGACACGCCTGCTGGATATGGCGGCGCGCGACGACTCGGCGCGCGGCATTCGAGACCATGCGCTGCTCGAAGTTCTCTACGCCACCGGGGCACGCGTGTCAGAGGCTTTGGCAATGGCTGTCGATGACATCGACCTGGATGAGGAGCTACCGGTCGTGCGCCTGTTCGGCAAGGGACGCAAGGAACGCCTGGTACCGGTGGGACACGCTGCACGTCAGGCAGTGGGCAATTATCTGGTGCGTGCTCGCCCGGAGCTTGCCTCCCGAGGACGAGGCGATTCGCATTTGTTCCTGAATTTACGAGGGCGACCCATGTCGCGCCAATCGGCGTGGGAATCGATTCAACGGGTCGCTCGTGAGGCCGGCCTGGAAGCGAAGGTATCGCCCCACACTCTGCGTCATTCCTTTGCCACGCATCTGCTGGAGGGTGGAGCGAGCGTGCGTGACGTGCAGGAACTACTCGGACATGCCAGCGTTCAGACCACGCAGATCTATACCCGGTTGACGGCGACGACGCTGCGTGAAGTGTACCGATCCGCTCATCCACGTGCCCAGCTGCGCAACTGACGCGGCACAATGAACTAGGCTAAGAGCGTGACTCATGATGATCAACCTGCATTGGTAACGGATTTGGGTGGCACCACCAACGAGGAAGAAGATTTCCCTGTTCCTGAGCCGCTCAAAGGGCACGGCCCTGCACGCATTATTGCCATGTGCAACCAGAAGGGCGGCGTCGGCAAGACCACGACGACCATCAACCTGGGTGCCGCGCTTGCTGAATACGGCAGGCGTGTGCTGATCGTCGACTTTGATCCGCAAGGTGCCGCATCGGTGGGTCTGGGCATCAATGCCCTGGAACTGGACCAGACGATTTACACGCTGCTGATGGCGTCCAAACCGGATGCACATACGGCGATCGTACCCACGGCGGTGGACAATCTTGACGTCTTGCCGGCGAATATCGACCTGTCTGCTGCGGAAGTCCAACTGGTCAACGAAGTGGCGCGCGAATCCGCTCTTGCACGTGTGCTGCGTTCGGTGGCTGATGAATACGACGTCATCCTCATTGACTGCCAGCCGTCACTGGGCCTGCTGACCGTGAACGCGTTGAGCGCTTCCCACGGCGTGATCGTGCCGGTAGAGGCTGAGTTTTTTGCCCTGCGAGGTGTGGCGCTACTGGTCGAGACCATTGAGACGGTGCGTGACCGGATCAACCCGCGGCTGAACATTGACGGAATCGTGGCCACGATGGTCGATACCCGCACGCTGCACACGCGTGAGGTTCTGGAGCGGCTCAGTGAAGCATTCGGTGACCTGGTGTTTTCGACCAGGATCCGTCGCACGGTGAAATTCCCTGACGCGTCGGTGGCGACTGAACCGATCACCACGTATGCACCAACGCATCCTGGAGCGCAAGCGTACCGCCGCCTGGCTCGAGAAGTGGTTGCTCGTGGTGGCGTCGCCTGAGATCATTGACGAAGGGACCATCGATCAATTTCGAGTCACACTGGACGTATTCGAAGGTCCCTTTGATCTGCTGCTGCAGCTGATTTCACGCAAGCGCCTCGACATTACCGAGGTCGCCTTGGCAGAAGTGACCGACGAGTTCATCGCTCACATGAGCGCATTCCCGGACCTGTCACGCACCACGGAATTCCTCGTCGTGGCGGCCACGCTGCTTAACATGAAGGCGGCACACCTTCTCCCGCGTGACGTCGATGAAACAGATGTCGACCTGGAAGATCTGGAAGCACGCGACCTGCTGTTTTCGCGCCTGCTGCAATACCGGGCATTCAAAATGGCCGCCGGTAGCATCGCTTCACGACTGGGAAATTTCGACGGGTCATACGCCCGGGACGTCGCACTGGAACCGCATTTCGCTGCACTGCTGCCTGAACTGGTGTGGACCATTAGTGCCGAAGATCTTGCGCGCCTAGCGGCCGATGCGCTCAGCAACCGCCCACCTGCTGTGCAGATCGCCCACCTGCACGACCCGGTGATCCCGGTCGCCACGCAGGTTCCGATCCTCATGAATAAACTGCGCGCCCAGCCGGTGATGACGTTCCACGCGCTCATCGCAGATGCTGAGAGCACAGCTGTCGTGGTGTCGCGGTTTCTGGCGGTCCTGGAACTTTTCCGCCGCACTATTATTGAGTTTGATCAGGCCGAAGCACTGGGCGAACTGACGGTGAAATGGAACGGAACCACATTGGACGAGGTGCCGATCGATGACTACGAGGGGGAGACGCCCTCGTCAATGGAGGAACAATGAGTGAGCCGTCCGACGCGCTGTACTGCGCACTGGAAGCGATCTTGATGGTCGCCGACGCACCCGTCAGTGCCGCTCAACTCGCTGATGCGTTAGACACTGATGAAGATGATGTGACCACCGCGCTGGAACACCTCGCCCACGAGTATGCGGGCCGAATCCCCGGCACGAGGGCGCGTGGATTCGAACTGCGCCACGCCGCTGGAGGGTGGCGCATCTATTCCTCATCTCAGTGGGCATCCATGGTGGGCCGCTTCATCGTCGGCTCCGAATCATCCAAACTCAGTCAGGCCGCATTGGAAACACTGGCGGTGGTGGCATACCGCCAGCCGGTGACGCGGGCGCGAATCTCACACATTCGAGGCGTGAATGTTGACTCGGTTGTGCGTACGCTGGTGGCACGCGGGTTGATTGAAGAAGTGGGGCTGGCGCCGTCAGGTGCCCGAATGTACGGGACAACTGACATGTTCCTGGAGCGCATGGGGATGAACTCTCTGGACGAGCTGGTGCCCTTGGCACCCTACCTGCCCGAAAGCGACGAGCTTGACGAATTGGCTCATGACATGGAGGAGACACTGTGAGAAACGATCCACACGTACAAGGTGGAATTCGGCTGCAAAAGGTCTTGTCTCAAGCAGGAATCGCCTCGCGGCGCGCTGCCGAAGAGCTGATCCGCGAGGGACGCGTGAGCGTGGACGGCCATGTAGTAACTGCGATGGGCACTCGTGTCGACCCCGGCCATCAGGTCATCCACGTAGACGGCGATCTGGTGATCACAGACGAGTCGAAACACATCGTCATGGCGCTGAACAAGCCGGTCGGCATGGTCTCAACGATGGATGACCCTGAGGGGCGTCCCTGTCTGACCGACATCATTGGAGACTACCCGGAGCGCCTCTATCACGTCGGACGCCTGGACATTGATACGTCAGGACTGTTGCTGTTGACCAATGACGGTGAGTTGGCCAACCGTTTGACACATCCGAGCTATGAGGTGCCCAAGACATACGTGGCGCGCGTCCACGGTGAGGTCAAGCCTCAGGTGCGCAAGCAGCTGCTCAAAGGAATTGAACTCGAAGACGGTCCGATTGCCGTTGACGGTTTCAGGGTTGTTGAAACCTTCGGCGACATCACGGCTGTTGAGATCCGCGTGCACGAGGGGCGCAACCGTCTGGTGCGTCGACTCATGGATGCGGTCGGCTTCCCAGTGCGCGAACTGGTACGCACCGAGTTCGGCCCTATTCGCCTCGAGCGCCTGCAACCAGGCACGACGCGCCGCGTGAAGGGGAACATGCTCGTCGGCCTGTACTCCTGCGTAGGCCTGTAATGGCAGGCGCAGTCGGGACGCATGGCCCAGTTCTGATTATTGGATCTGGTCTGTTGGGCGCCTCCCTCGGCCTGGCGTTGAGCAGGGGAGGGATCGACGTATTTCTCAGCGATGCATCTCCCACCTCTGAGCAGCTTGCCGTTGACATGGGAGCGGGCCGAGCCCTGCAGACGGTGAGGACCGTCGAGCCGCTCCTTGTCGTCGTGGCGACCCCACCTGACGTGGCAGGGGAGTGCGTGGTGCGCGCTTTGCAGGACTACCCTGAAGCCGTTGTCACGGACGTGGCGTCCGTTAAGAGCGCTGTGCAGCAGGAGGTCCTGGAGCTGGCCACATCCACAGGTGATGCCACGTTGGCAGCGCGATACGTTGGTTCGCACCCGATGGCAGGTCGTGAACGCTCCGGCGCGGGGGCGGCAGATCCCGACCTGTTTATCGGCAGGCCCTGGGTGGTGGTCGCGCACGAGGCCTCATCGAACAAGGCGATCGTCGCGGTCCGCACGTTGGCGACGGATGTTGGGGCGGTTGTTGTGCAGCTGGATGCTTCCACCCATGATCATGCAGTTGCTCTGGTGTCTCATGTGCCGCAATTGGTGTCCTCGCTGCTTGCCGCGCGCTTGGCGGACGCGCCCAGTGAAGCATTGTCCCTAGCTGGCCAGGGATTGCGTGATACGACCAGGATTGCAGCGTCGGACTCTCGGTTGTGGACCGTCATCCTGGCTGGCAACGCTGGTCCAATCACGCAGGTTTTGGATGCACTCAGTGACGATTTAAACGCCCTTCGCGAGCATCTGCATCGCGCCGCCCAAGGCGGTCCGCTGACGGGTGGATCGGTCGGTGCGGTAAACCGCGTCATGGAAGCAGGCAACCGTGGAGTCGAACGTATTCCGGGCAAGCACGGTGGCGTTCCTGTCCATTTCGCCGAGGTTGAGGTTCTGGTGCCAGATGAGCCTGGCGAGCTTGGGCACCTGTTTACGGAACTGGGGTCGATCGGCGTGAACATTGAAGACTTCACGGTTGACCATGCTGCCCGCCAGCGGGTTGGTGTGGCTCGCATCATGGTGGATCCGACGCGTGCGCGTGAGGCGGAGGTCGAGTTGGTTAAACGCGGATGGCGCATTATTGCGCATGCGAGTACAGAGTAGGAGCAGTGTGATGGGCGACCAGGACGCACCAGTTGTTACAGATTTCGATGCAGCGTTGCGTGAGGGAATTGAACGTGTCGGCGTCACGGTTGCCATCGACGGCAGCGCAGGGTCTGGAAAATCAACTGTCTCCAGACGCGTGGCGTCGCGCGTGGGCATCGGATACCTCGACACGGGTGCGATGTATCGTGCGCTCACGTGGTTCGCCCTGGAATCTGGGGTGGACCTGGCTGACCATCACGCAGTCACGGCTGCAGCAGACCAAATGCCGCTTCGTATGGACTCTGATCCACAGGATCCCCACTTCTTCATGGGGGAACGGGAGATTACCCTCGATATCCGCACGCCCCGGATCTCTGGCGTGGTGTCCCAGGTGGCAACCAATATGGAAGTGCGTCACTGGATGGCGCGTGAGCAGCGCCGCCGCATGATGGAAGCACGCGCAAACGGTCACGGTATGGTCGCTGAAGGCCGTGACATCACAACGGTGGTGTGCCCGGATGCCGATGTCAGGGTGCTGCTGAGTGCCGACCCCGAAGCACGGCTGCGCAGGCGGACACTGGAACTGTATGGTCGTGTGGATGCCGAGGCTTTGGAAGCAACGCGTGCACAGGTCCAGGGGCGCGACGCCGCGGATTCAACAGTGTCGGAGTTCATGACACCGGCGGCCGGTGTGACGCCGATCGACACCTCTGATCTGACAATTGATCAAGTGGTCGATCAGTTGGTGGAGTTGATCGACCGGGATGTGCGATCGCGCCTGAAGTGACGGGAACGCGGCGACTTTCTGCGGCGACGTTTGATCCATGGACGAGCTGGGAAGGCACGCCAGCGTTCACGGTGCACAATTGCCAACAGGCCGTCCACACCCAACAGGCCAACAGCGGTGTAGATTCCGATATACAAGATGATTTCGCCAGGACTGATGCGCTCTCCAGCTGCCATAGCGAGCAGGGAGACCAGGACGGGTTCGACGTAGGTCATCAACCCGAACACACTGTACGGCAGCATCCGCGCAGACAATGCGTACACGATCATGGCGACCACTGAGACAGCGCCGATCAGCAGAATGATCCAGATCAGTCGGGGATTTTCTCGTGGGACATTGACGCCACCGCGTGCCAGTGCGAACCATAGTGCCAGTGGAGAGGCGAGGATCATTTCCCACGTGAGCGCGGAGACACCCTCGGTATGGAAATACTTATGAACCATGAAGTACAGGGGGTATCCCAGAGCGACGATGAGAGCGACCCACCCGAGCTGCCCTGTCGAGGCGACCTGATAGATGACGGCGCATCCGGCCAGTACAGCCGCAAGAGCCGAGAGGGGACTCATGCGTTCCTTGTACACGAAACGCCCCGCCAACACCATAACGACCGGCATGAGGAAGTATCCCAGTGCCAGTTCAAGCGTCCTGCCCATTTGTGGTGCCCACCCAAAAAGCAGCATTTGCACTGCCAGCATGGGCGCGCAAAAGGCGTAGCTGAGCAGTCGGGATGGATTTTCCCGTACGGTCTGTATTTCACGAACGAGGGAGCGTCCGCGACCGGTCACGATGAAAGTGAGGATGATTCCGGGTACTGTCAGCATGATGCGCCAGCCCCACAACTGTGTGCCGCTCAATGGCGGCGTAAATTTGGCAATATACGTGAAAGCGGCGAACGTGACGGATGCCAATAAGGACACACCGATGCCAACCTTGTTCATGCCAGTGGACTCCTCAAGCCAAGACGCGCGACCATTCCCGCTATGGAGTCTAGGGACAACAGCGGCGAATTGGCAGGGCGCGCGTCGACATGTGATGTACAGATCGTTTGCGCTGGAAATATGGGGTCTATTCCAGGCGGGTATCCTCCGGATCGAGGTCTTTCACTACGCGTGCAGGTGTCCCCACTGCGACGACATTCGCCGGCAGATCTCGCGTCACAACCGAACCGGCACCAACAACTGTGTTATCGCCAATTGTCACTCCTGGACACACGATGACACCGCCTCCGAGCCAGACATTGTCGCCCAGTCGGATGGAGCGCGCGGCCTCTAGTTTGTCGCGCCGAGGAATGGGTGCCAGTGGGTGAATGGGCGTCAGGAGTTGAACGTTCGGGCCAATCTGACAGTCATCACCGATGTAGATGGCGGCAACGTCAAGGGCAACCAGATTCATATTGATGAATGTGCGGTCACCGACATGCAGGTTCTCACCATAGTCGACGCTCAGAGGCGGCCTAATGTAGGAACCTGCGCCAAACGAGCCGAGTAATTCGCACAAAATCTCACGTGCCTGCGCGTTGCCCGCAATGATCGCGAGGCGATACTGCTCAGATAGCTCAATGGCTTTCTGGGCGATTCGAGCGTTCTCCGGATCGTCGCCGATATAGAAGTCTTCATCAAGCATACGCTGGCGGTTCGTACGCGAATCGTTGGCAAAGTAATCTGGCGATGACATGAGTGGAGCCTATCGAACGGTGCGGGGCTGAACAAGACACCGCGCGATGTGATCGGCATCAAGTCGGTCAACTTGGAAAGGACTGCTTTCGTGAGCTAAAGTAGTCAGGTCGCCGTGACGGCGAACTTCGGGCTGTGGCGCAGCTTGGTAGCGCACTTGACTGGGGGTCAAGGGGTCGTGGGTTCAAATCCCGCCAGCCCGACGATTTTTCCCGGAAATTGCAGGTTTCCGGGTTTTTTTCTTGTCGTGGATTGTGCTCATACGTGCGTCAATGGGCTCCGAGCCACTAACGTGGAATAAGAGCCGCTTGGTGCGAGAATGCTTTTGATCAGTAAGGATCGGTGAACTGACCGACTGGCCTAGATCGACGAATGAGTCAGTAGCGGTTGTGGACGTCCTCGGCAAAACACACGATATCGCGCAGTTCGAGGTCTGTGCCGTCGTCGAGTACGACGTGTCCGCTCATGCGTCCGAAAACCTGGTGCTGCTCGGTGGCGACAGGGCCAACCGACATGCTCGCGCTGCGATCGATGATCGGCTCAAAGACTGTTTCGAAGCGGTGGTCGCTAGACGTGAATTGCCACGGATCGGTGTAGGAATGAGGTATCTGGAATAACACGTCATCAAGTTTGTGCGCGACGCCATCATAAAATATGACGTTTTCGCTGGCGGCCGAGGTATCGCCGAAACCATAACCGATGTTGAATCCGAAGGGAACGCCGTCGATGCGTGCATTCCCTGAACCCCAGTACCAGCGATTGTCGTAGGTCCACACCCCGCGCCCCCAGTCAAGGGTGCAAAAATCCGTCGCCGCATCGAAGTCGACGCGGCGCGAACCCCATGTTGCGCTTCCACGAACCGGCATACAGTTGACCTTCTGGTTGTAGTAGAAGGCACGGGGATCTTCAGCCCAGGGCGTGGCAATCACCAGTGAATCCATGCCCAGTTGCTCCATGGTCAGCACGCACTTGAAGTCCTCACTCTCGCTGAAGTTCTTCATGTGGCAGCGAATCTTTCGACCTGTAGAAGTCGTCTCGAAGCGTATCCGGACGCGAGAATTGACAAACTGGCTTACCCCTGCAGTGGAGGAGCGGGGAAGTTTGAGCCGTCCCATGGGCAGAGGTATCAGAACGGTTTCAGTGTGTTCACTTGGAGCAGTCAGATCCACCCACGACACCGACACCATACCGAAGTAGCCGCCGTCGCACACAGTGAAGGCAAGGGCGGTGGTATCTGTGAGCGCAATGTAGTAGTCCCATTCCTTGATGCGCCACCGGGGAGCAGTGATTGCCTGCCGGTCGTAGTCCAGCAGAGGGGAGCGTGCCCAGCCAGGTTCCCTCAACGTTCCGCCAGGCACAAGCAGCGGTCCTGGAGCGGTGATTTCATGATTGCGTGTATCGACAGGGGGAGTCATTCGTTCAGTCTATGCAGTGCGCGTCGCGCGTGCGGATAAACGAGCCTGCAAGGAGAGGCTGCCCACATCCGGAACGCTCACAATGCGTGAAGCGCGCGGCACTCATAACATGAACCTAGATTCACGTTCACCGAAATGATCACGACATGGGAGAGAAATGACACCATGCACACGGCAGCGTTAACTATTGACGAGGGCGGCCCGACCCGTTCGGATGCGCGCCTGAATCTGCAGCGCATCTTGTCAACGGCCGGTGAACAGATCAAGAAACACGGTCCAGGTGTTTCCATGAAACAGATCGCGAGGGAAGCCGGAGTGGCAGTTGGAACGCTTTACCGGCATTTCCCGACAAAAGAGGCGCTTGTCCGCGCCGTTGCAGTGCAGGCTCTGACCCATCTATGTGATCTCTTCACTGAGACTGCCAAGCGTGTCGCAGATGGTCAGGTCCGTGGGGGAGACGCCCTGTCCCATCTGCTCTCTGTGATTGTGACTGAGGCGGCCGGCAACGGCGCCAACCGGCAGGCAGTTGCCGAATATCTCCAATCTTTTTCAGATCTACGCGATCGGGAAATCGCCCACACACGTGAAAGAATTGTTCACAACCTCACTGAAATCATTGACGCCGGGCGCCGCGACCACTCGCTGCGTACCGACTTCATGGTCAAGGATTTCGGCATCCTGCTGTGCAGCGCCCCCATCGCTTTCGACCACTCCATCCGCTCGCGCTGGCTCGAATTGGTCAGCACCGGCCTGATGCCCCAGGAGGCAGACAATGCTTCAGCTCAATAACGTCACCAAGTCCTACACGACAGGCGACTTGACGCAACAGGCGCTCGACGATGTCTCAATTGAGTTCCGCGACAACGAATTTGTCGCGATCCTGGGTCCGTCGGGTTCAGGCAAGACGACGCTACTCAACATTGTCGGCGGCCTGGATCATTACGACAGTGGCTCCATCATCGTCGACGACGTTGACACTTCCACCTATTCCGACCACGACTGGGACACGTACCGCAATAACCGGATCGGCTTCGTTTTTCAAAGCTACAACCTCATCACACACCAGAGCGTGCTCGCTAACGTGGAGTTGGCGTTGACCCTGTCCGGTGTCTCCCGTTCCGATCGGCGTCAACGCGCTTTGGCAGCGCTTCGCGATGTCGGCCTCGAGGAGCACGCCCACAAACGCCCCAACCAGCTGTCAGGCGGCCAGATGCAGCGCGTGGCCATCGCCCGTGCATTGGTCAACGACCCGGAGATTGTTCTGGCTGACGAGCCGACAGGCGCCCTGGACTCGGTGACGAGCGAACAGATCATGCATCTGCTCACCGGCATTGCACAAGACCGCCTGGTGATTATGGTGACGCACAATCCCGACCTTGCTGACCGATACGCAACCCGCATCGTGACACTCAAGGACGGCACAGTATCGGACGACTCCAACCCGATTGAGGAGCATACTCGCAGTCAGATCACTCAAAGTAGCGAGAATGCGAAGACCTCGATGGGGTTCCTCACAGCTCTGGGACTGTCCTTCAACAACTTGATGACCAAGAAGGGCCGTACCCTGATGACATCCTTCGCCGGCAGTATCGGCATCATTGGGATTGCATTGATTTTGGCTCTTGCCAACGGCGTGAACAGTTATATCAAGAACGTCGAGGAAGACACGCTCTCCGTCTATCCTCTCCAGATCTTCAACCAGGGACTGAACATGTCGTCCATGCTCGAGGCGTCCGCGGAAATGTCAGAAAAATCAGACAGCGCGGACAGTGTGCAGAGTGGACACGTGGGCGAAATGCCGATGGTGACCAACATGTTCAAAACGGTTGACTCAAATGATCTGACCACGCTCAAGAGATACCTGGATTCCGATCCAGACAACCTCGATCAGTACGCCCGCTCCATCGAGTATCGCTACAACGTCAGGCCTCAGATTTTTGCGGACGATATGGAATCGGGGCCACGCCAGGTCAACCCGGACACAACTTTCGCTTCCCTCGGCATCGGCGCAGGCACCACCTCGAATGCCTTCATGAACCAGGCGATGAACACTGACGTATTCAACGAACTGGGCGACGACCTCTCCCTCATCGAGCAACAGTACGACATGGTTGCCGGTCACTGGCCAACGGAATCGAACGAGGCGCTGGCCGTCCTCACTCCCTCAGGAGAGATGAGCGACTTCGCGCTGTACGCGCTCGGACTGCGCGATCCGGAAGAACTCAAGACAATGGTGGCACAATTCGTCAACCAGGAAGACATTGATGCCCCTGATGACTCAATCGACGTCAGCTACGACGACATCATGGGTGTCGCGTTCAAGGTTGTGAATGCTGCCGACTACTACGTCTATGACGAGACGCACAAGGTGTGGACCGATAAGCGCAAGGATCAGGATTTTGTGTCCGGTCTGGTCGACAAGGGGAAGGATCTGCGAGTTGTCGGCATCGTGCAGCCCGCTGAATCAGTCACGGCCACAGCCCTGCAACCCGGCATCTACTACACGTCGAGCCTGGTCAGGGACCTGATGGACGAGGCGGCCGGCTCCGACGTGGTCGCCGCACAACTGGACCAGCAGTCAGTCAATATTCTCACGGGGCGTACCTTTGCCGATGAACAGAACAATCCGCGCAACAGCGGGGTGGATTTCAAGTCATTGATCAGCGTGGACCAGGACGCCCTGGCCGAGGCGTTCACATTTGACGAATCGCAGCTGGCAATCGATCCGTCGGCACTGAACCTGAACCTGAATATGCCGGGACTGACTATTGACCCGTCGATGCTGCCGACTCTCAGTATCGAGGACATGCTCGGATCAGTGGACATGAGCTCACTGATGGACGGTATTGACATTGAGCGCGCGATGGCCAGCGTGGACTGGCAGAACCTGGGCATGGATGCGGCTAGTGCGATCGAGCCTGAACGCTTGAACTCACTGGTCGAGCAGGTGATGACAGGCTACTTCCAGTACTGCATGGTGCATGGGCTCGACGCCAGCGACGTGGCAACGAACTTCGCCGTCTTCCTCGACTCGGAGGAGGGAAAGGCATTGCTCGCCCAGAACGAGGACAACCTGAACGGAACACAGGCCGATCTGAGCGGCGTGGCGGACTTGGCCATTGGGCAGATCAGCGAGTCGATCGGGCAACAGATGGACGAACAGATGGCAGCTCAAGGCCCGGCCCTCGCTGAGCAGATGAATGCCGCCATGAGTGCCTACATGAACGACGCCATGACGGCTGTGTCGGACCAGATTTCAGCGCAGGTGGGCTCCATCCTCGAAAATTCAATTGGCACTGCCATCTCCAACCAGATGAGCCAGCTCAGTCAGAACATGTCGGCAGCGATGGGAATTGACGAGGACGCTCTAGCTCGCGCCTTTAACTTCACCATGGATGAGAAGGAACTGAGCGAGCTGATCGCTCAAATGATGATGACCGAGCCAACCTCATACGACGCGAATCTGTCGAAGATGGGGTATGCCGATCCGGCCAGTCCCTCACGTATCGACATTTTCCCGGCGGATTTTGAATCCAAGGGTGAAATCATCACCATTCTGGATAGCTACAACGAGCAGCAACGAGCCGACGGGCATGAGGAAAAGGTCATCCACTACAGTGACCTGGTTGGCACGCTTATGTCATCGGTGACCACCATCATCAACGTGGTGAGTTACGTGCTGATCGCATTTGTGGCGATTTCACTGATTGTCTCGTCCATCATGATCGGCGTGATCACCTATATTTCGGTGCTCGAACGCAAGAAAGAGATCGGCATTCTGCGCGCCATCGGCGCATCCAAGCGGGATATTCGTCGCGTATTCAATGCGGAAACCCTGATCGTGGGTCTGGTTGCGGGCCTGCTGGGTATCGGCATCTCCGCGCTGCTGACCATACCGGCCAACCTCATTGTGGGAGCGAACTTCGGGATCTATAATGTGGCGATCCTGCCGGTGGGTGCGGCAGCGATACTGGTGGCGATCTCCATGTTCCTGACCTTCATTGCAGGCTTGATCCCGTCCTCAGCAGCCTCACGTAAGGACCCGGTCGAAGCACTCAGGAGTGAATAGCGGTCAGGACTTCGATGCACTGATCGCACTGGTCAGGCGTCATCACCAGCGGTAGGCACAGCAGGTCGCTCGGCCACTCCAGCCGGCTGCTGGCGGGGCGATCCCAATGAATTGGTCCGACAATGCCGCGCGAATACAGTGCGTTGGCCGCCTTGTCGGCGTGATTGGTGCGCACAACGAGGGGAGCGCACACGCCCTCGTTGACTACTGTGCACCCCGGTGGCAGACCCACTTCCACTCGTGTGCGCGTGCGGCGCACATCTGCACGGAGCCCGGCCATATCGACCGCTTCCAGCGCCGTCATAGCGTCCTGAGACGGCGACACCGGCGTCCACAGCTCATCTGCCAGATCCTCAACGGCTTCAAACGTTGCAACCGACGGAGTGGAAAGAAACTGTTGGCGAGCTCGCGTCAGCGCATTGTCAGCCTCGCTTCGTCGAGAGGGCTGGTCGACCTTGCCATCGACCCACGCGATCTCCGGAATCGACAGGAGCTTGCGGGCAGAAACAACCTCCATGTCAGCGGCGCACACCGAATCGCACAGCACACTGTGGGTTCTGTCTGCAACAACTCGGACACCGCGCCCGCGTGTTTCACCGAGTACATCGCTGAGCGCGCGCGAGGGCTGACAGCCGAAAGTCTCGCAGTAGAACACCACTGTTTCGTCAGCTGAGCACCTGGCAAGGGCTCGTTCAAGGTCTGCGGGATCCATCATCACCGGATCGCACGCCACCTGTTCGATGCGCATGCCTTCCAATTGCCACGGCACGATCATCGTCAGGCAGGCATAGGTCGGAACAATGACAGTACGGCGCCCCTCGCGCACCATCTGGCGTGCTATCAAAGCGATGGCCTGACGGCCCAGAGCCGTGAAAGTCCGGGGCCTACGTGGTGGAGCGGCGTGCATGGGTCGAGGTGCTAGTAAAACTCGATGGTGTTGACAACGTTGCGGAGCGGACGACCATCCAGGAAGCGCACCGCATTGTCCATGAAGAGTTCAACGATACGCTCTCCTTCATGCGCTGAGAGCGCAGCCGTGTGAGGACTGATCAGGACACGGGGATGATCCCACAGGGCAGAGTCATCCTGAAGAGGTTCGGTCTCCGTTACGTCAAGTGCAGCAAAAGCTACGCGCTGCCCATCCAGGGCATCGACGAGGGCGCCCTCGTCAATCACCGTTCCTCGACCCACATTGACCAGGATCATCCCCGGTTTCATTGACGCGAACGCGGCGGCATCAATCATATGGCGGGTGGCTGATGTGCCAGGCAGAGTGATCACCAGGCCATCGCACTGACCCAGAGCATCGTGCAGGTCATCCATCGCGATGAGCCGATCCACACCCTCGACCGGTGTGCCCGAACGCGAGGTTGCCCATACGGTTGCACCGAAAGCGTGAAGGCGGTTCGCGACGACGCGCCCGATGCCACCAGTGCCCATGATCAGAACGGTCATTTCAGATAAGTGGCGCATCGGGTAGCGGTCAGGCCAGTGGTGCGCGCGTTGATCAGAGTGCAGTCGGGGCAGATCTTTCGCGCCGGCGAGCAGGCCAAACAGTGCGAACTCAGCGAGCGTCGTGCCGTGCACACCTGCGCTGGTGGTGAAGGTGACGCGCTGGAGGTCATCTTCAGACAGGCCGGCAGCCTTGACTTGTGCGCCGCCTCCGGCTGCCATTGTGTGCACCCATCGAAGTTTCGGGTTGTGCTCGACAACCTCGCGCAGCAGGCGAGCGGAGGAATCAGGAATACCCAGAAGAATGTCAGCGTGGGTGAGCATCTGGACGTAATCGGCGTGCTCCTGGTCGGTGCGGGTGACGCTCGTGTCGCCACCCCAGTCACCGACCCAGCGCTGAGGCAGCAGCAAATGGGGGCGGTAATCCACCAGCAAGCGTGGATCGCACTGCATGAGTGGTTCAACCAGGTCAGAGGGCAGCGGCGTGGCGACCGCAATGGTCAGGGCAGAGATGCTCATATTGGACTCCATTTCTTAAGCAGGTGCGACCGTGGCCGTGTCGCCATCCATGAACTCCCATCGGCCTGAGCCATGCACACCGCCGCGTGGCACACGCATCATGCCCTGCTGGTTGGCATCGGCAACGAGCCTGCCGTTGGAGGAGAAAATCTGCATATGGGTCAGGACTCTACCGTTGCTGACATTGGTGCACGTGCCGTCAAAAAGCAGCCAGTCGTTGATATCAACATCGTGATGGAACCACATGGCGTGGTCCAGGGAAGCGGCCGACAAACCTGGAGTCATCCAGCACAATGAGGTGGCGCGCATGGCTGGTTCTAACATGACTTGGTCGACGACGTATGCCAGAAGCGCGCGGTGAATGAGCTGACTGACCTGGGAGGGGATCGGAGAGCGCGGACGCATCCAAAGCTGCTGGCGATTCGTGGGGTGAGGGTCGGGTTTGACATACAAACTGTCCTGGACATGACGAACATCGAAAGCAGCAGTCTTGCCGAGGAATCGGCCCACTGGGTGATTCATCATGCGGAAGAGCTCCAATGCTGAGTCGCAGGAATCGGGGCCGGGCACATCCGGCGCTTCAATCTCGTATGTCAGACTGGATTCAGGGCTTTGGAAGGATGCGGCGAGTGTGAGAATTTCGCGTTCAGACTGCCTGCATGTCACGGAACGCGACGAAAAGGAACGGCCATTGCGCAGACGGTTGACGTGCAGTGTAAATGGAGCTTCCGGGTCACCGCCGCGCAGAAAGTAGGCATGGAAGGAGTGGGGAAGCCGATCGTCCTGGTCAATGGTGGCCATTGACGCCAGCAACGACTGTGCGATGACTTGCCCTCCGTATACGCGCCTCACCTGCGGCAGGGAGTGAGCAGTGAAGGTGTCCTCGTGCTCGGCATCTTCGGTCAATCGCAGAATACGCAGGACAGATGCCACGGGCTCATCGGTGGTTAACGGTACGTCGATCGGTGTCGTCATAATTCTATTGTCCGTTCATGCGGCATTTTGTGCACAGCAGGTGCGCATCGTGGGCAATCTTCTACGATGGACACATGGTGCACAAAAATCGTCAGGCAGGCGTGGATCGCGAATGGACAGCTGAGACATCCTTGCCGCAACGATGCCGGGAAATACTTCTGGGGCTGGGCGGATGCGACAACGTTGTCGATCTTGAACCGTGCGCATTGAGAATCCGCGTGCAGGTCCGCGACCAAGATAGCATCGATGAACACCTACTGAGACAACCGCCGGTTATCGCGGTGGTGCGCTCAGGCGATGTCGTGCAGCTGGTCACTGGAATAGATGCGGAACGTGTGATCGGCGAACTGCGTCAACTGTGTTCATGACGTGTACGATCGGTAGCAGTACCGCTGTGGATGAGATGAGTCGGAGACCTTCATGGATCTAGCTGCACCAGCACACACCGAGATTGACCTGTTGCGCTCGGTGGCCGAAGCCAATGGAGTGGCGACGCACTTTTGGGATTGGTATGGCAACCTTGTTGACGTCGAAGCTACATCTTTGCTGAAGGTTCTCCACGCACTGGGATTGCCTCTCGATGAGGATTCCACTGTCCATGACCTTCAACGCGCCATTGAATTCACCGAGGATCAACAATGGTCCACGACCCTGCCTGACTGCACCGTTGTGCGCGAGCATTGCGCCCGCGACGTACCCGTCCACGTGCCGCACGGCTACGGGGTGACAGTCAGCTACGAACTCGAAAGTGGCGAGGGAGGACAGTGCCTCCAGCTCGACCGATGGGTGCCGCCACGTCAGATTGGCGATCAGCTGGTGGGACGTGCAACGTTCGAAATCCCAGCCTCACTGCCACTGGGATGGCACCGCCTTGTCGCAACCGTTGAGGGCGGAACAGTATATTCCGCGCCGCTGATCGTCGTTCCCGACCGAATCGATCCACCTGCGCTGAAGCAGTCCGATCAGCAGTGGGGCACCTCCGCGCAGTTCTATTCGGTGCGTTCGACCTCCTCGTGGGGTATCGGCGACACCGCAGACCTGCAGGACATCGTATCTGTCAGTGCCGCGCACGGTGCGCAGTTCGTGCTGATCAACCCTGTTCACGCGTGTGCGCCCATCTCACCATTGGAGAACTCGCCTTACCTGCCGGTGACACGCAGATGGGTGAACCCTCTGTACATTCATCCTGAATCGCTGCCGGAATATGCGCAATTGTCTGGCCGGGACCGCAACCGAGTTGATACTCTGCGCGAGGAATCCTGGGGCGCATCACACGCGGATCTGATCGACCGTGACACCTCCTGGCGGGCGAAGGTTCAGGCACTCGCAATCCTTCATGCGCAACCCATGCGCCCAGCGCGCCGCGCACAGTTCCTCCGTTTCACGAACCAAGGAGGCGATGCGCTGGCGGACTTTTCCTTGTGGTGCGCGCTCATCGAAGCGTCCGGGTCGTCTGTGGCAGGCAATCTGGAACGCGACGATCAGCCCTTGATTCCTGAAATGCTCACTGATACTGATCAGATTGAACGCGCACGAGTTGAACTGGCCGATCGCATCGACTTTTATTCATGGTGTCAGTGGGTCGCCCTCGAACAGTTGCGAGATACGCAGGCCCTGGCCACAGAACTGGGCATGAGCATCGGCATTATGGCTGACCTGGCCGTTGGCGTTCACCCGAAAGGCTCCGACGTGTGGGCCACGCCCACGTTGTTTGCACCGGGAATGACGGTGGGAGCACCCCCGGATATGTATTCTCAGCAAGGCCAGAACTGGTCGCAGCCTCCGTGGTCACCACGTGAACTGGCGCGGTGCGGGTACCGGCCTCTGCGCGACATGATTCGAACCGTGCTGTCCCACGCCGGAGCAGTGCGCATTGACCACATCATGGGATTGTTCAGACTGTGGTGGATTCCCGAGGGAGAACCAGCGTCGCATGGAACATACGTGTCCTGCGACCATGAAGCGATGGTTGGTGTGCTGTTGCTTGAAGCCCAGCGCGCCGGAGCAGTGCTGATCGGTGAGGACCTTGGCACGGTTGAACCGTGGGTGCGCGGCTACCTCAATGATCGAGGAATCCTGGGAACATCGGTGCTGTGGTTCGAAAAGGAGGACTCTGGCTGGCCGCTGCATGCGGATCAATACCGGCGCGACGTTCTTGCGACAGTGAACACTCATGATCTGCCACCCACTTCGGGATACCTTGACGGCGTGCAGACCACGCTGCGTGACCAGTTGGGCTTACTGGTCGATCCTGTTGATGTGGTGCGCGCGGGGGAGGAAATCGAGCGCGAACGCATGCTGGTGCGTCTGCGCGAATACGGATTGCTGGACTCGCCAGAGCCCAGCAAGGAAGAAATCGTGACAGCTTTGCATCGCTTCATTACGATGACACCTTCGCGTCTGGTGGGTGTGGCATTGGTGGACGCTGTGGGAGATATCCGCCCTCAGAATCTACCGGGCACCAATACGGAATACCCGAACTGGTGTGTCCCGCTGTGCGATGGTTCGGGCAGGGAAGTCAGTACTGAGCGCCTGGCATCCGACCATCACATGACTGAACTGTTCGATGTGGTCAACGAGGCGTTGCCCAAGTAGGAGCGTTCGCGTTCGTACCGTCTTTGTCTGGCAGCGAACGTGGCAGCGGAAGTCTTTCAAATGAGGGTGCGCCCTTGTATGTTAGAAGAATCACTGAGTAGAAAGGACTCCAAAATGGCAGAACAACTCGTGATCGATGCGCTCCAGCGCGCACTGGTGGACCTGACCGACCTGTCATTGCAGGCAAAGCAGTACCACTGGAATATTCAAGGCGATCGTTTCCGCGCTCTTCACCTGGCGCTCGATGAGATCGTCGATCAGGTACGTGAAGACCTCGACGAGGTTGCCGAACGTATTTCGACCCTGGGTGGTACTCCCGATGGCCGCGCCGCCACGGTTGCCAGGGACTCCGGAATCGGTGACGTGGCTGAAGGCACCATTTCGGTTGCCGACGCCTACAAGCAGATGGAAAGCAAGCTGATGGCTGCATCCGAGCGCATCAAGTCGGATCTTGAAAAGGTCGATGATGCCGATTCACTCAGTGGCGACATCCTGGTCGGTGCTGCACGCGGACTCGAAAAGCAGGCGTGGTTCCTGCGCGCCGCGATCGAGAAGTAACGTAACAGGCGCTCATCACCGCACGTTCAGGCGGGGAGAATTTCAAACAGGAAATCTCCCGCTTGGACGTGCGTTCCATATTCAGCGTGTGACCCGATCATCGCGTCCGAACTGTCCATGACAATGACGGGGGTGGTCAGGTCGAAACCACCGTCGACAAGATGCGCGGGCCTCCATGAAACAACTGGCTGAGCGGTCTCTACAGTGCTGTGGTCACCCTCGACGACCATGAATGACGAGGTGTCGGCCTTGACGGTATCGAGCCCCACGTGAACCAGAACAGCGGGGCCGTCGGCTGACCGGACGACAAATGCGTGGGGGAGAGCCTTAATGATTGTTCCCGCGATCGGACTGACCACGTCTGAGTGCCCATGCGCGGTCAAGGTATCGGGAATAATTGCCAGACCTGAGCCGACGATTTTCTCTGCGAAGACGGGGTCATTCACGTCAGATAAGGGAATCACTTGCCCAGCAAGTGGAGCAAGTACACGGGTCACTTGAGTTTCTCAATCTCCTCAACGATGCTGTCAGCCTGCGGCCCCATGACAACCTGGATGGACGTTCCCACCGACACGACACCAAAGGCGCCCGCATTCTTCAGGGCATCCTCATCCACGAGTTCTTCGTCACCAACCGAAACACGGATGCGGGTGATGCAGGCTTCGAGATCCTTGATATTGTCCCAACCGCCTAATGCTCCCAGTATTTGTTCTGCCTGGCCCATGGGGAACTCCTCTGAACGTCCTGTGTACTGATGCCCTTACTCGAAGATTAACACGCACCAGCTGTTTACGGCCGGGCAACTGGCCGCTATGCAGACAAAATGTCGGTAGGGCTCATCATGATGGAGCCCTACCGACACTCGGTCGTTCAATCCGGAAGAGGAAGGGTTAAATGTCCGCTTTCTGTGCCGCCGTCATGCGCTCAACAACCGCGACGCGTTCACGAATAATACGCGTGAGTGCGGCAGAGACATCAGGATGATCGTTCATCCACTGGCGACCGCGTTCAGCCAAGTCGAGCCCATCAACGTAGCCTGCCAAGGCGGTCGGGAACATCAATGTGACGATGTCTTCGGCCATGTGGAAGGTGAACTCTGACCAGACCTTTTCGATCGAGGCGAAATAATCGTCGACAAAGGCGGTGTAAGTATCCGGTGCAGTGTGTGCCTGAGCCCAGAAACCGGAGACCATTGCCCAGCGCGTATCGTTCGCGATTGACACGTTGTGCATGACTTCGTCCCATACGCGAGCCTTCACTTGCGGATCTGCAACCGCCGCGCGAGCCTGAGCTGCGCGCTGCCGGCCTGTCATCGTGTCATCCGCCTGCTCACGTTCGGCAATATCTGCCTCTGATGCGTGGCCAGCTCGGACCTGAGCGATAAGCAAATCCCACATCACATCGACATCGAGATCAAGGCCAGACAAGGTCTGCTCGCCTGTGTACAGAGCCTTGACAGCACCCACCTGATCGTCGGTCACTGCGTGGCGGGCCGCCGCCTGGATCAGGATCTGCTGCTGGTCACTGCCGGACGCTGCCGAACGGGCCTGCAGGAGCAGGCGGCTGCCGACCATCGCCTGCGCGTCGGCACGATCAGCAGGAGCAACATAGCTCGACACTGCGGTGGCAATGTGTGCCAACGTCAGACGGAGCATCGACATATTGTCCTCAACGGGCAGTGCAGCAAGCGCCAGGTCGATGAAAGCGCGCGCAGGCATCTTGGCATCGCGCGTCATATCCCATGCAGTAGCCAGGATCACATTGCGCAGCAGAGAATCAGCGCAGCGCGTGATATTTTCAGTGGCGAACGCAAGGGAACGATCATCGAGGCGGATCTTCGCATAAGCCAGATCGCCATCATTAATAACAATGAGGTCGGGGCGAGGCTGGCCGACGACACTGCTGACCTCGGTCAGCTCACCGTCGACATCGAGCTCCTCGTGGAAAACCTGCTCAACAGGTGTCGTTCGGTTCGAGCCGGAATCATCCTGTGCGGCAGAACGCGAATAGCCTGCCACTGCCAGGCGGTGAGGACGCAGCGAGGAACCCGGCGTGAACGGCTCTTGGCGGATTGCCAGTCGGGTCATGCGGTCCTCGTCATCTGTTTCGACGACCGTGCTCAACGTGGTGATGCCCGCTTCTTCGAGCCATACGCGGGACCAATGGTCAAGGTCGCGTCCGGATGCTGCTTCGAGTTCGCCCAAAAGGTCATCCAGCGTTGCATTGTCGTAGGAGTGCTTGGTCAAATACTCGTGCAGCCCGGCGAAGAACTCGTCACGGCCGACGTAGGAGACTAGCTGACGAAGAACGGATGCACCCTTGGCGTAAGTGATGCCATCGAAGTTCACTTCCACGTCAGCAAGGTCACGAATCTCAGCCTTGATCGGGTGGGTCGTGGGCATCTGGTCTTGACGCATACCCCAGTCTTTACGGGACATAAAGCCGGTCCAGGCGTCGGTGTATTCGGTTCCTTCTGCCAAGCAGTAGTGAGACATGAACTCAGCGAAAGACTCGTTGAGCCACAGGTCATTCCACCACTTCATGGTGACCAGATCACCGAACCACATATGAGCCAGTTCGTGCAGGATCGTATTGGCACGCTTCTCCAGGTCATCGTGGGTGGGGCGTGCACGGAAGATGTACTGATCGCGGAAGGTAATGCATCCGGCATTTTCCATCGCGCCTGCATTGTATTCGGGAACGAAAATCTGGTCGTACTTGGTGAAGGGGTAGGGGATACCGTAGTTGGCTTCATAGAATGCAAAGCCCTTGCGGGTGACGTCGATGACGCGGTCGGCGTCCAGGAATTCGCGCAACGAGGCGCGGCACCACACACCGAGCGGAATCTCGCGCCCATCACTGCTGGTCAGTGAATCAGTGACACCCTCGTACGGTCCGGCAATGATCGCCGTGATGTAGGTGGAAATACGCTGAGTTTCCTCAAAGTGATAGGTCCATTTTCCATCGCGTTCTTCCGGTGAGGGTGTGACGGAGTTGGAGAACACCTTCCACCCTTGCGGAACTGTCACGGTGAAGGTAAATGTTGCCTTGAGATCGGGCTGCTCGAAGGTTGCGAAAACTCGTCGGGCATCGGGAACTTCAAACTGCGAGTAGCAGTACGCCTTGTTATCAGCGGGGTCAACAAAGCGGTGCAGTCCCTCGCCGGTGTGCATGTACTGGCAGTCCGCGTCGACGATGAGCGTATTGGACTGACTCAGTTCCTGCAGTTCAATGCGATTGTCCTGATGTGCTCCGACTGACACGTCGCGTCCATTCAGCGTGATGGAATGGACATTGCTGGAGACCAGATCAACGAACGTTGAGGCGCCTTCAGCGGCATCAAAGGTCAAGGTGGTGCGGGAGCGGAAGTCAGTGTCACCGCACGTCAAATCCAGTTCAACGTCATAGTGGTGAACTGAGATTATGCGTGCCCGCTCAGCCGCTTCATCACGCGTGAGGTTAAGACCCGGCATTGAGTAGCCTTTCTCATGTAACTCAGGGATAGCGCAACAAGCGCATATGACACTTCTTAGTCTTTCACTAATTGGACCCAAACGCCTAAGTGAGAGGCCACAAATGGCGTCGAATGCGTAAGAGGTTACATTTCAGGGGGCTGCTACGACCAGATTTCCACCCTCTGACTCGGATCTAACCACATGCCGTCCGACTCCGTGACATCGAATGTTGTCGCAAATTCCGGAAAATTGCGAAGCACCTGGTTGCATCGAAATTCTGCCGGCGAATGAGGGTCAATAACGAGCATCTGCTGGGCGAACTCGTCGCGCGACTTGGATCGCCAGATTCGAGCCCATGAGTAGAAGAATCGCTGCGGCCCGGTCAAGCCGTCGATAACGGGCGCATCGTGAGGGCGATCGATGCCCTGGTCGCGAAGCGAAGCACACCACGCCCTCCACGCGATTGCCAGACCACCCAGATCTCCGATATTTTCACCGATGGTTAAGGCGCCGTTGACGTGTACCTCGGCGGGAGCTGCTTCTAGCTGGCGGGGGACAAGAGCCTCGTATTGTTCGATGAGGTGGTGCGTGCGCGATTCAAATTCGTTGCGATCTTCATCAGTCCACCAGTTACGCAGTGCGCCGTCTGCGTCGTAGCGCGATCCCTGGTCATCGAAACCATGTCCGATTTCGTGGCCAATGACGGCACCGATTGCACCGAAGTTCACTGCGGCATCAGCATCTGGATCAAAGAAGGGAGGCTGCAGGATAGCGGCGGGGAATACGATCTCGTTGAGTGACGGGTTGTAGTAGGCGTTCACCGTTTGAGGCGTCATAAACCATTCGTCGCGGTCCACCGGCCGTGACAGCTTGGCCCATTCATAGTCCAGTTCATATGCGTCTGCCTTGCGCACGTTGTCCACCAGTGACGCATTCTCATCAAGATCGAGACCTGAATAGTCACGCCATGTGTCGGGGTAGGCAATCTTGGGATTGAAGGTATCGAGCTTTGCCAGCGCCTTGGTGCGCGTCTCCTCGCTCATCCAGCTCAGTGTGGAAATAGACGTACGATAGGCCTCCAACAGGCGTTGGACGAGTGCTTCCATCTGTTCCTTATAGTCAGCGGGGAAGTGTCGCTGAATATACAGGCGTCCCAGGGCGTCACCCAGTGTGCCCTCCACCAGGCCCAAACCGCGCTTCCATCGCTGTCGGAGTTCTTCGGTGCCGGCAAGCGTGCGTGAGTAGAAATCGAAATTGGCCTCAACGAACTCGTGTGACAGCAGTGAAGCGTGGGCGCTGATGATCTTGCGGCTCTGCCACAGTTTGAGCGTGCGCAGGTCCTCCGATGCCCACATCGACGCCGCGGTTGCCAGATAATCGGGCTGATTGACGTTCACATTCGCAATTGATTCGAGTTGAAGGCCAACCTGTTGTGCCCAGCTTCGCCAATCGAAACCGGGATTGTCGTCAATGAGCTCCGAGGTGGTGCGATGGTTGGTTGTCTTGTGAGGATCTCGGTTTGTGACGGAATCCCAGTGGTGTGCGGCTAAGCGTGTCTCCCAGTCCATGACGTGCTGAGCGCATGAAGCAGCGTCGCCCTCGTCGTCGCCAATGTGGGCGAGGGTAAACAGGCGCTCAATGTGAGAGCAGTAGGCCTGGCGGATTGGCTCGTACTGGTCTTCGCGATAGAAGGATTCGTCCGGAAGACCCAAACCGGCCTGCTGGAAGTACAGCATGTAGCGTGAGGTGTCATCGGTGTCGGTGTTGACGTAAGGCACAAAAAACGTGGAGATGCCTCCGCGCATGAGCTGGCCGCTGAGTGTGGCGAGCTCGTCGTGGGATGTCGTGGCGGCTACCGCCTCGAGCAGTGGAATGATGGGGGAAGCGCCTTGTTTCTCAATGCTGTCCTCATCCATGAATTGGCGGTACATGATGGCGATCTTGTGAGCTTCCGGATCGTCGATGCGTCCGGCCAGCGCATCCTCAACAATTGCGCGTCCACGTTTTTCCGACAGATCGCGCAGCGTGTAGAAGGCACCATCGATGGGGCGGTCAGCTGGAATGTTGTGGTCCGCGAGCCAGGCTCCATTCACATGGCCGTAGAAGTCATCCTGCGGGCGAACGCTGGGATCGGTCAGGGACTGGTCGAGGACGTGTGCAAGAAGTTCAGTCATGTCTGACACTGTACGTGCCGACAGTGTGATGATCCAGTGGCAGAAGCTGCGGCGCCCATTAAATAAGTATATGCAATACATAACTTGTGTTCATAATGGTATTAGCTCTATACTGATTGATGTCATCACACAAGTGAGGGAGAGCATAGTGGCTCGAGCAGATTCGACGTGGATGGAACACATCATTGCCACCGTGAAGGAGCGCGTTGATGCGCGCGTTGGCGAGGTTTTTGAGGACTGTTTCGTCAACACCATCAGTTCGACAATTGAGCGTTACGACGACGGCAGCGCATTCGTTCTGACCGGTGACATTCCGGCGATGTGGTTGCGCGATTCCACATGGCAGATGATTCCGTACGTGCATTTCTCCGGTGATTACCCCGAGATTGCCGAGCTGATCGGTGGGGTGCTTCAACGTCAGTTGATGTATATCGATATGGATCCGTACGCAAACGCCTTCAATGCCGAGCCCAACGGCGCCGGCCACCATGACGATCTCACCGAGATGAGCCCGTGGATCTGGGAACGCAAGTACGAGGTTGACTCTTTGAGCGCTCCCTTGTTCCTGGCTGGTCATCTGTGGGACCGAACCCATGAGGACGCGCATCTGGGTGGCCTGGAGAAGGCTCTGGAAACAGTCGTCGATGTCTTTGCACGCGAACAACGTCACGAAACATCTGACTACCGTTTTGAACGCCCCGGCGCTCAGGTAGCGACCGAAACTCTGTCTCACGGTGGAAAAGGCGCTCCGGTGGGATACACCGGAATGACGTGGAGCGGATTCCGTCCCAGTGACGATGCGAACAGCTACGGATATAACGTTCCGGGCAATGCATTTGCTGTGGTTGTTCTGCGAACGGCGGCCAGGGTTCTTGAACAGATGAATGCTGCAACTGGCGCCACTTCAAGCCCGGTTATTTCTCGGGCTCGTGACCTTGCAGACCAGATCAGCGCCGGTATCTACGAGCACGGCGTCATTGATCATCCGCAGTGGGGGAAGGTATTTGCCTATGAAGTAGATGGTCTGGGACAGACTTTGATCATGGATGACGCCAACATGCCCAGCTTGTTGTCGCTTCCGTATATTGGCTTCCTCGAAGCGGATGATCCAATTTACCTCAACACTCGAGCCATGGTGCTCTCCGATACCAACCCGTTCTACTTCAACGGGTCGCGTGCGCAGGGAATTGGCAGCCCTCACACGCCGCACGAGTACATCTGGCCAATCGCATTGGCGGTGCAGGCACTGACAAGTACGTCAGCTCACGAAGTTGACCAGATAATCGACACTCTGATTCACACGACGGGCGGAACTGGCCTGATGCATGAATCTTTCCATAAGGATGACGATGCCCTGTTTACCCGTGAGTGGTTCTCGTGGGCAAACGCCATGTTCTGCGAGTTGGTTCTGGCCTACTGCTCGCTTACCCAGTCGAACGATATTTCGAGAAAGGAGGCAAGCAATGGATGAGGCTCAGACAACGCAGGCAACCGTTTCTGCCAAAGAAGACGCGCCGACGCGCAAGAAGAAGGACAGAGGAGCCAATCGCGATCTCAAAGCTGCTTTGGCGTTCATGGCTCCCGCAATCTGCGGTTTCAGCATTTTTGTTGTCTACCCGCTCATCAGCGCAGCCTATTTATCACTGACACGGTACAACGGAATCACCCCGCCGAAATTTGTGGGTCTGAAGAACTTTATCCGAATGTTCACCGCTGATCCGTCGTTCCTGAAGACGCTGTCGGCAACTGGATATCTGGTTCTTCTCTACGTACCCGCATCGATGGCACTCGGACTTGCGCTGGCTGTCTTTGTCAACGTCAGGCTCCCAGCCGTATCGGTGATCCGAACCATCTTGTACTTGCCGGCAGTTCTTCCCATCGTCGCCACGGTCACGCTGTGGAAATTCATCTTTGACCCGCAGGTCGGTCTGGCTAACCAGGTGCTGGGATTCTTTGGAATTCCACCAATTGCATGGCTGAGTAATGAGCACACAGCGATGCCGTCGATTGTGATCGTCATGCTGTGGGGCGTAGGGTCAACAATGATCATCCTGCTCGCAGCATTGCAGGCAGTGCCCAACGAAATCTACGAGGCAGCCAAAGTTGATGGTGCGGGACCATTCCGCATCTTCTTTTCGATCACTCTGCCGTCGATTGTCCCGATCCTGATTCTCCAGTTCGTCATGCAGATGAACGGTGCTATGCAGACCTTTGTTCAGCCGCAGATCCTCACTGGCGGTGGCCCCAGCTGGGCGACAAATACGCTCATGCTGTCGATCTACAACCATGGTTTCCCGCCGCTGGGACGAGTTCCGGAACTGGGATACGCGACCGCTCAGGTGTGGATTCTGTTCTTCCTGATCATTATCTGCCTGGCTTTCGCAGCTCGATTCACCAAAGCCTGGAGGTACGACGATGTCCAAGTCTGAGCTGGTTGAAGCACCTGAACTCGTGACAAGTGCGGCGAAGAAGCCTCGGCGCACACATTTGAAGAAGCGTCCTGGGCGTGCGGTGATGTGGTACGCATGCGCAATTGTCGCATGCTCCACGATGCTGCTTCCGCTGTTGTGGATGATCACGATCTCGCTGAAGTCGAATTCCACTGTTTTCGAAGTTCCACCTTCATTCCTCCCGGATGAATGGGTCTGGTCCAACTTCATCGAAGGCCCACGAATCATCAAGTTCCCACGCCTGTTCGTCAATACGCTGATCATTTCCCTGCTCAGCACCTTCGGCGGCGTTCTGACCTCGATGATGGCTGGCTACGCGCTGGCACGCCTGCGCTTCAAGGGCCGCAGAGTGTTCTTCTACATCTTTGTTGGTTCCATGCTGCTGCCCGGAATAGTTGGCATCATCCCCTTGTTCCAGCTGTTCAGGGACATCGGATGGTATGACACGTGGTTCCCGCTGATCGTGCCTGCATTCCTGGGTGGTAACCCACTCTTCATCTTCCTGGCTCGCCAGTACTTCCTGGCGATTCCCATGCAGATTGATGAATCTGCAAAGGTCGATGGAGCAGGACACATTCGAATCTTCTTCTCGATCATGTTGCCCATGACGAAGCCGGCGTGGATCGCAATGGTCATCATGGCCTTCCAGGGAGCATGGAACGATTACCTCAATCCACTCATCTACCTGAACTCCACTGACAAGTGGACACTGGCGCTGGGCATGTCATCATTTGTGTCCGGTTTCGCCAGTGAAGCTCCGGACTGGTCGAAGTACATGGCAACCAACCTGTTGTACATGCTTCCACCTCTTCTGATCTTCCTCTTCGCTCAGCGTTACTTCATTGAAGGCTTGAGCGCCCTCGGAAACACATCTCAAAAGTAGAAGTCCAATCACAGGAAATATGAAAGGAGTCGACGATGACAATCCGACGCACAGGACGGAGGATGGCCGCTGTCGGCACAGCCATCGCTCTTCCACTCACCATGGTTGCCTGCAGCTCAGGAGGCAGTGAATCCGGCGAAAGCGGTGAACCGCCTGCATCAGCTGAAGGCATCGTCAACTACATGACGTGGGAATCCATCGAAACCAACAACTTGTTCGACAAGATTGTGGCAGAAAAGTGGGACAACCCGGACATCACTATCAACCGTGTTGACGCGCCTTCCGGCGACTACTCGCAGAAACTCGGTTCACTGGCTCAGGCCCAGAAACTGCCCGATATCTTCTGGTGCGGTAACGATACTGAGCAGCAGTACACTCAGATGGGAATTCTGACGGACTGGACCGACAAGATTGCGTCCGACTTCAAGGAAGGCGAGCTGGGCTTCCTCGATACGTGGAAGACTCCCGAGAACGGTATTGGCGGCCTGCCCTCACTGATTAACGTCACAGGTATCTGGTACAACCAGACGCTGTTTGAAGAAAACAACGTTCCTCTGCCCACGCAGGACTGGACGTGGGATGACCTCTACTCAGCTGCGGCCACTTTGAAGGGTGCCGGCGGGTCAACCTACCCACTGCTCCTTGATGGCCTGACCAGCACGAGTGGCCCGGTCGCAATGGGACAGTATGCGATGTCAGCAGGTGGTCAACCGTTTGTTGACGATGTCAACAATCCGACGAAAGCTGTGGCCGATGACAAATTCATGGAGGGCCTCGACAAGCTGGTGAAGGCCATTGGAGACGGTCTGGTGAATCCTCCGGACTTCAACCTGGACAACTCCACCTCACTGTTTGCTGCAGGCTCGCAGCCGATGATGTCGAGCGGCCAGTGGTTGGCTCAGTCATTCGGTAACGATGCGAAGGGCTTTGAGTGGGGATGGGCGCCGCTACCCAGCCAGTCCACTCCTGCCACGTTCTACGATGCAATCGGCATGTGCACACCTCAGAGCACGGCCAACGCTGATGATACCTGGGAAGTTGCCAAGTTCCTCGAAACTGAAGTGATTCCGGAAGTTATGGCACAAACACCCGTTGCACCTCCGGCATACGAGCCCGGACGTCAGGGCTATCTGGATTCGATCAAGGATCTTGCCGGCTCGACGATCTCAGACACCCTGGAATACTCACTGGGCGTTGAGAACACCACAGGCGTTCGCCTGACAACCACGTGGGCATCGCAGGCTGGTGACCTGGCAGTACAGGTGTGGACACCGATCCTCAAGGGTGAAAAGCCAATCGAGGAAGTGTCCGAATACGTTGACGGCGTCAACCAGTTCATCGAAACTGGCGGTCAGTAAACGTCACAAGATAAGAGCCTCCGGAGTTCGCTCCGGAGGCTCTTTCTTTTTCTTTGTTTTGTGCGTGGCGCCGGTTCAATTAGATCGGACGAACAGAGTCACCCGGTACGAGAGTGGTAGGGAGCACAATCTTGTCAGCAGTTGCCCCGCTATCGATTTGCTGCAACGTCACGTCCAGGGCGCGCGCCCCGATCTCTTCTTGCTGCTGAGCAATGTGTGTCAGCTGTAGCGTGGAGCCCAGAGTTTCGAAAGGCTGCTCGTCAAAGCACACGAGCGACAGGTCGCGGGGAATGGACTTGCCGAGGTTGGCTAACGCTTCTTCAAGGAGCACCGCGATAGCGAATTCACATGCAACCGCAGATGTGACTTCAGGGTGGTTGCGAAGGAACGACCCGATACGCTTGATATCGTCCTTCCGTGTTCCTGCGTTGCCTGGCGTCGTGGACGTGATCTGATCGCATGCGAGCGATTCATCCAAAGCGACATCGTTGACGGCATGGGCAGCCACCCACCCGCGGTGACGGTCGGCATTCGAGGTCAGTGACCTGCTGGCACCAAAGAGAGCTATGTGGCGGTGCCCGGCTTCAATCAGACATGTGGTGGCCTGGATGCCGGCATTCATGTGATCCGATGTGACTGCGGCTACAGGGATCGAGTCGTAGCGTCGGTCGATGATGGTCAGCGGATATTCGGCGCTGACAAGTTTGAGTACCGATGAATCAATCATCTGCGAGCTGGATGGCAGCAGGATCAGGCCACGGGCTCCTGCGCCCAGCGCACGTTTAATCGCCTCGCGCTCTTTCTTGGTGTCGCCGCCGGTCCGCATCAACATGATGTGCGCACTGTCCTGAGCGCGGTCGAGGACACCCTCGACAATGCGGGTGCCGAATGCATCGTTGAAGCTGGTCATAATGAGAGCCACGACGGGATCTTTGGAGGCGGGGGAGACCTGCTGAGGTGATTGTGCGATGACCGTCGTGCCGACGCGCGGGCGTCGACGAACAAAGCCATCATCTCGAAGCATGCTGAGAGCGCGCCGAATCGTAATGGAGGAAACTTCGTACTTGTCGCGCAGCGCCGATTCTCGTGGAAGCGTGGAACCTATGGGAATCTCTCCGCTTTCAATTGCGGCCCGTAGATCGTCATAGACGCGTTGATACAGCACTGCTGCGCGCTCCCTTCACGAAAGGTGACAGGCCAGTGACGCGCGAAGAGCGCCGTCACCAGCCTGCCGTAATTTTGCGTTGACTAGCCCTTCTCGATCGTGATCGAGTCGATGTTGGCATAGTTCGTTGCAACGAGCCGATCAAACTTCAGCTCGACAGTATTTGTCCCGGGTACCAGCAGTACGGGGATTGACACGGTCTGCCAGTCCTGCCATCCGTCGGTGGCAGGCATCTGTGCACTGACAGCGGGGAAACCGTTGACCAGAACGGCTCGCGCAGCGTCGCCATTTCCTGCTGCATAGCGAATATTCAGGCGGTGCAGTCCGCCCCACTTCGACTGGAAGGCAACTGTGGCTGATGTGTCGACCGAGTTCCACCCGGCCAGGTAGCCGCGGCCTGTGTATTCACCATTGGCCTCAGTGTCGATGCCATCGTGGGCGCCGTTTTCGATTTCAACTGTGCCGACTTCAGGAAACGGAACGTGAGTGAAACCAGGTTGCGCTTGATGGACGATGGACACTGCAGATGCGGCGCTCACTGACGCGCGTGCTTCCGTGGTGAGCAGGGGAGCCTTGAAGGCCCAGTCTGTCCATCCGATCGAGTTCAGGCCAGTGTTTTGAGCCGCGGCCCTGGCGTTGACACTGAGGAAGTTCTCATAGGAGTCATCGCCGGTGACGTTGATGTAGTCCCGCAGGTGGCGGGTGAAAATCGCCTTGAACGCCTGGCCGTCGCCGCCCCGCTCGCCGGTGAAGATGCCGCCAATGGTCAGATTCTCGATTGCCCAGTCAAATGCTGCGCGAGCCTCGTTGAGGTATTTTTCATCATTGGTGATCTGGTACAGGCGGGTAGCCGCTCCAGCAAAAGCGCCGTTGTTGTAGGTGAAGTCCCAGGAGTTGACGACGCCGTCCTCTTTGATGTTGTCTTTCAGGTGTCCGCCGTTAAAGAAGATTTCTTCAAGGAAAGCGATCAGACGCTGTGCAGTGTCCTTGTACGCGCTGTCACCAGTGGCCATGTACAGTTCAGCTGCAATCCAGGCAGCCGTTCCATTGGTTGCAACGTTCTTCTCATTGCGGTAGGGGTTGCCGACATTGGTGTTCTTCCACCAGATGCCGCCTCCGAAATGGTCATCTTCGAACTGTGAGATGAAGTCGAAGATCGATACGGCTTCTGTCAGATATTTGTCATCACCGGTGAGTTTCCATGCGCGGAGGGCGCCCTGTGCCCACCAGCCCATGTCGTCGTTGAAATCGTTGCGTGAAAAGTCAGGGTAGAAGGCTCGCCAGCCGTCAAAGACCTGATCAATCATCTGTCGCGACTGGTCATCGCCCACCCGCTCGTAACGATCCATCACGGTGTTCCACAGCTGAGCTTCCCACCAGTAATCGGTGTACAGACCGTTCCTGGGGCCGGCATGGTGTCCGGCGTGAACGTGGTGGTCTGAATAGGTATAGAAGTACTGGGCTTCTGGATCCCAGTATTTGTCGACAAAGGCGTTCCACATTTTCGTGGCCTTGTCGGGGATTGACGGCGCAGCCTGCGTAGGCGCACTCACGCAGAAAACGGCGAGAAGCGCTGCGATAATCGGTGCCGTCAGGAAGCGGGCGATCTTGCGTATTCTCATTGTTCATCCTCGAATCAATGCGTATTTGGAGATCATGATGATTGATCGAAATATGTACAATATACAGTGACACTGATCCTGCGGCATGTCAAGGGCGTCGGCAAAATTGCCGCGTTGAGAATTAGTCGTTCAAGTGAGCGACTGTCTCGCCTTCCACCAGCGTCAACGGTAAAGATATCTTCTCTGTGGATGCACCTTCGCGAATCTGCTGGATCGTCGTTTCAACAGCCAGTCGGCCCAGTTCCTCCTGCTCCTGCTTCATATGCGTGAAGTGTGACAGCGTGTGGTCGAAACCCGCTGGACGGTGATCAAAGCAGATAATGGACTTATCCTCGGGAATACGCAGACTCATGTCGTCGAGGGTGTCACGCAGGATAAGCGCAATATTGTATTCGCACGCGACGAACGCAGTGACTTCCGGGTGCTGCTCAATAAAGGCGCGCAGCTGGACCTGATCGTCTTCCACCGACACGTTCGTGCCCGGTGTGGTCGAACGAATCTCGTGATAGGACAGTGACTGATCCAAGCTGATATGGCGCAGTGCGTGTGCCTTAACCCAGCCGGAGTGGCGATCGGCATTGGATGTAACTGTTCGCGGCGCACCGATAATGGCAACATGGCGGTGACCTGCATCAAAGAGATACTCCGTTGCAGTAATAGCGCCTGCCTCGTGGTCCGAACTCACCGCAGCCACCGGAATCGTCTGGTAATGGCGGTCAAGGATCGTTAACGGGAAATGCTCTCCGATAAGCTTGAGGACAACCGGATTGATCATCTCGGAAATGAGCGGCATCAGGATAATGCCCTGCACGCCGGCCCGGATCACTGATTGAATCGCTTCGGTTTCGCGGCCAGCCTCGCCTCGCGTCAATTTGACGATCAGATTCGCGGTCCCAAAAGACGCCTCAAATGCTCCGGTCAGAATATGCGCACCGAACGCTTCGTCGAAATTCGTGACAATCAGGCCGATCAGCGGTTCTTTCTGCCCTTCGCGAGGACGGGTTGGAGTATTCGACACGACCGTGGTCCCGATGCGAGGCTGACGCGTGATGAAGCCGTCCTCGCGCAGCATGTCCAGTGCGCGGCGAATGGTGATGGAACTGACGGAATAGTGTTCGCGCAGCTGAGCCTCGCGGGGAAGGCGTGAGCCGATCTTCAGATCACCACGGACGATGCGGTTCCGAATGTCATCGTAGACCCGTTGATATAAAGCACTCACGGAGCGTCCTATCCCGTTGATTCTAAAAAGTATTCTTATTCAGTATAGCGAGCTACAGGAAGACCCTTTGAAGGTTGGCTCTATTCTAGCTCACTGCCGCTGCGAACAGGCCATTCGCGAGGCGCAACCAACGGGACACATAGAGCGAATACCAGGGGTACGACTGCACTGATCAAAAGGGCAGCACGCAGTCCTGACCCGCCATCGTCAGGTAAAATCCGCGCGACCGGCTCGAAGAAACCGGACGAGGCTAATGTCCCTTTGGGCACACCGACGCCTTGCTCGGCAAAGAAGGAAGACCACTGCACCATCGTCAGTTCAGCAGCTCCGCCGGTCATCATCAACACCAGCGCAATGAGGAAAGCGGGCATCCCGAGTAGTGATTTCACGGGTGTGCGATCCTCATCGGCCACAGTGGGCGGCAAGGGGACACGCAGGAAGAGCAGAAGATTCACGGCAGGAATGACCGCCCACAGCAGTGGCAGCAGTGACTACTACTGCGTGCCGATAAGCGAGATGAGAGCTGTCGTACGGATCGGACGCAACCTGGGGGAGTACCGCCAGTAGCACAAGGCCGACCGTCGCTGCCGTGTGGGCGCATACCATAGGCGGCCTGTAGCCGACCTTGTCCACGATGAACATCGCGATGAAATCAATGAGCAATTGGATGCAGAAGTTAAACGATGACAGGATTCCCAGTTGTGCGACGGAAGTATCGAGCTACTCGTTAAAGATGACAAAGAGCAGGGGAGCCAGGGTGTTGATGACCGCCTAAACAACGTACCCCGTGTAACAGGCACGCACAGTGGCCCGCTCACTGACTTGACGCGATGCCATCGGACCTCGTTTCGCGTCCAGAGAGACCATAATGGAGTTATGACAACTTCACCATCTGCAGGCCGGCCCGCGCGCCGCGCAATCGTGACGGGCGCATCCAGTGGCATCGGACAGGAAACAGTTCGCCAGCTTCGTGACCGTAACTGGGAGATCATTGCTGTTGCCAGACGCGGTGACCGTCTGAAAGATCTTGCACACGAATGCGGATGCATTCCCTTCGCTGCAGACCTGGTGGATGAAGGCCAGGTTGACGCTCTGGCCAGGTTCGCTGACGAGAAAGGTGCGGTGGATGCCCTCGTCAATTGTGCTGGAGGGGCCAGAGGGGTTGAAACGATCGCTGACGCCGTTGTGGACAAGTGGCAGCACATGTTCGACATCAATGTGAAGACCACGCTGCAACTGACCCGGGCACTGCTGCCACAGATGCGTCAGCGCGGCGGCGACATCGTCTTCCTGACATCGACAGCCGCCCATGACACCTATCCCGGCGGGGGAGGATATGTGGCCGCCAAACACGCCGAACGTATCATTGCCAATACTCTGCGCATTGAATTAGTAGGCGAGCCGGTACGGATCATTGAGATCGCACCTGGCATGGTCAAAACGGAGGAATTCTCCCTGCGTCGCCTGGAGTCACAGGAAGCCGCCGATTCGGTGTACGAGGGCGTCGCGGAGCCACTGACAGCTGCTGACATTGCAGATGCGATTGTATGGACCCTGACCAGGCCCTCGCATGTCAACATCGATTCGATGATTATCCGCCCACGCGCCCAAGCCAGCAATACGCTTGTCGCCCGCGAAACAGACGGGTCGAATTAGGGCAAACGCCACATGGACGCGCATGAGCCTTGCGCCTCAAGTCGGCTACTATTGGCAGTGGCGATGATCCGACCCGGAAATTCCGGGATATCAGCGGGGAGTCTTCTGGAAGAACGAGGCTTCGGCCTTCAGTAGAACCGGACGGGTGGGCCCGACACAGCCCCAAACGAGTGGTCGCTCGGGGATCCTGATAACGGAGCGCGAGCGTCAAACGGGGTGGTACCGCGGAAGCTGGCGACGCCAGGATCCGTCCCTGTATTGCTACGCAGGAGACGAAACGAGGACCATCATGGCGCAGGGACATTACCCTCTGAACGGGAACACCCATCCAACCGGTAACCCCTCTTTCCCAGATATGGAAGAGGCGACTCTCAAGTACTGGGATGAGCACGATATTTTCGCCAAGTCCGTCAATGAGCGTGCTGCGGGCAATCGCGGCGACAATGAATTCGTCTTCTATGATGGTCCGCCCTTTGCCAACGGCCTGCCACACTACGGCCACCTGTTGACCGGCTATATCAAGGACATCGTCGGCCGCTACCAGACGATGCTGGGGCATCGCGTGGAGCGACGCTTCGGATGGGATACACACGGCCTGCCCGCCGAACTGGAAGCACAGCGCCTGCTCGGTATCGACGACGTCTCCGAAATCACCAAACCAGGCGGACTGGGCATCGAAAAGTTCAACGCTGAATGCCGATCCTCCGTCCTGCGCTACACGGATGAATGGCAGGACTACGTGACGCGCCAGGCACGCTGGGTCGACTTCGACGACGACTACAAGACTCTTGACATCACCTACATGGAATCGGTGCTGTGGGCGTTCAAGACGCTGTATGACAAGGGTTTGGCATATGAGGGATACCGCGTGCTGCCGTACTGCTGGCACGATCGCACCCCGCTGTCGAACCACGAACTGAAGATGGATGACGACGTCTATCAGGACCGCACCGACCAGTCAGTCACCGTCGGCTTACGCATGGAAAGCGGCGAGCTGGCCCTGATCTGGACAACAACCCCGTGGACACTGCCTTCCAATCTCGCCATCACTGTTGGGCCGGACATCGAATACGTTACGGTTGTTCCTCAGGAAGGCGAACTGGCGGGTGAACGCGTCATCATCGCGCATGACTTGCTGGCGTCCTACAGCAAGGAACTGGGCGAAGGTCCGACGATCGAAGCCACCTATCCTGGCTCTGAGCTGGTCGGACGGCGCTATGCACCGATTTTTGACTACTTCGATACCGATGAACGCCGCGCTGAAGGCCAGACGCCCGGACCGAACGCATGGACCATCATCGCTGGCGACTTCGTCACCACTGAGGACGGCACCGGCCTGGTGCACACAGCACCGGCATTTGGTGAAGACGACATGATCGCCTGTCAGGAAGTCGGCATCAGGCCTGTCGTCCCTGTCGATGAGGCAGGATGCTTCACCTTTGAGGTGCCCGACTACGAAGGCGTGCAGGTGTTCGACGCGAACAAACTCGTGCTGGCTCACCTGCGCGAACAATCAGGGCCCATCGCACGTCGCCCTGAAGAGGTGCGTGCGAAGATGGTGCGTCAATCCTCATTCACCCATTCCTACCCACACTGCTGGCGCTGCCGTAAACCGTTGATCTACAAGGCGGTCAGTTCATGGTTCGTCAAGGTCAGTGCTTTCCGTGACCGAATGGTGGAGCTCAACCAGCAGATCACATGGGTACCTGAGCACACCAAGGACGGGATCTTCGGAAACTGGCTGGCCGGCGCCCGCGACTGGTCCATTTCGCGTAACCGCTTCTGGGGTGCGCCGATCCCCGTGTGGGTCTCAGATAATCCGGAATACCCCCGCGTTGACGTCTACGGCTCGATTGCGGACCTCGAAGCTGATTTTGGGGTCGAGGTCACCGATCTGCACCGCCCATTCATCGACACGCTGACACGACCAAACCCCGACGACCCGACCGGCACATCCACAATGCACCGCATCAGCGATGTGTTCGACTGCTGGTTCGAGTCGGGCTCCATGCCGTACGCCCAGGTGCACTACCCGTTTGAAAACCGCGACTGGTTCGAAAGCCACTACCCGGGCGACTTTATTGTCGAGTACATCGGGCAGACCCGCGGCTGGTTCTACACACTTCATGTTCTGGCCACCGCACTGTTTGACCGGCCCGCATTCACGCACTGCGTCTCCCACGGAATCGTGCTGGGCGACGATGGCCGTAAGATGAGCAAGTCCTTGCGCAACTTCCCGGACGTCAACCGCGTCTTCGATGAGTACGGGTCCGACGCGATGCGGTGGTTCCTCATGAGCTCACCGGTTGTGCGCGGCGGCAACCTCATTGTTCACGAGGGTGGCATCCGCGACACGGTGCGCCAGATCCTGCTTCCCCTGTGGAATGCCTACCACTTCCTCGCCCTGTACGCAGGTGCGTCCGATCATGGCAATGGATATGTGGCTGAGCCGCTGGCCTTGGACGATCCGAAAGTGCTTGACGGCCTCGACGTCATGGATCGCTACCTGCTGGCACGCACCCAGTCACTGGCTGACGCTGTTCACACCGCTTTGGATGCGTACGATATCGGCACGGCGTGTTCACTGGTTCAGGATCATATGGATGTTCTGACGAACTGGTATGTGCGCACTCAGCGTCAGCGCTTCTGGGATGAAGATGCGCGCGCATGTGACACATTGTCATCAGCCCTGGTGACCCTGTGCGAGGTTACCGCCCCGTTGTTGCCCCTGCTGACCGAGGAAATCTGGCGGGCACTCACAGGTGGAGAATCGGTCCACTTGCAGGACTGGCCGACAATGCCCGAGGCAGTGCGCAACGACGAACTGGTCGCCGTGATGGATGCAGTGCGTCAGGCCGTATCAGGTGCTCACGCATTGCGCAAGACGCATAATCTGCGCGTGCGCCAGCCTCTGCGTCAGCTTTCCGTCGTCTCGGAGGCGGCGCCCTCCCTTGAACCCTTCGCTTCTCTCATTGCCAGTGAAGTGAACGTCAAGAACGTCACTTTAGTGGATCCGGATCACTCGGGTCTGAAAGTGACGACGCAACTGGCATTGAATCCTCGCGAATTCGCCCCCGAGGTCCGTAAGGTCACCTCTCAGCTTTTCGCAGCCCACAAGCAGGGGCAGTGGGAGCTGGACGAATCAGGTCAGACTGTGACGTTCCCCAACGTCGAGGTGGGCGGGCAGCCCGTTCAACTGGGCGAGGGACAGTTCTCTGTGTCGACTACCGTCGAAGCATCAGAAGGTGAGGTTGCATCCGTTCTGGCTGACGGCACAGTGGTCGTCCTCGACACGGACATCACCGCCGAACTTGCTGCCGAGGGATACGCGCGCGACGTCATCCGCATCGTACAGGACGAGCGCAAGCGAGAGGATCTGAATATTTCAGACCGCATCGACCTGGAGCTGACCGTGCCAGAGGAACACGTGGCGGATGCGGAAACGCATCGAGACATGATCGCGCACGAAACACTGTCGCTGTCCGTTTCCATCGTTCCAGGCGATACGCTGGCAGCGCACGTCAGCGTGCACGCAGATAACTGAAGGAGAACCCTGTTCCATGAGTGACCATCCCGCCTTCTTTGGCTCCGACGAGGAACCCAGCGGCATTCCTGCGGATTTGCTGCCCTACCTTGAGGCTGCAGATGAGCCATCTGAGGCAGACCGTCAGGCCGAACAGGCTCGTCAGGAAGCCGAAGAAGCGGCGGATCGGGCAGACCGGGAACGAACCGAGGCATTGCGTGCACTGGTAGAGAATTCGCTCCTGCTCGGACCCGATCCGTCGATCCTGGCTGAAATCGAATCAGATGAGGACGAGGACGGGACACCCTCGGACGAAGAAGATCACGAACGCATGCTCGACGACGCGCAGCAGGCTGCCCAGGAACGCGCGGAAGTGGCACGCATCTACGAATCAATTGTGGCGCGCGCCCCGGAACACAAAGTCCAACCCAGCCTGGAGCGCGTGCGGAGCGTGATGGATATTCTGGGCGATCCCCACACGTCTTACCCGAGCGTGCATATCACGGGCACGAACGGCAAAACGACAACTGCACGCATGATGGATGCTCTGCTGGGAGCGCTGGGCCTGCGCACGGGCCGTTTCACGTCGCCGCACCTGCTGGACGTTCGCGAACGCATCTGCCTGGACGGTGAGCCCATCTCGCACCGGGCCTTCATTGATGCCTACCACGATGTGCAGCCCTATATCGACATGGTTGACCACAGCTCGATCGAGCAGGGTGGCCCGACACTGTCGTTCTTCGAAGTTTTCACTGTCATGGCGTTGGCTGCATTCGCAGACTATCCGGTCGACGCGGCTGTGGTGGAAGTCGGTATGGGAGGCACGTGGGATTCCACCAACGTGGTGGACGGTCAGGTCGGTGTCATTATGCCGATCGACGTTGATCACCAAAAGTGGCTGGGCAAGACGGTCACGGACATTGCCCATGAAAAGGCCGGCATCATCAAACCCGGCCAGATCACTGTTGTTGCCCACCAGCGTGACGAGGTGCTCGAGATTCTGCGCGAGCGCGCCGACCAGGTGGGTGCGCGCCTCCTGGTGGAGGGCACAGACTTTGAGGTCGTGACTCGTGAAAGGGCAGTAGGCGGGCAGCTCATGTCACTGCGCACTCCGCATGCGATGTACACCGATATTTTCCTTCCCCTTCATGGCGAGCACCAGGCGCACAATGCCGCGGCCGCTTTGGCAGGTGTGGAAGCGTTCATCGGTGAGCGCGCATTGGACGCGCAGGTGGTCGAGCAGGCATTCGGTGCAGTGACATCACCGGGCAGGCTGCAGGTCGTGCGACGCTCACCCATGATCATCGTGGATGGAGCCCACAACCCGGCAGGTGCGCGTACCGTTCGCGCCGCCATCGACGATCTCGGTCTGGCTCACGTGGTCGGCGTGTTCGCGGCGATGGCGGATAAGGACGTGGACACGATGCTCGGCGAAGTTGAACCCGTGATGGACGAGCTGATCGTCACCCAGATGGATTCTGAGCGGGCGATGGAACTCGACGACGTGCAGGCCATTGCTGAGGATGTCTTCGATGATACGAGGGTGAGTCGGATTCCTGACATCGCCGAAGCAATAGCGGAAGCTGCCACCCGTGTGGAAACACGCGCTGAGCCGGGTGAAAATGTGGCCGTCATCGTGTTCGGCTCGATTGTACTGGCAGGGCAGGCCACGCAGATCGTCTCCCAGGCTAACGGCCGCTGACTTCCACGAGTGTCGCCGTTTCCGTGGTTAAAATCCATGAAGGATGGCACCATGGATGTGAGATTGATTGGTTCAAGGAGGCACTGGTGAAAAAACTGGTCAACGACGTTCATCAAGTAGTTGAGCAGGCTCTGCAAGGCTTCGGTGGTGTGTACGCCGACCTCGTCACCGTCCATACGAATCCAGCCTATGTCACTCGTGCACAGGCGAAGGATCAGGGGAAGGTTGCCATCGTCTCTGGTGGTGGGTCGGGCCACGAACCATTACATGCGGGATACGTTGGGAAAGGCATGCTGGATGCCGCTGTGCCCGGTGCCGTGTTCACGTCACCGACACCTGACCCGATCGCGCAGGCCGCATTGGCTGTCGAACGCGGAGCGGGCGTGCTGTTCATCGTCAAGAACTACACGGGCGATGTCCTCAACTTTGAAACCGCTGCCGAACTGGTGCAGATGGACGACATCGACGTTGCCACCGTTACCGTCAATGATGATGTCGCAGTGGAGGACTCGCTTTATACAGCCGGACGACGGGGCGTGGCAGGCACGGTTCTAGTGGAGAAGATCGCTGGCGCAGCAGCCGAACGCGGAGACGATCTGGACACTGTCACCCGCATCGCTCAGCACGTGATCGACAATGTCCGATCGATGGGATTGGCACTGGGGCCCTGCACCGTGCCACATGCAGGACGCCCGTCCTTTGAACTGGGTGACAACGAGATTGAACTGGGGATCGGAATCCACGGCGAACCGGGATACCGGCGCGGTCAGATGGAAACTGCGGACACGCTGACTGAGGAACTTTACGACAAGGTTCGCTCCGATCTGGCCCTCGAAGCAGGCGAATCCGTGATTGCGCTGGTCAACGGCATGGGCGGAACCCCGCTCAGCGAGCTGTACATTGTGTACCGTCACGTGGCCGAATTGCTGCAGCGTGACGGAATCAATCTGGCACGCAGCCTTGTCGGTGACTACGTGACGTCACTGGAAATGCCGGGTGTTTCGGTTACCCTATTACGGGCGGACAACGACATCGTGGAGCTTTTCGATGCTCCCGTATGCACGCCGGCCTGGAAATGACATCAGGAGCATAGATGAGTGAGACGCTAAACGAGCAGTGGATCCGCGAATGGATGATGACTGCTGTGCACACGATCGCAGACAACAGAGAATATCTGATTGACCTGGATCGACACATCGGGGATGGCGACCACGGTGAGAATATGGATCGCGGTTTCAGTGCCGTTCGCGACGCGATGGAGTCCGATGACCATGCGCACGAAGCTGCAGCGGCCCTGCTCAAAACAGTTGCGAAGACCCTGATGTCCACGGTTGGCGGAGCTGCCGGCCCACTGTATGGCACAGCGTTCCTGCGCGCATCACAGGCACTGACAGGACAGGAAATCTCCGCCCGGGACGTGGTGGCCATGTTCGACGCAGCATTGGAAGGCATCCAGGCCCGAGGCAAGGCAGAAGAAGGCGAAAAGACGATGGTCGATGCGTGGGCACCGGCCGCTCGCGCCGCTCATGATGCTGCCAAAGTGGAGCGCCCGATCTGCGAGATTCTCGAGGCCGCCGCGCGCGCTGCCGAAGAAGGCGTTGAAGCCACGATCGACATGCAGGCCACGAAGGGGCGCGCATCATATCTGGGGCCGCGCTCAGTAGGCCACCGCGATCCTGGAGCCGCCTCCTCAGCGATGATTATTCGAGCTGCGGCTAAGGGCGCAAAGTCGGTGGATAACCGATGAGCTCAAGAGTCGCCCTCGTAATCGTGTCCCACAGTGACCTCCTGGCGAGGGGCGTGCGGGAAGTAGCAGAGCAGATGGCACCCGACGTGCACATCGAATGCGCGGGGGGAATGCAGGACGGCTCGCTGGGCACCTCCTACGACAAGGTTGCCTCTGCGATTACCCGCGCACTCGGAGCAATCGAGACCGGCCATGACGGTGCAGGCGTCGTGTGTCTGACCGACATGGGCTCAGCAGATCTGACCGTGGAATCCGTCCAGGAAATGGAAGACTTCGAGGCGTTGGAACACGCGCATGCTCCACTCGTTGAAGGCACCATTGCTGCTGCGATCAGTGCGCAATCAGGCAGTAGTCGCAGTGAGGTGCGCGCCGCAGCTGAACGGGCTGGCGCTCCTGACACGCCGCGTTCTGCCGCCTCCCCGGTGGGACGCGTCGTGATTCACGAAAACGAAGACACCGCTGACCACGTTGTGACGGCAACTGCGCGAGTGGCCGACCCGGTAGGGCTCCATGCGCGTCCGGCTGCATTGTTGGCTCGCTTAGCTGGCTCATTCGATGCAGAAGTATTCGTCAACGGAGCCGATGCAGGGTCAGCGTTGGAAGTGATGGCGCTGGGAGTGCGTCAGGGTGACATTGTGCAGCTGCGTGCCACAGGACCGCAGGCACAGGAAGCAATAGATGCACTGGTCGACAAGCTCGAAGAGTGACTGCATAATAATGTAGGTCTTTTGACCTAGTGGCCGAAAGGCTGCATGAAGTGCACGATCATCTACGAGGGGGAATGCTATGTCGGCACACGAACGCACAGACGGCTCCCATGAACGCACACTGGTGCTGGTCAAGCCTGATGGATACAGGCGAGGATTGACAGGCGAAGTGCTGCGACGGATTGAATCAAAGGGATACAAGCTGGTTGGTCTGAAAGTTCAGCAAGCCTCTGAAGAATTGCTTCAGGAACATTACCATGAACACCGCCATCGCCATTTCTACCCTGCATTGATCGAATTCATGTCGTCTGGACCGCTCGTGGCTGCCGTTGTCGAAGGGACACGCGTTGTCGACGGAGTGCGCCGACTAATCGGCTCAACCGACCCGACTGACGCCGAGCCAGGAACAATCCGTGGCGACTTGGGCCGCGCGTGGGGACGCGCAACCGCGGAAAATATCGTGCACGGATCAGATTCGCCGCACTCTGCCCAACGCGAGATTGCCCTGTGGTTCCCGGAGCTTGCCGCCGATGCAATGCACGCTTAACTGCCTTTTTACGTATTCTTAAAGACGTGCACCTGAAAAATTTAACGTTACGAGGCTTTAAATCCTTTGCTTCGGCGACAACGCTGCGTTTAGAACCCGGCATCACGTGTGTAGTCGGCCCGAACGGGTCGGGCAAATCGAACGTCGTCGATGCTCTTGCCTGGGTCATGGGCGAACAAGGTGCCAAAACGTTGCGCGGTGGACAGATGGCGGACATCATCTTCGCCGGAACATCCTCGCGAGCACCGTTGGGGCGTGCTCAAGTTGATCTGACCATCGACAACACCGATCGGGCCCTGCCCATCGACTACTCAGAAGTGACGATCTCGCGCACATTGTTCCGCGGTGGGGGATCAGAGTATGCCATCAACGGCACCCCAGCGCGCCTGCTCGATGTTCAGGAACTCCTGTCCGACACGGGTATGGGCAGGCAGATGCATGTCATCGTGGGTCAGGGACAACTCGATCAGATCCTTTCGTCAACACCTGAGGAACGTCGAGGTTTCATCGAAGAAGCCGCCGGTGTTCTCAAGCATCGCCGACGTAAGGAACGCGCCCTGCGCAAGCTTGAGCAAATGGATCAGAATCTGGTGAGGGTCCTCGACCTCACGCAGGAAATCCACCGCCAGCTTGGCCCACTGGCACGCCAGGCTGCAACGGCCCGCCGTGCACAATCGATACAGGCTCGTGTTCGTGACGCAAAGGCACGCCTGATTGCAGATGAGATCGTTGACCTTCGCGACCGCCTGAATGCGCACGACGAATCCGACCAGGTGCGTACCCAGAAGACTCAGGAATTGCGTGTTCACGCGCGCGAGCTGACAGAAAGTATTCAACTTTGTGAACAGCGCGAACGCGAAGCCGATCCGCGTTTGACTGAGGCGAATACCGCTTGGCGTGACCTCACTGCGATCGGGGAGTCCTTGCGCGCAACAGTTCTGATGGCCCGCGACAAGATTGCCTCCCTCGAACGTCCACTTGATGCGCCCTCCGGTGACGATCCTGACGAACTGGACAGGCGTGCCGATGAGGCCAGTGCCGAGGACGCCGAGCTTCTGCGCACAGTAGAAGAGTGCCGACGGCGCCTGCAGGAGGCTATCAGTGCTCGTGAGGAGGCGGAGCAGCGTGATGAAGAAGCCCACGGGACGCTGTCCGGCATCACGCGCCAGATAGCGGATCGACGTGAGAAGATCGCACGTCTGACAGGCGACGTCGAATCTGCGCGCTCACGCCTCGTAGCTGCCGAAGCTGAGGAAAATCGAGCAGAAGAACTGGTGCGCGCCGCGCGCAAACGTCAGGAGGAAGCCGAGAAAGCCCTCCGAAAGACGCCTGCTCCCGATGGCGAGGGTAGCGAAGACACTGCTGCGCGCAACCACTCGCAGGCTTCCGTCAAACGCGATGAAGCCCGAAGTCAGGTTGACGCTTTGGTGGCGCGTGAGCGGGAAGCACGCGCCGAGCGAGCCAGGTGGGAGTCGCGCCGTGACACGTTGGCTGAGCAGCTCGCACCCGACGACGCAACTTCGACATTGGCAGGCCGCTCCGGTGTCCTCGGAACGGTCCCTGAAGCCTTGACCATTGAGCCGGGCTGGGAAGATGCCATTGCCGCAGCACTGTTCCCACTGGCTGATGCCGCGATCGTCGACGGAACGGCGAACGGAATAGACTGCCTGCGTCACGCCCGCGAACACCAACAAGGACAGATGCGCATGATGCGCGCCGGTGACGGCGACGGCAATAACGAGGTGGAACCGCAGCCACGTGGTCCCCTTCCGTCTGGAGCGCGCTGGGCGCTGGACGTCATCACCCACGCGCACTCGGTTTCGCGCAGCGTCACGAAGCTGCTCGAAAGCGTCGTCGTGTGCCGGGATCTCGACGAAGTGCAGGACTTGCTGGAGCATCCCGACGTTCGAACAGTGGTCACGTCCAACGGTGATGTTGTCACGGGGGAGTCACTGATCGGATCTGGCCACTCCACTTCCTCGGTGTTGAGTGTGCGCGCTCAGTACGAACAGGCCGTTGAGGGAGCGCGCCACGCCCTCGATGACGAACAGAAGGCCTCTGAACAGCTGGTTCACGCAAATAAGGTACTCGATCAGGCGATCCGCGCTGCCAACGAAGCGCTCAAAGCCTTGCGTGCCCAGGACTCGCAGCGCGCAAAGCTCGCTGAAGCATACGCGCGCGCCCAGTCGGCAGCCAAGGCTGCTCAGGCAGAGACACAAAGGTGCGAGGCGACCGCACGTAAAGTCGCCGAGCATGTTCAATGGGCACGCAGCCAGGTGGATACCGCCGACGAGCGGCTGAGCACCTCCAAAGACATGGAACCGGCTCCCGACGCTGAGCCGGCTCAACAGAGAGCAGGCGAAGCCGCGCGCATAGCCCGCGAAGCTCGCGAACATGAGACGGCCACGCGTCTGGAACTTCGCACCAATGAAGAACGGTCGAGACAAAGCGGAGGAAGGGCTCGAGCTCTCAGGCAGGCAGCAGCGCGCAGCCGTGAGGAGCGCAGCCGATACGCCCAACGTGAGGACCAGCGCCGGCGCAAGCTGCTCATTGCCCAACGCGTTGCCGAACAGGCTCAGTACGGCGTGGACGTTGCCGCTCGAATCGTTGAGCACTGGGAACACCTGCGCGCCGAAGCTGAATCACTGCGTCAGCAGTCAAGCCATGAGCGCATCGAATTGCGCGCCGCGCTCGATGCCGTCAATGCTGAAATTGCCGAGATCACCGGCCTGGCACACCAGGACGAAATCGCACGTGCACAGACCATGATGCGCTTGGAACAGGCGACCGCCCGGTCGATGGAGGAACTCAGCCTGGAAGCTGACCAGCTCATCGAAGAATTCGGCCCCCATAACCTCGTGCCGGATTTTTCAGGCGAGGGCGACCCGACTGCCTTTTCGCGCCCCGAACAGGAAAAGGCACTGGCGGCTGCTGAACGTGACCTGGCAAAACTTGGCCGCGTGAACCCACTGGCACTGGAGGAACACGAAGCACTGTCCAAGCGCCACGAATTCCTGGTTTCCCAGGTCAATGATCTGAAATCGTCGAAAGCCGATTTGCTGCATATCATTGACGACGTCGATCGCCTGGTCGAAGACGCATTCACCACCGCGTTTAACGACACGCGCGAACAGTTTGCCCACACCTTCGAGGTCCTTTTCCCCAACGGCGAGGGCAACCTGACGCTGACGGATCCAGATTCGATGCTGACAACGGGCATCGAGATCGAAGCCAGGCCGGCGGGCAAGAAGGTCAAGCGCCTGTCACTGCTGTCCGGCGGAGAACGCTCCCTGGCAGCTCTGGCATTCCTCATCGCCATCTTCAAGGCGCGTCCCTCACCGTTCTATGTCATGGACGAGGTTGAGGCCGCCCTCGACGATGTGAACCTGACGCGATTGCTCGAAATCTTCCGGGAGCTGCAGGAAGAAAGCCAGCTGATTGTTATCACCCACCAGAAACGCACGATGGAAATCGCTGATGCGCTCTACGGCGTGACGATGCGTGACGGGGTCACAACCGTCGTCTCGCAGCGCCTGGCAGATGCTTAGGAGATCACAGATAACAAATTGAGCATGTGCGGCGTTTACTGTGGCTCTCGCTGGCGTCACACATGACAATGAAGACATGTTTGGTTCTCTTGTGGTCATCGTGCTGACAACGTTGGTTGTTGTGGCTCTGGCAGGAGGCGTCCTGGCAAGCCTGGCCTTGTCACGCCGAGGCGCCCAATCATGGCAGTCTCTTTGGAAAGACCAGTCGAAACGCTGGGCTGACCCGGCGCGAACAGATGAGGACGCGGATATCGATCCTCAGCTTGTCAGCCTGGACACGATGCTCCGGAGCAATGGGCGAGACGGCTCGGCGTATGTCGATGCGACCGACCTGCCTGGATATGAACGCCTCGAGGATGCAGCAGTACGTGTCGAAGAGGCGGCCACACGCATGGAGGCTGCATCGCGGCGCGGACGCGTGCGTAAAATGCAACTCACGCATTAAATAGGCCATGATAGGACTATGAACACTTTCACCGATTTTGTGACAAGTCCGATCGGTCTGGTATGCCTGTTGGTTCTCGTTGCCCTTGTGGGCGTGGGAATCTGGTGGGGCGTACGAGGACGACAGTCCAGCCCCGAACTTGAAGAACGCCGCACACCCACTATTGAGAGCGGTCAGACCACTGCGGCTCCTGACGTTGAGACGCAACCGCGTACCGAAACCCCTGAATCCGTTCCCTCCCGCATGCAGCGTCTGCGCGGACGCCTCGCGCAGTCTGGCGCTATCGGACATGCGCTCCTTTCAGTTCTCTCGCGCGCGCAGCTCAACGCGGCAGACTGGGAAGAGATCGAAGATTCACTTCTGATGGCCGACCTGGGATTGCCGGCCACCGAAGAACTCATGGAGCGGCTGCGCACCCGCGTCAAGGTTGAGGGACATTCAGATGCCGAGTCAGCCCGCACGATTGTACGCGAAGAGCTTCTGGCACTGGTCGACCCGACTATGGATCGTTCCCTGCATTGCGAGCCGCACATTGATGAAAACGGCACCAAGGTCAGTGCGTCTGTGCTGGTGATCGGCGTCAATGGAACAGGTAAGACGACGACGATTGGCAAACTGGCCCGGTTGCTTGTTGCACAGGACAAGACAGTCCTGCTCGGTGCTGCTGATACATTCCGCGCCGCAGCGGCTGACCAGCTGGAGACGTGGGGCAACCGCGTGGGGGTTGACGTGGTCCGATCCGACCGTGAAGGCGCCGATCCCGCATCCGTCGCTTTTGATGCCGTACACCGCGGTGTCGACGACGGCGTTGACGTCGTGATTGTGGACACGGCGGGCCGACTGCAGAACAAGTCAGGTCTGATGGATGAGCTCGGGAAAGTCAAGCGCGTCATGGAACGTGTCAGTCCCGTTGACGAGGTCCTCCTGGTCCTCGATGCGACGACCGGCCAAAACGGTATGCGCCAGGCGGAAATTTTCGCAGAAGTGGCTGGAGTGACAGGAATCGTCCTGACGAAGCTGGATGGCACCGCAAAGGGCGGAATCGTGGTGTCGGTCCAAAGGGAACTCGGAGTTCCTGTCAAGCTGGTGGGGCTGGGAGAGGGCGTCGACGATCTGGCGCCCTTCGATGCCGAGTCATTCATTCAGGCAATTGTGGGACAGCCTGCCACGTAAGCACACGGCGCCGTGGGTGCGCTAGTGTAAGACCATTGCGTCCACATCGGAGAAGGAAGGGATCCAGTGTTCTCCAACCTGTCAGATCGTCTCACTGAATCGTTCAAACAACTTCGCGGGCACGGTATTCTCAGCGAATCTGACGTTGATGAAACAGTCAGTCAGATCCGACGCGCCCTGATTGACGCTGACGTTGCCCTTCCTGTCGTCCGCGAATTTACCGCCGCAGTGCGTGAACGCGCTTACGGAGCGACCCGCTCACAGGGTCTGAACCCCAGTCAGCAGGTTGTGCGTATCGTGCGCGACCAGCTGGTCGAAACCCTCGGCGGCGAAACGCGTGAACTCCACTTCGCTGACCGGGGGCCGACCGTGTTCATGCTGGCCGGCCTTCAGGGTGCCGGTAAGACAACCCTTGCCGGCAAGCTCGGCAAGTGGCTGACGGAAGAAGGCAAGAAGGTCATGCTGATTGCATCGGACCTTCAGCGCCCAAATGCCGTCCAGCAGCTGCAAGTTCTGGGCGAGCGTGCCGGAGTCAAGGTCTGGGCTCCGGAGCCGGGGAACGGAGTCGGTGATCCTGTCTACGTGGCGCGAACCGGCGTCAACTACGCCATCAACAATGGTTTCGACGTGGCAATCGTCGATACCGCTGGGCGCCTCGGTGTTGACCGGGAAATGATGGATCAGGCAATCGCGATTCGTGACGCCGTCAATCCGCACGAAATCATGTTCGTCCTGGACGCAATGGTTGGCCAGGATGCCGTGCAGACATCGACCGCGTTCAGGGATGGCGTCGGCTTTACCGGTGTCGTCTTGTCGAAACTTGACGGCGATGCCCGAGGCGGCGCTGCGCTGTCCGTACGCGGCGTGACCGGTGCGCCGATCCTCTTTGCCTCAACGGGCGAAGGCCTTGACGATTTTGAACGATTCCACGCAGACCGCATGGCCGGCCGAATTCTTGATATGGGTGACGTTCTGACCCTGATCGAGCAGGCCGAAAAGAAGATGGATCAGGAGGAAGCCGAGAAGGTCGCTGAGAAGGCCATGAGTGGCCAGCTCACCCTCGAAGACTTCCTCAACCAGCTCCAGCAGGTCCGCAAACTCGGATCCATGCGCAAGGTTCTGGGAATGATTCCGGGAATGGCGCAGATGAAGGACCAGCTCGCCAACTTCGATGAGTCAGAAGTCAACCGTGTCGAAGCAATCGTCCGTTCCATGACGCCCGCCGAACGCAACGACGTCAAGATTCTCAACGGATCGCGCCGTGCCCGTATTGCCCGCGGTTCAGGTACCACGGTGACGGAAGTCAACGCACTGGTCAAGCGCTTCGAAGCAGCCCGCGAGATGATGGGTCAAATGGGCGCTGCCGGCGGCTTCCCCGGAATGGGGAATATGCCGGGACATGGTGGCCGCGCCAAACAGCGTGAAGATGCACGCCGTGCCAAGGCTCAGCGTGCGCGCGTAAAGAAGAAGGCGCGTTCAGGAAACCCAGCTAAGCGTCGCCAGCAGGAACTCGAAGCAATGCTTCCAGCCAGTGAACGCAGGAACAATGCGTCCTCGTCGGGTAGCGCATTCGGCATTGGTCAGGGCCAGGGCGCTGCCCAGCGCCCCTCTATGGACCAACTCCCCGAGGATATTCAGCGCATGCTCAACGGATTCTGACGGATATCATGCGCCTGACAGGAACAGCTCTGTGGCGTCCCTCCTCAGACGGGTCGCAGCCCGCCGCATGGACGCAAGGCTCCTGGTCGATTTGTGACGGCAGAATCTCCACGGCCGCGCAGCCTCCGGCCGCGGATGAAGAGGAACTGATCGGGTGGATCATTCCCGGCCTCGTTGACGTGCATTGTCACATTGGCCTGGGTCCTCACGGTCCTGTCGATCAGGAAACACAGATTCGGCAGGCTCAAGCAGACCGTGACAGCGGAGTTTTGCTCATGCGTGACTGCGGCAGTCCTGTCGATACGTCGCATATTCAACACGATCCCACATTGCCGCACTTGATCCGCTGCGGCACACACCTGTCACGCCCTAAACGCTACATTCGTGGCATTTCGCGCGAACTGGCCACGCCCTCGCAACTGCCTGAAGCGGTCGCACAGGAAGCGGCCCGCTCGGATGGATGGGTCAAAATCGTGGGGGACTGGATCGACCGCAGTGAAGGATCAGAATCGGATCTGCGCCCCCTGTGGCCAGGTGAGGTCCTGCGTGACGCAGTTGCCGCCGCGCACGAATCTGGCGCGCGCCTGACCGCTCACACGTTTTCTCACGCAGCAATCGATGATCTGCTGGCAGCCGGCGTCGACGGAATCGAACACGGTTCCGGTATGGACGATGATCAGCTCAGTGAGGCCAGACGGCAAGGTGTTGTCATCACACCCACGCTCTGCCAAATCGAACTCTTCGAATCCTTCGCGCAGGCTGCCGACGGCAAGTTCGCGCGCTACGCGCAGACCATGCGCACGCTTTACGAGGGACGACACGACCATTATGAGCGCCTCTTCGATTCAGGAGTCCACCTGCTTCCCGGAACAGATGCCGGCGGCTACCAGGATCACGGATCCCTTCCAGCAGAACTTGCCCGATGGCACACGGCAGGCATGCCGCCAGCCAAGATTCTCGACATCGCGACCTGGCAGGCTCGCGACGCCCTCGGCTATCCCAGTCTGTACGATGGCGCGCCAGCTGACTGCGTGGTCTACGAGGCTGATCCTCGTGCAGACATTACCGAACTGTCACGACCGGTCGCCGTCATCTTGGGCGGGACGCGCGTCGCCTGAGCGCCGGCTGTCAGCCTGGTGAAGAAGCTCCTGGAGGACGGGGGCCTCCATCGAGCCGACCCACGCTGCCACGCCTGGACGCACTCCGTCGGGAAGATCAGTGCCCATCGGGGCATTCACGACGTTCCCGCCTGCCACCTTGACCATGTGGATACCGGCTGCCACATCCCACGGCTTCATCGTCCCGGCCAGCATTGCACCAGCCCTTCCAGACGCGACCATCGCCAGGTCGAGGGCTGCGGCACCTGGCCGACGAACAGCCTGATATGTTGACGCTAGGCGAGTGTATTCTTCAGCTGAACCGGCAGGATCGTTAATGAATGAATGCAGTGACGGGTGATATGACAGCACGACCGCGTCTCGCTCGCTCGTGGGACCCTGGGCGTGAATGTCGATGTCTTCCCCGTCAGTGCGCAGCCACGCATGAGTGAGATCAGCGAGGAACAGGTGATCCATGATCGGAGCATTGATTGCTCCAGCAACGACTGCGCCGTCCAGCTCAGCAGCGATTGACGTGTTGAAATAAGGCATTCCGGCTGCGAAATTCGCCGTCCCGTCGATGGGGTCGACGATCCACCTGACGCGCTCAGCCAGCGACATACAGCGGCGCCTGGCACCCTGAACCAGGGGGGATGTGGGAAATTCGAAGTCCTCGGTGAACTCCTCGGTCGGCCCGTCGAATTTTCGGGGCAGGGTGCGTTCACCAGTTTCCTCACCCAGTACGCGTGAGCCCGGAACAAAATAGCCCAGGAGAACATGCAGCGCAGATTCCACGCGCTTGTCATGTACAGTGACCGGATCGTGGTGGTCAGCTTTGAAGTCAACGGATTCAACGTGGCTGACAGCGCGCCGCAGATAGCTGGCCACGGCGCGCGCTGCAGCCCCCGCCAGGATCGCCAGGTCGTGAGCAATGCGCTCATCATCATTCGTGACGTCACCATGTGTGCTCATAAGGCTATTGTGGTGTTTCACCCACTGAATTTCCACTTCTCGTGAGCCCTCGTCGTGATCGATCACACGCCAGGAAACAGAGGATGAGAGGAACAAGATCTGGGAATTGAGACCGATGCGTGGCACAATGGAGTGCTGTACCCGGTCGAGGGTTGGTCCCTCTCACCACTCGAGACTGTGTCCAGGATCTATCGTGACATCGTGTTTCCCACCGATACCATGTGCGATCCAACCCGAGTTAGAAACAGGAGTGACCACACAAGTGGCAGTTCGTATTCGTTTGAAGCGCATTGGTAGGATCCATGCGCCCTTCTACCGCGTCGTTGTCGTTGACCAGCGTAAGAAGCGCGATGGTCAGGTCATTGAAGAGGTCGGCATCTATGATCCGACCCGCGACCCCTCTATCATTAAGATCGACTCCGAGCGCGCGCAGTACTGGCTTTCAGTGGGTGCGCAGCCCTCGAACACGGTGCGTAACCTGCTCGTGCTGACCGGTGACATTGCCAAGTTCAACGGCAAGAAGGACGCCGTCTCGCGCGTCAAGGTCGCTGAGACCGATCAGTCAGCAGAAGCCGAAAAGGCCATTAAGGCCGCTGAGGAAGATGCTGAAAAGCGTAAGGCCAAGGTTGCAGCTGAAAAGGAAAAGGCCGAGGCTGAAGCCAAGGCTCAGGCCTCGGCTGAAGCAGCCGAGGCAGCCGAAGCTAAAACCGACGCCCCAGCCGAAGAATCCGCAGAAGAACCGGCTGCCGAGGCAGCCGAGGCTCCAGCTGAGGAAAAGGACGCTGAGTAATGCTGGCCGATGCCTTGGAACACCTTGTCAGCGGAATTGTCGACAATCCTGACGATGTGCGTGTCACGCGGCGGTCGATCCGGCGCGGGCAGCTGCTGGAAGTTCGGGTTAACCCGGATGATCTGGGTCGCGTGATCGGCCGGTCGGGTCGCACCGCACGCGCACTGCGCGCCGTGATGAACGGCCTGTCGACTCGCGGCTCCGTCAGGGTTGACGTGATTGATACTGACCAGGAGTAACAGCGCCAAGGCTGTATATGGCATAGGTGTGGGGTCCGCTCAACATGAGCCGGACCCCACAATACCGTGAGGAGCAAAGATGCAGCTCAGAGCGGCAGTGGTGGGGACGGCCCACGGCCTGAAGGGCGAAGTGTACGTGACAGTCACGACGGACCGGCCCCAGGCGCTGGCTCCCGGCACCACTGTGCACACCTCTCACAGCGAATACAGCACTTTGACGATGCGATCTTTGCGTGCACACAAAGACCGCGTCCTGGCGGGCTTCGAAGAAATTTCCACCCGCGAACAGGCTGAGGACCTGCGCGGCACGGAATTAATGGTGGATGCCCTCGATGAGGATGACGCGTGGTATCCCCACCAGCTCACCGGACTGGAAGCCGTCACTTTGCTGGGCGAACACCTGGGAACAGTCACCGGTATGCAGCCCGGAGCTGCGCAAGATCTCATCATTGTCGATGCCGATGGCCGGGAAGTACTGGTGCCATTTGTCAGCGCCCTGGTACCGGAAGTCAACGTCGACGAGGGAACCATGACGATTGATCCGATCCCGGGTCTGTTCGACGATAACTACGACATGGACGGAGAATAGCGGCGTGCGAATTGATCTGCTCACCATCTTCCCGCACTACTTTGACGTCCTGGACCTGTCCCTTCTGGGCAAGGCCCAGGACGCGGGTCTACTCGACATTCACACCCATGATCTGCGTCAATGGACAACGGATCGTCATCGCACTGTCGATGACGCGCCGTACGGCGGGGGAGCAGGAATGGTGATGCGGCCCGACGTGTGGGGCCGCGGCATCGACCAGGTTCTGAGTGTCGACCTGGCTGATTCCCACTCTGACTCCGCCCGAAGAGTCCTCGCGATTCCGACCCCGTCCGGCACGCCGCTGGATCAGCGCCGTGTGGAAAAACTTGCCGAAGTCGACCAGATCATCCTTGCCTGCGGACGATATGAAGGTATCGATCAACGCGTTGCCGACTTCTACCGCGAGCAGGAAGTGGAAGTCCTCGAATACTCCATCGGCGACTACATCCTCAATGGCGGCGAGGCCGCAGCACTCGTCCTGATCGAATCCGTGTCACGACTGCTCGAGGGTGTCCTCGGCAATCCTGAATCTCTTGACGAAGAATCCTATGGGCCCGATGGTCTGATCGAATATCCTGTGTATACCAGGCCCAGATCGTGGCGCGGCATTGACGTGCCCGACGTGCTCACCAGCGGCAACCACGCCGAGATTGACCGGTGGCGCCGTGATCGATCACTGGTCAGAACTGCTCACCGTCGGCCCGACCTCATTGATCGGCTCGATGCACAATGCCTGTCAACCCGCGACAAGGAAGTGCTGGCCGGTGCCGGCACGATCATCACCCCCAGGCGACGCGATGTCATGATACGGCTGGCGCGTGAAGGGGAAGCAGAGGCTCTTTCTGAGCTTGCAGCCAACACGTTCCCACTGGCATGTCCGGACTACGTCAGTCAGGACGATATTGCAGCCTTCATTGGGGAAAGCCTGTCTCCCAGCGAATTTGAACGCATGCTCGCGTCCCCGTCCGTCTACCGGATCCTGGTCGCGCAGTTGCGCGGTGCTTCATCGGAGCTGATCGGCTACACCCTGACTATTCTGTCCGGGCCCGACGGAATGCCTACCCAGATGGTGCGGCCTGGGAAGCTTGAGCTAGGGGCGGCATATCTGTCCAAATGCTACGTGAGAGAATTCTGGCAGGGGTCAGGTGTGGCCGGAGCGATGATCGAGCGTGCGGTCGCAGATGTGGAAGCTCAGGGGCGCAACTCACAGATTGCCCTGGGAACCTCGATCGCCAATAAACGCGCGCAGACGTTCTACAAGCGTCATGGTTTCTCAGTTGCCGGCAGGCGCACGTTCATGGTGGGGGAGAAAGCCAATATCGATGACGTATTCGTGCGTAACATCACGCCGCGATCACGCCACGAATAGCTCACAGGACTTGGGAAGCACCCGATTCTTGTGGCACACTAGAACGTCAGATCAGCTGGGCGTAGCCTGCCGCGGGGGGAGCGCCAGAAAGCACGATCTGCTCAAGAATTGCGGACCAAGATCCGCCGTATAAACGGGACTGACCTGCGGCAGAAACGTTGAGGAGTAAAAATGCAGAAACTGGATGCTGTTGATGCACCGTCATTGCGCGATAACATTCCGGTTTTCCGTGCTGGAGACTCGGTGAAGGTTCACGTACGAGTCGTTGAAGGTAACCGTAGCCGTATTCAGGTCTTCCAGGGGATCGTTATTGCACGCCGTGGTCACGGCGTGTCCGAGACGTTCACCGTCCGAAAGATCTCATTCGGTGTCGGCGTTGAGCGTACCTTCCCGATCCACACGCCTACCATTGACCACATTGAGGTCACTTCCCGCGGTAATGTGCGCCGCGCGAAGCTGTACTACCTGCGTGATCGTCATGGCAAGGCGGCGCGTGTGCGCGAGCACCGCGAGTTCACTGAGTGAACGAGACTCACGAGCGCCCGGTACCTCCACGGTACCGGGCCTCAGTTTCAGAGGAAGTCAACGCGTGAACTACCAACCGATCCAGCACAGGAAGCGCTACCACGACTCCGACCAGGATGACTCTTTGCAGAAGAAGTCAAGCGGTTTCTCATGGTTGAAAGAGTGCGTCATCATCGTGGTGGGTGCACTCGTCCTGTCCACCGTCATTCGCGCTTTTATTTTCCAGATGTTCTGGATTCCCTCGCCCTCGATGCGTTCCACGCTCGTCGAAAATGACCGCATCGTCGTCTCACGAATTTCGGCCTTCCGAGGCGATATCGAGCGCGGTGACGTGATCGTGTTCAACGATGCAAAAGGATGGCTTCCTCGCGCAGAATCAGAAGGTGCAGGGAGAATCCTGCGTTCGGTGGGAGAATTTATCGGCATCCTCCCAGCCAACGGCGAACAGACGCTGGTCAAGCGCGTCATCGGAGTAGGCGGAGACCGTGTCCAATGCTGTACCGCGAACGGCGCACTCACCGTCAATGGCCAGGAGATCACCGAACCGTACATTCCTGCAGGCGAACCAGCATCGCGTATGGAATTCGACGTCACCGTCCCCGAAGGATCAGTGTGGGTGATGGGGGACAATCGCCCGAATTCCGCTGACTCACGTTTCCATATGAACCCGCTCGAGAACGCATTCATTGACACTGACGAGATCGTCGGCCGCGCAACGATGGTGCTGTGGCCCCTCGGTCACTGGAGCTGGCTAGGCGATCGTGATGTTTTCTCAGCCGTCAAAGATTCGTGATGCGTCAGCTTCGCCGCTTTGCCACACGTGACGTCGAGTGCGAATTGCTGCAGTCGTATCCCACCGTTTTAGGTGTGGACGAAGTGGGACGCGGCGCAATTGCTGGTCCCGTTGCCGTGGGAGTCGCCCTCGTGACTGAAAAATCGGGACCTGCTCCTGTTGGACTTGCAGACTCAAAGATGCTCTCTGCGCGCGCTCGAGAAGAGCTCGTTGACCCTATTCACCAGTGGGTCGCCGCCTCGGCAGTCGGCATGGCCAGCCCCGCAGAAATTGACGAGGGTGGCATCATCGGCGCTTTAAGATTGGCAGCATCGCGGGCGATTGAAGCGGTGAGAGGGGATGGAGCCACTATCGGGGTGACGTTACTTGATGGTGTTCATAACTGGCTCGCTGCAGATCTTCTCGGTGTTTCTCCCGTCGGCACTGACGTTTCCATCATGACGCGCGTGCATGGAGATGCAGAATGTGCAGTCATTGCCGCTGCGTCCGTTCTGGCGAAGGTGGAGCGAGACAGATTGATGTGCTCGTTGGAGGATCCAGGATACGACTGGATTCACAACAAAGGGTACGCGTCGCGCACCCATATTGACGCCCTGAGCCGCATGGGTGCGTGTGACCAGCATCGGCGTTCGTGGAAACTTCCCGGCGTGGAGCCCAGCACGAATTTGACGAACAGGGCATGATGATACCGTGAGCGCAGATGATCTGGAAGGCTACGAGAATAGCCTCGAACTTGACCTGTTTCGTGAGTACCGCGACGTGATCGGACTGTTTTCGTACGTGGTGGAAACCGAGCGACGCTTCTATCTGTGCAACAAGGTTGATGTGCAGGCCCGACCGATGGGCGGCGACGTTTTCTTCGAGCTCACGTTGACTGATGCATGGGTGTGGGACATTTACCGCTCTTCTCGCTTCGTGAAGTCAGTGCGGGTCATTACGTATAAGGATGTCAACGTCGAAGAGCTGTCGAAGCCTGAGCTTGACATTCCGTAGGTCCTACGACCTGTTCAAATAGCTCTATCCACAGGATTTTTCCCGGAAGAGATCCTTCCACAGATGCCGTGTGTACAGGCATCGCATCCACAGATACTGAAGCCGCGATAGCCACTGACTCGACCTCGTTGGCATGGTTGCACTATGACAGCAACCGACGAACGCATCGACTGGCGAGGCACACTGGGCCGCGCCGGAGAAGACTGCGCTTCCCGCGTCGTACAGGAGTGTGGATACGAGGTCCTCGCACGTAACTGGAGAAACGGGACTCGCGGCGAGATTGACCTCATTGCGCGTAGCGGCACGAGGATGACCACCTTTATTGAAGTGAAAACGCGTATTGGTGACAGGTTCGGCAGTGGCCTCGAAGCCGTGACACACGTTAAGTTCACGCGCATCGCGCAGGCAGCGGCCGCATGGTGCGCGGCCAACCGGCCGGAAGCGCCGATCAGATTTGATGTGGTCTCAATCGAGGTCAGCCCCAGCCGGGCAGCATGCTTGAGTCGCGCACTTGAGAGCGGCCACGGCGCTCAATGGCTGCGTCGCAATGCGGATATCACCTGGTGTCAGGGCATTCAGCTATGAGTGGGCAGACGGCCTCGATCCGCACGATTGCGTTGATCGGCATGGATGGTCACATAGTCAATGTGGAGACATCTGTCGCGAACGGTGTGGTCTCATTTACTCTGGTCGGTTTACCGGACGCGTCTTTGCGTGAATCCAAGGACCGTGTGCGCTCCGCACTCAGTGCCTGCGGGCTGGGCCTTCCCAACCAGCGCGTCACCGTCAACCTGTCACCGGCCGGCCTACCCAAGTCAGGATCAGGGTTTGATTTGGCGATCGCACTGTCTGTTCTGCTGGCCAGTGGACAGATCCCGCCCGACGCTGTGGTGGACACGCTTTTCTTGGGCGAACTGGGTCTGGATGGGTCGCTGCGGCCTCCGCCTGGCCTTCTCGCAGCTGTCATAGGTGCTGCACGAGGCGGCACCACCGATATCGTGGTCCCAGCAGCAAGTGTCGCTCAGGCGGCGCTGGTGCCGGGTGTATCCGTCCACGGCTACGAGCATCTGGCGGATTTAGTCGAATCTGTTGGCGGCATTGCCCAGCGCAGCGGAAGCGTAGGCTTCTCCCATCCTTCCGAGGGCGAGTGCGATCACTACAGTTCCAGCGCGCAGTGTCCGTCCTTACTTGATTTGAGCGATGTACGAGGCCAGTCTTATGCCCGGACAGGCCTTGAGATCGCCGCAGCAGGGGGACACCACATCATGTTGATAGGGGAGCCAGGAGCCGGAAAGACCATGCTTGCGCGCGCGTTGCCGACCATCCTGCCACCTTTGGATACTGACACATCACTCACGACGACCGCGCTGCACTGTCTGGCGCAGGCGTGGAGCGCAGAGCACGGACTGATCACTCAGCCTCCGATCGAAGCTCCACACCACTCGGCATCGATGCCGGCCCTCGTGGGTGGGGGACAATCAGTGGGGCGACCAGGCGCCATCTCCCTTGCACATGGGGGAGTGCTGTTTCTTGATGAAGCTGCTGAGTTTGCCCCCTCAGTGATGGATGCCTTACGTGAACCGTTGGAAAACGGTGTGATGACGATTCACCGCTCGCGCGCAACCGTCACGTTCCCGGCATCTTTTCAGCTCGTCTTGGCGACCAACCCGTGCCCCTGTGGTAACCGGAACTCCAAGCATGCTCGATGCACATGTACCTCCATGCAGCAGCGCCGCTACTTGTCGCGCCTGTCTGGACCGCTTCTTGATCGTGTCGACATTCAATTGAATGTGTCCAGACCTACCGCGGGAGACTTCGCGATGGATACGGGGGAGACTTCGGCATGCGTTCGCGAGCGTGTGGAGGAGGCCCGCCAGCGACAACGCCGCCGCTTCGAGGGGACACCCTGGAGACTCAACCGAGAAGTTCCTGGCTCCGTCCTGCGGCGGGATTTCATGCCCGACGAGGCAATCGCATGCGCAATGTCGCGCGCAGTGGATTGCGGCTCACTGTCAATGCGCGGCGCGGACAAAGTCCTGCGAGTGGCATGGACGATCGCTGATCTGGCAGGTCACAACCATCCCACCATGAATGACTTCACGATGGCGTATTCACTTCGAACAGGAGAAGATTATGACGATCCCCCTACTGCCCGATGAGCATCATATTGCTGCCTGGTGGTCCAGTGTGATCGAACCGGGTGACGTGTACGCCCATGCGCTTCGCCTCGCTCTGGGCGATGATGAGGCGATCGCCTGGGTGTGTGCAGACACGCCGGGCAGCTTGCCACTTGCACTTGAGCGAACTGCGCAGGGAATTCCTCGGGATTGGGAGACTGTCTGGAAGCGCTGGCATCCACGAGCCGTGGTCGCCGACCCGGCCGGGGACCTTGAATGGATTGAACGCGTCGGTGGTCAGCTGCTGATTCCGAGCGATAGCAAATGGCCTGAGGCTTTGAACGACTTGGAACACGAGCGGCCGGTGTGCCTATGGGTGCGAGGCCACCTGCTCGATCGCCCTACCGTCGCCATTGTCGGATCACGAGCCTGCACCCGGGTTGGTGAGAAGACTGCTGCCGACATGGGATACGAGCTGGCGTCCAAAGGTATGTGCGTGGTGTCCGGAGGCGCGTTCGGCATTGACATCGCAGCACATAGGGGAGCACTCGCCTCGCCTCCGGGCCCCACTATTGCCGTGATGGCTGGCGGACTCGAACGGCCGTATCCCGTAGCACACCGTCAACTTTTTGACGAGATAGTCAGCCATGAGGCGGGTGCGCTGATGAGTGAGGTACCGCCACGGTGGCGCCCTGCACGCTGGCGTTTTCTCACGCGTAACCGCGTTATCGCGGCGTTGGCACAAGCGACCATCGTCGTTGAAGCCGATCAACGATCCGGAGCGCTGGCAACAGCGCGGCGCGCCATGGAGCTGGGACGGCACGTCGGAGCTATTCCAGGCCCTGTTACATCAGCAATGTCACGAGGCTGCCATCGGTTGATTCGTGAGGGCGGCACGCTGATCCGCGACAGCGCAGATGTTATTGAGATGGTCAGCACCCTTGACCTGAACATCGGAAACACAGAACCGCTCTTCGACCAGCCTCAATCACCCGACCACGGCATCGACGCCCTGCCTTGCCACCAGCGCAGAGTGTGGGAAGCGCTGCCCAGGCGCGCCGCTTCCAGCGTGGATGCCATAACCGTCACGGCAGGGATGAGCATAGAGGATGTGATGAGCGCATTGGGCGCTCTCGAGCTTGCAGGGCTCGCAGCGCACACACACGGTCGGTGGAAGCGCACCGCGTAAAATAGGCGCGTGAGTGATGCTAGGACACAACCGGTACGGGAGCTCATCGACGTGTGGATTGATGAGCTCGCGCACTCGCGTGGCCTGTCAGCCAACACTGCGCGCGCCTATCGAACTGACCTGAATGAGTTTGCAGATTTTCTGGACCAGCGCATCGCAAACGGCATCACACTGGACCAGGCAGTGACCACCAGCTCGATTCGTCAGTGGCTCGCCCACATGGCCAATGATGGGATGAGTCGGGCGACCCTGGCTCGACGCATCGCCTCCATCCGCGGATTCACCAGCTGGGCGCACCATCACGGGCATCTGAGCGCAGACCCCGCCCTTCTCGTCACCGCACCTTCGCGTGACCAGCGCCTACCACATGTCCTCGACATTCAGGCGGCGCGCGCACTCATGGACTATGCACGTCAGGAAGCGCGCGACGGCGATCCGGTCCATATCCGTGACTGGGCAATGGTGGAAACCCTCTATTCGACCGGCATACGCGTCTCCGAGCTATGCGGTTTGGATCTGGGGTCCTTCGCATTCGACCGGCAATGCCTGAGAGTACTCGGCAAGGGCAACAAGGAACGCGTTGTTCCCCTGGGCGATCCGGCAGCTCAGGCACTGCATATGTGGTTGGACCGTGGTCGCGTCGCCCTCGTCGATGCGCGCGTGACAACGAACGCCGCATTTTTGGGTGAGCACGGCAAACGTATCGACCCGCGTGTTGTTCGAGCTCGCCTGCATCGACTGGCAGCCAGGGCAGGTGTGCGGGACGTCGCGCCGCACGCGTTGCGCCACAGCGCCGCCACGCATCTTCTTGAAGGCGGCGCCGACCTGCGCGTTGTTCAGGAAATCCTGGGGCACTCATCATTGCAGACCACGCAGCGCTACACGCATGTCGATGCTGCGCGTCTGTCGGCGATCTACCGTCAGGCACATCCGCGTGCGTGACCCCTAGCGTCACTCCCACGGCTTCAAGACAATCGGTCCAACGAGGAATCTGAGCGGGTCATGGTAGGTCCGGGGGCCAGACTTCACGCCCCAATGCAAAGCGCCGGGGGAGTGGCCACTGGCAACATGGCCGATCACATCACCCTTGCGAACCTCATCGCCGGGCGTTACCGTGGCTTCAACCGGCTCGAACGTTGAACGCACCGATCCGTGCGACACAGAGACCACCGGCCGATCGACAATGACGCCTGCCACCACAACTGTGCCGTCCGCTGGCGCGTAAACCGGTGAGCCGACCAGCACATCCAGATCGACCCCTCGATGTCCCGGCAGCCAATTGTGCTTTAGGTCGTCGAAAGCGCGTGCGACCGGCACAGGATCTCCACTGGGCCATAACCACGGCTCGCGCGCATCGCTCAGTGGCTGCGCTGCACCCGCCCATGCGGCGACCGATACGGATAGCGCCCCTGCGAGCATGCATAGCACCCGACCCGCGCTTTGACCTCTTACTCTCATGCCGACACTGTCACCTACCTGTGCTTTGCACGCAATCGCTTGCCGCGCTCCTGTGGACACGTTGACGCGACGCATCTACCTGTGGACACGTTTTGAAACGGACGTTTAGGGACGGGCTTCACAGTTCCGGAAGGTGGAGATGCCCACCACGTGGACTACAATGTGGGGAGCGTCCGCATCAGCGGGCGACTTCGCGTGTCATTTCCGCACTCGAGTTTTCACACGAAAATTGACGAGGGTGGGGCGCGGATGCCACGGTCCCTACGGGGCGGCATCCGGTCATGGCACCAGGGTCGGCATAATGCCGATAACAACCGAGAACCGGTACGCATCTGCGTGCCCCGACCTGCGCATTGCGCAGAAAGGACGATCATGGCAGTCGTCACCATGCGCCAGCTGTTGGAATCTGGCGTTCACTTTGGCCATCAGACCCGTCGCTGGAACCCGAAGATGAAGCGCTTCATCCTCACGGAACGCAACGGCATCTACATCATTGACCTTCAGCAGACAATCGCTGACATCGACATTGCATACGACTTCGTGAAGGAAACCGTTGCTCATGGAGGCAACATTTTGTTCGTCGGCACGAAGAAGCAGGGCCAGGAAGCTATTGCAGAGCAGGCCTCACGTGTTGGCATGCCGTATGTCAACCACCGTTGGCTCGGCGGTATGCTGACCAACTTCTCCACCGTTTCCAAGCGCCTGCAGCGTCTGAAGGAACTCGAGCAGATCGATTTCGAGGATGTCGCATCCTCCGGACACACCAAGCGCGAGCTGCTCATGATGAGCCGCGAAAAGGACAAGCTTGCCCGTACCCTTGGTGGTATCCGCGACATGTCCTCCCTGCCGTCAGCGCTGTGGATCGTTGATCCCACGAAGGAGCACCTGGCAGTGGCAGAGGCTCAGAAGCTCAACATCCCGATCGTTGCCATCCTCGACACCAACGCTGATCCTGACGAGGTCGACTACCGCATCCCCGGTAACGATGATGCGATCCGCGCCGTGTCCCTGCTGACCCGCGTAATTGCTGATGCAGCAGCCGAAGGCCTCCTCGCACGCAACTCGCGCCGCCAGAAGGATGCTGAAGCTGACGACAGCACCGAGGGCGAACAGTCCGAACCGCTGGCAGAATGGGAACGCGAGCTGCTTGAGGGCAACAAGCCTGCTGAAGAAGCAACCAAGGACAAGGCTGAAGAAAAGGCCGACGACAAGGCTGAAGAAAAGGCCGAAAAAGCCGCACCCGCGTCAGAAGAAGCATCCGAGAAAGAAACCTCAGCTGACGCTCAGTGAGAGCTTCAGCAGACCACTACACTTTTTGCGAAAGGACTGACAGCAATGGCGAATTTCACCGCTGCTGACGTCAAGGCTCTGCGTGAACAGACCGGCGCAGGCATGATGGACGTCAAGAAGGCACTGACCGAAGCTGACGGCGACCAGGCCAAAGCTCTTGAAATCATCCGACTCAAGGGCCTCAAGTCCCTGTCCAAGCGCGAAGACCGTGTTGCCTCGGCTGGACTGCTTGTCGGCACCGTTGTCGATGACAAGGCCGGCATCCTGGTTGAGGTCAACTCTGAGACCGACTTCGTTGCCAAGAACCAGAAGTTCATTGACTTCGCCCATTCGGTTCTCGAATCGGCAGTCAACTCCGGCGCAGCCACCCTCGAGGATCTTTTGGCTGCTTCCCATGAGGAAGGAACCGTGCAGGATGCGCTCAACACGATGGGCGCCGTGATCGGCGAAAAGCTTGAGATTCGCCGTATCGTCCGTCTCGAAGGCGAACTGGTCACCCTGTACCTGCACCAGACCAGCCCTGACCTACCTGCGCAGGTCGGCGTTCTCGTCTCCACTGACGAAGCTGGCCGCGAGATTGCACACGACGTTGCTATGCACATCGCTGCCTACCAGCCGACGTACCTTGACCGCGACCACGTTCCGGCCGATGTACTGGCACAGGAGCGCTCGACTCTCGAGAAGATCACGCTGCAGGAAGGCAAGCCTGAGAACATCGTTCCCAAGATCGTTGAAGGCCGCCTGAACGCATACTTCAAGGACAACTGCCTGGTTGACCAGGAGTACGCTCGTGACCCCTCCAAGACCGTTGGACAGGTTCTCAAGGAAGCCGGCGCAACTCTGACCGACTTCGTTCGTCTCCACGTCGGAGCCTAAACAGTAGCCATGATGGCCCCGCCCACACGGACGGGGCCATCATCACAATAAGGAGAGTGCATGGCGATGTCTCAGCGCCGAGTATTACTGAAACTGTCAGGAGAAGCATTCGGCGGTGGCAAAGTAGGTCTCGACCCTACCGTCGTCAGACAGATTGCCGAACAGGTCGCGCAGGCAGTTCACCAGGGCATCCAGGTCGCCATTGTGGTGGGCGGGGGCAACTTCTTCCGAGGTGCCGAATTGTCACGCTCTGGACTGGACCGTGCACGCGCCGACTATATGGGGATGCTCGGTACTGTCATGAATGCCCTGGCATTGCAAGACTTCATCGAACAGGCTGGCGTCGCCAGTCGTGTGCAGACCGCCATCTCCATGCAACAGGTCGCTGAGCCCTATATTCCGCTGCGCGCCATTCGTCACATGGAAAAGGGCCGCGTGGTCGTCTTCGGTGCTGGTGCCGGAATGCCGTACTTTTCGACCGACACTGTCTCCGCTCAGCGCGCACTGGAAACCCACTGCGACGAACTGCTCGTCGCGAAGAATGGGGTCGACGGTGTTTACGATGACGACCCGCGTTCCAATCCGAATGCCCGTCGCTTCGATTTTCTGACATACTCGGATGCACTGGCTCGCGGCTTGAAAGTTGTAGATGCTGCCGCATTTGCTCTGAGTCGTGACAACGGACTGACCATGCGCGTGTTTGGAATGTCCGAACCAGGAAACATCACTAAGGCACTGATGGGCGAATCAATCGGTACGCTAGTGACTGCAACACCTTCAGATGACGAGGAGTAAACGTGATTGATGATGTTCTGCTCGAAGCAGAAGACAAAATGGACAGCGCCATCGAAGTGGCGAAGGAAGACTTCGGCAATATTCGCACTGGACGCGCCAACGTCGGCATGTTCCAGCAGATCATGGTGGACTATTACGGCGCACCCACACCGATGCAACAGCTGGCCTCGTTTCAGATTCCCGAGGCGCGCACCGTCCTGATCTCTCCTTATGATCGCAATTCGACCGCAGAGATCATGCGCGCTATCCGCGAATCTGACCTGGGTGTCAACCCCTCGGACGACGGCAACGTCATCCGTGTGGTGCTGCCATCGCTCACCGAGGAGCGTCGCCGCGACTATGTCAAGCAGGCTAAGACCAAGGCTGAAGAAGCTCGCGTGTCCGTGCGCGCTGTGCGACGCAAGGCCATGGATCAGCTCAACAAGATGAAGAAAGACGGAGACGCTGGGGAAGACGAGATCGAACGCGCGGAAAAGTCTTTGGAAAACACGACCCGCGAACACGTCAGCCAGATCGACGAGCTTCTCGAATCGAAGGAAAGCGAACTGCTGACGATCTGATGGCACACGCCTCGACACGCACCATCATCACACAGGTTTTTCGTCCAGGGCCCACCCAGGATCACAAACCTCTGTCAGTGTCCGGACGCGCCGGACGTAACCTTCCAGCTGCGATCGCGACGGCAATCGTCCTCATCACGATTGTCGGCGTAGCTGTCGCTATTGGCCGGTGGGCCGTCACCGCAGTCGTATGCGTGATGTCCTTGGTCGCCATCTGGGAACTGGCCGCTGCTGTGCGCCGTGACGGCATTATCGTCCCGACTGCACCCCTGTATGTCGGTGCTGTTGCGATGATCGTCTGCGCCCGCCAGGGCGGGATTGGAGTAAGCGCCGGAATTCTGGCTCTGACTGTTGCCATCGCCAGCGCATGGCGTCTGCTCGACCCCGACGGTGACCGCCCGCACGGACGAGACCTCGTCTACACGGCTTTTATCGCCGTATACGTACCGTTCTTTGCCTCATTCGTTGCCACAATGATCTCGGGTCAGTCTTGGCGCTGGGTTCTGGTGATGTACCTGGCGGTGACCTGCTCGAACGATCTGGGCGGCTGGGCCTGCGGTGTTCTCGTCGGCCGTCACCCGATGGCTCCGCGCATCTCTCCCAAGAAGTCGTGGGAAGGTTTTATTGGTTCGGTCGCCATGTGTATGGCTGTGGCAGCGTGTTTCATTGTGCCTCTCGGCGGACGCTGGTGGTGGGGTCTGGTTGTGGGTCCGCTCATTGCTGTGGCTGCCACCGTGGGTGATCTGACCGAATCCATGCTCAAACGCGACGTGGGACTGAAGGATATGTCGGGTATCCTGCCAGGCCACGGCGGAATGATGGATCGCCTCGATTCAGTGCTGATGTGCGCCCCGGTCTTCACGTTCATTGTCAGCTATGCATTGCCGGGGACACTGCTATGAGCACCCGAGAAGTACGCCCCACCGATCAGGCACCGGAAGGCGCGACGCATCCTGATGCCAAGCCGGTCCTGTCTTTCACCGCGCGCCGTCGCGGCAAGGCGCCGCGTCACCTCGTTGACCTGGACCTTGCTGAACGTAAGGAAGCTGTGGCAGCGGTTGGTATTCCTGCGTTCAGAGCCGATCAGCTGTCGCGCCACTATTTTGAGCACATGCTCGGTGACACTGCGCAGATGACGGATCTTCCTGCATCACTGCGTCCGAAGCTGGGGGAGGAACTCTTCCCGAAGCTCCTGACGGAAGTCACAGCGCAGCACGCTGACAAGGGCCAGACGATTAAGACTCTGTGGGAGCTTTTCGACGGCGCCCGCGTCGAATCGGTTCTCATGCGCTACCCTCACCGCACGACGCTGTGCCTGTCTTCTCAGGCCGGCTGCGGGATGGCGTGCCCGTTCTGCGCGACCGGGCAGATGGGGCTGACACGCAACCTATCCACCGGTGAGATGGTCGAACAGGTGCGCGTCGCCCGCTTGGCATGTGCCCGAGGCGACATTGGTGATGGGCCGACACACCTGACTAACGTCGTTTTCATGGGGATGGGGGAGCCGCTTGCCAACTGGCGTCACCTGGTGGGCACGCTGCACCGACTCGTGCGCGATGTGCCTAAGGGATTCGGCATGTCCGCCCGTAACATCACCGTCTCAACTGTCGGCCTGGTTCCTGCGATCGACAAGCTGTCAGGCTTGGGAATCCCGGTGACACTGGCAGTGTCCCTGCATGCACCCGACGATGACCTGCGCGATGACCTCATTCCGATTAATTCACGCTGGAAGGTCGGTGAACTCCTGGATGCTGCGAGGCGGTATTTCATGGCGACCGGCAGGCGCGTGTCAATCGAATACGCGTTGATTCGCGATATGAACGATCAGCCGTGGCGCGCGCAGCTCCTCGCTGATGAGCTCAATAAACGAGGGCGCACGTGGGCCCATGTCAATCCCATTCCGCTTAACCCCACGCCCGGGTCCATCTGGACGGCATCGACACAATCCGCCCAAAATGAATTTGTTGACACGTTACGTCGTGCAGGGATTTCGACCACGATACGTGATACACGTGGATCCGACATTGATGGGGCGTGTGGTCAACTCGCAACCGCCGTCGAGAAGGTAAGCTCATCTCGTAAGAAGCGGCCCGTCCCGGTTCACATCGAACGCAGGAGTGAGAATGAGTGACTCTTTTCCGAAAGTGAGTGTCTTCAAGCGCGGTTACGACCCGAAGCTCGTTGACGAATTCTTCACCGAAGCGCGCAGTGCTTACGAGGGCGGTGTTCCTGCAGAACAATTCAGCGCCGAGCAAGTCCGCCAGGCGACCTTCCTGCTCAAACGCGGCGGATACGCGTGTGAAGCAGTGGATGCTGCGATGAGCCGTCTGGAAGATGCGTTCATTCAGCGTGACCGTGCCGACCATATTGCCGTCAACGGCGAATCCGCTTGGTATGAACGCGTGGCAGACCGTGCAACGACTCTGTACCCCCGCATGCTTCGCCCACGAGGGGAGCGCTTCTCCCATCCTGCATCCGGCCGAGGCTACAACGCACAGGAAGTGGACGATCTTCTGGACCGCTTGGCTGACTATTTCGATGACCGCGGTGAAGTCACTGTCGAGGACGTACGCCTGGCAACGTTCCGTGATGCAAAAGGCACGAAGGCCTATTCTGAAGGGCCTGTGGATGCCTACCTGGGGCGCGCCGTTGAGATCCTCCTCGCTGTCAACTGATGCACACCGATCCTTTTGTGCGCGATGTCGTAATCCTCGGGTCCACCGGGTCGATCGGCACGCAGGCCCTTGATGTCATCGAACGCCACGAAGAGGCGTTCCGGGTGCGCGCGCTGGCAGCAGGTGGCAGCAACATTGACCTGTTCGCCCGTCAAATCAGGTATTTTCGCCCCGAACGCGTCGCCCTCGCCCAGCCCGTAGCACACCAGCTTGCCGCTGCCTTGGACGAGATGGGTACTGCGCGTCCAGACATTGCCGAGGGCGCCGACGCCGTCGCACAGCTTGCCGGAGCTTACCCCAAGGCCACAGTCCTCAACGGGATCACAGGCCAAGCCGGCCTGGAATCCACACTGGCCGCGCTGACCGCCGGATCCACGTTGGCACTGGCTAACAAAGAGTCCCTCGTTGTCGGTGGCTCCCTCGTCCGGAAAGCAATGCAGCGCCCCGGGCAGATCATTCCCGTCGACTCGGAGCATTGCGCGATCGCACAGGCCCTCAGCTCGGGGATCCATGAGAAGGGTCTGACGGCGCCGCGAGTGACCGGCCGAAGCGAAGTTGCCGAACTGGTGCTCACCGCCTCAGGAGGCCCATTCCGCGGGCGCACCCGCGCTGAACTGGCACACGTCACCGCGCAGCAGGCTCTGGCTCACCCGACGTGGGCAATGGGGCCGGTGGTGACGATTAACTCATCAACCTTGATGAACAAGGGGCTGGAGCTGATTGAGGCGCATCTGCTTTTCGATATAGCGCCTGAAAGCATTATTCCCGTCGTTCACCCACAGTCGATCGTGCACTCGATGGTGACGTGGCGTGATGGCGCCACCATTGCTCAGGCCAGTCCGCCTGATATGCGCCTGCCGATCGGCTGGGCACTGTCGTACCCGGAAAGGCTAGGCGACATCGCCCAGCCGCTGACGTGGTCAGCATCGCAGTCGTGGACCTTTGAACCCGTTGATTCTGATAAGTTCCCCGCCCTTGACCTGGCTCGCCAGGCCGTGGCCGCTTCACCGACGCACCCGGCCGTATTAAACGCCGCCAATGAAGTCATGGTCGATGCATTCTTGCACGGCCAGGTGCGGTGGCTCGACATTGTGGACACTGTAGGGGCTGTCCTTGACGCACACGAGGGCGTCAGCGATCCAACACTGGATGATATCCATGAGGCCGAACGGTGGGCTGCTGACCGTGCCCGTGCCGTAGCGGGTCTGGGATCTGAACGAGGGGACCACTAGTGGCGGGAGCCGTTGGCATTATCGTCGTCATCATTGGGCTTCTGCTCTCGGTTGCCTTGCACGAGATCGGTCACATGGTGCCAGCCAAACGCTTTGGAGCTGCCGTCAGTGAGTATTCCGTTGGTTTCGGGCCGGTAATCGCTCAACGCACCTGGCACGGTACGCGCTACGTGATTCGGTGGATTCTGCTGGGAGGCTACGTGCGCATCCTGGGCATGCTGGCTCCCGCGCGTTCCGGCACACGCACGCACCGCGGCTCGAAGCTTACTTTGGCCGAACAGGCACGTCGCCAGTCCGCCGAGGAAATGATTGACGAGGGTGCAACCGGCATTCCGTTTTATCAGCTGTCCGTGCCGCAGAAGATCACCGTCATGATGGGCGGACCGGTTATGAACCTGCTGATCAGTGCTGTTCTGACGGCAGTGGGACTGATCGGAATTGGCATTCCGACCGCATCCCTGGCACTGGCGGACGCGCCACAGACCATCACGATGCGCGACGGGGAAGAATTCCCCGGCCCTGCCTATCAGGCCGGCATCCGCGCAGGCGACACGGTGCGTTCCTGGGGTGACACGTCGGTTCACCAGTGGGATGATCTGGTCGACGCGATCGCGCACACAGGATCTGAACCCACCGCCGTGACAATTGAACGCGACGGCGTGGAGCAGACGATGACCGTGACGGCCCACCAGGTGTCTGATGGCTCGTATATCACCGGAATTGTTGCCGGGGTGGAGCGACGCTCAGCTCAGGTTTCAACCGTGGGCAGTGTGTGGGCACAGATGGGTATCGGCACAGCGGCAATTGTGGTCAAGCTCCCTGTGGCAGTGTGGAATGTCGTGGAGTCGCTTTTCACGGGCAAGGACCGTGGCGAGGACTCTGTCATGTCTGTTGTGGGGGTGGGTCGCGTCGCGGCTGAAGTCTCCTCCAGCGCAGCGCACGACGCACAATCAGGTGGAACGGATTTTGCCGGTGCTGCCGGAACGCTGCTGATGCTGCTTGCTTCACTGAATATGGCGTTGTTCGTGTTCAATCTGATTCCGCTGCTACCGCTGGACGGCGGCCACATCGCAGGCGCCCTGTTCGAGGGGACCCGTCGCATGTGGGCGCGCCTTCGCAATCGTCCAGATCCCGGACCGGTTGATACGGCGCGTATGTTGCCGGTGACCTACGCTGTGATGCTGATTCTGGTGGTTATGACGATTGTGCTGGTGATTGCCGACATTGTTGTCCCTGTCACGTTGCCCCTGTGAGATCGTCGTTAATCGCTGCCAACTGCCATGCTTCGGGAGATAATGAGCCCATGAGCCAGCCAATTGCATTGGGAATGCCCTCCACTGCGGATGTGGGATTTCCTCGGAAGAAGACTCGTCGCATCCACGTAGGGTCAGTCCCTGTGGGGGGCGGCGCGCCGATTTCTGTTCAGTCCATGACCACCACGAAGACGCATGACATCGGGGCGACACTTCAGCAGATCGCGGAGCTGACTGCAGCTGGGTGCGACATTGTGCGTGTGGCATGTCCGACTGATAAGGACGCTGCTGCACTCAAAGTAATCGCGCAGCAATCCACCATCCCTGTTATTGCGGACATCCATTTCCAGCCCAAGTACGTGTTCGCGGCGATCGAGGCGGGATGTGGGGCAGTACGTGTCAATCCAGGCAATATTCGTCGGTTCGACGATCAGATCGAGGCCATCACTCAGGCTGCTACAGAACACGGGACCTCGATCCGCATCGGTGTCAACGCCGGCTCGCTGGACAAACGTATGTATGAAAAGTTCGGCGGCCCAACCGCTGAAGCTTTGGCTGAATCAGCTGTCTGGGAAGCCTCGCTGTTTGAACAATACGACTTCCACGACTTCAAGATTTCTGTCAAGCACCACGATCCTGTCACGATGATCCGTGCCTATGAGCTCTTGTCCGAACGAGGGGACTGGCCGCTCCACTTGGGTGTCACGGAAGCTGGACCGGCCTTCCAGGGCACCATCAAGTCGGCTACCGCCTTTGGCGCCCTGTTGCGTGAGGGCATCGGTGACACGATCCGCGTGTCCTTGTCGGCACCGCCCGTCGAGGAAGTCAAGGTTGGCATTCAGATTCTGCAGTCAATGGGGCTGCGCGAGCGCACACTGGAAATCGTGTCATGCCCGTCATGCGGCCGCGCGCAGGTCGATGTGTATTCCCTGGCCAACAGTGTGACTGAGGGGCTGAAGGATTTGACGGTTCCCCTGCGCGTCGCCGTCATGGGATGCGTCGTGAACGGACCAGGTGAAGCACGCGAAGCCGACTTGGGTGTGGCATCCGGCAACGGGAAAGGCAAGATCTTCATCAAGGGTGAAGTGGTCGAAACAGTGCCGGAAGATCAGATTGTTGAAACACTGATTCGCCGCGCAAACCTGCTCGCCGAAGAAATGGGCCTTGAAGAAGGCGACGGTCACGTCGAGGTCATCCCTGCCGGAGCACGGTGATCACCGTGAGGTGCGCGTCGAGCGGGGATATTGTGTACCGTTGAAAGATAGCCTGGAAGTGCGGAAGGGAGCGGCTCGTGGGTAGTAATCGCCTGGGTCGAACCGTGACAGGTTATGCGCTCTTGGTGCCCAGTTTGATCGGTGTGCTCGTTTTCCTTCTGGCACCCATCGGCATTGTGATCTGGCTGAGCTTTCAGCGCTGGGATTTGATCGCACCGCGCCAATTCGTCGGATTCGACAACTGGGTATCTGTCCTTACCGGACCTGACCTGGTGAACTCCCTGATCGTCACTGCACTCCTGGTGCTGTTAGTAATTCCCATTCAGACACTCCTCGGCCTGCTGATGGCTGCTCTCATGGTGAAAGGACTACCAGGCTCGGGAGTGTTCCGCGTTATCTACGTCATCCCGTGGGTGTGTGCGCCACTGGCTCTGGGCATCGTGTGGAAGTGGATTTTTGCCCCCACCGGCGGTGCCCTGAACGCACTGATCGGCACCCGGGTCGAATGGCTGACCGATCCGACGTTAGCCCTGCCAGCAGTCGCATTCGTATCCATCTGGTCCCAGGTCGGCTACGTCGCCCTGTTTTTTATGGCCGGTCTGGCAGCGATCCCAGAAGACATCATTGAGGCAGCGCGCGTCGATGGAGCATCCGACACGCGCATCTTCTGGTCAATCAAGGTGCCCCTCATCCGCCCGACGATGTTCTTCGTACTGGTTACGTCCACCATTTCCGTCTTCCAAATGTTCGACCAGATTTTCGCGCTGACCGAGGGCGGCCCGGCCAAGCGGACAGAGGTACTGTCCTACCGGATCTACAACCTGGCGTTCACGAATTTTGATCTGGGCAGAGCGTCGGTGACGGCGTTGGTTCTCTTCGTCATCCTGGTGGCAATCACGCTGATTCAGAATCGCTACTTTTCCCGGAGGATGACCTATGAGTACTCCTAGGAAGCGTGGCGTTGCCGCGGTGTGGACGAACACCCTTGTCTACGCAATCTTGGTCATCGGTGCGCTTCTGGTTCTGGCACCGTTCGCGTTGTCTGTCATGACGTCGTTGAAGACACCAAGGCAGTTCGCTACCTCGTCGCCTCTTGAACCTCCCGCACCGCCGACTCTGGACAACTTCACGAACCTGTTTGCAGGTGGAACGAAGGTCGACTTCAGCCGCGCCTTCGGCGTGACGTTCGCCGTCGTGATAGTTGTCCTTGTGGGCCAACTTCTTTTTTCCATCATGGCCGCCTATGCTTTCGCGCGTATCAGTTTTCCTGGTCGTGACGCCGTCTTCTGGGTGTATCTGGCTACGCTCATGGTGCCGCAGGTCGTCACGATCGTTCCGCTGTATCTGATGATGGCGCAAAGTGGGCTGCGCAATACGTTCTGGGCATTGGTGCTGCCGTATGTCTTCGGCTCCCCGTATGCGATCTTCCTGCTTCGTGAGTATTTCCGCTCCATTCCTCAGGACCTGATCGACGCAGCGCGCCTCGATGGTGCTGGAACTATCCGAGTATTGACTCGGATTGTCGTGCCTATGTCCCGCCCGATTATCGCAACTCTTGCGTTGATCACGGTAGTGACGCACTGGAACAACTTCATGTGGCCGTTGATTGTGACAACCGGCCAGGACTGGGCAGTGATCACCGTGGCGACCTCGAGCCTGCAGTCCCAATACACCAATAACTGGACGCTGGTCATGGCTGCCACCACGATTGCAATGGCACCGTTGATCCTCATATTTGCGCTCTTCAATCGTCGTATTGTCGATTCCATTGCGATCACGAGCTTTAAGTAGACCCCACCACAACACGAAAGGATGAAGCGATGACACATCTGCGAAAGCCGCTTCTTGCAGGAGTTCTGGGCATGGCATTGGCTCTGGCTGCCTGCAGCTCAGGAGGATCCGGTCAAAGCGGCGAAAGCGGGGGGACCGCTTCGAATTCAGGAGCTGCCACCACTGTGACCTTGAGGCTGTGGGACGAGGGGGCCGCCGGCGCCTACGAAGAATCACTCGCTGCATTTCACGACCAGAATCCTGACATAGCTGTGGAGATATCCGTCGTCCCGTGGAGCGACTACTTCACCAAGTTGCGCACGGATATCGCTGCCGGCTCGATGGATGACCTGTTCTGGATTAACAACTCGTCCTACACGTCCTACGCCAAGAGCGGCAACATGGTCAATATCGACGAGGCATTGGGCGCCGAAGCGCGCGACCAGTGGGATGCCAATGTTGTCAAGGCCTTCACCCTCGATGACACACTGTGGGGCGTGCCGCAGCTGTCGGATGCTGGAATTGCGCTGTACTACAACAAGACTCTCCTCGATGAAGCTGGCGTGACACCGGACGACCTCGCCAATGCGAAATGGTCACCGCAGGGCGGCGACGACACGCTGATCGACTTGCTCAAGAAGCTCACGAAGGATAACAGCGGCAACACTGCTGACTCAGCTGACTTCAACGCAGATTCGATCAGCCAGTACGGCTACAACGCGGCTCAGGATCTCCAGGCAATCATGCTGCCCTTTATTGGCTCCAACGGCGGCACGTTCCAGAACGGTGACCAATTCACCTTCTCTGACGCCAGGACCACACAGGCCATGCAGTACGTTGTCGACCTGATTACCAAGGAACACGTGGCTCCCTCGGCAGCCGATACGAACATGGACGGAGAATTCACTCGTAACCAGTTCCTCCAGGGCAACATGGCGATCTTCCAGTCCGGCCTGTACAACTTGGCCACCATTGCGGAAAGTGCCGATTTTGAGTGGGGGACAGCGCTTCTGCCGGAGGGTCCCGCAGGCCGTGTCTCTGTCACCAACGGCATCGTCGTTGCGGGCAACGCGAAGAGTGAGAACCCCGAGGCTGTTGCCGAGGTTCTGGAGTGGCTCGGTTCCCAGGAAGGCAACGAATATATCGGAAAGAACGGCACGAATCTGCCTGCGGTCACAGCGGCGCAGCAGGTCTACTTCGATTTCTGGAAGGACAAGGGGATCGACATTCAACCGTTCTTCGACGTTGTCGCCGATGGTGCGCCCACCATTGATCCGCCTGTAGGCGACAACTTCACGGCCGCGTCAGCCGCGTACACCGAAGTCCTTAACGAGGTCTTTCAGGGACGCGTTCCCGTCGCTGAGGGTATGAAGACAGCGGACGAGAAGGCGAACGCCGCCATGAACGGCGAATAAGACGTCTACCGCTTGCGCGGCCGTGAGGCAGTCGGTGCCTTACGGCCGCGTTTCAGTTGCGCCCCACCATTGGTTGATGCCTGAATCCACCGCATGCACGTCGATGGCCTGCAGTTCCTCGTCGCTGAAGTCAGTGGCATCGAGTGCTCCGAGAGAATTCGACAATTGCTCCACGCTGGAAGCTCCGACCAATGCGGTGGTCACGGTGCGCGCTCCCTGATCTCGCAGCACCCACGCGATAGCCATTTGAGCCAGATCCTGTCCACGCTCATGAGCTATATCGTTGAGGGCGCGAATGTGATCGAGCGTCTCATCGGTGAAGAATTCGCGCGAAACTTTACCCACGCCGAGCCGTGAATTCTCAGGAATGCCGTCCAGGTACTTGTCGGTGAGCATTCCCTGCGCCAGAGGAGAAAACGCGATGACGCCCATCTTCTGTTCAGCGGCAGTATCCAGCAGCGAGGGCTCGCCTTCTTCAACCCATCTGTTCAGCATCGAATACGACGGCTGATGAATCACGAGGGGAACGCCGAGTTCACGCATGATCGACTGCGCCTGAATGGTTGCGTGCGCGCTGTAGGACGAAATCCCGACGTAGCGTGCTTTGCCCGATGCCACAGCATCACGCAGCGCCATCATCGATTCTTCCAGGCGCGTTTCACCTTCAGGACGATGGTGGTAGAAGATGTCCACGTAATCGAGCCCCATACGGGTCAATGACTCATCCAGAGATGACAACAAGTAGTTGCGGGAGCCGCCCTGGCCATAGGGACCTTCCCACATCTCCCATCCCGCTTTCGTTGAAATGACGAGCTCGTGGCGATGTGCCCGCAAATCCTTCGCGAAGATCCTCCCGAAGTTCTCTTCCGTGCTCCCCGCTGGCGGACCGTAGTTATTGGCTATGTCGAAATGGTAAATACCGTGATCGAATGCGAAGCGAATAATGTCACGCTGTGTCTGGAACGGGCGGTCGTCACCGAAGTTGTGCCACAGTCCCAGTGCAATGCGAGGGAGCTGCAAACCTGAGTCCGCGCAACGCGCGGTCGGCATGGTCGAATAACGGTCCGTCGAAGGCAGCCAGGGAGTACCGGTTGGAAGAAAATTCATCATGGTTCTATTGTCTCGCGCTGCTGGTCGCCTCGCGTGGATTCCGACATCTCAGGGACAGGATCTGACAGGAAGCGCAGTGGTGAACTAATCTGGAAGACGTGCTGAAAACTATGTCATCTTTCTTTGTCCGCACGTTGCGTGAAGATCCCGCCGACGCGGAAGTCACCTCTCATAAGCTCCTGGTGCGCGCTGGTTACATTCGACGTGCCGCACCCGGTATCTACACGTGGCTCCCGTTGGGCCTGCGAGTGGTGCGCAAGGTGGAGCAGGTTGTGCGTGAGGAAATGGACAGGATCGGTGCGCAGGAAGTGCTGTTCCCAGCTCTGCTTCCAGCCGACCCGTACAAGCAGTCCCACCGCTGGGAGGAATACGGCCCTACGCTCTTCAAGCTGCGTGACCGCAAAGAGGGGGACTATCTGCTTGCCCCCACTCACGAAGAGATGTTTACCCTGCTGGTCAAGGATATGTACTCCTCGTACAAAGATCTTCCCGTCACGCTGTACCAGATTCAGACCAAGTACCGTGACGAGGCTCGTCCTCGCGCCGGTCTGATCCGCGGACGCGAATTTATCATGAAAGATGCGTACTCTTTCGACCTTGACGATGACGGGCTGGATGCCTCCTACGACCTGGAACGTTCGGCATACGAAGCGATCTTCAAACGTCTGGACCTTGAATACGTCATCTGTTCGGCAATGTCCGGCGCAATGGGCGGATCACGCTCTGAAGAGTTCCTGCATCCGTGCACGATTGGCGAAGATACATTTGTGCGCTCTGCAGGTGGGTATGCGGCCAACGCGGAAGCTGTCAAGACACCGGCACCGGACCCGCTGCCAATCGAAGGTCAGCGCCAGGCAGTTGTCTATCCGACGCCGGATTCCACGACGATCGACGCGCTCGTGACGTTCGCGAACGACGAGCATCCGCGTGAGGATCGCCTGTGGGAAGCATCCGACACATTGAAGAACGTGGTAGTGGCGTTGACGCATCCTGACGACACGCGTGAAGTCGTGGTGATCGGTGTGCCAGGTGACCGAGAAGTCGATATGAAGCGCCTAGAGGCCGCTGTTTCACCGGCGCGCGTAGAGATCGCGACCGGCGAGGATCTGGCGCAGCATCCGGAGCTGGTCGCCGGTTACATCGGCCCTGACGTCCTGGGCCCCAATGCACGGGGCATTGAACACCCTGTGCGCTACCTGCTCGATCCGCGCATCGTGGATGGCACCTCGTGGATCACAGGCGCCAATGAGGTCGAACGGCACGTCTTTGGCCTTGTCAAGGGGCGTGACTTTACTGCAGATGGCTGGATCGAAGCGGCCGAGGTACGCGAGGGCGACCCCGCACCTGACGGCTCCGGTCCGTTGCACCTGGAACGCGGCATCGAAATCGGCCATATTTTCCAGTTGGGACGCAAGTACGCCGAGGCGTTGGGCCTGACCGTTCTGGATGAGAACGGCAAATCCCGCATCGTCACGATGGGCTCCTACGGTATCGGCGTGTCTCGCGTGATGGCGGCCTTGGCTGAATCGACCAGCGATGAGAAGGGCTTGTCATGGCCCGCACACATCGCACCCTTCGATGTTCATGTCCTCGCCACGGGCAAGGGCGAGGAGATCTTCACGACGGCGCGCGATTTGGCCACTCAGTTGGATGCTGCAGGTCTCGATGTGCTCTACGATGACCGTCCGAAGATGTCGGCAGGTGTCAAGTTTGCTGACAGTGAGTTGATCGGCATTCCGATCACCCTCGTCGTTGGGCGTGGCCTGACTGACGGTGTCGTGGAAATCCGTACGAGAGCGACAGGTGAGCGCCATGAAGTTCCCGTGGACGAAGCGCTCATGCGTGTCAGTGAACTTCATCAAGACCTAATGAATCAGGGGCAATAATGGCAATTCGTGACATTCGCATAATCGGAGATCCCATCCTGCGTACGCCGTGTGAGGAGATCACGACGATTGATGACCACGTGAAGATGCTGGTCGAAGATTTGCTTGAGGGCGTTGATATGGAGGGGCGTGCGGGTCTCGCGGCCAACCAGATCGGCGTTGGTCTGCGTGCGTTCTCGTGGAACATCGATGGGGAAGTGGGCTACATCCTGAACCCCCGGATCGTCGAGTTGTCCAAGGACGAATATCAGGATGGCGATGAGGGTTGTCTGTCAGTTCCTGACTTGTTCTTCCCAACTGAGCGTGCCTGGTATGCCCGTGCCGAGGGGATTGACCTGGATGGCAAGCCGGTTGTCGTCGAAGGCGAGGAGCTGATGGGTCGGTGTATTCAACACGAATGCGACCACCTGGACGGCAAGATTTACATTGATCGCCTTGACCGCAAGAACCGTAAGGAAGCGATGCGCGCGATCCGCAAGATGGGTCTGTAGCTGATGCGTGAGCACGGTGACGCACTCTGCCTCAATCACGCCTTCTGGCAGGAGCAGGCATCACGTCACGCTCAGTCACCGTTTTACGACGTTGACACTCTGGTGAACGATCGCGCGAAGATTCCTGAGGCGATACGCTTGGATCGACCGTACCTGGAGGGCGCTGGCATCGAGGGCGGCGACGTCATCCACCTTCAATGCCATATCGGCACCGACACTGTGGGACTGGCACGCTTGGGGGCGCACCGTCTGGTTGGCCTTGATTTTTCCGAAGAATCCCTGGAGATTGCACGCGGCATTGCCGACCGAGCAGGCCTCCACATCGACTACGTGTGCTCGGATGTTTTGTCTGCCCATGAGGCGGTAGAGGAACGCTTCGACATTGTGTACACCTCGGAGGGTGCCCTTGCATGGGTGCCTGACATACGCCGGTGGGCTCATGTTGTCGCTTCCTTGCTGAAACCAGGCGGCACGCTGGTTGTACGTGACGTGCACCCTCTTGTGGGAACATTGAAGGACCCGGTGCAATGTGACGCCCTCGAACTTCATTTCCCGTACTTTGAAACCCGTGAGGGAATCACATGGGACGACGACTCAAGCGAAGCCGACTACGCAGGCTCTTCTGTGACCCCAGGCAAGAACGCGACGGTGGAGTGGAACCACTCACTTGGGCAGATTGTCAATGCGCTCAGTGACGAGGGCGTCTTTGTTAAACGCCTTGACGAGATTGATGAGTTATTCTTCCCGATGTCGCCCGATATGAAACGGTGCGGACCCAGCAGCTGGAAGCTACCGGAATCCGCACCGACATGTGCCCTTCCTCTGTCATTCAGAATCGTGGCAACTGCAGATCTCACATCGTGTTGACGATCAGACCGATGTGCGTGTAGAAGTTCAGGCATCCGAATAGGCCGATTGCAACGCCGCATGCCAGCCACAGCCACATGACAGCGTTAAGAATGCCGCCTCCACGCGATTCAGATGTGCCTTCTTTATCAGCGCGGAACACGCCGATTGGGAACAGGACGCAGCCCAAACCGATGACAAAGAAGAACAGTGACATGAAGATCGCTTCGAACCACGGCCACTGTGCAAACCAACCGGAAATGGGCTCCTGCGGGGGAGCGGTGAAGAGTCGGTACATCACGCCGGCGAAGGCGATGCCCCACAGTCCCAATCCCAGTCCGCCGGCGAAAATCGACAGCGGCTTTGCGGCGTGGAGCAGTTCGCTCAGAGCCTTCTGTGAACGGGCAATGTGGTCACGCTGCTTCCAGAGATAGAAGCACGCGAACAGCAAGAGTGATCCAAAGCCCAGGCAGGTTTCACCGAAGATCACATTGTCGTAGGCGAAACCGCCAGCGGCCAGCGGCCACGTCGTCGTCATGTGGAAGCCGGTGGTTGTCAAGATCAAGCCAAGAGCACCGAACGCCATGGCGTATCCGTCGACCCGCACGGCAGTCTTGCCGGAGTTCGAGCGAACTTCCCTGAAGAACATCGCAAGCCCGATGAGCGCTGCACCGGCTGCGACTGCCATTAGCGTGTTGTAGGTCGGCATGCTCGGCCAATCGATCATGCCGGGGCTTTCGACACCTCTGAAAAAGTCGTCCATCTATTCTTTTCTTTCCTCGACCCATGTCTCCACACAAAATGGAGCCGCGCCGTCTGCGCAGTGGGGACACTACGATGCTAACAGGCTTTCACGGCGTGGCACTGGAATAGTCGGCGTAGACGCGTCATAATGGGTGTAACGCCACGAATCAGCGTGTCTGTTTCCGGTTGAGAACGTAGGGGAAGACGATTCTCACGCGAAATGGAGGTCACGATGAGTAGGTCTTACACCCGTGGTGTACTTTTCGTGCACTCAACTCCGCCAGCGCTGTGTCCACACATCGAGTGGGCCGTTGGAACAGCGCTCGGACAGGAAGTGCACCTGCAGTGGACTGATCAGGATGCTGCACCCGGGATGGTACGCTCCGAATTCTCATGGATAGGCCAGACCGGGTCAGGCGCCCGCCTCGCGTCGGCACTTCGCGGCTGGGAACACCTGCGATACGAAGTCACCGAGGAAGCCACCGCGACCACTGACGGTGGCCGCTGGTCTCACACGCCGTCACTGGGCATCTTCCACGCCCAAATGGACACGGCAGGCAACGTTGTCGTGCCGGAAGGAAGGATTCGCGCAGCCCTCGACGAATCACATTCCCCGACAGAGATGATCGACAAACTCAATCTTGCGCTCGGACAGGCGTGGGATGATGAGCTCGAACCATTCCGCTATGCCGGTGCCGGAGCTCCGGTGCGCTGGCTCAACCGCGTGGGGTAAGACATGGGATCGATCGGCGACCAGCTTGGCATCGACTTGACCGAACTCCTCGACATGGACGAACCGCCTCAGAGCGATCAGGAGGACAACGATACGGTCGGTGAAGCCGTCATGAACGCACTGCTGGAAGAAACCTCCATCGAACCAGACCGGATGCGCGCAGACCTGACACTCGAAGGTGACCTCGACCTGGACACCCTCGGACGCTACTCTGTGATCAGCCAAATCGAGCACGAACTCGGCATCACCTTGATCGACCGGGACGTGGATGCACTCACAACGGTCGAGGACCTGCTCAACCTAGCTCGCTCGACGTCCTGAACCGCACACGAGCCCTCCCGAACCCGATAGGCTGGATATGAGGAGGATCGGACATGACGATCAACGGCACGTTGACGCCCACCGCGCGGCGCGTCACGATTCCAACATGGGTGTGCAAAGTCGTCATGGCAATCACAGGCCTGATCATGGCGGCGTTCGTCTTCATCCACATGGTCGGCAACGTCAAGATCCTGACCGATCCTGCTCAGATGGATCACTATGCGCAGTGGCTGCGCACGATCGGTGAACCGGCTCTTCCGTATGGGTCCGTTTTGTGGATCCTGCGCGTGATCTTACTGTCGTGTGTTCTGCTGCATATCTGTGGCGCACTCATCTTGTGGCGCCGCGGCGCGTTGACCCACACGCCCGGTGTGCGCAGGCTGAAGCATCGCGGCTGGGCTGCAAAGCTCATGCTTCCGACCGGACTTGTCCTCATTGCCTTTATCGTGATCCATATCCTTGACCTCACCATTGGCACAGTGGTCGAATCGGCCGCTTTCCGCCATCCCGACTCACGTTTCTACGCCGCTGCCAATGTGGTGGCATCGATGAGCAGGCCTGTCATGTTCGCGGCATATGTCATCGCCCTTATTGCGATAGGCCTTCACCTCAGCCACGGCATTGAGCGAGCCTGGCAGGATCTCGGTGGGCGCTCACCACGTATCGGCACCGTTGTGCGCATCGCTGGCTATGCGATCGCTTTGGCAGTTGTGATCGGAGACCTCACCGTCATCGCCGCTTCGCACATGGGAGCGATCAGCGCCGCCCTCGCACTTCCGCTCGCTGCCGGACGCACGCATCTGCGCATTGACGAGGGCGCCCCTGTTGACGCCCATGAACCTGAAGTCGAACCCGAACGCATGTGGGACGAATTTGTCTCCCACGCGCGCCTCGTCTCACCCGGGAACAGGCGTACATTCAGGGTGGTTGTTGTGGGGACCGGTCTGGCGGGCGCCAGTGCCGCAGCGGCTCTGGCTGAACTGGGCTTTGGGGTAGATGCGATCACAACTCTGGATACGCCGCGACGCTCCCATTCAGTGGCAGCTCAAGGCGGTATCAATGCGGCGCGGGCACGACGAGTCGACTCGGACAGCGTGCAGCGGTTCGTCACCGACACGATTAAGGGCGGTGATTTCCGCGCCAGAGAGTCCGAAGTATGGAGACTGGGTATTGAATCGGCGCGCGTCATCGACCACATGAACGCGCTGGGTGTGCCGTTCGCCCGAGAATATGGCGGATCGTTATCCACACGATCATTTGGCGGCGTGCAGGTTTCGCGAACGTACTACTCGCGAGGGCAGACGGGCCAGCAACTTCAGGTGGCAGCGTCCTCGTCCCTCATGCGTCAGGTGGCTGCAGGCCGCGTGACGTTATGGGTGCGCCACGAAATGCTCGACGTCGTCGTTGCTGACGGCCGGGCCGCCGGTGTGATCACGCGTGACATGATCACCGGACGCACCCGCTTCCATCCCGCACACGCAGTTGTGATTGCCACAGGCGGATACGGCAACGTCTACTACTATTCGACGCTGGCAAAGAACTGCTCGACAACAGGCATATGGCGAGCTCACCGTGCCGGCGCCGCCCTCGCTTCACCGAGCATGATCCAGTTCCACCCCACCGCATTACCTGTCTCATTCCCGTGGCAATCCAAGACCACGCTCATGAGCGAATCTCTGCGTAACGACGGACGCATCTGGGTGCCACGGAGCCCTGGCGATGACCGAGACCCGAACGCCATTCCCGAAGAGGAACGCGACTACTACCTGGAGCGCAAGTACCCCGCGTTTGGAAACCTCACGCCTCGCGACATTGCCTCTCGTGCTGCGCGCGAGCAGATCGAATCGGGGCATGGGGTCGGTCCCGAACGAAACAGCGTGTACCTGGATTTTAGGGACGCACTGGAGCGGGTGGGCCGACGCGTCATCGCTGAGCGCTACGGCAACCTCCTTGACATGTACCTCGATGCAACAGGGGAGGACCCCTACACTCGCCCCATGCGCATCGCTCCCGGCGCGCATTTCACAATGGGTGGCTTGTGGGTCGACTTCCGCCTCATGACCACCATCCCGGGACTGTTTGCAGCCGGCGAGGCGAACGCGGCCTACCACGGGGCCAACCGTCTGGGAGCCAATTCCTTGCTTGCCGCCTGCGTCGATGGTGCTTTCACAATCCCGCGCACAGTACCCGACTATTTGGCAGGCATTTTAGGCCAGGAGTTGCTCTCCGTCGATGATTTCCGCGTGATCGCTGCCCGTGAGAGGGTCGAATCGCGACTGCAGGGCCTGCTCGACATCGATGGAGCTACTCCGACGGACACTTTTGCCCGCAAGTTGGGCGATATCATGTACCAGGGGTGCGGCGTTGTGCGCAGTAAGGAGAGCCTGGAGGCTGCGCTCAGCGACATCGACGCACTCCAACAGCACATGGGTGCCGACCTGCGTGTCAGTGGCGAGACAGGACACTTCAACACCGACTTGGTTGCAGCTGCCAGGCTTCAGGACAGCATTCAGATGGCCACACTCATGTGTGTGGACGCGTGGCATCGCGAGGAATCCTGCGGCGCGCACTTCAGAAGTGAATACCAGACGGAGCAGGGGGAGGCGCAGCGCCGCGACGACCAGTGGATGAACGTATCCGCCTGGACCACTGACGGGTGGCATGACCTGGAGACAGATGGCGCAGCTCCCTTGGCAATTACCTGCACTCACCACGCCGAAGAGCTGACGTTTACTACCGTCCCCCTGGCAACGAGGAACTACCAATGAAACTGATCGTCGACGTGTGGCGGCAGAAAGCCCCGGAAGCTGTCGGAACATTCCACTCCTACGAACTGGACGGGTGCGATGAACGCATGTCGATTCTGGAGCTCCTCGATCACCTCAATCGCAACCTGAGTTCCCGCGGCGTCGAGCCGGTTGCGTTTGATTCGGATTGCCGCGAAGGAATCTGCGGTGCATGCGGCATTCAAGTTGATGGAAGGCCCCACGGATTCAGTGAGAATCTGCCGGCTTGCATGCAGAGGGTCGGCGCTCATGCCGATGGTACGCATGTGTGCCTGGAACCGTTGCGATCGGGCGCCTTTCCAGTGATCCGTGACCTTGTGGTAGATCGCAGTGTCCTCGACCGGATCACGATGGCGGGAGGATTTGCTTCCGTTGATACCGGTCTGGCTCCTGACGCGGACGCGATTCCGATTCGTCATCAAGATGCCGAAGGTGCACTTGACCTGGCCGCGTGTATCGGCTGCGGCGCGTGTGTTGCGGCGTGTCCGAACGGCTCAGCCGCGTTGTATGCGGGTGCACGGATGGGTCACCTGGCAGCGTTGAACATTCCGGGGTTGGAGCGGGCAGAGCGTGCCCGGCGCATGAATGAGGCGATGGATCAGTACTTTGGCTCGTGTTCTGGCTACGGCGAATGCATCAGAGTGTGTCCTGCGAATATTCCTTTCGACGTTGTTGCCGTTGCCTCACATGAACGTCTCAGGGCATTATGGTCGAGGTGGCCTCAGCCTCGCTAAAGCACCACTACTATAGACATTGAGATGAGATGCCCGACGATGGGCTGACATGAACGGAGGATATTGTGGGAAATCGGTCCGAAGAAGATCTTTTGGGAAGTCGCGACGTTCCGCAGGAAGCCTACTGGGGCATCCACTCCTTGCGCGCGCAGGAAAACTACCAGATTTCCGGTAGGACGATCAATGAAGTGCCTGAGCTGATTCGGGCATTCGCTCAGGTCAAGAAAGCTGCCGCGCTGGCGAATAAGGATTTGCGAGTGCTCAAGCCCGCCACGGCAGATGCAATTGTGCAGGCCTGCGATGCCATCATCGACGAGGGCGCGTGCCTCGACCAGTTCCCGATTGACCAGTTCCAGGGTGGTGCGGGCACATCGGTGAATATGAACGCCAACGAGGTGATCGCCAATCTCGCTCTCGAGATGACCGGTCAGGAGCGAGGGCGCTATGATCTGATTAATCCCAACGACGATGTCAACCACTCCCAGTCCACCAACGACACGTATCCCACAGCTTTTCGACTGGCCGCCTACGAGAAGGTCGACCAGCTGCGGCACGCCGTGAATGATCTGGCCGACGCGTTTGAGCGCCTCGGTGCCCGCTATCAGCATGTCCTCACTATGGGGCGCACACAGTTGCAGGATGCCGTCCCCATGACGATTGGTCAGGAGATGACCGCGTTCGGCGTGACTTTGCGTGAAGAGGACCCACGTCTGGTCAACGTAGCCAACCTGCTTCTGGAAACCAACCTGGGCGCCACTGCGATTGGCACTGGGCTCAATACGCCTCCGGGCTACCAGAAGGCAGTGGTCGCTCATCTGCGTGAGATCACGGGCCTGGACGTGACAGCCTCCGAAGACTTGATCGAAGCGACATCGGATGCCGGGGCGTATATCTCCATGCATGCCACGATGAAGCGCACCGCTGGCAAGCTGTCGAAGATCTGCAACGACCTGCGTCTCCTCTCATCGGGTCCGCGAGCCGGCTTGAACGAGATCAACCTTCCGCAAAGGGCTGCCGGATCCTCAATCATGCCCGCGAAGGTCAACCCGGTGATACCCGAGGTGGTCAACCAAGTCTGCTTCAAAGTCATCGGCAACGATGTGACGGTCACGATGGCAGCCGAGGCCGGCCAGCTTCAGCTCAACGTCATGGAACCGGTGATCGCCCAGTGCATGTTTGAATCGGCCACGTTGCTCACCCACGCATGTGACACGCTGCGTGAAAAGTGTGTGGACGGTATCACCGTCAACGAAGAAAACTGCCGAAACATGGTGATGAATTCGATCGGTATCGTCACCTACTTCAACGATGTCATCGGGCATCACGCCGGTGACGTGGTGGGTAAACGAGCAGCGGCAGAAAACAAGAACGTCGGTGATCTGATCGTTGAGATGGGCTTCCTGTCTCAGGAACAGGTCGATGAGATCCTGTCTCCGGAGAACCTGGCGAACCCGCAGTATCGTGGCGCCAAGATCAGCGATGATCCTGAAACCCCCAAGCAGGCGTCAAGTAAGCACTAGCGCGTAATTCTGCCAATTGCAGACACACGAAGACGCCCTCGTCACTCTCACTGAGTAGCGATGAGGGCGTCTCCACGTCTGCGTTCACACCTTATTCGTCTGAAGCTGCAGCCTCATCGGCACCGATGCGCACATTGTGCAGCTGGTACTTCTCGATGGCCTGTTCGACGACTGCGCGGTCAACCTGGTTTTGATCGGCCAGTGCCTGCAGCGTGCGCACCACCATTGATTCTGCATCGATGTGGAAGTAGCGTCGTGCTGCGCGGCGCGTGTCGGAGATGCCGAAGCCGTCTGCGCCCAACGTGTACAGGTAGCCGGGAACCCACGGACGGATCTGATCAATGATCAGGGCATCGTAATCGGACGTGCCAATGAAGGGGCCTTCAGAGCCGGACAACTTGGTTGTCAGGTAGGCGTAGCGCGGATCCTCATTCGGATGCAGGAAGTTGTGCTCGTCAGCTTCCACGCCATCGCGACGCAGTTCGTTCCATGACGTCACCGACCACACGGCGGCGTCCACGCCCCAGTCCTCGGCCAGGAGCTTGCGGGCCTCACGTGCCCACGGCACCGCCACACCTGATGCCAAAAGCTGAGCCTTCGGGCCCTGCCCTGTATGGTCATCAACCTTGTAGATGCCCTTGATAATGCCGTCCACGTCCACATTTTCAGGTTCTGCCGGCTGATGAATCGGCTCGTTGTACACCGTCAGGTAATACAAGACATTCGGGTCACGCGTATCCGAGGGATCGTGCTCGCAGAACATGCGCTTAATGCCATCCCACATGATGTAGCGGATTTCGTAGGCGTAGGCGGGGTCGTACAGCACGAAACCGTGGTTGGCTGCACCCAGGATCGGGGACTGGCCGTCCAAATGCTGAAGACCCTCGCCGGTCAGGGTGGTACGTCCAGCTGTCGCGCCCACGACGAAGCCACGAGTCAGCTGGTCGGCAGCAGCCCAGAACTGGTCGCCGGTGCGCTGGAAACCGAACATCGAGTAGAAGATGTAGAACGGAATCATCGGCAGGTTGTGCGTCGCATACGAGGTGCCCACGACCTGCAAGGCAGCCGCAGATCCAGCCTCGGTAATACCGGTGTGCATCACCTGCCCCTGTTCGGATTCCTTGTAGGACAGCATCATGTCCGCGTCCACGGCAGTGTAATTCTGACCGTGCGTGTTGAAGATCCTGGCTGACGGGAAGATAGCGTCCAGACCGAACGTGCGTGCCTCATCGGGAATGATCGGCACGATGTGCCGACCAATATTCTTATCACGAAGCAGGTCTTTGAGCAGTCGGACCAGTGCCATTGTCGTGGCCACTTCGAGTTTTCCTGAGCCCTTCGACAAAGCCTCGAACGGCTTCATCGCAGGTTCAGGCAGGTGTGCATCGTCATGGGCACGACGCTCAGGCAGGTATCCGCCCAGCTTCTCCCGACGCTCCTTCATGTACAGCAACGCCGGATCGTCTGCCGGTGGCATGTAATACGGCGGCTTGTACGGATCCTTCTCCAGCTCCTCGTCGCTGATCGGGATCTGCAGACGGTCACGCAGCGCCTTCGCATCCTCCAGAGTCAGTTTCTTCATCTGGTGCGTCGAGTTGCGTCCTGCAAAATGCGTGCCGAGCGCGTATCCCTTAATGGTGTGCGCCAGGATGACGGTAGGCTGTCCGGTGTGCTCCATCGCAGCCTTGTAGGCGGCGTACACCTTGCGGTAGTCATGGCCACCTCGGCCCAGAGCCCAGATCTGCTCATCGGTCCAGTCCTTCACGAGCGCCTTGGTTCGCGGATCACGTCCGAAGAAGTGTTCACGAACGTATGCACCATCTTTGGCCTTGAACGTCTGGTAGTCACCGTCGAGGGTCTCATCCATCAGGTGAACCAGGGCATTGTCCTTATCTGCTGCCAGCAACTGATCCCAGCCGCGTCCCCAGATCACCTTGATGACGTTCCAGCCGGCGCCCTTGAAGAAGGCTTCGAGTTCCTGAATGATCTTGCCATTGCCACGTACAGGCCCGTCGAGGCGCTGCAAGTTGGCGTTGACGACGAAGGTGAGGTTATCCAGGCCCTGCTGTGCGGCAAGCTGCAGCATGCCGCGCGCTTCCGGCTCGTCCATTTCGCCGTCACCCAGGAATGCCCAGGTGTGCTGCTGAGAAGTGTCCTTGATGCCGCGCAACTGCAGGTAGCGGTCAAACCACGCCTGGTAGATTGCCTCGGCAGGCCCCAGTCCCAGTGACACGGTGGGGTATTCCCAAAAGTTGGGCATTTGGCGTGGGTGGGGGTAGGAAGGTAGTCCGCCGTCCACACTGACCTGCTGACGGAATCCGTCCATCTCTTCTTCGGTCAGGCGGCCTTCGAGGAATGCGCGTGCGTAAGGGCCGGGGGAGGCGTGTCCCTGGAAGAAGATGTGGTCGCCGCCGCCCGGGTGGTCTTTGCCGCGGAAGAAGTGGTTGAGACCCACTTCGTACAGGGTAGCGACTGATGCGTAAGAGGAGATGTGGCCGCCTACTCCGACACCGGGGCGCTGAGCGCGCGTGACCTGAACGGCGGCATTCCACCTGATCCAGCGGCGGTACTGACGCTCCATCGCTTCATCGCCGGGGAAGTAGGGTTCCTGGTCAACGGGGATCGTGTTGACGTAGGGCGTGGTGTATTCCTGAGGCAGCTGCACATCGCGTTTGCGAGCCTCGTCCATCATGTGCAGCAGGATGTAGCGTGCGCGAGGTCCGCCTTTTTCATCGATCAGGCTGGTGAGCGAGTCGATCCATTCCTGGGTTTCGTCAGGATCGTTGTCCGGAATTTGACTGAGCAATCCGTTGATGACGGGATGCTTTTGGTTTGTGCTCACAGATACCCCTTTTTATCTCGTGCTGACAGACCTGTAGGTCGCCAATGTCCTGGTGGTTCTATTCTCACCCGAAAGTCCCAGATTTGCGACTTCTTTAGGGCTTAAGACCCATGAGAATCGCCTCAATTTTGATTCATTGACGAGGGTGACACCTTCCGCCCGTACTCGCAGGCCCCGTCAAGCCACATCGGCGGCGACTTTCGGCGCAAATATTCTTCCCAGATGCAGATCTGCTCTACTATAGTGCCGTTAGATAGTTCACGAGCCCAGCGGGTTCGCGTGTGGAAGGTGGTTACACAACGTGGCGATCAGCCTCGGATTCACCCAAAATCAGGTTGTCCAGGAATTCTACGTAGACGATGACAGCGATGAAGCTGTTCGCGATGCGGTTGCACGCGAGACTGGTCACGAACTGGTCGATGTCGAATATGGCGACGTTGTCGACGGCGCACTGGTATGGTGGCGCGCTGACGACGCTGAAGAGGAAGACCTCGGTGACGTTCTGGTCGATGTTGCGTCAAACCTTGACGACGGCGGCATGATCTGGGTTCTTTTCCCCAAGCCTTCTGATCCGAACACTGTGCCCGTGGCGGACATTGCCGAAGCAGCCAGTGTGGCAGGTCTGCATTCGACGTCCGCGTTCTCAATGGGGGACACGTGGACCGGAATCTGCGTCACGGCTCGTCCGCGCGCACACCGGTAAGACATCTCACGCACGTCTCAAGTGCGTCTGCGTACCTGTGTGCGTTAAAGTATCCCTCGTGCCACGTCAGTGGCACGTGTCGGGCCTGTAGCTCAGTTGGCCAGAGCGCTGCGTTTACACCGCAGAGGTCGTCGGTTCGAGACCGGCCGGGCCCACCGTTAAAGCGCCAGTAGCGCGCGTACCACAGTCATGACACCGTGATCAATATTTGACGGCGCGCGGTATCGGGCTCGTGCTGTCACATCCGGATGAGCGTTAGCCATCGCGTACGAATAGTCGGCATGGTCGAAGAGCTCCAGGTCGTTCAGGAAGTCGCCAAACACAACCGTGTGCTCCGGACCGATCCCCAGCGATTCCTGCAGGGCAGTCAACCCTCGTCCTTTATTCGCCACAGGATTCATCATATCGACCCAGTGGTGCGAAGATTCTGCCACCTGATGCGATTGACGCAAGTGGGGAACCTGATCATCAACGAAGGCAGAAATATCCGTGAAGTCATACGTTGCGAGTTTCAGGACGTTATCGTGCGCCGCGGCCTGCTTCAAGTCGTCGACGACTTCCAGTTGTGCATAGTATTTGTGGGCCTCAGCGTAAAACTCGGCATCTGTGCGTTCAACATACGCGCTGTTCTGCCCGCACACGACCAGACCGAGGTTGTAGCTTCCGTCAGAGCTCACACGCCGCGTCACATCGATCATTTCATTGACTGTCGGCATGTCGATGCAAGTGGTCGACACAACCTGCCCGTGGAACGTGACGATGGAGCCATTTTCAGCAATGTAGGAGTGACCGGCGTCTGTGCCGGAAAACATGGTGTCGAGGGTGGCGAGCTGACGGCCTGACGCGGGCACGAACGCAATGTCACGTACAGCCAGTTCATGCATGAGCGGCCAGAACTCGTCCGGTAGATTCGAGTTGCCATCCAGCAGCGTCCCGTCCATGTCGCTGGCGATCAGTCGAATGTCAATTGGCCCATCGGGCAGTGTCATCATGGGCGTATCGTTCACGTCGGCTCTCCGTTCTTGTCCGGTCATGACTGTATCATCGACCGGCCTCCCGCACGGGTCACCCTCGTCAATTCACTCCTTCATGCGCGTTGCGTGACGACGCTGCACATAGCAGATCGACAGATAGATGCCATACATGCCGAAAACAACAGTCAGGACTATTTCCTGCGCCGCTCCCGCACGCGCACAGATATCTGAACGGGGGAGCCGGCGAAACCGAAGTCCTCACGCAGACGCCTCTCAATGAATCGGCGATATCCGGGGTCGAGGAAACCGGTCGTGAAGAGCACGAAGCGTGGGGGAGCGGATGACACCTGCGTTCCGAACAGGATCCTGGGCTGTTTGCCACCGCGCAGCGGATGCGGGTGTGCGGCCACAAGCTGCCCCAGAAAAGCGTTCAGCTTACCTGTCGAAATTCGTGTTTCCCACCCGGCCAGGGCCGTATCCAACGCCTGCACGATTCTGTTCGTATGCCACGTCGTTGCCGCCGAAATATTGATGCGCGGCGCCCACGCGACCTGCACGAGTTCGCGTTCGAGTTCAGATTTGAGTTCCTTTTGGCGTTCCTCGTCCACCAGGTCCCACTTGTTGTTGACGATCACGAGTGCCCGCCCGGCATCAACAACCTGCTGCACGACGCGCACGTCCTGCTCGGTCAATACTTCCGAGGCATCAAAAAGGACGAGGGCGACCTCGGCTTTTTCAATCGCAGCCTGTGTTCTGATCGACGCGTAGAAATCAGCTCCCGTTGTTCGGTGCATTTTGCGGCGCACACCGGCCGTATCCACAAATTGCCACTGGCGGTCGCCCAAAGTGACGATCTCATCGACCGGGTCACGCGTAGTGCCAGCTGTTGAGTCTACGACGACGCGCTCATGTCCAACGAGTGCATTGAGCAGTGAGGACTTGCCGACGTTCGGTCGTCCCACCAGAGCCACGCGGCGAATGTTGGGATCGCGTGGTTGACCGGCTCGTGCCGAGCGCTCAGGGAGAACTGCCAGCACTCGATCCAGCAGGTCACCCGTGCCTCGACCGTGCAGAGCGGAGATGGCGTATGGTTCGCCCATACCCAAACCCCACAGGTAGGCAGCGTCTGCTTCCTGCATGGCGGAATCCACCTTGTTAGCCGCCAGAATGACCGGCTTGCCGCTGCGGCGCAGCAACTCCACGATACGTTCATCAGTGGTGGTAATTCCCACCGTCGCGTCGACCACCAGCAGCACTGCATCTGACAGGTCGATCGCCACCTCGGCCTGGTCGGCCACATTGCGATCCAGTCCGCGCACGTCGACTTCCCAGCCGCCCGTGTCAACGACGAGGAATTCGCGACCAGCCCATTCTGCCTGGTAGGTGACACGGTCACGCGTGACACCCGGCGTATCCTGCACAACCGCTTCGCGGCGCCCCAGGATGCGGTTCACCAGCGTGGACTTGCCGACGTTGGGTCGCCCGATCACAGCAAGGACCGGTAAGCCGTCCATCTCAGTGCTGGAGGGCAGGTCGCCCTCGTGATCGTCAAGGATCTGCAAGTCGGATTCACTGAGCTCATAGTTGTCCAGTGACGACCGCATCGAGCGTGCGCGGGCTTCACCTGTGTCAATATCCTGCTCTTCGCTCACGTTTGTCATCCTCGCTTGCGGGGTTCACTGTATTCCAGCACTTCGCGTGCAACCGGCACGTCATTGTATCGGTGATAGACATGATCTATCTCCTGATACCACTCGGCACCCTTCCCGGTGATCAGGACGATGTCATTCGCACTGGCGTCCTGAATCGCGCACCGTACCGCATCCCGGCGGCACGTTGTAACCTCCGTGACGTTGGTCAGGTCGGGACGCACGTTGCGGATTCCCTCCATCAGCTCGGCGCGAATTGCCGCCGCGTCCTCGGTTCGGGGGTTCTCATCTGTCACCCACAACACGTCCGCGTGTCTCGCCGCAACTTCAGCCAGCGGTATGCGTTTGGAGGCATCCCGGTCACCGTCCGTGCCAAAGACCAGGACGACGCGGCCGCCAGCCAGTTCGCGCGCATCCTTGAGAATCCATTCCAGAGCTTCGGGGGTGTGCGCGTAATCAACGATCACGAGCGGCTGATCGTCACAGTCCGGATTGATTTTCTCCATACGCCCGGGAACCTGCGGTGCCCGCTCGAGGGCAGTGACCGCCTGATCTGGATCCGCACCCACTGCCGTCGCCGCTGCGATTGCCACAGCGCAGTTTTGCACGTTCACTTCTCCGAGTACCGGGCTGTGAACCTGGTGGGTGTGCCCCGCCGGATCGGTCAGGGAGAAAACGGTTTGTGCGGTCTGCGGATCCGGATGAATATCACTGACGTGCCAGTCTGCCTGTTGCGAGCTCAAGGCCGCAACAGTCGTGATCGGGATCGTGGCCTCACGTGCCAGTCGCTGGCCCCATTCATCGTCCACGCACACGATTCCACGCAGGGCATGCTCGGGCGTGAACAGGGATGCTTTGGCCTGGAAGTAGTGCTCCATGTCGTGATAGAAGTCCAGGTGATCGTGCTGCAGATTCGTAAAAATGGCGACGTCAAAGACAATGCCGTCAACACGATTCAAGCTCAATGCATGAGAGGACACTTCGATGACCGCATTGTCAGCGCCTTGTTGCTGTGCGCAGGCAAGAAAGCGATGCAGGACCGGTGCCTCGTTCGTGGTGCGCGTCGCCAAGATCGTCATGTCACCGATGCGGGTTTCCACGGTGCCGCACAGCGCAGGAACATCGTGTATGGCGCCCAACGCGGCGCTGACCAGATAGGTTGTGGTGGTCTTTCCGTTTGTGCCGGTCACTGCTGCGGTCGTCAGTGACTGATCGGGGTTTCCGACCACTCGTGCAGATACGAACGCTGCCGCCTGGCGAGGGTCGTCGACAACTGCAATAGGGACGCTCGCGCCACTGTCACGCAGGATCCGCGCACCTTTCTCATCAGTGATGACGCCGGCCGCGCCAGCCTCAAGCGCACCTGCGGCAAATTCGGCGCCGTGGTGGGAGTATCCGGGGATTGCCACGAACACCCATCCGGCATCAATGTCGCTGGAAGAGACCGTCACGCCAGTGACGGGACAGTTGGCCTTGTCTTCATTCACCCATTGATGAACATCGAGGTCGCGGACCAGTTCACGAAAAGTAATCGCTGATGTGCGAGGACGCAGTTCATTAATGGTAGTCATGGCGCACACTTTACTACTCGGGCGCGCCCCAATGCCTCAACTCGCGCGCGCTCTTACAATCGAGACATGTTTAACCTCACGCGATCCCAGGCACGTCAGCGTGCTCAGACAGTCTCAGTGTCCCACATTGACGTGACGGTGGATCTGACGCGTGCAGGTGATCTTGACGAGACACATTATCCTGTCACCTCTGTGTTCACAATGACGCTCAACCGTCCCTCAACATTTGTTGACGTGGTGGGAACGGTGGACGAGGTTCTGGTCGATGACGCTCCGCATGCGTTCCACCATGACGGATCTCGCCTTGACCTTGATGACCTTCCAATATCACGTCCGATCACGCTCACCGTGCGCGCCCACTGCAGCTTTTCACGCACAGGGGAGGGGCTCCACCGCTATCTCGATCCTGAAGATCACCGCATCTACCTGTACACACAGTTTGAGCCCACCGATGCGCGCAGGGCCTGGCCGTGTATGGATCAGCCCGATATCAAGCCGCGCTGGACCTTCCACGTCCTCGCGCCGAAAGAATGGACTGTCACGTCCAACGGCATCGACACACCGACGGATGCCGGCACCTTCATTCGGCACGACTTTTCCACCACACCACCTCTGTCCTCCTACATCACCGCAGTTGTTGCAGGCCAGTGGGCCGTAGTTGACGGCGGTACCTGGGAAGGTGGAGCCGGCGACGGCACACATGTCGCGATCCCGCTGCGTCTGATGTGTCGCGCCGCCCTCGCGCCTTTCATGGACGACGACGATATTCTGACTGTCACCCGACAGGGCCTCAACTTTTATCATCAGCACTACGGTGTGACATTTCCGTGGGGATCCTACGATCAGGTATTCGTGCCTGAATACAACCTTGGCGCAATGGAGAATCCCGGGTGCGTCACGTTCAACGAACATCTCCTGTCGCGCGACACCCCCACATTCGCGCAGCGTCAGCACCGCGCCAACACGATCCTTCACGAAATGTGCCACATGTGGTTCGGTGATCTCGTCACGCCCGCATGGTGGGATGACCTGTGGCTCAAAGAATCCTTTGCTGACCACCAGGGCACCAACACGGCTGCTCACGCCACCGCCTACACAGGGGAGTGGACGTCATTCGCGATTGGCCGCAAAGCCTGGGCCTACGAGCAGGACCAGTATCCAACCACCCACCCCATCGCTGCAGATATCCCGGACGTGGAGGCAGCAAAGAACAACTTCGACGGCATCACCTACGCCAAGGGTGCAGCCGTCCTCAAACAACTCTTCGTCACCCTTGGTGAGGACGCGTTTTTTGCCGGTGCACGACTCTACTTCACCCGCCACGCCAACGGTGCGACGAAGCTGACCGACCTTCTGAAAGCCCTGGAAGAAACGTCCGGGAAGGATCTGACTGAGTGGAGCAGGCTATGGCTGGAAACCAGCGGCCCATCCAGGCTCTCCATCGACGTGCAATTCGACCATTCGGGCCGTCTTTCCCGCTTCGACCTGGTCCAGAACGGCCTCGTTCGTCCACACACACTTGAGGTATCCACGTGGGCGATTGACGAGGGAGCCCTGAGGCGCACCCACACCTATAGCCTGCATACTGAGGCCGCCCGTATCCGCATCACAGACGACACACTTTCACGCGAGGAATGCGATTTGATCGTGTTGAACGACCACGATCTAACGTATGCGATCTGCAGGTTTGATGCGCACAGCGCGGACACGGCATTGGCTTACATCGGAACCTGCCCTGATCCGCTCACGCGCGCCGTTGTGTGGGCGAACCTATGGAATATGGTGCGCGATGGGCTCATGCGCGCAGACCGCTATGTTCGCGCAGTGCTCACGCAGGCACTCACCGAAGATCACGACGCGGTTGTGGACAGACTGCTGTCCAGTGTTCAGTACGCCATCGCGCATTACTGCCCGCGCTCACAACGAGCAGCATTGCACGAACAGGTCGTCGCCACTGCACTCGATATCCTCTCACACACCACTACCGTGGACCACCAGCGTCTGTGGCTCGGAGCGTTGCTCAGCTCAGCACCCTGGTGCCCCTTGTCACCTGCAGCGACCAGCACGATCACAGCCGTGGCGGGCCGGCACAGTATTCATGGACTGGAAATCGGTCCCGAACTTGCCTGGCGTGCACGCCGCGCGCTTGCTGCGCGCGGCGATGTCGACCGCGCTCGCCTCGACCAGTGGCTGGACGACGAACGCACAGGGGAGACTACCATTTTCCACGCTCGCGCTGTGGCTGCTCTGCCCACAGCCACTATCCGTGAACAGTCATGGAAACGAGTTCTCACCGGGGGCATTTCCAACGAGGAAACCTCAGCGATCCTCTTCGGCCTGGCGGAGTCCACGTGGGAGGGCGATGAGCTCGACCGTGAGTTCTTCGCGCACCTCGCTGATTTTTGGGCCACCCACTCCATCGGCATGGGTATTCGCTTCGTGCGTGCTGGCGCTCCACATCACGTCGACTGCGATGATCCGGATGCGGTAGCCACCCTCGTCAATGAATATGAACAATGGCTGGAGGGCAATACGGATGCACCTGCTGCCCTGCGACGGCTCGTCATCGAGAACTTTGACGACGTTCAGCGTGCTCAACGCGTCCAGGAACTTTGGGAGGAGACGCTATGAGCACTGCCTCGCCCCGAAAGGACCCTGCCGCATCGATGTCGCAGCTCAACCAGCTTCTTCGCAATCCGCTCGATGCTGCCTACCACGCATACGCAGCCGATCCGAATGCCCGCCGATCCGGCCCGGCAATGCGCGTCCTCGTCATCATCATGGCGATCGCGCTGGGGATCGCCTCCGGAATCGCAGTGCGATACTTACGCGCCCCCGCTGATACGACAGTGCAAAAGTCATTGACCTCGCGCATCGAAACCGTCCAGACGCAGGTTGACTCGCTCAGCCAGGAAGTGTCCGACCTGTCCTCCACGATGCGCTCAGCTGCCGATATCGCCCCGACATCTGCACCGCAACTGGAGGCAAGCGTGGCGATGGCCAGCGCGGCTCACTCCGTGCACGGACCGGGTCTGACTGTTACCCTCAACGACGCCACAGATTCCAAAACTGAACGGCCCCAGGCGGTTGTGCGCGATCAGGACTTGCGAATGGTGGTCAATGCCATGTGGGCGGGCGGAGCTGAAGCCATTGACGTCAACGGCATTCGCATCGGGTCGGGCACCTTCATCCGCACCGCAGGTTCAACGATCCTGGTCAACACCACGGCCATCCAGTCTCCCTACGTCATCAATGCCATCGGAGACGGGTCGGATCTGTCGGTGGCACTGGTGCGTGGCGGCACCGGTGATTATCTGTCTACCGCCCAGTCAGCTCGAGGTATACAGGTCACGACACGGGCCGCAAACTCCATTGAGATGCAGGGCGTTGATCAACGCTCGACGCGCTACGCTGAAACTCGAGATGGTGCTGGAGGCTAAACATGATTGCTGTCCTTGGACTGATTGCAGGAATCGTCATCGGATTCATGGTCGATCCCACGATCCCGGTGTGGATTCAGCCATTCCTTCCCGTTGCCGTTGTCGCTGGGCTTGACGCTCTTTTCGGCGCCGGGCGCGCGTGGCTCGAAGGTGTCTTCTCCGACCGTGTCTTCATCATGTCGTTCTTCTGGAATGTCCTCGTAGCCTGTCTGTTGGTATTCCTAGGACAGCAGCTCGGCGTCGGATCCGCCATGACGACCGCTGTCGTCGTCGTTCTCGGTATCCGTATCTTCTCCAACGCCGCGTCCATCCGTCGTCTTATTTTCAAGGCGTAGGTGCACGACAATGGCACGTAATTCTGCGAACAAACCCCAGATATCGCGCGGTTCACGGCTGCGAGAGGCTCTTTTGGCCAGTCCGAGGCCGATCCATATTCTTCTTGTCGTCATCTGCATGATGCTCGGTATCGCATTGGTAACTCAGGTGCGCGCCCAGCGTGCCGACCCGCTCGACCAGATGACCGAGCAAGACCTGGTGGTGCTGCTCGATGAGCTGTCTGGACGCGAGGAAACACTGCGCGGCGAGAAGGCTGAGCTCGAGTCTGAGCTGGCTGACCTGGAGAATGCTGTCTCCCAGCAGCAGGCTGCCGACGAAGCGGCCCGCAAGAGTGTCGAGCAGGCACGTATCAATGCCGGAACGGTCCCTGTTGAAGGCGAGGGCCTCACCATGATCGTTACCGATCCGCAGGGAGGTGTCAATGCAGTCCAGTTCGTCATAACCCTTGGGGAACTGCGCAACGCCGGAGCTGAAGCTGTGAGCATCAACGGTATCCGTGCCAACGCGCAGACCTGGTTTTCCATGTCGGATGTGGGCATCATCATGAACGGTCAGGTGATCCACTCGCCCTACCAGTGGAAAGTGATTGGAGATTCGGACACGATTGCCACTGCACTGGAGATTTCTGCAGGTGCGGCTTGGCAGATGCGTTCCAAGAATGCGGACGTGGAGATCATCAAATCCCAGCAAGTCGTGATCGATGAAGTTGCTCCTACTCCGATCCCTCAATATGCGACAGAAAAATAGAGGCGTGACATAATTGTTATCAATGAAACAGCAATGCGCCGGCGTACCTTTTTTGCGTACACTGGGGTGCATCTGAATTCCGGTGTACTCGCGGAAGAGGGAAATGATGGAAGATCACAGTGACTTTGACCCGACGGCAACCTCGGTCTTCGGCCTGCCAGGCTCGGAGGAAGAAGAGGAAACTGCTCAACCGCTGCCGTTGTCTGCTCGCGACCGCGAGGCAGTCGAGGCCCTTCCTGCCGGTTCCGCACTGCTCATCGTTCAGCGTGGCCCGAACTCCGGTGCGCGCTTCCTGCTCGATCCAGGCACAACTAACGCCGGACGCTCACCCAAGTCGGACATTTTTCTTGACGACGTGACTGTGTCCCGCAAACATTGCCAGTTCATCGCACAGGACGGTGGCTACATTGTCCGCGATTCAGGCTCCCTGAACGGCACTTATGTCAATCGTGAACGTGTCGATGAGGCACATCTGCAAGAAGGCGATGAAGTCCAGATCGGCAAGTACCGCATGACCTACCAGCCGTCCCCGCAGCAGGCATGAACACTGCCCACGCATACGCACTCGAGGAGAATCCACAACAGGGACAGTGGCCACGTGGCTTGAGTGCAGAGCCGACAATGGCCATCGGCCAGGTCACAGAAGCTCTGCAAAAAGAGTTCCCCACCGTCTCAGTGTCAAAGATTCGTTTTCTGGAGGATCAGGGACTCATCTGTCCGAGCCGTACGAGTGCGGGTTACCGAAAGTTTTCCGAGTCCGACCGTGAGCGACTGCGCTATATCCTGCGCCGCCAGCGCGATTCCTATTCGCCCCTCAATGCCATTCGCGATGAGCTGCGGGCATTGGACGCCGGCCATGACGTGGATCTTGCTCCGAGCGCACGCATTGTTGCTTCCGATGGGGAAGTGGTTGTCCCTGCGAACCAGTCAACGATTTCCACGCGTGACTTGGCTGATCTGACGGGCGCCACTGTCGAAACTCTCGAACGTTACACTGCACTCGGATTGATCGCCCCTGACATTGCTGGCTATTTTCCATCTCGCACGGTTCACGTCGTGCACCTGCTGGTGGCCCTTGAAGCTGAGGGCATGAATGCGAGGATCTTGCGATCTGTGCGCACAGGTGCCGAGCGCAGTGCGGATGTGATTGATCAGGTTGTGTCCTCGCAGTTGTCACGGCAACGCGCTACCGATCGTGAGCGTGCACACGCACGCTCAATGGAATTTGGTGAGAAGCTCGCTGACCTGCACCGGGAACTATTGCGAATTTCATTGTCGAGGCTCAACGGCGACTCACCTTCAAGTTGAACTTGAGGCTCGCCGTTTGAATTGTTGACCGACGACCGTTCGGGAATTAGCGTTAGAGAGTACACACAGTGAGCCCATTCAGTGGCTAAGAGTCCGAGGAGCATACGTGAGCGCGAATCCGGCTGATTCAGTAGCCCCACAACCACGACAGGCCATGCTCTTCGGCGACCCTCTTGAAGGCCTCAACGAAGACGAAACCGGCTATCGCGGCCCGGTTGCGTGCTCCGCGGCCGGCATCACCTACCGTCAGCTCGACTACTGGGCTCGCACAGGGTTGCTGCAGCCTTCGGTGCGCGCTGCGCGTGGATCCGGTTCACAGCGCTTGTACTCATTTCGCGACATCCTCGTCCTGAAAGTCGTCAAGAAGCTCCTTGACGCCGGCGTGTCACTCCAGCAAGTCCGCCAGGCAGTCACGCAGCTCGGTAACCGTGGAATCGATGACCTCGCGTCGATCACGCTGATGAGTGACGGCGCATCCGTGTATGAATGCACCTCATCCGATGAGGTAATTGACTTGCTCCAAGGCGGACAGGGCGTGTTCGGTATCGCAGTGGGGCGAGTGTGGCGCGAAGTTGAAGGTTCCCTGGCTGAACTGCCAGTCGAGCGGCGCGACGAAGATGACACGGTTATTGACGATCTAGCTGAACGCCGTCGCCGCAGGCACCGTTCCGTTTCCTAAGTTCACATCGGAACAACGTTCAACGCTTCGCGAACCTTCTCGGGCGAGAGCGTTCGGCGCTGCGTAACCGCCACCGCCGAACCAATGAAGCTCACCAGGCCCCATCCGATCAGCGACAGGAGCGGGGGCACCCACGAGGATCCCACACCCAGAACGCTGGTCTGCAGGCCTCCGGCAAGTTCTCCCAACGGCAGCAGCGCGTTCATTGTAGATAAGGCGTCAGGTGAATCCTGGTAGGGCATCAGCCCGATGAGGGCAACGACCTGCAACGTGAAGAACAGGAGCGAGACGACACGCCCGATCCGGGCACCGCACACTGCCAATAGCATCTGGTGGACCAGGACTGCCACAATTGCGCCGACTATGATCAGTGCACCTGTACCAGCGAGACTGACAGGAAAGACCTTGAACAGCAGCGCTACACAGATCACGCCCAGCACGGAGATTGCCACTACGCCGGACGGGGCGCGCAGCGAATCAATGACCGCCCGAACTGCACCGACTGGACGAGCCAAGACGCGACCGCGAAGGCCCGGCATCATCAAGAATGCACCAAACGCACTGATCCAGATCAGGACTGCAGCGGTAAACGGGAAAGCTGTTCCGATGGTGCTCTGCGTCGTGGCATCTTGCTCTGTTTGCACCGGACGCATCGCCATGGACACAATCCGAGTGCGTTCCGCATCTGAGTAGACGGGGATTTGCGAGACGCCCTCGTCCAGGCCATCCGCGAGCTGGGACGATCCGTCGCGTAGCTGGTCGATGCCTGTGGAAAGCTGATCGGCTCCGTTTCCGAGCTGTCCGAGTCCGTCTGCCAGTTGGCTGGAGCCGTCAGCCGCTCCCTGGGCTCCGTCGTTGAGCTGGCTAATGCCACCCGAGAAGCGGCCCACTCCAGCCGACAATTGTGCCAAGCCGTCGGCTAGGCGATCGGCTCCGGTGACGAGTCCAGGCTGGCCTTCTGTGCCGTCAAATCCGTCCTGGAGCTGATGCACCCCGTTCTGTAGCTGTGTGACGCCCTGAACGAGGCCTATCGTCGAGTCTGTTCCATTGATGCCATCCGCCATTTGACGCGCTGCACTGGCAAGCTGTTGGGATCCTGTGGCCAGTTGACTCACCCCTGCGAGTAAACCATCCGGACCGACAATCTGGGCGATGTACTCGTTGTAGTGGTCAACGAAATGTTGCGCGTCGGCAAGGCCGTCCGCGAATTCGTCACTGGAAATCTTCGCCAGGAAATCGTCGAGGGCAGCGAGGGAATCGGTTGCAACCGTGGGCAGGCCATCAATGAAAGGCACAATCAACTGCCCAAACTCTTTCATATCGGCACAGTATTGTGGGAACGTTTCAGCGGGGCATCGATCGATAAGGCCGAGCAGCGAGCTACGTAGCTCGTTAATGACATCCCGATCGGTCATGATTGGTTCAAGCCTGCTGAGCACATCGCGCGCATCCCGAGCCACCTGTTTCATCACATCGACAATTTGCTGAAGATCGATGGTGATCGTTGGCAGGTCAGCAGGATCGAAATCCTCGGGAATGAGCGCACGGATCGTGTCCAACCCGTTGTCAAGTCGCGCGATACCGTCGGCCAGCTGTTCGGTTCCTTCTGCCAGCTGGAGTGAGCCACTGGCCAGCCCCGGCGTCGTACCGTTTCCCAGGATGCCGTCCGCCAGCTGGTCAACGCCGCCGGTCAGACCGGGGGAGGAGGCTGATCCGGCGATTCCGTCGCGCATCTGGTGGATGCCGCCTGACAGTTGTTCCGCACCGGCATGGAGCTGTCCGATGCCGCCCGAAAATCCTGCCACACCGCTCTCCAGTGCTGCCGTGCCGTCGGCAAGTTGGGCAAGTCCGCCGGCAAGTTCATAGGTGCCATCCGTGCTCTGGTGGACGCCGTCGGCCAGCTGATGGGCACCCTGTCCCAAGGACCCGATACCGGAATCGAGTTGCCTGGCTCCGTCTGCAGCTGCTCCCAGCTGGTCTTTCAGCTGGTCGAATCCCAGATAGACACCGTTGAGAACCTGCGTGCCCAGCGTCTGGCCCAAGGATCGCGCGGCGGCTTCCGTCACCGCATGGGCCAGTTCGTTCATCATAGGTGCAGTCGCATCAGAGCTGGTCAGTGAGACAATGCCGGGATTTGCGTCAGTTTGCCCGATCGTTGCCACCGCTGTCGAGAAGTTTTCCGGAATGGTCACGATTGCAGCAACGTCACCGTTCTTAATTGCGTCGTGCGCACTGTTGACCTGCATCAGCTCCCATTGGAACGTTGCGGTTCCATCGTGCGGTTTGAGCAGTTCGGCGGACAGTTGGCGTCCGAAAGGGACAAATTGAGTTGAGCCGTCGGGCAGCGTCATTTCCGCGCCCTTGTCCAGGTTTACGATCGCCGCTTTCAGGCGTGTAATGTCCGAGCCTGTACTGTTCCCACCGATTGACCACATGGACAACGCGGCGAGCAGGATCGGTACGATGACGGCGACCAGCAATAGGCGTGCATCTCGTAATCGCATTTATGCGTCGCCTCCAATCTTTACCGTCCGTGTGACCACAAAGCCACTGTTGCCAGCCTGAGGTCCCACAATCAGTGCACCTTCTTGTTCCACTGTCGCACTGATGAGCTGGTCTCGCACCTGTTCGGTTACCGGGCAGTCCACGAGTACCAGGTTCTTGTCCGACTCTTCAGCATCCGACGCAATCATGTGGGCCCATGAGGCTCGCAACATGATCGGAATGTTAGCGCGCATCCAGCTGGATCGATCGCGCGCGTCGTTATCGCGCACCACGATAATTCCCTGGTCAGCGCGGATAAGGCCCGCAGCCGCGCACATGAGTGTGCGCACCTGGCTGGGTGGCCCGTCCAGTTGGATGACCTCACCGGGCCAGACAATCAGCTCATCGCACGAGGCCACGGTCTGGCCACCCTCGTTAATGCGGACATCTTCCATGCGCAAGATTGCCGGTCCGTTGACACGTTTCCACTCCATGTGATCGCTGAGGTGATCCATAGCGACGCCCTCGACGTCGACGTGAGGCACCACCCGGTCCAGTGCGCGCGGAAAACGCCAGGCTCGCTTACCAAGCACCATCATGACCGCTGGAATGAGCGTCATGCGCACGATGAATGCGTCAATAGCAACGCCAACCGCCAGCGCCAGTGCGATGGGCTGGACGTAGAAGGAACCTGAGGGAATGAATCCGAAGAAAACCGACACCATGATCAGCGCTGCAGCCACCACAACAGGTGCGGAGGAAGCGAATCCCTTCTTGACTGCCTGCCGTGCATCCTCGCCGTGAGTCCAGTACTCGCGCATGCGGGTGACGAGGAAGACCTGGTAGTCCATCGCCAGGCCAAAGAGCACACCCAACGCCATGATCGGCATGAAGCAGATGACCGGCCCGGTATTGGAGATGCGCAGCGGTCCGGTGAACCATCCCCACGAGAAGATCATGGACGTGACGCCGAATGCTGCGCCGATCGACAGGAGGTATCCGATCGTTGCGGTCAGCGGCACCCACAGTGACCTGAAGACTACTGTCAGCACAATCAACGCCAGCCCCACCACCAGTGAGGCAAACGGTACCAGCGCATCCGTCAGGCGAGCGGTCACATCCATTCTGGCGGCGACCATGCCGGTCACATGAATATCCTCGACGCCCAGTTCACGCTCCCACGTGTCGGCAGCTTCGCGCAGGTTCTCCAGTGCTTTTTCGGTTGCAGGATCGTTCGACGCGGCCTCGGGGATCGCAATGACGGCAGCAAGGTCAGCGTTCCTGTTCGGGGTGGCTATCTGAATTGACCTGATGCCATCAACCTGTTCAACCCGGTCGGCAAGTTCATCGACCAGACCGAGCGGGTCCTCAGACTGGATGATGCCACCGATGATCAGCAGGGGAGCGTTGGCTCCGTCTCCGAATTCGTTCGCCACCAGCTCGTAGGTGTCTCGTGCGGCAGTGCCCACCGGCTCGGTTCCATTGTCGGGAAGGGACAGGCGCAGATCTTTGGCAGGAATGACGACGGCGGACAGGAAAACCAGGACGACAGCGATCGTGATCCACGGGCGGGCAGTGATCACTGATACCCACCATTGGGAAGCACTCTGCTTCGAGTGCTTCGCTGCATGTTTGCGAGTCTCTTCCTGACCGGAGCGCCGCGATGCGCGTGCGTGGCGTGGGCGCAGTCGCTCACCCATCAAACCCATCAGAGCCGGAATGGCGGTTACCGCAATCACAGCGGAGACGGCCACAGCGGCCGCGGCACATAGACCCATCACTGCCAGGAAGGGGATGCCGGAGACGATCAGACCGCATAGTGCGATTACAACGGTGATGGCGGCGAAGATTACGGCACCACCTGATGTCGCATTGGCCATTGCAATGGAATCAACGACGTTCCAGCCGTGAGCCAGCTGGGAACGATGGCGGGAGACGATAAAAAGACAGTAGTCAATGCCGACCGCCAGACCGATCATGATCGCCAGCGTGGGAGTAGTGGTGGAAATGTCCACCCACTGCGCAACAATGAGTACACCTGTCATCGCGATGCTCACGCCGAGCAGTCCGGTGATCACGGGCAGGACTGCAGGCAGCAGTGCGCGGAAGGTGATCGCAAGGATGATGAGCGCAATGGCCACACCAACCAGTTCAAGAGGGGAGAGGGGCACTGATGTTAGCTGGTAGATCTGGCCTCCGACCGATGCCGGCATCCCGGCCTTGGTGCTGTCGGCAGCGACCGTTTCGATAGTGTCCAGTGCGCCGTCGTCATCTTGCCCGAGCGCCAGGTCAAGTTGGACGTTGATCAGCGCGAATCGTCCGTCCGTACTGATTGTGGGAGTGCGCAGCAATTCTGACCACGGGTCGGCTGCCTGAGTGACGTGAGGGACGGCGCTCAACTGATCGACGACGCGCTGCACCTGGTCGCGGTGTGTCTCGATGGGGTGGTCATCAGGAGATTCCACGATGACCTGTGCGGTCAGTCCGGCCAGTTCGGGGAATCGTTCCGAAATAATGTCGAGGCCGTCCTGGGCCTCTGTGCCGGGAATCTTGAAATCATTGGACAGTTGCGGGCCTGCCTGCCATACCCCGATTCCGCCAATCAGCAGGACGGCAATCCACACGAGGAGCGTGCGGATCCCGTGGCGCGCGCAGGCGGCACCTAACTGACGCAGAAAAGTAGACACATTACATTGTCTAACGTTTGAGGAGCTCCTGCAGTGTTATTTACTTCCCAGTGATTGCGAGACAGTGTAACCCGTGTCGCAGTCGGTGATGGCGACGTGAACGATACCGTGCCGATCCACCGTGTACTTTTCTTCGATTAAGGGTCCGTCCTCCGTGCGGCGCACACTCACGGCATGGGGGTCGAGGGCGTCGCCCATATCCTGCAGTTCGCGGGCGAAGGGGAAAATCAGCTCGCCATATGGCAAGACGTCGCCTCGCGGCACGCCCTGGTCGTCGGTTGCAGTGTATTCAACGAAGCGGAACCACCCGATATTGTGAGCGGCACGGTAGCGACGCGTGACGCTGACGGAGTCCTGTGTGGAGACTCTGAGGTGAGCATCCAGCAGAGGATCAAACGACACCATCTGCCCTGACTGCATTTCGCGGAATACGCCGACTCCACGTGAAAGCTGTTCACGCAGGGTGAAGCCGGACTCGGGATCAGCTGCGATGGCCAGGCCGATCGCGGTTGATGCTGCGGTGTGAGGGGAGCGGTGGACACGTCGCCCGAAGCGGCGTCGCAGTTCGCGCAGGACGTGCGGCAGTTGGGACCCACCACCCACGACGTACAATCCCGCAACGTGGGGTCCCAGTTCCTCTCCGCCTTCTGAATCGATGGCGAGCAGCGGCTTCATTGTTTCGACGGTGGAATCCATCAGGTCGATGCAGTGAGCATAGAAGTCCGCGACCGGCACTGTTACATCGCGTGCGCCCACCGTCAATGAGATTCGCCTGGTCTGAGGTGTCAGTGCTTCCTTTGCGTCGCGTGCCTGTTCGAGCAGGTCGTCCATATCGGAGTCGCTCAGATCGACAGAGGTTGCGCCGACTGCGGCCAGTGCGCACTGGGCGAGTACCTGATCAAAGTCGTCCCCGCCGAGCAGGTTATTGCCGTGTGATCCGAGGATCTCGTGAGATGTTCCTTCCACGCTGACCAGTGAGGCGTCGAAAGTTCCGCCACCGAGGTCATATACGAGGATCTGTTGCCGGTTGGTTGATAGCGAAGCGCGATGTCGACTGGTGTATTCGAAGCCTGCTGCTGACGGCTCGTTGATCATGGCAAGAGTGGTGAAGCCGGCTGCCCGGAATGCTTCCAGCGTCAGGAAACGTTGTGCCGAGTAGGCGTGGGCGGGAATACCGATGACGGCTTCCAGTGGTTCTTCGTCTGGGATCTGACTCAGTGACGAGTTCGTGCGAATTTCGTGGGCCACGTAGGTGAGGAACTCGGTCAGGAGCGTCAGGACGTTGATGTCGCGGCGGTCAACCCGCACCGTTGTTTCGCTTGTGACAGCTGGATCGGAGATCAGGCGTTTGAAGGAGCGCAGATGCGGAGCACCCTGGCGCGCCAGTTCTACCGCGTCGAAGCCGTAAACGCGATGGTCACCGTCAAGCGCCATGAGGGAGGGGATGTATTCACACACGTCGTCGTCGACGTCACTGAAAGCTACAATAGGGTAGTTGCCTCGATCAGCTGCCGCAACAGTGGTGCGTGTCGTACCGAAATCTACTCCAAGTCTCATGTTTCCTACTGTAGTAGTCGATCGGCAGAATTCGAGCGACGCCACATGATGATCACCGACATTGACACCGATAGGTAGGCGGCGATCGCCAGGATGAAGAATTGGTTGGTGTAGGAGGCAAGCGAGTTGACCACAACGAGGTCAATGCCGACCGCCGCGAAGGCGATGCCAAATGGAATCTTGATGGAGGAGCGCTTCGGGAGCATCATGACTCCTGCAACCACGGCAAGCGCACCCGCGATGACGCCGCCGATGACAGCTGCGATTGACAATGTGCCCGTCCAGCCGTCTTGTGTCACATCGGGAACGACCTGGTCGAGCATGGCATGTCCCGACGCGTACGACACGAGGGCAATCACGGCGCGTGCGACGTCTCCGATCGCCTGAATGACGAGCATAACGGCTGCGACGCTCTGGAAGCGAGACGTGGGAACGTTTCTAACCCAGCGTGTCAGGCGTGTGCCGGCGTCAGATCCATCTCCGGGCAGATCATTTGCCAAGTCACTGAGCGCGTCGATGAGCAGGTGTTGTGAAGGAGAGGGGTTGAGGTTTCGGGCTTTGTCCAAGTGTTGTGCCATCTGAGCGCGGCGCATAGCCGGAAGGGTGCGATCCACACTCTGTTCGGCAATGTCGAGGGCCAGGTGCAGGTGCGCGGCAGCAGTACTGCGGCTTAGTCGTTGGAGAGCAAGCGCCCCACCAGCTAGCAACACCAAGAACACGTAAATAATGGTTGCGGCAAGAGGAAAGAAATAGTCATTATCTTGTGTGATGAATTTACCGACCTCATCCACGAATAATCCGGCACCGACGCCACCGAGGATCGCACCTGCCCAGGACGCCCAGGAATTCGTCAATACCATCGCGCCGATCAAGCCAATAATGAGCAGCAAGCCGCCCCAGATCGCATGAGCAATGTGAAACACTTCGCCGCCAACTTGGGGATAACCAGTCAAAGCAAGGTATGCGCGTGTCACAGCGATCGTCAGCGAGCACACCACGCCAAAGACCACAACAAGCGCGGGCGCGTCGGATTTAAAGTAGGGACGCAGTGACAGACCGCGCGGCTGGGTTGCCCCTCGCGTGCGCTGACGTTGAGCGTGGACCGAGCTGCTGACCTCGGGCATGAAGATTTCCTTTCGCCAAGTGAGAGGGGATTTCACGATTTCCCAAATCTGACATAATGTACATTATCGGATTGTGGTGGAGCGTGCGAACCTCTATCAGTTACAATATTCGAGCTCGCACGCATTTAGGAGGATTCATGGCTGATCGCGCCCTTCGCGGTATGCAAATTGGTGCAAAATCGATGGAATCAGAAGAAGGTGTCATCTTCGCCGACCGAGCGACTGCAACATACCTGTGCTCCAACGGCCATAAATTCCAGATTCCATTTTCCACCGAAGCGAATCCTCCGGCGACGTGGGAATGCAAATGCGGCGCCACCGCTGAAATTATCGGCGAAGAAGGCGAAGAGGAAGAACAGAAACCAGCCAAACCGGTTCGCACGCACTGGGATATGCTGCGCGAGCGCCGATCCCTTGAAGAACTCGACGTTGTCCTGAACGAGCAGCTCGAACTGCTGCGCTCGGGCCGTTTGCGTCCAGAAGGCGCCTACCGAAAGAATTAACGTCGCCGCACGCTGATGAGTGCGCGCACCACGGCGCAGATGGTGACAACTCCCCCTCCACACATTATTCCGACTGACGGAATTATGCCGAGTCTGGCTGCCCACGTCAGTGATGTACGCAACGGCAGCTGCGCCACCATGTGATCTGCAGTCTGTTTCACTGTCTGGCGCACGATCGTGCCATCAGGGCGCACAATCATCGAGACACCATTGGTGGAGGCCTGGATTCCCGATCGGCCGTACTCCATTGCTCGAAAACGCAGCATCTGAGCCTGCTGAGTGGACTCAGCTGAATACCGAAAATGGTAGTTATTCGTTGGAATGGCAATGATCTGACCGCCTCGTTCCACACCGTCTCGAATCAGATCCTCATAAGCCACCTCGAAGCAGATTCCCATCACGAAAGGCACCTCGCGCCCATCGTTGAGCGTCACGGACAGCAGGCTCGGATTATCGACCGCAACCATGTCGACGTTGACCTGAGCTGCCTCGGTAGCCAGTTTTGAAATAAAGGAGCGCCACGGAATGTATTCACCAAACGGCACGGGGTGCTGCTTACCGTAAAGCTGATCGCTCAGACCCGAATCCGGGTACCACCAGCCAACCAGATTCGTGCGCGTATTGTCCTGACTGTCATACCCGTTGAAGCCGACCAGAATCGGAACGCCGAGCGCATCGACTGCTTCATCGACCAGGTTCGCTACGCCTGAATTGGCACGAGGATCGCGATCGGCTGCCGTCTCACCCCACACAGCCACATCCACCGCGTCGCCTTCCTCGGCCATTCGCAGCGTTTCGCGCGTGTGATTGCCAGTAACTTTCAGCGGCACGCTGTACGTCGCATTGCCCGGGATTTCAACGTTGCCCTGGACGACACCCGCGCGAATCGATCCGGCTTCCTGCGCATTCGGTAGTGTGATCGCCAGCGGCAGGCACGCCAGCGCAGCCGCCAGCACCAGCATCAACGGTCTGTTCCACCAGTGCTCATCCGAGCGCGTTCTCAGGAGCGAAAATGTGCGCCGCAGCAGCACTGCGAGCATCATAGTGACTGCACTGACCAGCACTTCCCCACCCCACGGCGCGAGCTTTCCCCACGGAGCATCGACCATCGCATACGCCGTCTTGCCCCACGGGAAACCGCCAAATGGCACGGTTGAACGCAGCTGTTCGACCGCGACCCACAGAACGGCCCACGACAATGTCTGTCCCCACCAGGTGCGCACCCACACCAGTGCCCTGCTGATCGCAGCGCACCACGCCCAGATGCACAATGCAATGATCTGCGTGGCTGACAGTGTCACCCACGGCAACCAGCCGCCTGTTGCGATGGATGACCAGTGGATGTGCGGTAGCCAGAAAAGCGCGCCGACCAACGTTGCGTACCACATGCCTCGTCCAGTCGACGACCGATCGACGAGGGCGACTAGAAATGCCAGCCCGATGACGAAAAGCGGCCACCATCCCACATCCGGGAATGCCGCCCACAGACATACGCCGCTGATCGCGGCACACGGATAATCCAGCCATCTGCGCCGCGGGGGAAGTTTCAGTTTCAAACGGTCGACCATTCCACCACTCCATGTACGAGCATCCGTCGAGCGTCCCGGGCGCGTGTGGCCAGGCCACCCTGATCAACGTGCGAGAGCTGGTCGAGCAGATCCATCACCTGTCGCACCCAGCGCACAAAATCGCCGCCCGACAGGTCAGCTACTTGCAGTGCAGTGGTCAGCGACGCACCGTGCGCCCACGCATGCATAGCACCGACCAGCGAGATATCCGGCGGAGGAGTGGGTGTAGCTCCCGCAGACGTTTCTGCCTGCTGGATCTCCTGGCTGGCACGCCACGTTGCATCCAGTGCACGAGCGATCGCTGAATTGGCGCCACCAGGAATTGACGTGTCGGGATTGTTTTCCGCACGCGCCTCATACACGCAGGTGGAGACCACCGCTGCCAATTCAGCCGGATCTAGGTCGTCCCACGCCCCACATCGCACGGCGTGAACGACCAACAGATCCCGCTCACCAAACACGCGTCGCAGCTGTTGTCCCGCCGTTGTCACACGGTCGCCGTCAAGGAAGCCGAGGGATTCGAGCACCGCACACACACGGTCAAACTCCTTCGCGACCGTGTCGGTGCGCTCATTGATACGTTCAACCGTTCGCAGGTACTCCTTGCGAGCACGTGCCCATTCATGCCCCATCGCTGCATGCGACTCGCGCTGCGGGCAACGGTGAACCGGATGGTGACGAATTTCGTCTCTCATATATGCAATAGTGGGATCGTCACGGTGGGCTGACCGACGCGGTGCATCCAGTGCGCCTGAGCGTACACGGCGGCGAATTTCGCCGGCCACCTTCTCGCGCACCACACGTTTGCGCAGGTCACGTCCCATCGGGATTTTCATACTTCCAACCACGGCAAAGGCACGCATCTTCTGCGAAATAATCACATCGTGAATCTTCATATCCGTGCCGATTACGTCGATTCGCGGTGCTCGCCCCTCGTCGGCAGGCCGGATCACCACCCCATAGCGGGTCGCTCGCCCGGGCTGGTAGGCGACGATATCTCCGCGGCGCGCCCGGCGCAGATCCTTTTCCATGTCCTGCCGCACTACTGCCGACCGCGCCCTCGCTGAGGATTTCTCCAAACCGGACAGCTCTTCACGCAACTGGAAGTACTCCAGGGCATCGCCGTATTCACACTTGACGTGCGAGGCGACCTCATCCATATGTTTCTTCACCCGCGCAGCTTCGCGCGCAAATTCGACGACTCCGCGGTCGGCCTGGAACTGGGCGAATGAGGACTCGAGCACTTCGCGCGTCGACGCGCGAGAGGACCGTGCCAGCAGGTTCACCACCATGTTGTACGTTGGTCTGAAGGCACTGATCAGCGGGTAGGTTCGTTTCGACGCGAGCGATGCAACCTCTTCAGGCTCAACGCGTCCCTGGTAAAGCACCACTGCGTGGCCCTCACGGTCAATGCCTCGCCTGCCGGCACGTCCCGTCAACTGCGTGTACTCCCCCGCCGACAGTTGAACGTGCGCAACGCCGTTCCACTTCTGCAAGGATTCGATGACAACTGTCCGGGCGGGCATGTTGATTCCCAGCGCCAGCGTCTCGGTGGCATAGACCGCTTTAATTAAACCGCGAGTAAATAACCGTTCCACCGTCTCCTTCATGACGGGAAGCATTCCGGCATGGTGAGCCGCTATCCCTCGCTCCAGAGCACTCGCCCATCGATGCAGCCCCAGCACGACATGGTCAGTGACAGGAATCTGCTCCATTGCCTCATCGACCGCATCCCTGATCTGGCGCGCTTCTTCCGGAGTTGTCAGCACCAACGGTGAGGCAGCTACCTGCTGTACCGCATCGTCACACGCAGCCCGAGAAAAGATGAACACAATTGCCGGCAGCAGGTGGGCCCGCTGCAGTGTCATCAGCACGCCGGCTCGACTTTCGCGGCGCTGCAGCCTGCCTCGTCGATTATGCTGCAAACCTCGGCCACTACCCGGTTGCGAGCTGCGGGCAATTTCATACCTGAGCTGCGGATTCACACCCGCCCGGCGGCTCGACCCCGGCGCGTACAGATCAAACAGGTGCGAATTGGCAATCATGTGCTGGTACAGGGGAACAGGGCGTTTTTCGGAGACAATCACGCGGCACGTACCACGCACCTGCTGCATCCACGCGCCGAACTCTTCGGCATTCGACACTGTGGCCGACAGCGCAATCACACTGACACGCTGCGGCAGGTGGATCATCACTTCTTCCCACACCGGGCCGCGGAAACGGTCAGCCAGGTAGTGAACCTCGTCCATGACTACGTGCGTCAGATCATCGAGCGGCGCGCCCGCATAAATCATGTTGCGTAGAACCTCAGTGGTCATCACGACCACTGGAGCACCCGGATTGATGGACGTATCACCGGTGAGCAGACCCACCGATTCTTCCCCGAACCGCTTTTGGAAATCCATGAACTTCTGGTTGGACAGGGCTTTGATCGGGGTGGTGTAAAACGCGCGGGTTCCACGCCCAACAGCCAGATAGGTGGCGAATTCGCCGACAACGGTCTTTCCTGCTCCGGTCGGCGCGGCCACCAGCACAGACTCGCCACCCTCAACAGCTTCAAGCGCTTCCCACTGAAAATCATCAAGCGAAAACCCAAGCGAGTCGGCAAATGCACTGCGCGCACTCGAATCGACGGCGCGCTGGGCCTTGGCAGCCTCGAAGCGTTCAGCCGGACTCATCTGATCCATTTCGCGGGTTGGTTCGCCTTCCTCGCGGACGCGGCGGCGGCGTCTTTTCGGTGACATGCTCGCTTACTCTCCTACTTCCCCATCGCCCACACGTCGCGGGCCCGGCGCGCCACGCGCGCAGCACGTTCTTTCCATTCGGAGGGCTCAACCTGCACAACATGTGGGGCAATGTCGATCAGGAAGTGAGTCACCCATTCCTCGTCCCACACTGGCACATCGACACTGAATTCGCTGCCCGAGTCACTCACGACGCTCAGCGGCACGGCGTCAAGAATCCATCGTGCCTCGCTCGTACACGTCATACGCACCATTGCCGAGGGGGACCCATCCGCTGCTGCAGGGTGTGTCACTGGCTGATCGCTGACGCTGATATCGCGCATACGGTCTATCCGAAATGTCCGCTCAGCTGCAGCGTCGTGATCCCAGCCGGTCACTGTCCAGCCGGTTTCGAAACGCTTGATGTTCCACGGGTCAATGGTGCGCTCGCGGTCATGGCCGTCATGCGGGTAGGTGAATCTCACCGCTACTTGGGCAGACAGCGCGCTCAAAATGTCATCGATTCGGGCCTGGTCGCTTCCGGAGGGCGAATAGGCCAGGGATTCTTCAAAGGTCTGCGCGTCACGTGTCACCGCCAGCGCCGTGTGCATGACGTGATCGTGCAGGTCAGGACCCAGGATCGGTGTGAGGGCCTGCAACCCCACAATGATCAGTGCTGCTTCCTCTTCGGTCAGCCTGGGCGGGACGTCTGCGCCGAGCGTCGAATGCATGGCGACGCGTTCTTCACGCGCGTACAGATCCCAGTCAATTTCCAGCGAGGCCCCCGGCAGGGAGTCGCGCACACTGCCCAGCACTTCGATGTCGCGTTGGACCTGCTTGCGTGTGCGACCAAAGTGCTCGGCAATGTCGTTGACCAAGGATCCAGGATGATCACCGATCCAGGCGACCAGTGACAGCAAACGTGCGGCGGCTACTTCTGTGCGTTCAGGCATCGTCACTCCCCCAGCCAGCAGCGGCGTCCAGTCGCGTCATGATCGCTTCGCGCAGCCATTCAGGTGAACGCACCACTACGTGTGAAACGTGTGCGAGGATCGCGCTTATCCATTCGCTGCGTTCGGCGGCCTGTCCGCGATACAGCATCCATCCGTCAGCAACACTCACCTCGCCCTCGCAGCTGCGGGCGCCCTCGGCACGGCACATATCTCGCACTGCCTGCGCCTGTCCGTCTTGAATTGCCAGGGTGGGCGAAACCATGAGGCGTTCGAATGGGTCGCCCAAATTGTCCGGGATAGGGCCGGCGTCTCCGGGTTCTCCCAGCAGCGTGACGCCTGACGTTATGCGGGAGGTACGGAAGAGCCGTGGTTCGTCGCAATCCAAATCCAATCCCCACGCGTACAGGCCGCGTCCTCGCATGATGATGCGCCACGGTTCGATTGCGCGCTCTGAAACGCGGGTGGATTCGTACATGAATGTGATCGGTTGGCGGTTGCGGATCGCGGTGAGAATATCGACGATCATGTGAGCGCCCGACAATCCGACGCTGAGCGGTGCACACGGTTTTTCTGCACCATCGCTGAGGGCACGCAGTTTCGTGGTCAGCATTGCGCCGCGCTCGGCTCCATCCTGCTCGTTCCACGCGCCCAACGCCATGTTGATCAGCGCGCCGTCCACTGCGTCGAACGTGGCGCGACGGTCAGCAAATGAGTCCGGCGAAATCGCATATCGCTCTCCGTGACGGCCGGGCGTGACGGTCATGACGATGCCAATGTCACGAAGAGCGTCCTTGTCGCGTTGGAAGGCGGAACTGAAGGCTTCTTCTGACAGATTTCGATAGCCTTCCAGCCTCCAGATCTGATCGCGTGTGCGCCCCACATCGGACGTGAGTAACTCAAAGAACGTGTTGAGAACACGGACGTTCGTTGATGACATACTCACTGTTTCAGCCTAGCGGATTGAGTCGCGCCGACATGACGTGGCGGATGGCGTGTGCAGGGTGCGGGGCGCGCGTGAACCGTATGAACGATATCCCCATTCGAACACCCCGCGGGGCTGCGATCTGAACCATATGGTTCCCTATCAGATCGGCGGGCTGCCCGGGCACGCCAATATGGGCGCCCTCGGGCCCCTGCCGTGGCCGGATCGACGCTGTTCAGATACGTGAAGCAGCCAGTTTGGTCACGATGATGGCGCGCGCGCCCTCCGCGTAGAGACGGTCCATCACCGAGTTGATGTTCTCTGCCTTCACCATGACGCGCACGGCGAGCCACTCGGTATTCATCAGGGGCGAAATGGTCGGGGAATTCAGGCCCGGCGTAATCGCAATCGCGGCGTTCAGGTCGCGCTCACGCACGTTGTAGTCGACCAAGACATACGAGCGTGCAACCAGGACGCCTTCCAGGCGTCGGTCGAGCGTAGCAAGCGCTGCGTTATCCCGCATGTCCTCACGGGCAATCAGCAGGGCCTCCGATTGCATCAGAGGGTCACCGAACACTTCCAGGCCGGCTGCGCGAAGCGTACCACCTGTTTCGACGACATCCGCGATCAGGTCGGCAACGCCCAGACGAACTGAGGATTCCACTGCACCGTCAAGGTGGACAACTTCGGCATCGATACCGGCCTCATTCAAGTAGTCTCGCACGAGTTTGTCATAAGAGGTCGCAATGCGGCGCCCTTGTATGTCCTCCAGTGACGTGAACTCACCGGCTGGTCCCGCGAAGCGGAAGGTTGAGCGGGCAAATCCGAGCGCCCGATGCTCCACCGCGCCCGAAGGCGAATCGCGCAGCAAGTCACGCCCGGTGATACCGACGTGAATCGTGCCATGACCAACGTGGACCGCAATATCGCGCGGACGCAAGAAGAAAAACTCGACATCGTTCGTGTGGTCGCTGATCACCAGTTCACGGCCGCGGCGGTGCAGCTGATAGCCCGCCTCGGTGAGCATCGTGATAGCAGGTTCGGACAGTGAGCCCTTGTTGGGCACGGCAATTCGTAGCATGGTGAGTCCTTCGCAGGTGCGGTGCTGTGAGCTTACAGGTGCTTGTAGACGTCTTCGAGCGTCAAGCCCTTCTTGATCATCATGACCTGAGCATGATAGAGCAGCTGAGAGATTTCGAGCGCCAGGTCGTCGTCGGTTTCATATTCGGCTGCCATCCACACTTCAGCCGCTTCCTCGACGACCTTCTTGCCGATGGCGTGAACGCCGCGGTCAAGTTCAGCGACCGTTCCAGATCCCTCAGGACGTGTCTGGGCCTTCTCGGTCAGTTCTGCAAACAGTTCATCAAATGTAGTCACACGATCACATTACTCGAGCAATCAGCGGCTTGCGAACTCGTTCGTCACCGCGGCGTCAACATCGGGAGCCTGCGTGAGCACACCTGCAGTGTCATACAGGAATTGTCCCATCTTGTTCCATCTGTCGAGATCCTGCTTGCCGCTGGCGGCTCCGTTCCCTGTCGTCATCAGCTTGATCGTGGCTTCGAGTACTGCTCGGGCACCCTCGAACGATGCCGGATCGTTCAGCGTGTCATCGTATTTCTTCGTCACCTCCAGAGCGTGCTGAGGATTGTCGGTCGCTCGTTCAATCCCCTGCGTCGTACCGTCCACGATGGCACGCGCCGCATCAGGATGTGCGTCAACCCATTCGCGGGTGCTCACCAGCGTGGCGGACACCAACGGTAAAGCGTCTTGGTCGACGTCAAGGGCGCGCACCTTCATACCATCGAGCCCGAAACGGACCATCTCGTTGTTCGTGAAGACGACGACTGCGTCGACCTGGCCAGCCGCCAGGGCAGCTTGCTGCGTGAAGCCGATCGACACGACGTTGACATCCTGCGTGCTCAGCCCAGCGTTGTTCAGGATTGCAAGCAGGCCCAGCCAGTTGGAACCGAATTCGCCGGGGATACCGATACTGTGTCCGCGCAGGTCGTCAATGGAGTCAATGTCGGATTCTTCTGGGACGGCGACAACCACCGGGTAGGTGTGGTAGTAGGAGCCAATGGCAACCACATCCATTCCCTGATCACGAGCCTGCAGTACCTCATCACCCGAGGCAAGCACGACATCTTCTTCACCGGCTGTCAGAGCGGTGAACAGTCCTTCATCGGCGCCGTGATGGCGCAGCGTGACGTTCGCTCCCGCATTCGCGTATACCGCGTCTTCCTCGGCAATGTATGTGGGCGCGAACTGGACGTTGGGAATGTAAGTCAGCCCGAGCGTGACGTCAGTGGGCTCTTGCAAGTCAACTTCGCTTTGGGCATTAGCGGCCGGCGAGGGCGACTCGGAGGAGCTGCAGCCACATAAGGTCACAGCGCTCGCCGCTACCACTAGTGTTGTCAAAGCGCGTATGCCACGTGCCATCAGTAATCCTTCTTTCATCTTTTCAACTGCGGTTATACCGCTTTTCAATCCGGTAGATAACGATGTAAATGCTCATTGCCAACACGCAGAGCACAATGATGGAGACGAACATTCCGGGCGTGTCCATGTTTTGGCGTTGCTGGACAAGAATGCCGCCCATACCGTTGCCCCCCATGACCATCTCCCCCACCACGGCACCGGTCACCGACAGGGTGAAACCGTTGCGCAGGCCAGCCAGGATTGATGGTGCTGCCATTGGAGCTTCAATTTGGCGCAGCATTATCCACCCTGACGCGCCGTCCAGTGAAGCAGCTTCCAGCACGTCCTGGTCAAGGTGACGCAGTCCGACAACGGTGGACACGAGGATCGGGAAAAAGACCATGATCGCGCACAGGGCAATCACTGGGGCCAGACCGAAGCCGACCCACAGGACCAGCAGGGGTGCCAGTGCGATCGCGGGGATCGCCTGGGTTGCACCCAGGAACGGTTCGACTGCTGCGCGGAACCAATTCACTTTGTAGATCGCGTACGCCAGTGGCAACGCCACAAGGGCACCTGTCGCACAGCCGAGCACTGCTTCGCCTGCGGTGATCAGCACTCGTTGCCACATCCAGGGCTGTGTGAGCAATACCTGTGCTCGCTGGAAGACTTGTGCGGGGCTGGGCAGTCGCCACGGTTCGAGTGAAAAAACAGTGGTGGCCAACGCCCATACGGTCATGATCAGCAGGAGGAAAATGAGGGGTGCGCACACGTTCATCACGCTGCTGATTCCTCGAGCGCCGCGTCGCTGGCTCTGGCTGGTTGCCACCTGTTCGTGTCCTCCGCGCACCGGGGGCTCACGCAGCACAAATGACGAGCGCGTCCGAACGCGCGGTCACGCTTCCTGTGCTCCTCCCATCCGGACTTTCACCGTCGGTACCGGAGTTTCACCGGTTCAGCCACGCGTATGAACGCGCGGGTCGCGGACTCTCACCGCCGGTTCGGACTTACACCGACCCCGGAGCATGTGGCAATTATGGCACGCCAACTGGGAAAAGGAAAACTAGATTCCTCAGCTCAGTGACAGTGCGAACCGGCAAGTTCGCGCAACGTCGCAATCTCCGTGTATGCATCCTCTGCCTTGAAAATCGCCGACCCGGCAACGAAGTTCGTGGCACCAGCCTGTGCGCACTGTTCAATCGTCTGGCGTGACACGCCACCGTCAACCTGAATCGACACGGGCAGGTCAGCCGACCTAATCGCATCACGAGTGCGGCGAATCTTGGGCAGCATTGACTCAAGGAACTTCTGACCACCGAATCCCGGCTCGACCGTCATGATGAGGATCATGTCGAATTCGGACAAGATATCGACGAATGGTGCAATGTCAGTTGCCGGGCGCAGCCCCAGGCCCACACGCGCACCCTGGTGTCGGATCTCGCGCGCAAGCCGAATCGGTGCCGCTGCAGCTTCGACATGGAATGTCACCGACTCACAGCCAGCCTCAGCGTAGGCCGGCGCCCACCGGTCAGGATCCTCGATCATCAGGTGCGCGTCCACCGGCAGGATGCCGGTCTTCACGCAGGCTTCTACAACCGGAAGGCCCCACGTCAGGTTGGGCACAAAGTGATTGTCCATCACGTCAACGTGAGCAATGTCAGCTGAGGAAATCGATTCGAGCTGGCCATGCAGATCAGCAATATCGCAATTGAGAATCGACGGCGAAATAGTCAGATGCATGCTCTCAGGATACCCGTTTCATCAGAGCCATAAACATCGCATCGGTGTCATCACGATGCGGCCACAACTGCAGGGTCGGTCCGTCAGCGCTCAACGGCTCAGGCGAGATACCCGCAGCAACCGCCACAGCATCGATCAGTTCCACGCGTCCCGACTCGCTCAGGCGTCGGACCTGGTCAACAGTTTCCGCACGATGCGGCGAACAGGTGACATACGCAACCACTCCCCCAACGCGAACCAGATCAACAGCCCGGTCCAATAAGTCACGTTGAAGCGCAACCAGATCCGCCAGGTCCCCCTCGGACCTGTGCCAGCGTGACTCCGGGCGACGGCGAAGTGACCCCAGGCCCGTACATGGCGCGTCGACCAGGACGCGATCGAATGAGCCAAGCTGCCACGGTGTTCCCTGCCCGCCGAGCGTGCGCCCATCAGCGGAAATGACCTCGACGTTGGTCAGGCGGGCCGTTGCGCGCTCAACGAGGCGTGCGCGGTGAGTGTGGACTTCGTTTGCCAACAGGTGTGCCCCTCGCTCGGCTCCCTCAGCCGCCAGCAGCGCGGCCTTCCCGCCCGGACCAGCGCACAGGTCAAGCCATGCGGTGTCCGACCCTTCGATCGGCGCAGCGGCAGTGACGAGGGCGGCCAGCTGGGAACCTTCATCCTGCGCACCGGCCAGTCCGCGTCGAACAGAGCCGATGCGTGCCGGGTCGCCCGACTCCAGGACAACAGCAAGCGGCGAACGCGTGCCCGGAGCTACCCGCGTGTGGCATGCATCAATCGCTTCATCAGCCAGGTCCTCCACGTCAATCAGACCCGGGCGGGCAACTAGAGTCACCAGTGGTGCCTCATTATTGGCAGCCAGTGTTTCTTCCAGCTCATCCTTGGAGCAGCCATGAGCTGTCAGGGCGTCGCCCAGTGCCGAAACAATCCAGGTCGGGTGTGAATAACGCACAGCCAGGCGTTCGACCGGATTCTCGATTGCGTCAATGTCCGCGTCGATCTGATCAGCGCCGGTGCGGATAATGGAGCGCAAAACAGCATTGACCATCTTCGCCGGACCGTCAGTGAGGACTTCGCGGGCAAGGTCAACGGTTGCGGCGACGGCCGCATGGTCCGGCACGCGCATGTTGAGGATCTGGTGGGCTCCCATGCGAAGCACCGTGCGCAACGATGGATCGAGCTGGTCGACCGGACGTGTCGAATGGGCGTTGATGATCCAGTCGAGGCGGCCCTGTGCGCGCGTTGTGCCGTAGACGAGCTCAGCGGTAAATGCCGCATCGCGCCCGTCGAAGGATGCGAAGTCTTCTTTCGCAGCACGCAGAGCTTTAGGTAGTGCAAGGTTCGCGAACGCGCCGTCCTGCTCGATCGAATCAAGGACCTCAAACGCGACGAGCCGGGCAGCATCAACGTTGCGTTTCGCTCGGTAACCATCCGCATATCGTCCTGTTGCCATCTCACTCCTCCGTTGCCATAACGCCGACACGTTCCTCGCCGCTGAGGCGTGCCCCACGCGCCCAGGCCGCTGCGTCCATCCAGCCTTTACCTGCTGGTGCGACCTGGCCCAGTCTGACGCACGCGTCAGCGCACCCGACCATGACCTCATGCTTTGTCACCTGCAGCAGACCTGTGCCGAGTGTGGGCTGATCGGTGGGCTCGGCCCCCGCAATCTTGAGACGTTTGCCGTCAGGCAGAACAGTCCATGCACCTGGGTTCGGAGTGAAGGCGCGGATGTGACGCGACACCTCTGCCGCGCTCTGGGTGAAATCAATGAATCCCTGGGCAGGGGTGAGCATGTGAGCATAGGTGACACCATCTGTATCCTGCACGTGTGCTGATGCGCGTCCGTCAGCCAGTGCATCCACCGTGGCCACCATCTGGTCGGCTCCGAGACGTCCCATTCGTTCCAGCAGTTCCCCGGCAGTTTCAGACGGGTCGATCGTGACCGGCAAGCGCGAAAAAACCGGCCCGGTGTCCAGGCCGTCTTCCAGCTGGAAGATACTCGACGCCGTTCGAGCATCACCCGACCAAATCGCATACTGGACCGGGGCAGCTCCGCGCCAGCGCGGCAAATCCGAGAAGTGCAGGTTAACCCACCCCAACCGCGGCATTGTTAAGACAGCAGGCGGAATGATCGCGCCGAATGCAACAACGACGCCAAGGTCGGCGTCATAAGCATCAATGTCGTGCTGAAGCGACGGATCGGTAAAACGTGACGACTCGATCAGCTCGAGGCCATGGTCAGCCGCGTATTGCGCGACAGGTGATGGGAAGGTTTTCTTGCCTCTGCCCCGTCGAGCCGGCGGACGAGTGATGACCGCGACCACGTCATGTTTCGAATCGTTCAACGCCGACAGGGTGGGCACAGCGACGTCAGGAGTTCCAGCAAAAATAATGCGCACAGCTATATTCTAGTGGGTTCGCGAGGCGGCAGCACTCAGGTGCTTCACGATGTCAGCCTGACGTTCGCATTCAGCTACGAGGGGCCCGCTGACACTCTGTTCGATGACTTCGCTGATCGACCGACTCAAGCGTGAGTGTGCCCGGCGGCGAGCACGGGCTGCTCCTATGCGCACGCCTATCCACGACAGCAGAGCCACGATTACCGTCAGGGCCAGCCCTCCAAGAACGCACCAGGTGGGAATGGGCAGTCCGCGCCACATCGGCACGTCCCACTGGATCATGAGGAACTGGTCGGCCCCACGCACCGCCAGGATCCACAACACTCCGACCAGTGCCATCAGCCATCCGATGCCTTGGAGGATCGCGCTCGCACGCCACCAGGTACGTCGTTCTTGCAGGCCAAAATCGGTTCCGGCAACAGCCTGGTCGAGCCGTGTGGTGACGCTTTCGGCACGTTCGCGGGCTAGTTCACGTACGCGGCGCTGCCACACCTGCGGTCTGCCGTGCGCAATCTGCCCGGCAATGGTTCGCACGCCAGAATTCAATTTGGCACGGGCGACGGGTGTTGCTTCGGGCACAGATGACACTGATGATTCCGCGCTTTCCAGATGGAGGCGTGCCAGCGGGTCGGATTTGAATCGGGCAAGCAGACGGAACGGAAGCCAGCCGCACACTTTCTGAGCACGGTGACGATACCCCGCATCAACAGCTGACGTCACGTGTCCCACACCTGCAGCGCCCGCTGCAACATTAACCAGCTGTAAGGTCAGGTTCTTCGGCACCTTCGGCAGTTCAGCAGTTTCAATCTCCAGGTCCCGGCGCGCCACATCAACGGCTTCATCCAGGACGGCGCCAACACGTTCAGCCTGCTGACGCACAATACGTGCGCGCTCAGAGATCATCGAGCGAACCGCATCAATGCCCTCCCCTGTCACCGACGAGGCACCCACCAGCTTCATGCCGGCTGCCTGATCAGCTTCCAGGAGACGACGAATGTCCGCTTCGATCTGGCTACGATCAGTCGGCGAGAGCTGGTCGACGTGCGTGAGCACCATACACGCCGGCGCACCGTAGGCAGCGAAACGCGCAATCCACTGCGAATGGATAACGTGGTCGGCATACTTTTGCGGATCAACGACCCATACGATCAGGTCAACGCGGGACGCAAGACGCTCGGTGAGCGCCACATTGTCCTGCTGGATAGAGTCGATATCAGGCAGATCAACCAGGGCCACACTTTCCGGAAGGCCGGCGCCCGACGGGATCATGACCTGCTCGCGCACGCCCATCCATTCGACCAGTTCAGGTGCACGCGTGCCCGCGCCGATAGCGGCCAGAGCCTGTGTGGTGGTGGGACGGCGTACGCCAACCTGCGCGATGTCGTGCCCCAGGATCGCGTTAAAAAGCGACGACTTGCCTGACCCGGTTGCTCCCACGAACGCAACCACGGTCGTGTCAGGATCGAGCCCTGTGCGTTCGTGTGCGCGCAGCAAGCAATCCGCGACGCGGTCCACGCATTCATTGGACACATCCGGTCCGGCAAGCTCCATAGCGGAGGCAATATGATCCACGCGTTCGGCAGGGTTGGAGAGACCACGGGTCATTATCCGGCTCCTACCGACCATTGTTGGCTCGCCTGCGCAATCGCCTCGGTCAGGCGCGCGTACTCACCTGCTTCGGGCAGAGCGTCGCGCGCCGGCTGCAGGATTTGGGCGATCTCCTGGTCGGCTGCCTCTACGAGGTTGCGGTGCGCCTTCTTGGCCATGTCACGCACCGCCTGGTCGCCGAAAATCGCTTCGAGCAGTTTGTGCGCCACGGCCGCGGTTGCACCAGCTACACCCACTTCAGCTCCGGTCAGTCCACCCGTTGACGCAAAAATGACGATCATCAGCGCCACGCCCACCACGTTGACACCAATGGCCATCATCTGGGCTCCGGCGCGCTTGGACTGGCCCTCGCTGCGCACCATCGCAAGCAGTTCGCGCTGCCATTGGTTCGCGACGCGCTGAGCACGCTCGGACGGATCCAACGCCGTCATGATTGACGAGGGCGACGCGCCTACCAGTGCCGGATCAGTGCGCGACAGCTCGGCCACCTGGTCACTCACGTCAGCAAATTCATCTGCCAGCAAGCTGGTCAAGCCAGCTTCAATGGCATCTTCAACAGGTTCGGACGGGGTCGGGCGCCCTCGAAAGAAGGCAGAAATGCGGTCACGCAGACGCGAAATGCCTCGCGACAGTATGCGCGTGAAATCTGCTGCGCCGACAACTTCCTGCCAGCGGGCCAGCACCTCACCACGCAGCAGCGTGCCGTCGGCAGTGCCCTGGCGGATACGACGCCCGGCAGCCTCCCCGATCCGGTCTATACGCTCCACAGTTGCCTCAACGGCGCCGCGTTCCTCGTCGAGAGCCTGGCTGACTGCGCCGGCCGATTCGATCACCTCTCGCACCGATCCGCGGATCGCCTGCTGAGCCAGTTCGCTGCGGCGTTCGGCGTCTGCACCCAGTGCGTGTAGTCGGTCAACGAGCGGCTGGACGGCATCGCGGGGCAGCAAGCCGTCCTCGAGCGCCTGTTCATCGATAGCGAGCACCGGGGCGTTGCCAAGGCCGCGCTCGGACAATAATGCATTCAGGTCGGCCGCGACCTCCTGGGTTGCCCCAGGCGGAATGCGGTTGAGGACGATCACCGTCTCGATGCCGCGACTTCCGGCCTCTTCGAGCACCTGCCACGGCACGGCATCCGCGTAGCGGGCCGCAGTCGTGACGAAAATCCACAGGTCAGCCGCGTCGAGCAGTTGACGAGCCAAGGCACGATTGTCGTCCACGACCGAATCAAGATCAGGTGCATCGATAACGCCGACACCGTGGGGAATGGCTTCGAGGGCGCGCACACGTAGCGAGTGAGGATGTGATTCGCGCTCAGGATCAGCATCCGCCTCTTCACGCCTGCGCGTCAGGGAGGTGAGAATCCGGTTCGAGTCGAACCACATGGCGTCGCTGGGATTGTGCAGCAGGAGCGGGTCGCGTGTCGTGGGACGTACGGCTGACGACGCCGACACTGCGTACCCAACCATCGTGTTGACCAGGGTGGATTTCCCGGCCCCCGTAGATCCGCCGATCACGCACAGAATGGGTGCCTGGGCATGTTCGAGGCGCGGGATCACATGATCGTCGAGGCGCCGCAGGGCTCGAGCCTGTTCACTACGTGCACGGCGGGCTGACGGCGTTTCGACATTGATCGACACGTCCGCCAACGCATCACGCATTTCACGCGCACTGTGCAGTGGTGAACGCTCCATAGTCAGCCTAGTCCTCCTGTGTGGCCGACGCGATGCGCGGATGCATATCCTCTGCCGGAGGCATCCATGTCTCGCAATCGGCTTCGACCTGGTCACCCGATCGAATGTCCTTGACAGTGTCACCTTCCGAGGCGCCCGGGAACCAGACGAATGGTATTCCTAATCGATCAGCGTAGCGGATCTGTTTGCCGAATTTGGCCGCTGTAGGCGCAACATCGGTGGGAATACCGCGTGAACGCAGGGTCGCTGCGATCCGGTTGGAGTGCCCGCGGTCTTCCTCGTTCATGACGGCGACGACCACCGCGGCCGGTGAGGTACGCGTGGCGGTCACCATTGGCTGCGCGATCATGCGGGAGACGAGGCGAGAGACACCAATGGACAGCCCGACGCCCGGGTAGCTACGTTTGCCGTCCGATGCCAGAGAATCGTAGCGCCCACCTGAGCAGATCGATCCCAGTGACGGGTGTTCGGTCAGCACTGTTTCGTAGACCGATCCAGTGTAGTAGTCCAGTCCGCGCGCTATCTTCAAGTCAGCAAAGACAGCGCCGGGCATGCGCTCATGAGCGTCACTAATCAGCGCACACAGCTCATCCAGCCCCTCGCGCAAAATGTCGTTGGACAGTTCCAACGCGTCAATACCGTCGCGAAGCTCGGCCACATCATCGGTGTGGATCTGCGCCATTGTCAGCAGGGTGCGTGCCTGGTCGCCTGAGATTCCGGCTTCTGCCAGTTCCTCGGTCACACCCTCGGGCCCAATCTTGTCCAGCTTGTCCAAACCGCGCAGCGCTGCGTCAACGTCGCCAACTCCGAGCGCTTCGCATACGCCCTGAACGACCTTGCGGTTGTTGGCCAGGATCTTGAACCGGCCGATGGGCAGTGAGGACAGTGCTTCGGCCATCACGAGCGGCAGGTCGACCTCGAAGTGGAACGGCAATGCACCGTTGCCGACGATGTCGATATCGGCCTGAGTGAATTCGCGGAAACGTCCTTCCTGCGGGCGTTCGCCGCGCCAGACTTTTTGAATCTGGTAGCGCTTGAACGGAAAATGCAGGTCGTTGACGTTATCCAGGACGTATCGGGCCAGCGGAACGGTCAGGTCGAAGTGCAGTCCGATCCTGCGGTCCTTATCGGTGTGTTCGCCTTTCTCGAGTCCCTGGAGACGTTCAAGCAGGTACACCTCTTTGGAGGTTTCCCCTTTGGACAGCAGCGAGTCGAGGGTTTCGACGGCTCGGGTTTCAATGTTGGAAAACCCGTGGAGTTCGAACACATGACGCAGCGAATCGAGCACATGCAGCTCGATCAGCCGGCCCTCAACGCTCCATTCGGGAAATCCAGACAATTTTGTCCGTGCCATCGTATGTGTCCTTCGATTCTTTTACTCTGTGTCTAGCCTTCGCGTCGTGCGCGCGCAACGTACTGATTGGTCTGAAGTTCGTGTGCCCACGTCGTCAGTGGCCCGTGCCCCGGGATCATGACCGTTCGCGGATCAATGGCGTTGGCCATGGTGCGAAGCGTATGTTTCATTTGGCGTTCGTCTCCACCGGGCAGGTCGGTGCGTCCAACCGACCCGGCAAAGATCACGTCAGCACTCAGCGCCCACGGAATTGGATCGTCATGCTGCCACAGGATTGTGCCCTCGTGGTCCGCGATATTGACGTCGCACTCCCCCAGGAACAATGCCGACCCCTCTGTGTGGCCTGGCGCAGGAAGCATCTGCAGCCAGATGCCGGGCTGGATTTCGAACGTCTCAGAAGGCACGTCGCGCAGATCTTCCGGCTTGTGCCACGTCAGGTCCATGCCGCTCGGTTTCATCGGCAGATACGACATCGGGTCATCCATGCGGTATCTGTCAGGGCCAGGGATCCACACCGGTGCGGGCGCGTCAGGTGCCCATGAGGCCACCTCGTGAGCATCCCAGACATGATCAGGATGACCGTGAGTGCACAGAACGGCGCCCACCTGAGCATCAGCGCGATCCAGTGCCCCGCGGATCTGGTCGCACACACCTGCCGACGGGTCAACCACTACGACGTTCGCTTCTGCGTCGGGCTGAAGCACGATGCAGTTAGCCCCGAAAAACGGGGTCGGTATGACAGTGATGAGCACGCGTCACTCCATTGACGAGCGGATCTGATCCAACCACGCAGTCTTCGTTGCCAGTGTTTCGCGCAACGACTGTACCTGATCGGAATTTCCGGCGCTTTCGGCCTTCTCGATGTCGGCTTTCAGTCGGTCGAGCTGGTCTTCCAGCTGCCCCAGCATGCCTTCGGCGCGGGCACGTGTCTCCGGGTTCGAGCGCTTCCACTCGCGTTCTTCAGCCTGGCGCACCGCATCCTCCACGGCGCGCATCCGGCCTTCAACCTGGCCGACGTGGGCCGATGGCACGCGGCCAATCTCATCCCACTGGTCCTGGATGGCGCGCAAACGAGGCTTGACAGCGTCCATGTCTTCGATCGGCAAGAGCGCCTCGGCCTGCTCCAGCAGCGCTTCCTTGGCCTTGAGGTTTTCTTCAGATTCGGCATCTGCTGCTTCATCCTTGGCGCGGCGCGCATCGAAGAACACCTGCTGCGCTGTCCTGAAACGTGCCCACAACGCATCGTCTTCCTTGCGAGACGCGCGAGGCGCTGCCTTCCAGCGATCCATCAGGTCCCGGTAGGCCGACGAGGTTGGCCCCCAGTCCGTTGAATTCTGAAGGGCTTCAGCTTCAGCAATCAGCCCTTCCTTCACGCGACGCGCCTCAGTCTGCTTCTGGTCAAGTGCCGAGAAGAACTGGCGACGATGACGGTCAAAAACAGTGCGTGCACTGGAAAAACGCTTCCAGAGCTCATCTTCGGTGGATTTGTCCAGGCGTGGCCCCTTGCGCTGTAGAGTCTTCCACTCTTCAAGCAAGTCACGCAGTGCCTGTCCTGAATGCTTCCAGTGGGTGCGTTCTGGGCCTTGTTGAGAAATCTCTTCGGCCCGCTCGACCACGCTGGTGCGATCTGCAATGGCCTGTTCGCGAGCAGCCTGGCGCTCGGCCTTGGCTTGAACCTTGCGCTCCTCACCAGCCTGAGCGGCCTTGTCGACGCGCTCACGCAACGCGGGCAGGTCACCGATTGCTGCCGGCTCCGCAACGGCCTCACGCAGCGTGGCTACGGTTTGGTCGATGTCGCGTGCCCCCAGGTGAGGCAGACGGTCTTCAAAAAGGCGGATCGTGGCTTCCAAGTCGCTGTAGCGCCGCTCGTACAGTTCGAACGGGTTGTCCGGAGCGCCCTCCGGGTAGGATCCGATGAGGCGTTCGCTCTCACCGTCAGTGACGTAGATATTTCTTTCAGTGTCCATTCGCCCGAACTCGGTACGAGCAGGTTCGGATGCGGTTTCCGGGGAGCCAGTGGATGGCTGCTGTGGATTAGGCGAGATAGTCACGATCTTCCTTCTCGGGACGTGGATGGACCGATCCATCCGTGCGCGGTTATGTGTCTTGACTGACACTTCCTTATCCTACGCAAAATCACGCTCGAGGGGCGAACTGTCGGTCTCCTCGTTCACGATTCGTCTGCACGGGATTCACGCGCACGTTTCCGGGTGCCCGTCACGCGACGCGCCTCAAAAACACCATCAACACGTCTGAGAGCAGATAAAACGGCGTTCAGATGTGCCATGTCCGCAAGTTCGAATGTGAAGCGCGTAGAGGCCACCTGGTCAGCCGACGTCGACATTGATCCGGTCAGAATATTGACCGAATAATCCGACAGGACCTTCGTCAGATCCGACAGCAATCCAGCCCGATCCAGTGAACGCAATTCAATTTGGACGCGGTACTGCGCGTTCGAACGGTTCGTATCCCACGAGACGTCGATGAGACGTTCAGGGTGGAGCTCTTCGAGACGGGCCGCGTTCAAACAGTCACTGTGGTGGACGGAAACACCTTGCCCACGTGTGATGAACCCCATAATCGGGTCACCGGGCACCGGCGAACAGCATCGGGCCAGCTTGACCCAGATGTCATTGGAACTCATTCCAGACACCACGATGCCCACATCCGAGGTCGCCTTGCGTGTGCGCGTATCGCCTGGTGTGATGCCTTCAGCAAGCGTCTCTTCAGTGCCGGCTCCCCCGCCCAGGTTCTCCACCAGTTTGGACACGACATTGTGGGCGGACAGGTGGTTCTCTCCTACTGCCGCGTACAGACCCGACACGTCCTGGTAACCCAGGTCAGTTGCCACCGACAGGATCGATTCATGATTCATCAGGCGCTGCAGAGGCAGGTTCTGTTTGCGCATCGCGCGCGCCAGTGCTTCCTTGCCGGCTTCGATGGCTCCCTCACGGCGTTCGCGCGAGAACCACGATTTAATTTTCGATCGTGCACGAGGGGACGCCACAAATGCCAACCAGTCATGAGACGGGCCGGCCTTTTCTGACTTCGAGGTGATAATTTCACACGTGTCGCCCGATTCCAGCTGCGTATCAAGAGGAACGAGGCGGGCGTTGACGCGTGCACCGACGGTGTGATGGCCGACTTCGGTGTGGACGGCGTAGGCAAAGTCGACGGGTGTGGCGTGTGCAGGCAGCACGACAACTTCGCCTCGCGGGGTGAACACGTAGACTTCTTCGCCGGCAATTTCGTAGCGCAGCGAGTCGAGGAACTCTTCCGGGTCGCCTGTTTCCCGTTCCATTTCCACCAGAGCGCGCAACCAGTTCATCTGCTCATTGGTGCTCATTGCGTCGGACGTGCCCGATGTTGCGTTCGGGTTCTCCTTGTACTTCCAGTGAGCGGCTACGCCATTTTCGGCACGCTCGTGCATCTCATATGTACGTATCTGGATTTCCACCGGCTTGCCGCCCGGCCCGACCACCGTCGTGTGCAGCGATTCGTAGAAGTTGAACTTCGGCATGGCGATGTAATCCTTGAACCTGCCCGGAATCGGATTCCACCTGCCGTGCATTGCGCCCAAAACGGCGTAACAGTCTTTGACACTGTCAACAAGGACTCGCACCGCCACCAGATCGAAAATCTCATCGAACGCTTTGCCGCGCACAATCATCTTCTGGTAGATCGAATAGTGGTTCTTCGGGCGCCCGCCGACCGTTCCGCGAATTCCGGCGCGCCGCAGATCCTCTTCGATCTGCGCGATCACGTCACGCAGGTAGGTTTCGCGGCGCGGTGTGCGCTGCTGAACAAGCCGGTCAATCTCTTCGTAGATTTCCGGCAGCATCGTCTTGAATGACAGCTCTTCAAGCTCCCACTTGATCGTGTTCATTCCCAGGCGGTGGGCAAGCGGCGCATAAATCTCCAGTGTCTCTTTCGCCTTGCGTTTGGCGGATTCAGGCGAGACGTACTTCCACGTGCGCGCATTGTGCAGGCGATCTGCAAGCTTGATCAGCAGCACGCGGATATCCCGACTCATCGCCACGATCATCTTGCGCAGTGTCTCGGACTGGGCTGCGGTGCCATAGCGGATCTTGTCAAGCTTGGTGACACCGTCGACCAGCAGTGCGATTGACTCACCAAAGTCAGCGGTGAGCTGCTCAACCGTGTAATCCGTGTCCTCAACCGTGTCATGCAGCAGCGCCGCCACCAGCGTTGGCGTCGTCATGCCCATTTCAGCCAGAATCGTCGCCACTGCGACGGGATGAGTGATGTACGGTTCGCCAGATGCGCGTTTTTGGCCTCTGTGGTGAACTTCAGCCGTCTCATAGGCACGCTCGATAATTGAGATATCTGCTTTCGGGTGGTTGGCGCGCAAGGCACGCACCAATGGTTCAATCTCGGGTGCGGTCGTGCGCCCTCGCGAACCAAACCAGACCAGTCCCGAGCGCACAAAGGACCCTGCCGACGGCGCTTTCGGCCTGCTCGGTGGTTTAGTTCTCTCACTCACACAGTCATCATAAGCTCAGGCGCGCCCCCACGTGTGAGGAAGCGCGCCTGAGCTGGAAAGTTACCGGGTGATGTCAGACAGACAGTGCCACTGCAGACTGCACATCCAGGCCCTCAAGCTTGTCTCGGCCCTTCAATTCAGTCAACTCGAGGAGGACCGCCACACCTGCAACCTCGGCCTTGCACTGCTCAAGCAGATTCACCGAGGCACGTGCCGTGCCGCCGGTCGCCAGCACGTCGTCAATGATCAGGACGCGTTGGCCTTCTTCGACAGAATCCGGGCGAAGCTCCATGCGAGCGATGCCGTATTCGATGGAGTAATCCTCACCGATCACCGGTCCGGGCAGTTTGCCGGCCTTACGAATCGTGATCATACCGATGCCCATACGTGTCGCCATCGGTGCAGCCAGGACGAAGCCTCGTGACTCCAGGCCTGCGATAGCGTCAATGCGTCCCTCGTAGTGCTCGCAGAGCAGATTGATAGTTTCCTGGAACGCCGGGCCGTTGGCCAGCAGCGGTGTGATGTCGTGGAAGAGGACGCCTTCCTGCGGGAAACCGGGGACGTCACGCATATTGTCGACGACCAGTTTCTTGATGCGCCTTCCGAGTTCTTCTGTCATTTGCGCTTACGCTTCTTTCGTTGAGGTTGAGCATCATTGCCAAGACGGTGCCCCGGGATGACCGGTCGCGCCGCCACAGCTTGTACCTGAACACTGTCAGATGTTGGGGCGTGGTCACCCTCGTCAGTCGAATCGATTGAGCGTTGCCTGGCGACGATGGTGTTGTGTTCACGGGCGCGTGACCGACGCTCCTCCAGCATGACCAACAGCGGCGAGGCGATAAATATCGACGAGTAGGTACCCACAATCATTCCGACGAACAGTGCCAGAGCAATATCCGTCAGCGTGCCCGCACCCAGAAGAACAGTACCGATCACGAGGATCGCTCCCACCGGCAGAAGTGCGACAACGGAAGTGTTAATGGAACGCACCATCGTCTGGTTGACGGCGAGATTGACCAGTTCGCCATATGTGTAGCGCTTCTGCTCCCACACGTTCTTCGTCAGGCCGCGCACGTTGTCGAAAACGACCACCGTGTCATACAGGGAGTATCCCAAAATGGTCAGGAAGCCAATGACGGTTGCAGGTGAGACTTCGACTCGAGTGATCGCGAAGAACGCGACGGTCAGGGCCACGTCGTGCAGCAGAGCCGTCATAGCAGAGATTGACATGGTCCACGAGCGGAAGTACACCGTCATCAAGGCGGTGATGACCGCCAGGAAGATGACCAGAGACTGCAGTGCCTTCCCGGTAACGTCTTTACCCCATGACGGGCCGATCGACGAGGACTGGACATCATCTGCGGATATATCGTATGCCTCTGCCAGCGCGTCGCGAACTTGCGCTGTCTGGTTGGGGTCCAGTGACGGTGTCTGGACGCGGATACCGTTCTGACCCAGATTCGACACGCGCACGTCGGTCACGCCCGCGGATTTGGCTGCATCATATGCAAGCTGCTGTTCACTTTGGCTAATGCCGATCATGGAGAATTGCGAACCACCGGTGAATTCGATGGATTGACGCAGTCCCAGCACTGACACGAGGAGCGCACAGACAACCAGCGTGATGCCGGCCGCGTACACGAAAATCTTGCGGTTCGGGACGATCCGATAGGATTTCTCGCCCGCATACAGGGCGTTTCCCCACTGGGCGTAACTTCTCATCGTGCTTCCTCCTGCTTAGCCGCAGCGGCTTGTTCTCGGCGCTGCTCAGCAAGCGATTTACGGGTGCCGACCGCTGTGCTCCCCGATGGCGTTGATACTGACTTCGTCTTGCGCACATCAGTGCGTGCACGCGCCGCGTAGATGGCACTGGACTTTGCACCGAGGTGTTCGGGATCCAAACCGGACAGCTTGTGGCCTTCACCGAAAAATGGGATGCGGATGAACAGCTCCATCATCGGGTGCGTGAAGAAGAAGATCACCGCAAGGTCAACCACCGTCGTCACGCCCAATGTGAAGGCGAATCCCTGCAGGCCACCCACCGCGAGCATGTACAGCACCACGGCGGCCACGAGGTTCACCGCGTCCGAAATCATGATGGTGCGTTTGGCCCGCTCCCATCCTTCGTCGACGGCTGCCACGAGCGGGCGACCGTCACGCACCTCGTCGCGGATGCGTTCGAAGTAGACGATGAACGAGTCAGCGGTGACGCCAACTGCAACGATCAGGCCAACTACGCCAGGCAGTGAGAGGCGATATTCCATCAGCCATGACAGCAACGTGATGACCAGGTAGGTGATCACGCCCGCCATCAGGAGTGAACCGATCGAGATGATCGACAGGCCTCGGTACTGCCAGATCATGAACAGGACAACTAGGATCAGACCGATCAGACCGGCCCACAGACCCTTGGCCAGGTGATCGGATCCGAGCGTTGCAGAGATCTGCTGCTCGGACTGGACGGTGAAGTCCAATGGCAGTGAACCGAAGTTCAGCTGATTGGCCAGTGCCTTGGCACTGGTTGGCGTGAAATTGCCGCTGATCTTGGCATGACCGTCAGTGATTGCTGCATTCATCGACGGTGAGGTAATCACCTTGTTGTCAAGGACGACTGCGAAGCGGTTACGCGTGGGATCAGAATTCTGGAAGCCGACCAGACGAGTTGACGCTTCCTTGAATGCTTCGGTACCGACTGAGTCGAATTCGAGGCTCACAACCCACTCGCCTGTTGCCTGCCCCGTCTGGTTGTAGTCCATTGCGGCCTGGGCTGAATTCAGGTTCTCACCTTTGACATCGATCGGGCCAAGCAGGAATTTTTGGGTTCCGTCATCCGAGCACGTGGCATAAGGCTTGTCGGGATCACCGGGAGTGGTCTGGGTGCGTGCCTCAGTCGACATGCAGTCCAGGGTCAGGAAGTCGAACACGACCTGCTCGGTCATCCATGCCGAGTCCGAGTTGTTCTCCGGTGTGGTCGCCGGCTCGGTGCTGAGTTTCCCATCCCTATCCTGGTCGGCAGCCTGGCGGGCCTCATCCTCGGACATGGCCGTGGAGACAAGGGTTTGCGACTGCGGCTGGTCGGCTGCATCTCCAGACTGCGCGCTGCCGGCTCCCGACTGGCCGGAATCGCCGCTTTGAGCCGCTTCCAGTTGCTGCCTGGGTGCGACTGCGGCACCGACCTGCAGCACTGGACGGAAGTCCATCTGAGAAGATGAGCGGATCAGATTCAGCGTCTCTTCAGAAGGACGCCCAGGTAGCGAGACCACAATGTTATTCGAACCCATTGAGGTGATTTCCGATTCGGAGACACCCGAGGCGTCCACGCGGTTACGGATAATGTTGATCGCCTCAGTGATGTCCTCATCAGTGATGTTGCGGTCGTCTTCGCCTGTCGTATTCGGTGTCAGAATCAGCTGGGTTCCACCTTCGAGGTCCAGAGCCAGCTTCGGATGGAGTGTTGCACCTTGAGTTGCGCGTCCGATCAGCAGTGCTGCGATGCCGATGGCGATCACAACAAAGAGCGCGACAAGTGTGCGCACCGGGCGACGTTTCTTATTAGCCACAGTGATGGAGTCCTTGGTCAATGAAGTCGATGAGTGGATGAATGAATTAGATGACGGGCGGAATATCGTCCTTGTTGCGGTTCTTGTTCCGCTTATCCTCGTCCTCAAGATCCGCTGCGAGCGTGTCGCCCTCGTTCATTGACGAGGGTGTCTCAGGTTCGATGGGATCATACCCAAGTACAGCAGGCTCATCTTCTTCCTCGGAAATGGCTTCTTCGATGTGATCAGCTGATTCCGTGGCGAAAGGTGGCTCGCCGACTTCGCGGATGACGGAACGTTCCCAGTAGGTTTCGGTGCCGTCCGACGTTTCCAGGATGACGATGTCGCCATCCTGATCCACGTAGCGTCCCCAGAACCCTACGGCGGTCTTCACCCATGCACCGGGCACCATCTGTTCGCTGATGATCCGTTGCTGTTCTTCCTGCTGTTTCGCCATTTTCTTGCGAGCGCGTGATGAGAACCAAAACATCACAATCAGCATCAACAACAGCGGCAGCCAAAGCATTAACGAGCCGGTACCTTGCACGGGGAAACCTCTTCATCCTCGACAAATCTACGTATATGACAGCACCGTGACAGTACACGGCGCCCGTTGCAGTCTACCTGTTCGTCTTCTCGATCGCGACGAACGGCGCCACTGTGCGTGCTACCTCACGTTTAAATCAGCGTGTCCTGATCGCTCGGAGGGGTCAGATTCAGGTGTGACCATGCTTTCGGTGTAGCTGCACGGCCGCGTGGGGTGCGAACAATGAACCCCTGCCTCATCAGGTACGGTTCAGTGACAGTTTCAACGGTTTCAGCTTCTTCGCCCACGGTGATAGCCAACGTGGACAGCCCCACCGGCCCTCCGCCAAAGCGCACGCACAGTGCTTCGAGGACGGCGCGATCCAGTCGGTCCAGTCCCGACTGGTCCACTTCAAACAATGCCAGTGCTTCACGCGCCGATTCCAGTGTGGGTGTTCCGTCCCCATGCACCTGCGCGTAGTCAAGTACGCGGCGCAACAGACGGTTTGCAATACGTGGCGTGCCACGTGAACGGGAGGCGATTTCATGGGCTGCCTCATCGCTGACCGACACTCCCAGTAGCCCTGCCGACCGGTTGATGACCTGAACCAGGTCCTCTGTCTCGTAGAACTCCAGGTGCCCAGTGAAGCCGAAGCGGTCGCGCAGCGGTGCAGGCAGCAGCCCGGCACGCGTGGTCGCGCCCACCACTGTAAACGGTGGCAGCGTCAGCGGAATCGACGTGGCGCCCGGACCTTTGCCAACGACCACGTCGACACGGAAGTCTTCCATCGCCAGGTAGAGCATTTCTTCAGCGGTGCGTGCCAGGCGGTGAATCTCGTCGATAAAGAGGATGTCACCTTCCTGCAGGCCAGACAGGATCGCGGCGAGGTCGCCAGCGTGCTGGATCGCAGGTCCGGAGGTCAGGCGCAGTGAGGATCCCATCTCCTGCGCAATGATCATCGCCAGGGTTGTCTTTCCCAGTCCAGGCGGTCCGGCCAGGAGCACGTGGTCGGGTGTGACAGAGCGACCGATCGCTGCTTTCAACACCAGTTCGAGCTGTGTGCGCACGCGCGGCTGACCCACGAATTCGCTGAGGTGTTTCGGACGGAGAGCAGCTTCAGCTGCGCGCTCCAGTTCCGTCGCATCTGGCGCGACAATGCGCTCAGACAGGTCGTCGTCCATCTCATCCACGGGTGCCTCCCAGCTTGATCAGTGATGCGCGCAGAAGGTCGGATGCCCCCATCCCCTGCCCGGCAAGTGAGTTGACTGCTTTTCGGGCAATCGCCTGTGTCCAGCCGAGCTGTACCAGTGCAGCGGTGACTTCCTCGGTCACTTCATCACTGTCGGGTTCGCTGGGTACATCTTCAGCGTGTGCAGCGGGCCCCAGCTTGTTTCCAATTTCAAGGACGATCCGATCAGCAAGTTTCGGCCCCACTCCGGGGATCTTCCTGATTTGTGCGCTGTCTTTTTGGGCGAGGGCGTCGCGCAGCTGGTCGGGTGTGAGAACTGCCAACGCCGCCAGGGCGATGCGCGGTCCCACTCCGGAGACGGTGCGGATCACGGTGAACACGTCTTTCTCGTCACGCGTCGGGAAGCCGAACAAAGTGATCGCATCTTCCTTGACATCCATGACGATGTGGAGCGTGACCTCATTGCCACGGATCAGGCTGTGCGCCGTTGGTGGAGTGACCTTGACGGCCCATCCAATTCCACCGTTGACCACAGTGACTTCATCCAGGCCGATGTGCTCAACCGTTCCAGTCAGCAGTGCGATCACCGTTATTCCCCCTCGCTACGAACATCTGTTCCATCTTAGCGGCGATGCCAGCGCGGATCGACCGCACCCGTGCGGTGTTGCGTCGCCTGAGCTTCTGCCCAGATCTGCTGAGCCCGTGTCATGGTGCCCTTGGAGGAGACTTTGCCTGACAGGGACACGGTAATCTGAGAATCATCCCCCGCGCCGAGCAAGCCTGAGCCTCGCCAGGCGTGACAGATTGCAATTGCAAGGGCGTCAGCCGCGTCTGCTGGCTTCGGCGGAGTATCGAGGCGGAGGATGCGAGCCACCATGTGCTGCACCTGCGCTTTCCCGGCGGTGCCAGAACCGGTGATCGCTGCTTTGACTTCTGACGGTGTATGGACTGCCATTGGCAGACGTGCCTGCCCGACACATGACATGGCCACGCCCATCACCTGCATTGTGGTGGTTACTGACTGAAGGTTGTCCTGTGCGAAAACCCGTTCAATGGCCACCACTTCAGGCTGAAAGGTCTCAATGGTGTGCCGGATCTCCTGGGCAATGGATGCGAGGCGAAAATGGGTGGCCAGACTGGTTTTGGTTCTGGCCACGCCGACGTGAACCAGCGCCGCTGCGCGTGACGCATCAACATCCACCACTCCGATTCCGCATCGGGTGATGCCCGGGTCAATCCCCATTACGCGCATTGGTCAACCATCTGCACGAAGAGAGAATGGATCCGGTTGTCTCCCCCAATTTCAGGGTGGAATGATGTCGCAAGGCAGTGCTCGTTACGCAGTGCGACAATCGGCCCGTCAGCTTTGTTGTCGGCACGCGCCATGACGCGAACAGATTCTCCGACCGTATCGACCCATGGAGCGCGAATGAACAATGCCCGAAATGGCGTGTCAAATCCATCCACCTCCAGGTCTTCTTCATGGGAGTCGACCTGCCGGCCAAATGCGTTACGTCTGACAGTCATGTCCATTGCGCCCAATGCGATCTGGTCGCTGCGCCCGTCAAGAATAGTGCTGGCCAGCATAATCATGCCGGCACAAGTCCCCCACATCGGCATTTTCTGATCCACAGCCCCATGCAGCCCTTCGTCCATACCTGTGGCATGCATGAGGATAGACATGGCGGTTGACTCCCCACCGGGAATAACCAGGCCGTCGATCTGTGTCAACTGGTCAGGGTGGCGCACATACACAGCGCGGGCGCCGGATTCTTCCAGCGCCCGCACATGTTCTGAGATATCACCTTGAAGCGCGAGTACGCCTATGGTTCTCACGCTGGTGTCACCATCCGCGCTCAGCCAGGCGGTGATCAACCGGCAAATCGTCGACGTTGATGCCGACCATCGCTTCCCCCAGTCCGCGTGAGACTTCCGCAATGGTGTCAGGATCGTTGTAAGCCGCTGTTGCGCGCACAATCGCGCTCGCGCGCTTAGCCGGATCACCGGACTTGAAGATACCGGATCCAACGAAGACACCCTCGGCACCCAGCTGCATCATCATCGCGGCATCCGCAGGAGTGGCGATGCCGCCGGCGGTGAACAGGACGACAGGCAGGCGGCCTTCTCGTGCCACCTCTGCGACCAGTTCATACGGTGCCTGCAGTTCTTTCGCTGCCACATACAGCTCGTCTTCTGGCAGCGACGTCAGGTGCTGAATCTGGTCACGGATCTTGCGCATATGCGTCGTCGCGTTCGACACGTCACCGGTGCCGGCCTCGCCTTTGGAGCGGATCATGGCCGCGCCTTCACTGATGCGGCGCAGAGCCTCACCCAGGTTGGTCGCACCGCACACGAACGGCACGGTGAACTTCCACTTGTCAATGTGGTGCGAGTAGTCAGCCGGGGTCAGCACCTCGGATTCGTCAATGTAATCGACGCCGAGGGACTGGAGCACCTGCGCTTCCACGAAGTGTCCGATGCGGGCTTTGGCCATGACGGGGATGGAGACGGCGTCAATGATGCCGTCGATCAGATCCGGGTCTGACATGCGGGCCACGCCGCCCTGGGCGCGGATATCCGCGGGGACGCGTTCGAGTGCCATGACGGCCACGGCACCGGCGTCTTCAGCAACCTTCGCCTGCTCAGGGGTGACGACGTCCATAATGACGCCGCCTTTGAGCATTTGCGCCATTCCACGCTTGACGCGGTCAGTTCCGACCTGGCGTCCTTCGTCGGTGGGTGTGGCAGCAGAGGGATTTTCGCTCATTCCTCCTCCTGTTCGAGTTGAGCGCGAACTTCATCGCTCAGTGACATGTTGTGGTAGACGTTCTGCACGTCATCAGAATCTTCGAGGGCGTCCACGACACGCATAACCTTGGTGGCACCTTCAACGTCGAGTTCCACCTGTGTCGAGGCAACGAACTGCGCCTCAGCAGAGTTGTAGTCAATTCCTGCATCCTGCAGCGCGGTGCGCACCGCGACCACCTCGGTCGGCTCACAGGAAATGACGAAGACGTCTCCTTGCTGGGCGACATCTTCGGCACCTGCATCGAGTACGGCTTCCATGATGGAATCCTCATCCACACCGTCGGCCTCCGGCACCTCGACGATTCCGCGACGGGAAAAGAGGTAGGACACCGAGCCGGGGTCAGCCAGGTTGCCACCGGAACGGGTAAATGCCAGGCGTACATCTGATGCCGCGCGGTTGCGGTTATCGGTCAGACATTCGACCAGAATCGCAACACCTGCGGGACCGTAGCCTTCGTACATGATGGTTTCGTACTCAGCGCCACCGGCTTCTGCACCGGAGCCACGCTTGACAGCGCGATCAATGTTGTCGGCAGGAACGGAGTTCTTCTTCGCCTTCTGGATGGCGTCATACAGCGTGGGATTACCTGCGGGATCTCCTCCACCGGTGCGGGCTGCCACCTCAATGTTCTTGACGAGCCTGGCGAAGAGTTTTCCACGCTTGGCGTCGATGGCTGCTTTCTTATGCTTTGTGGTTGCCCACTTGGAGTGTCCGGACATGAATTCTCCCCTTGGGTATGGTCTAGTACGCGTATAGTGTAGCGCCCTGATCCCAGTACGGGCGCCTGGTGCACAGTATGAGAACCGTTGAGGTAAGTGTTTTCACACTTTCGTCACGCTGGTTCGCGAAAAACTTCCATTTCGCACGAGTTCTCGGCCAGCTGCGACCAATTGCCCTCGAAAGTGAGGACGACGGCGGTACCCGTGGGAACACCCCAACGGACTTTTTCCTTACAGGATCGGCGTGCCCCCAGCGATGCCGCCATTGCTGAAATAGCTGGCTCGTGGCCGACCATCATGACTGAGGTGACTGACGCGGGCAGGCTCCGCGCCTTGTCGAGCAGACTGTCAGCGCCGGCCAGATACAGTTCGTCATCAACTGAGGTGGTGCGCACCTCGATCGATGTGTGGAGCTGCGCCGCCGTTTCCTGTGTACGCACGGCGGGCGATGTCAGTGACAGATCAACGTGGTCAATCAGGCGTGAGACTCGTCGTCCCAGTCGCCGAGCCTGCTCAACACCTTCTGGAGTCAGCGGCCTTTGACGGTCACCGGAGCTGCTCGAACCGGCAGCAGCGTGACGTACCAGGATAAGCGTTCGTGTCGTCATAGTATCTACAATAGCGAGGATCGAGGAGGGATTGGATGGCACTGGCACCCGGGCCAGAGGATTTGGCGTGTTCAGCACGCGGATGCAGCCGTAAGGCTGAGGTTGCGATCATCTGGTCAAATCCGGCCATTCACACTGGCCGATCCAAGACATGGCTGGCGTGTCGTGATCATCGCGACTCGCTCCAGCAATACCTGGCCTACCGGGATTTTCCCACCCGTGTCGTCCCAATTGACGAGGTCGACTCTTAGCGTCCGACCACGTTAACCTGCAGTTTCTAGGTAAGTGTGACCAGGTCCAGGTACGACTCATCCCACAGATCCTCATCGGCGTCAGGCAGCACCAGCACGCGGTCCGGGTTGAGCGCCTCGACCGCGCCGGGATCGTGCGTGACCAGGACGACGGCGCCCTCATAGGTGCGCAGCGCGTTGAGAATCTCCTCGCGAGAGGCTGGATCAAGGTTGTTCGTCGGCTCATCCAACAGCAGCACATTTGCTGCAGAGACGACCAGCGTCGCAAGGGCCAGGCGCGTCTTCTCTCCGCCGGATAGTACGCGCGCCGGCTTATCGATGTCGTCCTCGCCAAACAGGAACTGCCCCAGCACGTTGCGAACGTGCGTGGCGTCCAGGTCAGGAGCTGCGTGCGCCATGTTGTCATACACCGTGGCGTCCATGTCCAGGAAGTCGTGTTCCTGGGCGTAGTAGCCAAGTTTGAGGCCATGCCCACTGATGACTTGCCCCAGATCAGGCTCTTCCACGCCGGCCAGCAGGCGCAGCAGCGTCGTCTTACCAGCACCGTTCAGACCCAGGATCACCACACGCGAGCCGCGGTCAATTGCCAGATCCACACCAGTGAAAACTTCCAACGAGCCGTAGGATTTCGACAGGCCCTCTCCTGACAGTGGCACGCGTCCGCATGGCGCAGGTTCGGGGAAACGCAAACGCGCAACCTTTTCATGCTGGATTTCCTGACCAGCCTGCTCAATCAGTTCATCGGCGCGGCGCAGCATCTGCTGTGCCGCAACAGCCTTCGTTGCCTTCGCGCGCATCTTTTCGCCCTGCGCACGCAGCTGTTCGGCTTTCTTGAGCGCGTTGGCGCGTTCGCGGCGGTGACGGCGTTCATCCTCGTCGCGTTGACGCAGGTAGGCAGACCATCCGAGGTGGTAGACATCCAGTGCCGTGCGGTTCGCGTCCAGATAGAACACGGAGTTGACCGTGTCATCCAGCAATTTGACGTCGTGGCTGATCACCATGAATCCGCCGGAGTATGCGCGCAGCCAATCGCGCAGCCACAGGATTGAATCGTGATCAAGGTGGTTGGTCGGCTCATCCAGCAGCAAAATATCAGCCTCTGAGAAAAGCACCCGAGCCAGTTCGACGCGGCGTCGCTGACCACCGGACAACGTGTCGAGGCTTTGCTCCAACACGCGATCGTCTAATCCCAGTGAATGAGCGATCTGCGATGCCTGAGCATTGGCAGCCCACCCTCCGGCATTCGTGAAACGCTGGTCGAGCTTGACGTAACGCTCCATCGCCCGCTGTTGGCGCTCCCCTTCCAGGGTGGACATTTCATGCTCAGCTTTGCGGATCTTCTCTATGAGGGTGTCGATACCTCGAACGGAGATGATGCGCTCACGCCCCGTCATCTTCTGGTCGCCAATGTGGGTGTCCTGTGCCAGGTATCCGATGGTGCCGCTGCGACGCACGTGCCCAGTAAACTCAGCGGCACCGTGATCGCTCTCCCCTGCTAAGAGGCGCATCATGGTGGTCTTGCCGGCACCGTTTCTGCCAACCAAACCGATACGCATCCCGCGGTCAATCCTGAAGGTGGCGTTCGAGATCAGTACGCGTGCACCGATCCGAAGCGAAAAGTCCTGCACAGAAATCACCTATCGAGTCTAAGCGGTGTCAGAACAACTCGGGAGGATTGACTTCCATTCTCACAGGTGCCAGCTTGTGGGCTGAGCGGTGCTGCCGCACCTGTGTCAGCTGGTCAAGCAGCGTATTTGTGTGCGAAATCGGCGTGCGGACAAGAGTACGGATGTGCTGGTCGGGCTCATGTTCCGGCATGGCGAGGGAGAGCTGGGCACTATCAGCTGCACGGCGTGTGGGCGCCTGTTCGATCGGAACTGTGCCGAGCAGCTCCACATCTGAAAGACTTGCCACAATCGCGTGAACGTCAGGTGCAGGCCCGTCGAGGGCAACGATTGTCGTAAAGGGGAAGAATCCTACAGAACGACGTTCTGCCAGCTGATCGGCAGCAACTCTGACCGGATCCCACCGCACGAGGGCCTGACCCAGTGTCGGATCTGACAGACCGACAACGATGGCAGGGTGTGCGGGCGCTACACGTGACAATGCTCCGAACCAGCGGCGCATGGCTTCCTCATATGCCCACAGTTCAGGGCGTGCGGCTGTTGTATCGGCATCGAGGATAACGGCTGCCTCATAGCCGCCATCGAGGGTAGGTTCTGCGCCGGGTGTTGCCACCACGATTCGTGAATCTGTCGGACGCAGTGTGTCGATCCGATGGTCTGCAGAAGAGACCACCAGTGGCAATCCCGGTAAAGCTCGAGCCAGTTCCTCTGCCGTGCGTTCAGAGCCGATCTGGCGTGCGCGCACCGCGTGCGCTGCGCAATGCGGGCACGTGAACGCCGACGCATCCCACTGACACCATTGGCACACAATCTGGCGATCGCCTCGCATCGCCAATGGGCCGTGGCATCTTTGACATCGCGCCGTCCGATGACACTGTGCGCAAGCAATAACCGGCACATAGCCGCGTCGTGGCACCTGAATCAGGACATGCCCGCTCTGCGCACTTTCCCGGATAAAGCGCTGCACGCTGGTCGGAATATTACCTGCCGATGGGCCTTCCCTAGCCGCGTCAAAGTCATCGAGGACACGTACGCGCGGCGCATGTTCGCGCAGCGCGTGGCGCAGCGGTGTGAGCGGCACTGCCCATGAGGAATTGACCAGCATATGCGATTTCACCGACCGTGCCAGGCTTGCGCTGAGCAGGTCGACCCCTTCCAGGTGGGCACGCGCGATCGCAACATCGAGCGCGCTTGCGCGTGGAGACCGCTCCTCGGTTAAACGGTCATCACCGTCATCCCACACGATGATTGCTCCCAGATCCTTCACTGGTGTCCACACAGCTGATCGTGTTCCCACCAGGATGGTCAGTTCTCCGGCTAGTGCGCGCAGATGAACGGCAAATCGATGAGCTGCCGAATCATCCGACCCGACCGTCTCAACACAGTCGGTACCGACGATCAGGGCGATCTGCGCAGCGATTCGATCCACCTGTTCACGCGTGGCGGCCACCACGATGACAGGGGCGCGCGCCGAGCGGATTGCCACAACGGTTGCCAGCTGGCGTATCCAGTCATGAGGCACGACCTGCCAGACGATCCGCCCTGGCGCAGTCGGGTCCCCCTCGTACCACGACAGGAATTCCGTATCCATTGAGATTGGCGAGGGCGCCGCGCAGTCTCGGTGTGCAGCGAGGACGTTTTTTTCACTGCGTGCATGCCGCGCCGGGATCGCCAGTGAGAGCACCTGTGAGGTGGTCGCCAGATGTTTATGCGCAATGTAGCGCGCCAGTGTCAGCGTGGATTCGTTGAGCACCGGAGTGCGTGAAACAACGGACTGGATGGGTGACAGGGCGCGGTGCTGCGGTACGGTCTCCCGACCCACAACCCACCCTCGTTGGCGTGTACCGGCCAATGCAACGCGCACGGTGCAACCGACAGTTACTGCAGAGTCAAGTTCGGGTGGGACGGCGTAGTCAAGCGGATGATCGAGGTGCGCCAAGTCGACGTCGACCAGAACGTGCGCGACAGTCAGTGGGTCACGGGAATCCTCACGCGGCGGTGGTTCGAAGCCCGGCAGGTATGACTCCATTGCGTCTCACGCAATGAGCTCCGGGCTGTACTTAAGGACGATCAGTGCGGCGATGATGACAAGGATACCGCCCGTGATCCACCAGTCCGTGCCCGAGGCTATGAGGGAGCGAATGCTGGCACTTGAGGGCAGCGTTTCGCGGACCAGGCAGATACGCGTCATGGTGGCGAAGATCAGCAGTGATGACACGAACACCACCAGGCACCACGGGCACAATACCTGGATGACAACGTAGGACTGGTAGAACAGCCATAGTGCGCTAGCCAGACCGCCGGCGGCGAGGACTTCCGCGCCGATGAGGAACAGACGTGACAGGCGCGAGCCGCTGAGAAGGGCGCATGCGATAGTGAACACAGCTGCGCCAAAGGCGATTCCGAAAAATGCGTTGGGGAATCCCAGGACGCGGGCCTGCGGTGTCAATGCGACTGCCGAGCATGACAGTGCATCGCTGACATCGCATCCGAAGCGGCTGTTCTGGTCACCTGCAAGGATCCAGGCTTCCACGGACAGGACGAATGAGGCGATCAGGGCTAGAGCCGACATAATGGCCAGCACCACGGCGCTTCGCATCATCCACGCACGCGAGGGAGCATGGTCGAGATCGAAATCGTCCTGGTCCGCCATAGTCTTAGCCTTTCAGTGCTGCGCGCAGATCCTCTATGCGGGTCACGTCTTCCCACGGGAATCCCGGTCGCCCGAAGTGGCCGTACACTGAGGTCTCCTTGTAGATCGGGCGCAAGAGATCGAGGTCCTCGATCATACCTGCTGGGCGCAGGTCGAACACGTCGGTGATTGCGCGCGCGATGGTCGCATCGTCTACCTGCCCCGTATCGAAGGTGTCGACGTACAGACCTACCGGGTGTGCGCGGCCGATGGCGTAAGCCACCTGAACTTCGCAGCGTTTCGCGATGCCTGTTGCAACGATGTGCTTGGCAATCCAGCGCAGCGTGTAGGAAGCTGAGCGGTCAACTTTCGATGGATCCTTACCTGAGAACGCGCCACCTCCGTGCCGCGCCATTCCGCCGTAGGTATCGACGATGATCTTGCGTCCAGTCAGGCCTGCGTCGGCAGCTGGTCCGCCGTACACGAACCGTCCCGATGGATTCACGAGGATTTCGGCGTCTTTCCAGGACACGTTGAGACCTGATTCGTCCAGCACTGGTTCGATGACATGGCGGCGCACTTGCCGAGTCAGGTCTGCCAATGTGAGTGCCTCGTCGTGCTGGGTGGACACAACGATCGTCTCGATACTGACGGGCGTGTGGTTCTCGTCGTATCCGAAGGTCACCTGCGTCTTGCCATCAGGGCGCAGACCGTCGATGGTGCCGTCGTGTCGAACCTGTGCGAGGCGATGAGACAGCTTGTGTGCCGTCCAGATCGGGGCAGGCATCAGATCCGGTGTCTCATCGGATGCATATCCGAACATGAGGCCTTGGTCGCCGGCGCCCTGAAGTTCGCGAGGGTCAGCTGTATCAGCCCCTTCACGTGCTTCAAGAGAACGTTCCACTCCCCCGGCAATGTCCGGGCTCTGCTGGCCGATCGACACGGAGACACCGCAAGAGGCGCCGTCGAATCCAATTCGCGACGAGGTGTATCCGATGCGGCAGATTTCCTCGCGAACGATCTGCGGAATTTCCACGTAGGCGCGGTCCGTGGTTACTTCACCCATGACATGCACCTGGCCGGTGGTGGCGAAAACCTCGATCGCGGCACGTGCATGTGGGTCTTGTTCGAGCAATGCATCAAGGATTGAATCCGCGATGCGGTCACAGACTTTGTCTGGATGACCTTCAGTTACTGATTCCGAAGTAAAAAGTCGAAGCGATGTCACCGGGTTATCTTACCTATCCTCTGTGCGACCTCATCGATGATGCCGGCCGCAATTGTTACCTTCGATCCGCTGACTGTTTTCACGGGCTGTCCCTCGCGATCAACCAGCACGACCTGAGATTCCACGTCACCGAATCCCTGTCCGTTCCCTACGGCGTTAATAGCCAGCAGGTCGGCTGCCTTTCGCCGAGCTTTGTCGGCACCACGCTCGAGCACAACCTGAGGCGAGCCGGTTTCGGCGGCAAAGCCGACAAGCACCGGTGGACGCTGGGGCGAGTGGGCAACCGACGCCAGAATGTCGGTGGTGCGTTCAAGCTCGATGGCAGGCGCATCCTGAGTCGACGGATCTTTCTTGATCTTGTCGTCGGCAACGTGGATGGGTCTGAAATCTGCCACCGCAGCTGCCATGATCGCAATGTCCGTTGTCGCGATGCGGTCAGTGACTGCCTGATACATCTCAGCGGCTGTCGGGGCCGGGATGACGGTAATTCCGTGCGGAATCAGGTGATCGTCGATGTTGGCGGCAACCAGGGTCACGTCTGCCCCGCGTCGACGCGCTTCAGCTGCCAATGCGCATCCTTGCCGGCCGGATGAGCGATTGCCAATAAAACGGACGGGATCGATCGGTTCCTGGGTACCGCCAGCCGTAATGAGGACGCTGCGCCCGGCAAGGTCCCCCTCGTGCGGCTCGAGAGCTTCAAGGACGCGTTCCGTGATGATGAGCGGATCAGGCAGACGGCCTGTGCCGCTGTCTCCTGAGCTCAGCGGACCGTCATCCGGTTCGATAATGATCATGCCACGCGTGCGCAGTGTCTGGATGTTGTCCTGAGTTGCGGCGTTAGTCCACATCGCACTGTGCATGGCGGGTGCCAGAATGACAGGCGTATCGCGATGCGCAGCCAGCACAACGGTGGTGAGCAGATCGTTTGCCATGCCCGCTGCCAGGCGTGCAATGAGATCTGCCGTGGCAGGTGCAATCACAATGGCCTGCGCGTGGCGGGCAATCTCGACGTGCTCGGTTGCTCCACCGTCAAATACGCTGGTTGTGACGGCCTGCCCACTGAGCGCATGCCACGTGGTATCACCGACAAAGTGGGTGGCAGCCTGAGTGGGGATGACTCTCACTGCATAATCGTGGTGCTGGAGTTCGCGTACTACGCGGGTCACCTTGTACGCAGCAATGCCGCCGCCAACTCCGACGACGACCAGTGGCTTCACGGTTAGGCCTCAGGCGCAGACTCGAGCGTCAGCTTGCCTTCGTTGATTTCGCGTAGTGCGATTGACAGCGGTTTATCGTCGGGGTCACTTTCCACTACGGGTCCGACGAACTGCACCATGTTCTGCTCGAGTTGGAGCTGGTAGGTGTTGATCTGCCGGGCGCGCTTTGCCGCGAAGATCACCAGCGCATACTTGGAGTCGACGTGGTTCAGAAGGTCGTCGATCGGCGGGTTGGTGATGCCTTCAGGCTGGGCAACAATTCCGGACATGGGACCTCTTCTCATGTAAATCTGGCTAATTAGCTTGTCCAGTCTACTCCAGCCCCATCAAGACGGCTAGGTCCGTCACGGCCTGGTCAAGGTCGTCATTGATCACAATTGCGTCGAATTCGTGAGCTGCGTCAAGTTCGGCTCGCGCGGTGGTCAGGCGCCGCTCCTGCTCCTCGAGCGTTTCGGTGCCGCGTTCAGTGAGGCGTCGTTTCAGTTCGTCCCACGAGGGAGGCGCCAGGAAGATGAAATGCGCTTGAGGCATGGAAGCACGAACCTGTCGTGCGCCTGCCACGTCAATTTCGAGCAGAACGCTCTTTCCTTCTGACAGCCATTGTTCAACCGGCTTGCGAGGAGTGCCATATCGATGTGCGCCGTGTACCAATGCCCATTCGAGCATCTGTCCGTCATTGACCAGGCGATCGAATTCGTCGTCGCTCACAAAGAAGTAGTGCGTGCCATTGATTTCACCTGGGCGCGGTGCACGGGTGGTGGCTGATACGGACAGTGCGATCTCGGGATGGCGGCTCAGGAGGGAGTGCACAACGGTTCCCTTACCGACCGCCGTCGGCCCAACCAGAACAGTAAGACGGGGCTCATGAAGTTTCATGAGCCCCATCTTGCCACGTCATCCGAATTTCTTGAGTAATTCTTCCCGTTGAACAGGTCCGAGACCTCGCACACGCCGAGTGGGCGCAATACCGATGTCTGCCATCAACTTTGCAGCGGTATTGGTTCCAACGCGCGGAAGAGACTCCAGTAGGGACGTCACCTTCATCTTTGCGACTGCCTCATCAGACTCAGCCAAGTCAAAAACTTCACTCAATGTCATGGATCGAGACTTCAGCGCGGTTTTAATTTCAGCACGCCTGCGCCTCGCCTGCGTGGCTTTCTCCAGTGCAGCTGATCGCTGTTCCGGAGTGAGTTTAGGTAGTGCCACGCCGCTCACCTCCCTTAATTGTGACATGTGTTACTCACGCTTTAAGTATGGCCCCAAAGCGCCACTTACGAGGGAATTCGAGGCGTGTCATCAACTCCGTGTCACTGGAACCTCAAAGAGTCACAGATCTCCTTCACGGCACCAACCAAACGGTCTTTTTCCGGACCGCAGCGTAAGATCTGCCTGGACGAAGACGCCAGCACTCGATCGACAGCACGTCCAAAAACATCTCTGACCTGTTCCGATCCGGCACCCTGCGCGCCAACTCCTGGAGACAGGATTGGACCTGTGAAATCCTCAATGTTGATGTGCAGGTCGGTTAACGCCGACTGAATCGTTGCTCCAATCACCAAACCAAACGGACCAATGTGTTGGAAATCACATTTTGTGTTGAGGGTGTTGACCTCGCTGATGATAAGCCCTGCAACGCTGTGAGCATTGTCCACCGTCGCATGCTGAATGCCGTGACCATCGGGATTCGATGTCAGGGCCAGTGTGAACACACCACGTCCGGATTGTTGTGCCTGCTCGTAGGCAGGTGCCAGCGCTCCGACACCCAGATACGGACTGACGGTCAGTGCATCGCCGGCAAGCGGTGACCCCTCCCCCAGATATGCTGCCGCATACGCATCCATCGTGGATCCGATGTCACCACGCTTCGCATCCACAATGCATACCGCATCCGTGTCGCCGCAGCGGGCGATCACTTCTTCCAGGACAGCTACGCCGGCAGAGCCGTACTGCTCGAACAGTGCACTTTGGGGTTTAAAGGCAGCAACATGATCGCCCAGGGCATCAACAACCCGCATCGAAAATTCGCGCACACCCTGCGCGCTGCGTTCCAGCCCCCACTGATCAAGCAGCGCCGGATGGGGATCAATGCCCACACACAGCGGGCCTCGCTGGCGCATCAGATCCCACAGACGATCACCAAAACCTGCTGTGCTCACTTGTCTTCACCACTCTCGTTTCCATGCGCACGCAACTCATCCCATCGCTGAAGTGAACACACGTCATATGTGCCACCCAAGCGCACGTCGATTGCCTGAACAGCGGCACTGAATGCCTGCAGCGTCGTGATGATCGTGCGGTTGTTTGCGGTTGCCCCTGCTCGAATCATGAAGCCATCCTGGCGATGCGCCGAACGCTGGGGCGTGTTCACCACCATGTCGACAAATCCGTCACGAATCAGGTCAATAATGGTCGGTTCCCCGTCGGGGCCAGGACCGTCAGAACCCTTGCGCACAATGTGCGCATCCACGCCGTTGCGCCTCAGAACTGAGGCAGTGCCTTCCGTTGCCAAGATGTGGAAACCCAATTCAGCCAGACGCACGACCGGCAGAATCATGGCACGCTTATCACCGTCAGCAACCGAAATAAACACTGTGCCATCCGTTGGCAACTCGCCGTACGCGCCAGTCTGAGACTTGGCGTAGGCTGCCGGGAAACGCCAGTCAATTCCCATCACTTCACCGGTCGACCGCATCTCCGGACCCAGAATTGTGTCCACTACCCCGCCGTCAGCGCGGCGGAATCGTGAGAACGGCAATACCGCTTCCTTCACGGCAATGGGAGCATTCATATTGATGATCCGAGAGTCAACAGCGGGCAGGACACCCTCGTCGACGAGCTGCCGGATCGATGCGCCGACCTGGATGCGGGCTGCCGCCTGCGCCAGCGGAACGCCTGTCGCCTTCGATGCAAACGGCACCGTACGCGAGGCACGCGGGTTGGCCTCGATCACGTACAGAACGTTCGACATGAGCGCGAACTGGACGTTGATCAGGCCGCGCACTCCGATCTGGCTGGCGAGTGCTTCCGTCGAAGCTGTAATGCGGGCAACTTCCCGCTCCGACAGTGACATGGGTGGCAGCACACACGCCGAATCGCCCGAGTGGACGCCCGCTTCCTCGATGTGTTCCATCACTGCGCCCATGAACAACTCGGTGCCGTCGTAGAGCGCATCAACGTCAATTTCAATGGCGTCGTCAAGGAACCGATCGATCAGGAGCGGACCTGAGGTGAACAGCTCGTCAATGTCGGGGCGGTCGAGGTAGGCGCGCAGGGCGTCCGCATCGTTAATGACCGCCATTCCGCGCCCGCCAAGCACGAACGAGGGGCGCACCAGGACCGGGTATCCAACCGCCTGCGCCACACCCAAAGCCTGCGCCGGCGTGTGCGCAATATCGTGGGCAGGTGCGGGCAGCTCCACCTCGCTGAGAATATGACCAAAGGCTTCGCGATCCTCCGCCAGCGCAATCGACGAGGGTGTAGTTCCCAGAATCGGCACACCTGCCGCTTCCAAGTCGGAGGCCAGTGACAGTGGCGTTTGTCCACCCAGCTGGACCAACACACCCTTAACGGGACCAGCCTCGCATTCTGCCCGGTAGATTTCAATGACGTCTTCCAGGGTCAGCGGCTCGAAATAGAGACGATCTGAGATGTCATAATCGGTCGACACAGTCTCTGGGTTGCAGTTGACCATAATCGTGTCGTAGGTATCCTGCAGTGCGAATGCTGCGTGCACACACGAGTAATCGAACTCAAGACCCTGACCAATTCGGTTCGGCCCAGCACCCAGAATCATCACTGCTTCGCGACTGCGTGGAGTAACTTCCGTTTCCTCATCGTAGGAGGAGTAATGGTACGGGGTGCGTGCCGCGAATTCGGCTGCGCACGTGTCGACTGTCTTGAACACCGGGTGGATGTTGAAGGCGTGGCGAACCTGGCGCACAGTTTCTTCGGTCAGGCTACGCAATACCGCGATCTGTCGATCCGAAAAGCCGTGCCGCTTGGCCGCGGTGAGCACGTCCGGAGTCAGCGCCGGCGCGTTCCTGACGCTGCGGGCGACCTCGTTGATCAGCATGATCTGGTCGATGAACCACGGGTCAATGCCGGTTGCTTCGCATACCTGTTCCAGGGTTGCACCCCCGCGCAGGGCTTGTTGGACCTGAACGAATCGGTGCTCGGTCGGGGTGGCGATGCGGGTGAGCAGGTCCTCGACATCTGCCGGTGTCGGATCGGCGCCGTCCCAGTGGAACTGTACGCCCGCCTTGTCGAGGGACCGTAGCGCCTTATTGAGGGCTTCGGTGAAGTTGCGCCCAATCGCCATTGCTTCGCCCACGGCCTTCATGGATGTCGTCAGCGTCTCATCGGCTTCAGGGAACTTCTCGAAAGTGAATCGTGGAACCTTCACCACCACGTAGTCCAACGTCGGTTCAAACGAGGCCGGCGTGGAGCCTGTAATGTCGTTGCGAATCTCATCGAGGGTGAAGCCAGTGGCCAAACGTGCCGCGATCTTCGCGATCGGGAAACCGGTTGCCTTGGAGGCCAGAGCTGAAGAGCGTGAGACGCGCGGATTCATCTCGATGACGATGATGCGCCCGCTCTGCGGGTGCACAGCGAACTGAATGTTGCAGCCACCCGTATCCACGCCGACTTCACGGATCACGGCGATCGCAATATCGCGCAGCCGCTGGAGTTCACGGTCGGTCAGGGTCAGAGCCGGAGCAACCGTGATCGAATCGCCGGTATGCACGCCCACAGGGTCAACATTTTCAATCGAACAGACAACCACCACGTTATCGGCGGCGTCGCGCATCAGTTCCAGCTCGTATTCTTTCCATCCCAGGATGGACTCTTCCAGCAGAACTTCGGTGGTCATGGACGCTTCGAGGCCTGCGCCAGCGATGCGGTCAAGGTCGTCGGGTGTGAACGCAATACCCGAACCCAGACCGCCCATGGTGAACGAGGGACGCACTACCAGCGGATAGCCGAGCTCTTCGGCAGCAGCATGGCAATCTTCCAGCGTGTGCGCAATGGTTGAGCGTGCAACTTCAGCTCCGCAGCGCGCCACGATTTCCTTGAACGTCTCACGGTTTTCACCAGCCTGGATCGCCTCGATGGAGGCGCCGATCAGTTCAACGCCGTAATGCTCGAGTACGCCTTTTTCTGCCAGTTCAACGGCGAGGTTGAGGGCGGTCTGGCCACCCAGGGTGGGCAGTAACGCATCGGGTCGTTCCTTTTCAATGATGGAGGTGACCACTTCGCAGGTCAACGGTTCCACATATGTCGCATCCGCCATCGCCGGATCGGTCATGATGGTTGCGGGGTTCGAGTTAACGAGGATGACCCGCAGGCCCTCTTCTTTCAGGACACGGCAGGCCTGCGTCCCGGAGTAGTCAAATTCGCATGCCTGACCGATGACGATCGGGCCTGAACCAATGACGAGGACGGATTTCAGATCAGTGCGCTGAGGCATCGGAAGCATCCTCCTTATCGTGGCTCAGCATGGAAAGAAACTGGTCGAAGAGGTGTTCCCCATCGTGGGGACCGGCCGCCGCCTCGGGGTGGAACTGGACGGAGAATGCTGGAATGTCGAGGGCGCGTAAGCCTTCCACCACTCGATCATTGAGGTCAATGTGGCTGACCTCAACTCGTCCGTACCGTCCCTTGTCGAAGGGAGCAACTACCGGCTCACCGACTGGCACGTCCACGGCGAAACCGTGGTTGTGGGAGGTAATCTCCACTCGTCCGCTGCGCTCATCGCGCACTGGCTGGTTGACCCCCCGGTGACCAAATTCCAGCTTGTAAGTGCCAAATCCCAGAGCTCGGCCGAAAAGCTGATGGCCAAAGCAGATGCCAAAGAAGGGAATCCCCTGGTCCAAGATGGCGCGGAGCACACCAATCTGGTGCTCGGCGGTTGAGGGGTCACCCGGACCGTTGGAGAAGAATACGCCGTCAGGTTCGAGTTCGAGGATCTCACCGGCGGTGATGTCCTGGGGCACGACGTAGACGTCAACACCCCGTGCCGCGAGCTGCTCGGGTGTACGTGATTTGATGCCCAGATCCACTGCCACGACGCGTTTGTGATTGTCGGCTCCGTCTTCTGCTGCCGGCACCACGTACGTGTGCGACGTTGACACCGCCTGTGAAAGCGATGAACCGGCCATGTGAGGCTGGTCCTGCACGATGCGTACCAGTGACTCACACACATACTCGCTCATGTACTCGGCACCTGCAGGCAGCGCGGTGCCGGAGAAGATCCCCCCGCGCATCGCACCGTGAGAGCGGATGTGGCGTGTAATGGCTCGCGTGTCGACATCTGCGATTCCGACGATGTCCTGGCGGATCAGTTCTTCTTCCAACTCTCCTGAGGCACGCCAGTTGGACGCGCGACGGGCCGGGTCACGCACCACGAATCCGGCGACCCAGATCTGTGAGGATTCGGAGTCCTCCGAATTGACGCCGGTATTGCCGATATGTGGGCTGGTCATGACGACAATCTGCTGATGATAGGACGGATCCGTCAATGTTTCCTGGTACCCCGTCATTGACGTGGCGAAGACGACTTCACCCAATGTGCGGCCACGCGCTCCCCACGCACGTCCACGGAAAATGCGCCCATCTTCGAGGACGAGCAAGGCCAGATCATCGTGTGTGGTCATTGTGCGGTCCCTTCTGCCGCCAAAGCACCGTCACGGACGGTGACCTTCCCGTTGAAGATCGTATGAATGATCCGACCTGTGACATCCATTCCGTCATACGGCGTGTTGACGGAGCGTGAATGCAAGTCAGAGCGGTTGACGCGCACACGCACGGTCGGATCGACCAGCGTGATATTCGCGGGGTTACCGACGGTGAGAGACAGCCCCTGATGGTCAACCAAGCCGATGCGCGCCGGGGTGCGTGACAGGACGCGGGCCACGTCGTGCCAGTCCATCAGTCCGGGCTTCACCATCGTTTCGATAATGATGGGCAGCGCCGTTTCCAGTCCAAGCATGCCGAATGCGCCGGCTTGCCATTCGCAGTCTTTTTCTTCCATGTTGTGCGGCGCATGATCCGTTGCGACGATGTCAATCGTGCCGTCGGCCAGGCCTTCACGCACCGCGTCCACATCTTCTCGTGAGCGCAGCGGCGGGTTGACTTTATAGATCGGATCGTAGGTGGCAGCCAGGTCCTCCGTCAGGAATAGGTGGTGCGGGGTCGCTTCGGCTGTCACATTGACACCCATGCGCTTACCCCAGCGGATCAGTTCCACCGATCCTTTGGTCGACACGTGACACACATGCAGGCGAGATCCCACGTGCTGAGCCAGCAGAATATCGCGCGCAATCACGGACTCTTCTGCCACTGCAGGCCAGCCGGTCATGCCCAGCTCACCGGACAGTTCTGACTCATTCATCTGGGAGCCCTCGGTCAGTCCAGGATCCTGCGCGTGCTGGGCGACTACTCCGCCAAAGGACTTGACGTATTCGAGAGCGCGGCGCATGAGCACCGGGTCCGACACGCACTTGCCGTCATCTGAAAAGACACGAACCTGAGCGCGCGAGTTCGCCATCGCGCCCAGTGCGGCCATGTGTTTGCCTTCAAGAGCTTTCGTGACGGCGCCGACGGGGCGTACCTCGGTCAATCCGATTTCCTGGCCCATCCACCAGATCTGTTCAACTGCCGATGCTGTGTCGGCTACGGGTAACGTGTTCGCCATGGCGTGCACGCAGGTGAAGCCGCCTGCCGCCGCAGCGCGGGAGGCTGATTCGACGGTTTCGGCGTCTTGTTTGCCTGGCTGACGCAGGTGCGTGTGGAGGTCTACCAGTCCGGGCAGTGCAATGAGCCCGTCTGCATCCAGCGTGTGTGCGTGGGCGCCATCGACGCGAGCCTGGTCGCCCTCGGCAATGATGACTCCGTCTTCGATGAGCAGGTCGGTCTGACCGTCTCCTTCGATGTTGAGTCCGGTGATGAGCAGTTGAGTGGGGTGATCAGTCACGGTGGGTTCCTTCCGGGGCAAGCAGCATGTACAGAGCCGCCATACGGACGCTCACGCCATTGGCAACTTGTTCAACAACAACGGATCGCGGCGAATCGGCCGCTTCTGCGCAGATTTCGAGGCCGCGGTTCATGGGGCCGGGGTGCATGATGATGCAGTGGTCGCTCAGACGCGCATAGCGGTGCACGTCCAGGCCGTAGGCATCGTGATATTCACCCGGTGACGGGAAGAATCCTCCACCGGCACCGCTCATGCGTTCACGCTGGACGCGCAACATCATGAGCGCATCGGGAGCCTCGTCGATCGCATGATCAAGATCGTAGTCAATGTCGCAGGCCCACTGCTCCACACCCATCGGCAGCAATGTGGGCGGTGCCACCAGGGTCACGTGCGCACCCAGCAGGCTCAGCAGGTCAACGTTGGAACGCGCCACACGCGAATGCAGAACATCGCCCACGATTGTCACGCGTGCGCCCGCCAGATCCGTGCCCGCAGGAACAGGGTTGACGGACGGGTCGCTCACGTCACGCTTGAAGTGGCGACGCAGCGTCATCGCATCGAGCAGCGCCTGGGTGGGATGCTGGTGAGTGCCATCGCCTGCGTTGATGACGGGCAGGTCGATCCAGCCCGCGTGAGCGAGGCGGTGAGCCGCGCCCGATGAGGGGTGCCGGATCACGACGGCATCTGCGCCCATTGCCTGCAGCGTCAAGGCCGTATCTTTGAGGGTTTCACCTTTGGCGACCGATGATCCTTTGGACTGGAAGGTGATGACATCGGCGGACAGGCGTTTCGCAGCCGTCTCAAACGACCAGCGTGTGCGCGTGGAGTCTTCGAAGAACAGGTCAACGACGGTGCGTCCCAACAGTGTCGGCAATTTCTTGACTCGCTGGGACTGCGTGGCCGCCATTGCTTCGGCAGTGTCGAGGATGTCGATGGCATCTTCGCGGGTCAGGTCGCGAATACTGAGCAGGTGCGAGAAAGTCATCAGCTGTGTCCTCCCAGAATGACGGCGTCTTTCCCATCGGTTTCAGTCAGGAGAATCTTGACTGTTTCCTCACGCGAGGTCGGCAGGTTCTTGCCGACAAAGTCGGGGCGGATTGGCAGCTCACGGTGTCCGCGATCGACGAGGATGGCCAGTTGTACAGAATCTGCACGTCCCAGTGATCCAAGGGCATCCAGCGCCGCTTTGATCGTGCGTCCGGTATACAGCACGTCATCGACGAGGACAACCACGCGCGCATCGATCCCGCCGGCAGGGATACTGCTCGGGTGGGGTGTGCGGATGGGATGACGATGGAGGTCATCGCGGAACATGGTGGTGTCAATGATCGCCAGATCGGCTTGCTCGCCAGAGACTTCCTTGATCCGTTCAATGAGGCGGCGGGCGAGGTATTCACCGCGTGTAGGAATTCCCGCAATGACAAGGCCACGTGCACCCTTGTTGCGTTCGATGATCTCGTAGGCGATTCGGGTCAGGGAACGAGCGATGTCATCACCTCCCAGGACTTCTTTGCCCCGGGCATCTCGCTCGGTTGATTGTGGATATGACTGGCCCACAGTGGACCTCCCTTCCCCGCCTCACAGGACGGACCTTAAAGGTTGATCGTTCCGGTTTTTAGAGTACCGCACTCGCGCGTCTGTCGGCGGGCGCGCCGAGGTGACATTACATACGTGAAGGCCGCTCCCGTTTAGTGGAAGCGGCCTCCAGGCTCAGTAGTCCGACAAGAGCTCGTCAAGCTCATCCATATTCATATTTTCAACATCCGCAAGGCTTGGATGCTGCTTTTCAACATCAGCAAAGCTCGGATTCTGCGTGTCAGCTTCGCTGCCGCTGTCCGGGTCAGGCTCGTCAGGACGTGCAGGCTCGCTGCCGCTGTCCGGGTCAGGCTCGTCAGGACGTGCAGGCTCGTCCATCACGCGCTCACGCGTCCACGATGGCGTCTCGAGGTCACGCCGAATCGCATCGAGCACGGCATTGACAAAAGCAGGCGAATCATCAGTCGAAATGGACTTCACGATCGACACCGCCTCGTCAATGACAACCAGCGGAGGAACGTCGTCCTCGTTCACAAGCAGTTCCCACACTGCAACGCGCAGCACGGCCAGGTCAACGGCCGGCATCCGATCCAGACCGTGCACTTTTGCGTGTTGACGCAGCAATGTATCGATGTCGTGCAGGCGCTCTGCCACGCCCTCGATAATCTGCAGAGAGTATTCCGGTAGCGGTGTCTGCGCTGCGGTAACGACACGCCGCTCACGCAGAAGGTCGCGCAGAACTTCCGGGTTGCGACCCATACCGCGTTGGTCGGCCTCGTAAATGACGTCGGCTGCGCGCTTGCGGGCCTTGGTGCGGGCAGTGAAAGCGAAAGCGGACACGGTCAGTCAGTGACTCGTCCGGAGTATGTGCCGGTGCGGGTGTCAACCTTGATGCGGCTTCCTTCCTCCATGTACAGAGGAACCTGGATTTCATAGCCGGTTTCGAGCGTCGCCGGCTTGGTGCCTGCCGAGGAGCGGTCACCCTGAAGGCCGGGCTCGGTGTGCGTAATAGTCAGTGTCACAGTTGCCGGCAGGTCAATGAAGAGAACCTGGCCGTCGTGCTGGGAGACGATGACATCCTGGTTTTCCACCATGTAGTTCACTGCGTCGCCCACAGTTTCGCGCGGCACCATGATCTGCTCGTAGGTTTCCTGATCCATGAAGACGTAGTCATCGCCATCTTGGTACAGGTAGGTCATGTCGCGGCGATCCACAGTGGCTGTTTCGATCTTGACGCCTGCGTTGAACGTCTTGTCGACGGTCTTGCCGGACATCACGTTGCGGATCTTCGTGCGAACGAATGCAGGGCCTTTACCGGGCTTGACGTGCTGGAATTCGACAACCTGCCACAGCTGGCCGTCAATCACCATCACCAGGCCGTTCTTCAGATCATTTGTAGTAGCCACGTGCATTCCTTCACTCTCGACAAAACCTAATCGCCCGCTATCTTACAACGATTGAGCAATATTCCTCACCACGTCAGCGGGACTGACCCCAACCGTGTTCACACTCACGTCAACCAGTGGCGCATATGATTCCCGCAGTTCTTTCATCATCTGCGTCATCATCGCGCGCGGAGCGCCCAGGGCGACTGACCGAGGGGCACCCATATTCTCTCGGCGTGCGATCTCTGCAGGGGTGGCAGCCAGCTCCACTACGGTTGTGCCGTTGCTGCGTGCTTTGAGCAGTGCGGCACGCACCCCTTCATCTGTCGGCAACGATGCGCTGAGGGTGACGATCTGACCACGTGCCTGGCCGTCTGGGCTGAGCAGACGAAGAGCTGTACGCCGCTGCGCGTCTTCCAGGCGCGGATCGCGGCTCACAATCAGCTGGTGGATGGACAAATCCAGGTCACGTGAGACCACGTCGTCTGTCTCCATGAGACGCAATCCCAGACGGTCAGCCAAGAGCCGTCCCACCGTCGTCTTACCCGATCCTGTCACTCCAATAAGGACGACACTCGGTCCACTCTCAGTCAGCATGAATGCCTACCTTGCTCGCTGGAATGCGCAGCTGCTCAGGATCAACCACCTGCACAACCGGATGGCCACTACCGTCCAAAAGGACGAACCTGAGTTCGCCGTTGCGCACTTTCTTATCCAGCTTCATGATCTGGACAAGGTCGTCGAGGCGCGCACCGCTGTAGGACACAGGCAAGTCAAACGCGCTGAACAGGTCGCGGTGAAGCTGGACATCCTCGTCAGTGAGCATGCCGCGGGCGTGGGCGAGTTCGGCGGCAAAGATGCAGCCGACGGCCACAGCGTCACCATGTCGCCACGTGAAGTTTTCCTGCCGCTCAATGGCATGCGCGAGGGTGTGGCCATAGTTAAGAATTTCGCGCATACCGGATTCCTTGAGGTCGGAACTGACAACACGCACCTTGACGGCAACGGAACGCTCCACCAGTTCTCGCAGGTAGAGTCCGTGCGGATCGATCAGCACAGCAGTGTCTTCGATGTGGTCACGAATCAGGTCAATGATCGCGCGGTCTGCGATGAAACCGCACTTGATGACCTCGCCCATCGCTGAGCGCATCTGCTGGCTCGGCAGCGTGTCCAGCAGCGCGACGTCCTCGATCACAACGCGCGGCGTGTGAAATGATCCCACGAGGTTCTTGCCGGCCGGCGTATTGATACCGGTCTTGCCTCCCACCGCTGCATCGACCATGCCCAGGAGCGTCGTCGGGATCTGGATCACGTCCACTCCGCGCAGCCAGGTGGCGGCGATGAAACCTGCCAGGTCAGTGGTTGCTCCCCCGCCAATCCCAATCACGGTGTCTCGTCTGCCAATGTGAGCTTCAGCTGCTGCCTGCCACCCAACTTCCGCGACCGCAAAGGTTTTTCCGCTTTCGCCATCTGGATGTTCCATGACGGCCACCTCAACACCTTGGCGCGTCAGGTTGTCAGCGATCTGGTCGACGTACTCGGCCACTGCCGGTGGGTGCACAATGAGGGTGCGTGACCCGCCGGGAACGTAGTGGGTCAACACCTGTGGCACAAGCGAGTGTCCGATCAGGACGTCATAGGGAGCAGGTCCGTCCACTGTCAGTGTCGTCACGTCACTGAACGTCATCATGATGTCCTCCACAACACGCTCCACTGGACCTGAATCCGAGGTCACACGTATGGTCGCCACTTCATCGTAGTAGCCTGCGCGTTCACTGCGTAGTCTGCGTAAAGCAGCATCGGCATCACCTGCCAGGAGCGGACGATGATTCTTGCCCGAGGTCCGGCGCACCAGTTCATCGTGGTCCGCGTCGATAAAAACAACGGTCTGACCTTTCAGCAGTTGCCGCACCTGAGGCGAGGTCACAGCTCCCCCGCCCAGTGAGATCACCGAACGGTGGTTCAAGACCAATTCGATCGCCTGACGTTCATATTCACGGAAAGCTGCTTCGCCCTCGTCCCTGAAGATATCAGTGACGGGACGACCCTGGGTGCGCACAACAATCTCATCAGTATCTTCGCACGGCACTCCGAGGCGTTCAGACAACAGCCGTGCGACGCGGGTCTTGCCTGCCCCCGGCAGTCCGACCAGGAAAATCGGCAGATGTGCGGGGATCGCGCTCATGCGCGCGTCTCGATAGCGGCCAAGTAGGCTCGCAGATTGCGCCTGCATTCTTCCAGTGAATTCCCGCCCGCATGTGATTGAAGCGCCCGAGCCATGACGAGGGCGACCATCGCCTGCGCGATGACTGCTCCGGGGACAACCTGACACGTGTCGGAGCGCTGATGCAGTGCCTGCGCATCCTCACCGGTTGCCATATCCACGGTTCGCAACGAGTGCGGCACCGTGGAAATCGGTTTGAAGCCTGCGCGCACAATAATCGGCTGCCCGTTGCTGGTCCCGCCCTCAATGCCGCCCGCATGGTTGGAAGTTCGGGTCAGGTGGCCGTCGTCGGCATGAACTATTTCATCATGTGCGGTTGACCCAGGCATGCGTGCCTGCAGGAAGCCGTCACCGATTTCGACGGCCTTGACGGACTGGATGGACATGAGCGCACCGGCAAGCTGGGTATCCAGGCGTTGGTCAGCACTGACATGCGTGCCGATTCCGATCGGAACGTTGTAGGCGATGACTTCAGCAATACCACCGATCGTGTCACCGTTGCCTTGAGCCTTATCAATCGCCTCCGTGAATTCCTGTTCAGCCTGCGGATCCAGGGTACGTACGGGCGACTTATCAAGGGCCTGGGTTTCGCGCGGAGTCGGAAGCGTGGTGGAGCCAACATAGCGGTCTCCGACAGCAACGACGTGGCTGACCAGTTCAATTCCGGCAACCTGGCGCAAATATTCCTCGGCAATAGCTCCCAAAGCGACCCGAGCGGCAGTTTCGCGCGCAGAAGCGCGCTCGAGGATATTCCGGGCATCCTCGTGGCCGTACGACAGCATTCCTGGCAGATCAGCGTGTCCTGGACGAGGCCGAGTCAGGCGTTTATTGCGGGCAACTTCGCGCTCATCGCCGGTTCCGGCATTGACGAGCAATGCGTCGGGATCCACCGGATCCGCACTCATGACGGTTTCCCACTTGGGCCATTCTGTGTTCTCGATGGTCACGGCGATCGGAGATCCGAGGGTGGTGCCGTGACGAATACCGGACAGAATGTGCACGACGTCTTGTTCGAAGCGTTGACGTGCGCCTCGTCCGTATCCAAGGCGGCGGCGAGCCAATGCCTGCGTGATGGTCTGCGTCGTGCATGTGATGCCGGCGGGTAGTCCATCCAGGGTCGCGACAAGAGCCGGGCCATGTGATTCTCCAGCGGTGATCCATCTGAGCATGCTCCGAGTGTGTCACATTGAGCGACGTCGAAGCATCTCATTCCACTACCGTGTGCCTCACGCAGGTATCTGCCAGGACGGGATGATCTCCCACAGGACCAGTGCCAGCGCTGCTCCGCCAATGAGCCACGGGCCCAGAGCGACGCGGGTGCGGCCATGAGCTCCCAGCGCAATGATCGCCCACACCGCTGCGATGCCCGCTCCCACAAAACAGATGACCAGACCACCCAACGTGCATGCCCATCCGGGGATACCTGTCAGTGCACCCAGCACCGGCGCAAGTTTGACGTCACCGTAGCCTGCTCCGTGCGAAATCTTCGCTGACAGCCACAAGGGCAGAGTCCACATCACCATTCCGCCGATCATGGAGATCCACCACGTGTCGTTGACCTGTTGAGCGTACTCGCTGCAGAAAATGACTGACGCGATGCCGATGATGGCACCCCCAGCAAGAACGAGGGTGTAACGCGTGGGCAACTTATGGGTCTTGGCGTCAACGAACGCGCTCAGAGGCCCGATCATCGCAAGAGTGACGATCGCGGGCGCCATCGGTGAGGCATGCGCGGCAAGCAGGGTGACCATGCCGGTGAGGGCACAGACCCATACCACCGTCATGCGATTCATGGGCCTCATGTTGATGGTGGTGAAGTAGCGACGCTGAACGCGCCATCCTGCGCGGTTCAGCCACATGGCGATCGCGATCCAGACCATCAGCGACAGCGCCAGTGACAGCGCTCCAACATCGTTGCCCATGATCATGATGCTCGAGGTACTTCCGCTGCACGATACACCGCATCCATGACGGGTTCGACTCGGGGTGTTCGACTGGTCATCACGCGCACCTGCGCCAGTCCCTGGAATACCAGCATGTCGAGGCCGTGAGCAATGCGCGCCCCACGGTCACGGTAGGCCTGAACGAGTGGTGTGATAGTCGGTGCATACACCACGTCCAGCAGAGTCTGTTCGGATCGTGGCCGTACACGTGCGGCAATGTTGTCACACACGCCGGCGGGCATAGTGGAGATCACGACATCAGTTTCATCCAGGCTGGCGATGACGCGTTCAGTGTCATCCCACATGATGTGGGTACTGGTCACGCCCAGGCGGCTTTCTGCCATAACAACGGATCCTGGCCCCGAAAAGCGCCGCGCGACGATACGGACATCATCAACGTGCATGCTCTTCAGCGCAGCCAGCGCGGATGAGGCAGTTGCGCGGCCCCCCAGGATCGTTGCGCTGCGAATCGGCTCGAGTCCAGTGCGCGCTCGCCTGACAGCTTCCACGATGCCTTCGACATCCGTGTTCAGACCGGTCAGTACCCCGCCTGCCGGGACGACAGTGTTGATGGATCCCACTGCTTTGGCCAGCGGATCAACTACATCCATGAGCGGGGCAATGACCTGCTTACACGGCATGGTCACTGACAGTCCCAGACAGTTCGGATCCCACTGCTGGATCAGGGATGCAACGCCGTCCCTGTCGCATTCGATGCGTCGGTAGGCCCACCGTGGGTCACACCCCAGATCGTCCCATGCGGTCCTGTGCAGGACGGGTGACAACGAGTGCGCCACGGGCGACCCAATGACCGCCGCCCAGCGGCTCGTGTCAGCACTTTCCGGGATTGGCTTCGCAATATTCATCGAACTTTGCCTTGTTCTTTTCCTGTTCCTCGTTCGTCGTCGCGAACAGGGTTTCACCGGTGTCAAGGTCGATGGTGACGAAATAAAGCCAGTCACCGGGTTCAGGATTGAGGACCGCGTTAATTGCTGTGGATGATGGCGAGGCGATGGGCCCCGGAGGCAGTCCCTTGATCAGGTAGGTGTTATACGGGTTGTCGTTGGCCAGGTCATCCTTCGTAGGAACGCCGCCATACTTGCCCACACCGTACAGGACGGTGGAATCCATCTTGAGCTGGCCACGAGTTTCACCTTCAGTGTCCTTCAGGCGGTTTTCAATGACGCGTGCCACCATCGGCATGTACTTTTCCAGGTGCATTTCGCGCTCCACAATGGAAGCTTTAATCAGGACGGTCTGGCGCTGGTCCTCGGGTACTCCTGCCTGATCCAGTGCGTCGACTCGCGCCTGAATCATCTCCGAGAGCAGGTCAGCAGGCGTATCGTCCTGAGATACCTCGTACGAACCTGGTTCAAGCCAGCCTTCGAGATTACCCTGAGCCTGCGCAGGCAGTCCCAGTGCTTCAGGGTTGTTGATGGCTTCCTGAATCGCCTCGTCACTGAAGCCGCTCACTTCACGCATTTTATCGAGAGTCTGCTTCAGTACCGAACCTGGGGTGACAGTCACGGTGTTTTCCGTACGGTTGGTTTCATCCAGCAACGCTGCCACGGCACCAGAAGCCGACATCTGTTTCTTCAGCTGGTACGTGCCGGGTTTGATGCCCGATGCCGCCTTATTTGCTTCAAACGCGCGGTTAAAGGCTGCAACTGACTTCACCACGTCGGCCTCGACAAGTTTAACTCCAATATCGGAACCGATCTCGCCTTTGTTAATGGTGACTTCGACGCTTCCTGAGCCGGGGCCTGGGTAGTCATCGCTTTGGTCCGCCACAACTCCAGTGGACTTCAGTGCAGACACGGCAACATACGCCGCTCCGCCCAGAACAGCCAGCACGGCAATGATGACGATAAAAGTCCGAATTTTGCGTCGAGTTCGACGTTTGCGCTGCTGACGAGCTGCATTGCGGCGCGCCTCGGCACTGAGTTGTGCACGGCGCTGCGCGCGCGTCGGTAGTTCCACACCACCTGCCGGAGTGCCCCCTGACGATGGGCGAGGTACACGCTGTGAGGGCTGAGAGGTCCTGGATTCTTGCGAGGTTTGCCGGTGACGGTGACGATCCCTTCGTGAAGGGAACGGTGGCCGCAATGGGTCTGAATCAGTCACGTTCGGCCTTTCCACTACTCAACGATGGATCTCCCAGAGACACGGTCTGCCCTGGCGGAGTCCCCGATATTCGTTCGCTCTCCAGCGCTAGCTCCAGAATAATCTGAGCCGCGACCTGGTCCACCATCTCCCGATGGCGGTGAGTTTCCACTTTACTGTCCCGGAGCCTGCTGTGAGCCTGATTGGAGGTTAAGCGTTCATCCACCATACAGATGCGTCCGCCACGCCAGCGTGCCGCAATTCGGTTGGCCACGCTACGGGCCATATGGGCACTTTGTCCCTCTGTCCCCTTCAGGTGCCGAGGCAGCCCGACCACGATCTCAATCGGATCGTATTCATCGATGATGTCCAACAGATCATCGATTTCAGAATGATCCCGTTGAACATGAACGGTCTCCACCGGCAGGCACACGATCCCGCGTTCATCGGACCTGGCCACACCGATGCGCACGGTCCCCACGTCCAGTCCCAGACGTACTCCCGTTCGCATGCTCACCAGGTCTACCTTCCCTGTTTACTTCAGCGAGTCGGTGATCGCTGACAGGGCCTGATCCATATTCGTCAGATCACGACCGCCACCTTGGGCAACGTCATCACGGCCACCGCCACCTCCACCGAGAACCTGCGCAGCAGTGCGCACGAGCATTCCAGCCTTGACGCCGCGCTCACGCGCACTCTGGTTGGTTGCGACAACGATACTCGGCTTGGAGTCGATATCTCCGATCAGTGCCACCACCGCGGGCTCACCCTCGCCCATCTTGTCGCGCACGGCGAGCGCCAGGGAACGCACGTTGTCGGCAGAACTCATCTGGCCGGCCGATGCGGCAACGGCGCGAATGCCATTATGCATTGTGGCCTCAGCGATGAGCTGGTCGACATGTGCCAGCGCGCCGCGCGTTTCGGCCTCCTCGAGCGCTTTCTCTGCTTTCTTCACACGCGCCATCAGCTGTTCAACGCGCGAGGGCAGATCTTCGGGGCGCCCTCCGAGCAGCGATGACAGCTGCGAAACAAGGGCATGTTCGCGAGCCTGGAATCCGTAGGCACCAGATCCGACCAGTGCATCGATACGGCGCACACCAGATCCGATGGATGATTCACCCAACAGCGCGATGCGTCCGATATGTCCGGTTGTGGGGACGTGAGTACCTGCGCACAGTTCCTTCGACCAGTCGCCGCCGATCGACACAACACGCACTTCGGAACCGTACTTTTCACCGAACAACGCCATAGCTCCGGTCTGCAGAGCCTGTTCGATTGGCATCACTTCATCCGTCACAGCCAGATCATCAGACAGCCGATCGTTGACCAGGGATTCAATGTCATCAACCTGACTGGCTTCCAGCGCACTGTTGTGGCGGAAGTCGAAGCGCAGACGTGACGGCGAGTTCTCCGATCCTGCCTGCGTAGCGTTGTCCGAGACGATCTGGTGCAAAGCGCGATGAATCATGTGAGTGGCGGTGTGTGCGCGCGCAATGGCGCGCCTGCGTTCAGTGTCGATCTCCGCCCACGCGTCGGCAGCGACAGAAATGGTACCTTCGACCAGTTCACCGCGATGGACCGTCAGCCCCTTGATCGGAGCCTGCACGTCATCAATGCGGACCACTCCTCCGCCTTCTGCCACGCGAATGGTGCCGTGGTCGGGTTGCTGACCGCCCATCTCCGCGTAGAACGGTGTTTGGTCGAGGACGACCTCAACATGTGCGGGAGCTGTTGCTGCGGGCACTGACTGGCCATCCACCAGAATTGCTGCCACATGCGCGTCGGCTGCCATGTCGGTATATCCGAGGAACTGAGACTGCCCGCCCAGCTCGTGTGCAATCTCGTGGAAAACGCGAACATCAACGTGTCCGGTCTTCTTGGCGCGAGCATCCTGGCGAGCACGCTGCTTCTGCTCGTTCATCAGCTCCGTGAAGCGCTGTTCATCCACGCTCACGCCCTGTTCGGCCGCCATCTCGAGGGTCAGATCAATCGGGAAGCCGTAAGTGTCATGCAGCGCAAACGCGTCTTCACCGCTGAGGGTGGCCGTCGAATGCGCCTCCTGGCTCGTTTCCCTGGCCTGCTTGACTGCCGCGTTCAGGATCGTCGTGCCCGAGGTGAGGGTGTGCATGAACGATTCTTCTTCACCGTACGCAACATCTGAGACAAGATCCCAGTTCGTCACCAGATCCGGGTACGACGGCGCCATGGCGTCACGTGAAACCGGCATCAGCGTCGGGAGTGAGGATGTATCGACACCCAGCAGACGCATCGACCGGATGGCTCGGCGCATCAGGCGCCGCAGAACATATCCACGTCCATCGTTTCCGGGTCGCACGCCATCGAGGATCAGCATCATCGCGGAGCGAATATGATCAGCCACCACGCGCATGCGAACGTCGTCATCGGCATCGTCATGGTAGTGGCGCCCGGACATCTCTTCGACGGCCTGGATGACGGGGTAAACCTCGTCAATTTCGTACATATTCGGCTTGTCCTGCAGGACGAATGCGAGGCGTTCGAGACCTGCACCCGTGTCAATGGCCTTGTCATCGAGTTCGCCTAGCAGCGGATAGTCCTTTCCGCTACCTTCGCCACGCATGTACTGGTCAAAGACGAGGTTCCACAGTTCGAGGTAGCGGTCGCCGCCCGGGTCAACGGTGCCGCCAACAGCTTCGGGACCGTATTCGGGGCCGCGATCGTAATGCCATTCACAGCATGGACCGGCCGGTCCGGGCTGGCCTGTATCCCAGAAGTTTTCCTCGCGTGGAAGCTTGACGATGTGGCGCGGATCCATACCGATCTGTTTGGTCAGCACGTCGTAGGACTCGTCATCATTCTCCCACAGCGTCGTCCACAGTCGATCCCCGTCCAGGCCGTACATGCCGTCCTTTTCCGAGCCGGTCAGCAGATCCCACGCCAGGTGGATCGCACCTTCCTTGAAGTAGTCACCGAAGGAGAAGTTTCCGTTCATCTGGAAGAACGTGCCGTGGCGCGTGGTGCGTCCAACGTTGTCAATGTCGTTGGTGCGGATACACTTTTGCACCGATGCGACGCGCGGCCACGGCGGCGGTTCAACGCCGGTGATATACGGAATGAACGGCACCATCCCCGCGATCGTGAACAGAATCGATGGATCGGGAGAAATCAGGGAAACTGATGGACGAATTTCGTGATCGTGTGCGGCGAAGTAGTCGAGCCAGCGGGAACGAATCTCAGAGGTGCGCATGTGTCCTCATCGTATTGGAAAAATAGAGGGAAAGCGAGGTGCACCTGAAGGGTGACCTCGAACGGTGTGTCGATAAAGACCCCGGGGCGCACAGGCACCCGGGGTCCTCATCACACGTTCATACTCAGCGCGAGTAGTGCTCAACGACCATTTGCACGTCACAGGTCACCGGGACTTCAGCGCGCTTGGGGCGACGCACCAGTGTGGCCTTGAGACGTTCCAGCTCAACGTCGAGGTAATCCGGAACTGCCGGCAGCACATCGCGGTGCACGCCGGAGGCGGCTATCTCGAACGGAACAGTGGTCTGCGACTTTGGCTTGACTTGGATCGTCTGTCCGGGCTTCACGCGGAAAGAGGGGCGGTCAACGATCTTGCCGTCCACCATGATGTGACGGTGGACAACCACCTGGCGAGCCTGCTGGATGGTGCGGGCAAATCCTGCACGCAGAACCAGAGCATCAATGCGCATTTCGAGCAGCTCAACCAGGTTTTCACCGGTCAGGCCGTCCTGACGGCGAGCTTCTTCGAAGATGCGGCGAATCTGAGCTTCGCGGATGCCGTACTGTGCGCGCAGACGCTGCTTTTCCTTCAGACGAACGGCGTAGTCGGAATCCTGGCGACGCCGGGTACGGCCGTGCTCGCCGGGGCCGTAGGGGCGCTTCTCAAAGTAACGCACAGCCTTCGGGGTCAGCGCGATTCCGAGTGCGCGTGACTGGCGCACCTGCTTCCGTGAACGATTCGTCGACATAAAACGGTTTCCTTTCCTGTTTCATGGGTCATGTCCGGCTCCCGTTGAACCGAACATGGGGTCAACACAAACGGCTAAGACCCCAGGTGTTGTCGTGGACAACCCTCATAGCTTACCCCATGGACAGCAGCTGCCTTAACACTGTCAGCCGCTTCGTGATCATTGCCTCAGTTCCGTTTTCAGTTGGACGGTAGTACTGAGTGCCTTGCAGATCATCCGGTAAGTACTGTTGTGCGGCCACAGAATGCGGCGCATCGTGGGCATACAGGTAGCCTTCCCCGTGCCCAAGTTTCTTCGCACCTGCGTAATGGGCATCACGCAGATGAGCAGGCACCGGGCCGCCTTTCCCGCTGCGCAGGTCGGCCAGCGCCTTATCGATCGCGAGATAGGACGCATTGGATTTCGGGGCGGTCGCCACCGCGATCACGGCCTGTGCCAGGATAATACGCGCCTCAGGCATGCCGACCATCGCCACTGCCTGAGCAGCTGCCACGCAGATTCCGAGGATTTCCGGCGCCGCCATTCCCACGTCTTCAGAGGCACAGATCATGACGCGCCTGGCTATGAAGCGAGGGTCCTCCCCCGCTTCGATCATCCGAGCCAAATAGTGCACGGCGGCATCGACATCAGATCCGCGCATTGACTTAATAAACGCGGAAGCCACGTCATAGTGCTGGTCCTGATCCCACCGCACGAGCGCCTGGTTTGCGGCGGTTTCCACGTGGTGTTGAGCAATGACCGTATCGTCCGCATCGCGCGCCGCACCTGCTGCAGCTTCAAGCAGTGTCAACGCCTTCCGGCCATCTGCTCCTGCCAGTCGGACGAGGCTAGCCAAAGCGGCCTCGTCGATGGTGAATTCACTCTTCAGTCCGCGAGCATCGTCAAGGGAGCGGGTAATCAATGCGCTAATCCCGTCTTCGTCGAGTGGATGCAGCGTCAACAGCAAAGAACGTGACAGCAGTGGCGAAATGACGGAGAACGACGGGTTCTCGGTTGTCGCCGCCACGAGTGTGACCCACCGGTTTTCAACAGCCGGAAGCAGTGCGTCCTGCTGGGACTTGGAGAATCTGTGGACCTCATCAACGAACAAGATGGTGTCTTCGCCGCTGGCAGCGGTGCGACGGCGTGCCGATGCGATGACATCGCGAATGTCCTTGACTCCCGATGAAACAGCGGACAATTCTTCAAAATGTCGATGTGAGGCGCGTGCCACGAGGTAGGCAAGGGTCGTTTTACCGGTTCCCGGCGGACCCCACAGGATCATGGAGGAGAGCGGTCCAGAATCTGCTGCCGCTGACAGCATGCGTCGCAGGGGCGATCCCGCCGTCAGCAGATGGTTCTGCCCGACAACCTCGTCAATCGAGGTGGGGCGCATCCGCACAGCGAGCGGCGCATGCTCGTCGAACGAGGGTACCCCATTGGTGTCAATGCCTTCACTGTCAAATAAATCCATAGGGATACGGCTTAATAGTGACTCATGACAGGGGTGCCGATTTCGTCGAAATCGTAGATGAGTTTTGCGCCCCACACGGGCATGTTCAGGCATCCGTGCGAACCGCCCGGTCCGGACCATCCGAATTCACTCACCCACGGTGCGCCATGCATGGCGTACGAGCCCGTGAAGTAGGACACCCACGGCACGTCCTTGGCGCAGTATGGCCACTCGGGTGTGCACCCCATGTCCTGCTTCTCATACTTGAGGTAGACGTGATACAGACCGGTGACCGTTTCGTGGCCAGGTGAGCCGGGAACAATGCTGATGGGTTCGTGAGCCTGTTTCGTGCCAATGTACGGGGTGACCGTCAGCCTGGTCAGATCAATATCGATCCACTTTTCGCCCTCAGCAGCCGGATACGGCAGATTCTCCGCACCCGGGGCGATCGGGCGCGTCTTCGTTTCCTGCGGCACGTCGTCATAGGTGATCGTGCCTTCATACGTTTCGCCATTGTCGAGGGCACTCATCAGCGCGTTCGACAGGTCAGCGACATTATTGGCTTTCAGGCCGGGTTTACCTGGCCATGCTTCTACCAGCACGTCGCCTGCAGCATTGACGTTGTTGATCGTAGGGTCGGCTTCCACATTTGAGGCTTGGGCAGTTGCTGATACCCACGAGCCAACAGCTTCAGAGGAGTAGTGGGCGGTGAGCTTGCTGTCCGTGTTCTCGAAGGAAATCCACTGGGCAACGTCGGCGCGCGAGGGTGTGAAGGAATCGATCGTGTCGGTCAGTGAAACGTCTGGCTCCAGCATTTCATCTGCCTGCTGGGCAGCCTGCTGTGCGGCTTCTGTGGTTACGGACGGCTCCGACTGCGTCGAGGACAGGTCAACTTCCGTGTCGCCCAGCGTTGTCGCAGCGTCCATCAGAGCTGTCGTCAGTGCTTGCGCGTCAATCGTTGTGCCATTTTCGGCAGGATCAACCACGAATGCATCACGGTCGGCGTCGTAGTGGGCGGACGCATCGACGGCAGCAGGTCCCGCTTGACGCGCAAGCGTTTCCGCCATCGCGCTGAGTGCCTCTTCATCCGTTGTGGTCACCACCGGGATCTGTCGGGATGTGAACAGTCCCTGCAGGCGGCTTGTCCAGGAACGGCTCGATTCAAGAGCCAGGGTCGCTGTGGCTTCGGCGTCGATCTGGATACCGGCGTCAGCCAGAGCGATCTCAGTTTCTTTGCCGTCAACCCGGGCGGTGACACGAATGTTCTGCGCACGTTCGTTGATAGCGGCAACGACCTCGTCATGCGTCATTCCTGAAACTGGAATAGCGGCAACAGATGTACGGGGAAGCGCCCGCTCATCGTAGTGGGCAGCGTAGGCAGCCCCCGAACCGACCAGCGCAACCAGCACGGCAGTGCATGCCGCGATCAGGATCCACACACGTGTCCTGCGCGGTTCTCGCCTGACGTGTTCGCTCACAACATCGCTCCTTCGAATATAGCTCCATGCCGGATGCTACCTAAGGAACTGAAATTTGGATACTGATTGTGAGCAAAATTCCCAAATTCGTGTACTCTCGCGCTGTGCCATTCCACAGTGCGAGAGCGCACAGGAAACTTCTATTCAAATAGTGACGTGTCGCCAGCGCCCTTACGGGCGATCACTGCCGTACCGTCGGTGTAATCGATGACGGTTGTCGGTTCGGCCAGACCGACCGGGCCAACAATGACAAGATCCACCATGTTGCCGATGCGGTCGTCAACATCGTGTCCGTCCACCAACGGCTCGTCTTCGCCAGGCATGATCAAAGTCGAGCACAGAAGCGGCTCCCCCAGAGCTTCGACAATCGTTTGAGTAATCACATGATCTGGCAGCCGGACGCCCACTGTGTGCTTCTTCTTGTTCAGCGTCATACGAGGCACGACCTTGGTGCCTTGGAGAATGAACGTGTACGGTCCGGGCGTCAGCGCCTTAATCGTGCGGAATTGGTGGTTGTCGACGATGACAAGCTCACCCAGCTGCGCAAAGGAATGACACAGCAACGAGAAGTTGTGCTTCTCGTCGAGTTTTCTGATCTGCCGGATGACATCCATCCCTTCCTTGTTCCCCAGGGTGCAGGCAATCGCATATCCCGAGTCGGTCGGTAATGCGATGGTGCCACCCTCCTTGAGGAGGTCAACGGTCTTAGTGACCAAGCGGGCTTGTGGATTCTCCGGATGCATTTCAATGTGAGCCATGTCTCTAGTGTGCCTCATTTTTGTCCTCTTCGCTGGAACTTGTCGCGTGTCTCTTCCAAAAAGAAAGTGCCCATTGATCAGCGTCGTTAGGCGGCACGGGCGAGAGCTTCATGGCACAGTGGAAGGCAACTGACACCGTGCGGAAGGATCTTGATGGCTGCCCCCACTTCACGCGTCGATATCCGATTGGTTGACGACCTGACAAAGGTGCTTCCCAGCGAGGAGCCCGACTCGCTCACGCATCCATTGGTCACGCGCACCGGTCAGTCGATCAATTTCCAGGTGGCCTGGCACGAGCACCAGGACGTGTACTGGTCGCGCTCTGAATTGACGTTGACCATTCGCACGGACGGTGAGCCCGTCCAGGTCTGTCACGTTGACCTGGTTGCGGCCGGTCTGCCAGCACCGGCAGATGCAGACGACGGGTATCTGGCAACCCAACCATCCCTGCTGCCCGATCTGTTGACCCCTCTGGACGCGAGCGTCGACGGTGCTCTGACGACTGTTGTGCTGCAGGCGCACCATATGGGATGGAATGCCGTATGGGTGAGTGTGCCGGCATTTTCGGGCACAATCACCGTAACTGTCACCCGCGCCGATTCAAATCTGTTCGAACAAACCGTATCTGTCACAGGTGTTGATCTGACACACCACGACAGCGATTTCATCAACACCCAGTGGCTGCATCCGGATTGCCTCGCCACGTACTTTCACGTTCCCATGTGGTCCGAGCAGCATTGGCACACCCTCGCCAATCATGTGCGGGCCGCTACACAGATGGGCGTGAACAGCTTGCTGACCCCGATCTGGTCTCCCCCACTCGACACGGCGGTCGGCACCTACAGGCCTGCGACACAGTTACTGGATATCAGCTATGACGGGACGTACCACTTCGCCACGGGCCGTCTCGATCGGTGGGTTGATATGGCACTGGATGCGGGTATCCGCTACCTCGAACTGCCACACCTGTTCACGCAGTGGGGTGCGCACGCGTGTCCGCAGTTCATCGTGAAAACAACTGAGGGGGAACAACGGCGTTTCGGATGGGACACGGAGGCAACCTCGCCCAAGTACCGCGCGTTTGTCGAACAGCTCATCCCATTCCTCATCGGTTATTTCCGTGGACGCAACCTCGGTGATGCGATCTGGTGGCATATTTCAGACGAGCCTGATGAGACCAACCGTTCCAGCTATCAGGCGGCGCGCAAGCAGGTGATCGATCTGCTGGAAGGGCAGATGGTGGGCGATGCACTGTCCGATCCGGATTACATCGACCTGGTTGATCATCCGATCGTGGCCACCACTGCGGTGACGCGTTTCCGTGAGGCTGGCTACGAGCCATCCTGGGTGTACTACTGCGTGGGTCAGGCGAACGCTGTGGCCAACCGTTTCATTGCGCAGCGCCCAATTCGTCACCGCATGCTCGGTCTGCAGCTGTTCTGCGCGAACAGTCGCGGTTTTCTGCACTGGGCGTTTGACTTCTACTACTCGCAGCTGTCGGTGCGTCCCATTAATCCGTTCGCCGATTCCAGCGCCGGCGGAGCGTTCTTCTCAGGCGACCCATTCGTCGTGTATCCGGCGGACGACCTCGGCGTGTATTACTCGCTACGTTACGAAATGCTCCGAGCTGCCTTCGAAGACCTCGTCCTGTTCCACGACGCCGCCAAGCGTATTGGTCGCGAGGAGGTGCTGCGCATCATGGATCCGGATCGCACTGTTGATTTTTCGTCCGGATGGATCAGCGAGGGCGACTATCTTGCGCGGCGTGCCAGACTGTTTGAACGCCTGGCGTCGTAAAAGCCGAGGGCGACCCGACACATGTGTGTCCGAGCCGCCCTGACAAAATGGCACTGACGATCACGACTTGTCAGCCTGGCCAACCTTTTCGGCCTTCTCCGCCTTGTCGGCTTTGTCGGCCTTCTGATCCTGGTCTGTTTCACCGCGCTTGCGCGGTTTCGCATCGACCCCTGCTTCCTTACGCTGACGCGGCGTGATCGGCGCGGGCGCGTCGGTCAGCGGGTCGTATCCGCCACCGGACTTCGGGAAGGCGATGACGTCACGGATCGAGTCGGCATGCGTGAGCAGCGAGACGATGCGGTCCCATCCAAATGCCACGCCGCCGTGTGGCGGTGCGCCGAACTTCAGTGCGCTCATGAGGAATCCGAACTTCGATTCGGCTTCTTCCTCGGAAATTCCCATCACGTTGAAGACGCGCTGCTGAATGTCGTCGCGGTGAATACGGATCGAGCCGCCACCGATTTCGTTGCCGTTGCACACGATGTCGTAGGCGTAGGACAACGCGTGCTCCGGGTCGTCCTCGAAGTTGTCACGCCATTCGTCCTGCGGCATGGTGAACGCGTGGTGGACAGCGGTCCATGAGGAGTGCCCCAGCGCCACGTCACCTTCTGCTTCAGCTTCGCCGGTCGGTTTGAACAGGGGTGCGTCGACGATCCACACGAATGACCATGCGTCCTCGTCAATCAGGTTGCAGCGGCGTCCCACTTCCAGCCGCACAGCGCCAAGCAGTTCGCGGGTTGCTGTGGGCTTTCCGGCGCCGAAGAAGATGCAGTCACCGGGGTTGGCTCCTGTGGCCTCGACCAGGCCTTCGCGTTCCTGATCGGAAATGTTCTTTGCTACGGGACCGCCCAGTGTTCCGTCCTCGGCAATGGTCACGTAGGCCAGTCCCTTGGCTCCACGAGCCTTGGCCCATTCCTGCCACTTGTCGAAGGTGCGGCGAGGCTGTGAAGCACCGCCTGGCATCACGATTGCACCCACATACGGGTTCTGGAAGACGCGGAACGGGGTGTCCTTGAAGTAGTCGGTCAGGTCGATCAGTTCGCATCCAAAACGCAGATCCGGCTTATCGGAGCCGTATTTGGCCATTGCTTCGTTGAACGGCATGCGTGGGATCGGAGTCTTCAAGTCGTAACCGATTTCAGCCCACACTGCTCGCAGCACGTCCTCGGACACGGCAATGACGTCGTCCTGGCTGACGAAGCTCATCTCAATATCAAGCTGAGTGAATTCGGGCTGACGGTCAGCTCGGAAGTCCTCATCTCGGTAGCAGCGCGCAATCTGGAAGTAGCGTTCCATTCCACCGACCATGAGGAGCTGCTTGAACAACTGCGGTGACTGAGGCAAGGCGTACCAGCAGCCTGGAGACAGGCGCGCCGGCACGATGAAGTCGCGGGCACCTTCAGGGGTGGAACGCGTCAATGTCGGTGTTTCAACTTCCACGAAGTCGTGTTCGTACAGGGCTTCGCGAGCCGCCCTCGACACGCGGGAGCGCAAACGCATCGCATGCTGCAACTGGGCGCGACGCAGATCGAGAAAACGGTAACGCAGACGTGTCTCTTCGCCCACGCTGCCGGATTCTTCGGCATGGGCCGACACCTGGAAAGGCAAAGCCGGCGAGGTGTTCAGAATCTCAATGTCATCGCCCAGAATCTCAACCTGCCCCGTGGACAGTTCCGGATTCTCGTTGCCTTCGGGACGGGCGCTGACTTCGCCGGTTACCCGTAGGCAGTATTCTGAACGCAGCTCGTGGGCGACGGATTCATCGCGGACAACAACCTGCACGATTCCGCTGGCATCTCTCAGGTCAATGAACACCACTCCGCCATGATCACGGCGGCGGTCAACCCACCCGGTTAATGTCACTGTCTGACCGACCAGGTCGGTCCCCATCTGAGAGATCGTGTGTGTGCGTAACACCAGTTTTCCTTTCATTGACTTCACTGGTCGCCGCATCTGCGAAACAGGCAGCGCAGCAATCCAGAGTGACACAGGGTAGTCTACGGCTCATGGAGACCAACCGCGAAACGCCTGCTCAGATCACCGAGGGTGACGCCGTCACGCGGTGGAGTCACGATGAGAAAGTTCTGCTGGCTGGTTCCATCGTCTTGATCACCCTGGCAGCATTTGAAGCGCTGGCAGCTATGACGATCATGCCGAATGTTGTGGCCGATCTGGGATCCGATACATGGTTCGCCGTCGCGTCCGGAGCGGCGATCGCCATGCAGCTTGCCTCCACCGTCATCGCCGGACCTCTGTGTGATGCGCGCGGCCCGCGCAAGGTGCTGCTGTGGGGTGCCGCACTGTTTGTGGTGGGGCTGGCGCTGTGCACATTCGCCGGGCATATCGCACTCTTCGTCATCGGACGCATGATTCAGGGCCTGGGCGGTGGCCTCGTCATGGTGCCGATCTATGTTTTCGTCGGCTCCATCGCGTCACCGCGGCATCGGCCCACGTTTTTCGCCGCCTTTTCGATGGCGTGGGTGTTTCCCTCTCTGGTCGGTCCTGCGATTGCCGGATGGGTCACGGCCACGTGGGGCTGGCGATGGGTCTTCGGCGTAGTGCCGTTCATCGCTGCCGTCGGCCTGGCGGCAATGGTCCCCGTGCTGCGGCGTTTCCCTTCTCGTCAGGGGGCAGTCGAAGGTTCGATGCGCCATCTGGCCGCGTTGGCGGCCGGAGCGGGTGGCTCCATTGTGCTGGTGCAATTTGCAGGAACGCTGAGTGGATGGGCGCTCGTTGCGGCGACTGTTCTCGGCCTGGCCGGCTGCGCCATGACATTGAAGCGCCTGGTTCCCGACGGCACGTTTACTCTTCGCCCCGGTATTGCCTCAATCATTGCCACTCGCGCACTGGTCATGGGCGGTCTGTCTGGCGCGGAGGTTTTCCTGCCGCTTGTTCTCCAGCGTGTGCACTTATGGAGTGCAAGTCATGCATCGCTCGCCGTGACGATTGGCTCAATCACGTGGGCGATAGGCTCAGCGATTCCCACGCGCGTCAACACTCAGGCAACGCGTGAAAGACTGCCGCTGGTGGGCGCGAGCCTCATGGTGGTCGGCGTCCTTCCCGTGTGTTTCCTGGTGTTGAAAGGGCTCCCGCCGGCTGTTGCCCTTGTGGGGTGGAGTATTACAGGTCTGGGGATCGGAATGGTGCACTCAACATTGTCTGATCTCACGCTCGGGTCAATTGATCCGTCTGAACACGGACGGGCCTCCTCATGGCTCCAGATTGCTGACAATGCGGGCGGCGCCGTGGAACTGGCAATCGTTTCGGTCGTGTTGGCCGTCTGGATGCCGGCGTTTGAGGGCGGTATTCAGTATGTTCCAGCCCCCATAATCGCGCTGGGCGTGTGCCTGCTGGCGGTGTTCGCCTCCTCCAGAATCCGCTCAAAACAGGCGCGGTGAGGCATTTCACCGCCGCTCACGCTAGGAAATGAGCGCGAAACGCAATAGTGTTAAAGCTCGTCAAGGCGCTTCCCACTGTGATAGTGATCGGCCAGGAGCCGATGTGTGTTGTTGGTGTAATGGGTCGCGCCCTGTAGCCCCAGGCGTTCCTGGTGGCATTTTTCGAAACCGCGAGCCCTGTGTTCACAACAGTAAGAGGAAACCGTGCCTTCACAAGATTCTGCCCCTATGTCCACATCCGATGCCCTCGGCCTCGATGACGTTCTGTTTCACGAGGACGACGTTGCACAGGATTCGGATGCTGACAGCGAGGCCCTCGCCGATGGAACTGACGACAATGACCATGCCGACGATGTCGATCAGGACGACATCGACCTCGAAGATGACGAGGATTACGATGGAAATGACGACGAGGATGACGACGCCGACGATCAGGTGAACTTCGCTGACCTCGGTCTGCCCGCTCCCCTGCTGGACACGGTCACAGCGATGGGATTCGAGACGCCCACGCCCATTCAGGCTGAGGCGATTCCCGCACTGCTTGAGGCGCGTGACGTGGTCGGCATCGCGCAGACCGGCACCGGTAAGACGGCGGCATTCGGGCTGCCGATGCTGACGCTGATTGATCCGAAAGAAAAGGATGTCCAAGCGGTCGTTCTGGCTCCGACGCGCGAACTGGCGCTGCAGTCAGCCGATGCGATGGAAGAGTTTGCGGCGAGCTACCGCGGCATCAACATTGTCGCCGTCTATGGTGGCTCTGCATACGGCCCGCAGCTTCGCGCGCTGAAGGATGGCGCGCAGATCGTCGTGGGCACACCTGGCCGCATGATCGACCTGATCGAGAAGGGCGCGCTGGATCTGTCCTCGGTGCGTATGCTCGTCCTTGATGAAGCCGATGAGATGCTGCGCATGGGATTCGCCGAGGATGTGGAGACCATCGCCGCCACAGTTCCCACCCAACGCGTCACGGCACTCTTTTCGGCCACAATGCCGGCAGCGATTGAAAAAGTGGCGCAAACCCACTTGCATGATCCGTTGAAGATAGCGGTGTCGGAAGAGTCGTCGACCGTTGACACCATCCACCAGACCTACGCGGTTGTGCCGTTTAAACACAAGAACAATGCGCTGGCCCGCGTCTTGTCGACCCGCTCGGCCGACGCCGTCATCGTCTTTGTGCGCACGCGACTGGATGCTGAAGAGATTTCACTGGATCTGACGGCTCGAGGTTTCCGCGCGGCCGGAATTTCCGGCGATGTGGCACAGCAGGAACGTGAGCGCATGGTGGAGCGTCTGCGGTCCGGTTCTTTGGACGTTCTGGTTGCCACCGATGTGGCGGCCCGAGGCCTGGACGTGGAGCGGATCGGCCTGGTCGTCAATTTTGATGTGCCACGCGAACCTGAAGCCTACGTCCACCGTATCGGTCGCACCGGGCGCGCCGGCCGCGAAGGCGAATCACTGTCGTTCTTCACTCCTCGCGAGCACTACCGTCTGCGTCGTATCGAAAAACTGACGGGCACTGCGATGGAGGAAGTCCACATCCCCACGCCACAGGCTGTCAGCGAGTTCCGTTCGCGCCATTTCCTCGACATGTTGCCCACGCGTATTGAACGCGGGCAACTCGACATGTTCGAGCAGCTCATCCGCGAGTTCGCAGATGAGCACGCGTGCGATCCACTGATCATCGCCTCAGCAATGCTGGCACGCACTGTCCATGACAATGGCACGCACGATCACAAGGACCGCCGCTCCGACGGCAAGATTCGCCGCGAGGAAGTCCTCGATGAGAACGGTGAGTTCCTGTCTGCGTCTTTTGAAAACGGGCGTGATTCGAAGCCGCTCAAGGGTGGGAAGAACGGTGCCCGCCGGCGCGCCGGCGGCAAGCCGCAGCGTACCCCGATGGGGACGCGCTACCGCATCGAAGTCGGCAAGAAGGATGGCGTCAAACCTGGATCCATTGTTGGAGCAATCACGGGCGAAGCTCATCTGAAAGGCTCTGATGTGGGCCGTATCGATATTTACCCGACATTCTCACTGGTGGACATCGGCCCGAACCTGTCCGACGATCAGATGGAAAAACTCGGTAAAGCCCAGGTTGCCGGGCGTACGCTGCGTATCCGTGTTGATGGCGGGCCGCGTTCGCGTGCCACCGATGCAGGACATGTGCGTCGTCCCCGCAGCGGATCGGGTGATCATCACTCGGGACACCGTTTCGGTGCACGCGGCCAGCGCAGGCCTCGCTAAAGCGGGCCTTAGACCTAGGTACGGAAACACGTCATGAGTACTTCTTCACAACCACGCGTCCAGCGTCATCGATCCGTCTACGACATCGTCGCAATATGTTTTGTCGCGTTCTTGCTGATCTCCAATATCGTGGCAACCAAAGTGATCGGGATCCATATTGGCCCGCTCATGCTGGTTTTCGATGGCGGCGCGGTCTTGTTCCCACTGACCTACATCCTGGGCGATTTACTCTCTGAGATTTATGGCTTTGCGCGGGCCAAGCGCGTCATTCTCACCGGTTTTGCAGTTTCCATCCTGGCCTCCCTGACCTTCCTGGTTGTCGGGGCTGCCCCTGTAGGCCCGGGGTATGAGAATCAGGATGCTTTCGTCGCCGTGCTCGGTTTCGTGCCACGCATCGTGGCTGCATCGGTGTGTGGCTATCTGGTCGGGCAGTTGCTGAACTCCTGGGTCCTGGTGCGCATGCGCCAGCGGTGGGGTGAGCGTAACCTGTGGGTTCGACTCATCGGTTCGACAATGGTGGGCGAGCTGGCTGACACGCTGATTTTCTGCACCATCGCCTTCGCCGGAATTATTCCCGGATGGGACTTCGTCAACTACGTGGTGGTCGGATACCTGTACAAGGTGGGGGTCGAGGTCATTTTCCTGCCCCTGACCTACGCAGTGATCGGTGCGGTGCGCCGCTGAGAACAGCCAGAGCGCAACGCCGCGCATGAACGTGAGGTAACGCATGACTGACGCGCCGCAGTGGATCGCGCTCCCGTCCCGCCCGAGCCCAGAAGTCACGCCCCAGCCCGGCCAAGCTGGCACAGTGAGCGAGGGAGGAGTCGGTTTCGAGGTCACATACCGTCACGACAGCGGTATGGGACTGTCCCGCACGGGTGTCATTACCACGCCTCACGGTCAGATCCACACCCCCGCATTTGTTCCAGTGGGCACGAAAGCCAACGTCAAGGCACTGGTTCCCGAGATGGTGGCGAATCTGGGCGGCCAGGCGGTCCTCGCGAACGCCTACCACCTGTACCTGCAGCCCGGATCCGACATCGTGGATCGTGCCGGCGGCTTCGGCGCATTCATGAATTGGCACGGCCCGACATTCACCGACTCGGGTGGTTTCCAGGTGCTCTCACTGGGCGCTGGCTTTAAGAAAGTGCTGACGCAGGAGTTTTCGGGAGTCTACAAGGAGGCTTCTGCCGCCGAGCAGGACTGGATGTTCCGCCAGGCCGTGAAATCTTCGCGCGCAGTGGTCGACAGTGACGGCGTGGTGTTCCAAAGCCACATTGACGGTTCCCATCACCGTTTTACTCCGGAAAAGTCGATGCAGATTCAGCATCAGCTGGGTGCAGACATCATGTTCGCATTTGACGAGTTGACCTCGCTGCTGCATCCGCGTTGGTATCAGGAGGAATCCCTGGAGCGTACGCATGAGTGGGCGCGGCGTTGCCTTGCTGAACATGAACGTTTGACCCACGAGCGCGCGGATCATCCTTACCAGCAGCTCTTCGGCGTTGTCCAGGGCGCACAGTATGAGGATCTGCGTCGCTGTGCTGCGCGCACCCTGGCGCAGATGGAAGTCGATGGCCGCACCTTTGACGGGTTCGGAGTGGGAGGCGCCCTCGAGAAAGAGAATCTGGGGCGCATTGTGTCGTGGGTATGCGAGGAGCTGCCCGACGATCGTCCTCGTCACCTGCTGGGAATTTCCGAACCGGATGACCTGTTTGCCGGAGTGGAAGCTGGGGCGGACACGTTCGACTGCGTGAATCCGTCGCGCGTAGCGCGAAATGCCGCGATCTACACCCCGGACGGGCGCTTTAACGTGACGAATGCGCGCTTTGCTGACGACTTCACTCCCCTGGTCGATGGATGCGGGTGCTACACGTGTCAGCACTACACCCGCGCCTACGTGCGTCACCTGTTCAAGGCCAGGGAGATCCTTGCGTCCACGTTGGCGACGATTCACAATGAGTGGTTCACTGTGCACCTGGTCGATGCGATCCGCGGAAGCATCCAGTCAGGTGACTTCGATGCTTTCCGTGATGAAATGCTCGGACGCTATCATCACGCTGACCAACGCTAGCGGCTACTCTTGCGATATGAGTTTTAACGAGGGGGTCCAGTCTAATTCTGGACGAGTGCGTACCAGCCGCGGCGGACGTGGCGTTGCCATCGGTGGCGGATCCGTTGCCGTACTGATCGGCCTGTTCCTGCTGTCACGTCTGACGGGAATCGACCTGACCGGCCTGGCCGGAGGGGCGCAGCCCAGCGTGGAAGAACAGTCCGGATCGTCTCTGCAACACTGCCAAACTGGTGCAGATGCCAATCAGTACGTCGAATGCCGCATGGTGACGACCGCTGATTCACTGGACGTAGTTTGGCAGACTCAGTTGCCCGAGCAGGCCGGAATGGACTACCAGCCGCCCAGCTTCCAGCTCTTCGAGCAGGCGGTGAACACAGCGTGTGGTACGGCCTCTTCACAGGTCGGTCCTTTCTACTGCCCCTCAGATGCGTCAGTGAACCTGGACCTGGGTTTCTTCCAGCAGATGGAATCGCAGCTCGGTGCTGCCAACGCACCTTTGGCTCAGGAGTATGTGGTCGCTCATGAATGGGGCCATCACATCCAGCATCTTCGCGGCATCTTTGCCGAACATCGCAGCCAGGAGACCGGTGAGCAAAGTGATGCAGTGCGTCTTGAACTGCAGGCAGACTGCTACGCCGGCGTGTGGATGCATTGGGCCTCACAGACCAAGGATCCCGAATCAGGCGAGGCATTCCTGAAAGAGCCGACTTCTGAGGAACTGGCGCAAGCATGGCAGACTGCCGAAGCCATTGGTGATGACCGTATTCAGGAGCAGGCGCAGGGCACGACCAATCCTGAAAGCTGGACACATGGGTCAGCTGAACAGCGACAACGCTGGCTTGAAACTGGCGTGCAAAACGGCTCGCTGGAGAAGTGCGATACATTCGCTGCACCGGAAGTGTGACGGCAAGCGCCTCGATTGGGAGGCAGTGTTGGCGGTGCGATAGCATCGAACCGTATCGGTGAGGAGATTGCGCTATGAGTATCGTCGAGCAGGCACACGCCCACTATGAGCCGGGATGTCCGTATGAAATTCCGATCCCGGACACGCCACTGTTCGAACTGCTCAATACGACTGCCCGACTGTACCCGTCGCATGTGGCGCTGGATTACATGGGTGCGACCACGACCTATCGGGAAGTCCTCGCTCAGGTGCTGCGCGCCGCCCAGGTCCTGGTGGATGCTGGCGTGCGAAAGGGCGACGTGGTCGCCATCGCACTGCCGAACTGCCCGCAGGCATTTGTTGCGTTCTATGCCTGCATGAGGATCGGAGCCGTAGCGGCTGAGCACAATCCGCTCGCACCCGCCCACGAAATTGAAGGCCAGCTCAAGCGTCACCACGCCAAGGTCGCCATTGTGTGGGAAAAATGCGTCGGCTCCTACCCCACTGATGGGTCGGTTGACATCGAGAAGGTTTTCACCGTCAATATCGCAGCCGGTCTTCCCACCATTCAGCGCCTCGCACTGAAGTTGCCGGTCGCCAAGGCGAAGCAGATGCATGACAAGATGCGTGGTGAGGTTCCTGATTCGACGCGTTCCTGGGATCATGCAGTGGCCGCTGCTCACAGTATTCGTCGCGATTATCCGCATCCAACTGGCTCAGATCGAGCCGTTATCTTGCACACGGGCGGCACCAACGGTATTCCAAAGTCGGTTCCGCTCACTCACACCAACATCGGCGCCAATGTCAATCAGAACCTGTTCTGGGTGTGGAAGCTGCACGAAGGCGCGGAAACGTTTTTCTCCCTGCTTCCCTACTTCCACGCATTCGGGTTGACGTTTTTCCTGTGTACCTCCGTCAGGAAGGCGGCGACGCAGGTCCTGATGCCGACTTTCGATGCGGCAATGGCTGTTGCCGCGCATCGTCGTCGTGCCGTCACGTTCTTTGTCGGTGTTCCCGCGATGTTTGAGAGGATCCTGAAGGAAGCACGAAAGACGCATACGCCGCTCGACAGCATCCGGTATTCGGTCTCCGGAGCGATGCCGTTGTCTACCGCATTTGCCGACGAATGGGAAGAATATACCGGCGGCATTATCCTAGAGGGCTATGGCTTGTCTGAAACCTCTCCTGTCATCTGCGGGTCGCCTCTGGGACCAGGCAGGCGACATGGCACACTGGGTATCCCCTTCGCTTCCACCGAGCTGCGCCTAGTCGACCTTGAGGATCCCACGCGTGATGTCGACGATGGCGAGCCAGGCGAGATCGTTGTGCGCGGCCCGCAGGTCTTTGAGGGCTACCTGGATGCTCCCGAGGAAACCGCAAAAGTCTTCACACAGGACGGCTGGCTCCGCACCGGCGATATCGGTGTCAACGATGACGGTTTCATCACGCTCGCTGACCGCCGCAAGGAACTCATTTTGTCCGGCGGCTTCAACGTGTATCCCTCGCAGGTTGAGGACGCGATTCGTTCCATGCCTGGGGTGAAGGATGTGGCCGTTGTCGGTCTGCCGAAGGGTGATGAGACCGAGGAAGTGACCGCTGCGCTGATCATGGACGAGGGCGCTCCCCTGATTTCCTTGGATCAGGTCCGCGAATGGGCAGAGCGATCGATCTCGCACTACGCATTGCCGCGCCAGATCGCGTTCATCTCCACCATGCCGCGTAATCAGCTGGGCAAGGTCATGCGGCGCAGGGTTCGTGAGCAGTTGCTGAATCCGGCAGCAAAGTTGTGGGATTCCACGTCAAAAGCGGTTGAGGACGCCGTCACCCCGGTAGTGAAAGGTGTCAGCGAAGCTGCCACAACGCTCTCCCGCGGAGTATCCGATGCAACCGAGGCGGCGATCCGGTCCTATCAGGAAGAGCAGACCCGCCACGAGGCTGCCAAGCGCGCCGCAGATGGACAGACGGATACGGGCGAGAGTTCCTCACGCGACTAAGCACAAACAGACGATGCTCAGACGTTGAATCCGAGGGCGCGGAGTTGATCCCGCCCATCAGGAGTAATGCGTTCTGGCCCCCAAGCGGGCATCCACACCCAGTTGACCATCACCAGATCCGTGAACGTCTGCAGCACCATCTGCGCCTGCTGTTCGATCACGTCGGTCAGTGGGCATGCAGCAGATGTCAGCGTCATATCCAGCTGGATACTGTCATCCTCACTGACCGTGATGCCGTAGAGCAGACCGAGGTCAACGATGTTGATTCCCAGTTCGGGGTCGATGACGTCCTTGAGTGCTTCTTCCACGTCTGCGGCGGGAACGGTGCCGTTTTCCACGTAGTCAACGCCGGTGGGCAGTTGCTGCTGTGGTGCGGGGGCAAAGCGCTGTTCGACAGGTTCCGTCTGAGCCATCGGGTTTGCTGACTGCGCGCCTTCGGGCGAATAGGGCGTGTCACTCATGATCGTCTCCTGCTATGTCGATACCAACTTGTGCCAGCGCGTCACGCAGGGCGTACCATCCCAGCAGTGCGCACTTGATTCTGTTCGGGAACTGGCTGGTTCCTTCAAGGGCCGCGGCATCCCCCAGCGCGTCCAGGACTGTATCGTCCACACCCTGACCGCGCGAATGCATCATGGTTTCCATATCGGCGTACAGGTCACGCACCGTGTCAGTCGGTTGGCCTTCGACCATGTCGGAGAGCATCGACAGGCTGGCCTGCGAGATGGAGCAGCCATCCCCGTCCCACACCAGGTGTTCAATGTTTCCGGCATCGTCAACTCTGATGCCCAGGGTCACCTCGTCACCGCATGTGGGGTTGACCTGGTGTGAGGACGCCTGGATGTTGTCCACCGTGCCGCTGCCTCGGCGTTCGCGTGAGTGATCCAGGATCACTTGCTGGTACATCTGTTCAAGACTGCTCATTATGCTCCTGTGAAAAAACCTGCTGTTGCGCTCACCGCGTCGATCAGCTGATCGATCTCGGCGCGTGTCGTGGTCACTGTTGCCGTCGCCCGCGTCGATGCGCGCTCGCAGAAAAACTGGTGCAACGGGATGGCGCAGTGGTGTCCTACTCGCACCGCAACGTCACGCGAGTCAAGGAACTGGCCCACATCATGTGGGTGGACTCCGTCCATCGTCCAGGCCACGACTGCCAGACGGTCGTGCGTGGTTGTCGGTCCCAGGATCTTCACGCCTTCGACGTCGGACAATCCTTCCAGCATCAGTGTGGCCAGTTCCTCTTCGCGCCTGGCAATGGCATCCATTCCAATGGTGGATATGTACTCCAGTGCGCGTGCCCACCCGACCGCCTGTGCCACTGGTTGCGATCCGGCTTCGAAGCAGTCAGGTGCAGGCAGGAACTCAGTGGAATCCATCGTGACAGATGCGACCGTTGAGCCGCCCGTCAGCACTGGTGGCATCGCTTCAAGCAGGTCGCGACGTGACCACAATGCACCAATTCCAGTCGGCCCACACATCTTGTGTGATGACAGAGCAATGAAGTCTGCGCCCAGTGTTGTCACGTCAATCGGAAGGTGCGCAGATGACTGGCATGTATCCAGAACCACCAGTGCGCCGACGTTATGGGCTGCCTGGATGATCGGCTCAATCGGAGTGATCGCTCCGGTCACGTTGGATGCGTGTGTGACGGCGACGACCTTCGTGTTCGGCGTGATGACGTCCAGTGTATCGAGGTCGATTCGTCCCTCGGGGTCCAGATCGAGCCACTTGAGCTCGGCTCCGCTGCGCTGGCAGGCCAGCTGCCACGGCACCAGGTTCGAGTGGTGTTCGGCGCGTGAGATCACGACCCGGTCCCCTGCCTGCAGGCTGAAGCGGACATCGTGGCCTGTCGAGCCACCAGCTGACCCGTTCGTCATCGCGTAGGCGACGATGTTGAGTGCTTCAGTGGCGTTCTTCGTCCACACCACTTCGTCCGGCCGCGCTTTGATGAAGCGTGCGACGGTGGCGCGCGCGTCCTCGTACAGTTGCGTTGAGTCATCTGACAGCACGTGGGTACCGCGATGCACGGCACCGTTGTGGTGCCGGTAAAAGTCAGTAACCGCGTCTATGACGCACGAGGGTTTTTGAGATGTGGCTGACGCGTCAAAGTAGGCGATGGGGCCACCCGCCCTACCGCGCCGCGTCAGGTACGGGAAGTCCTGACGAATCTCATCGACGGTGAACGCGCCGATCGTCTCACTCACAATCTGCTCCTACTGCTTACTGAAGGTATGAGTCGTACCCTGTTTCTTCCAGTTGTTCAGCCAGTTCCGGGCCGCCTTGAGCGGCAACGTGACCGTCAACAAACACGTGCACATGGCTGGGGTGAATGTAACGCAGGATTCGCGTGTAGTGCGTGATCAGCATGATCCCGCAGTTCGTGGACTCGTGGACCCGGTTGACACCCTCGGAGACGATCCTCAGCGCATCCACGTCAAGGCCGGAGTCAGTCTCGTCAAGAATGGCGAACGAGGGGCGCAGCATCTCCATCTGCAAAATTTCGAGGCGCTTCTTTTCACCACCGGAGAAGCCCACGTTGACGTCACGCTCAGCGAAAGCCGGTTCGATGCGCAATTTCTCCATTGCGGCGTTCATGTCCTTGACCCAGGTCCGGATACTCGGCGCCTTCCCGTCGATCGCGGTCTTGGCGGAGCGCAGGAAGTTCGACACTGACACGCCCGCCACTGCCACAGGGTACTGCATCGCCAGGAACAGGCCGCTGCGGGCGCGCTCATCAACGGTCATGTCCACAATGTTGTGACCATCGAGGTAGGCGGCGCCTTCGGTTACCTCGTAGGCTGGATGACCGGCCAGCGCGTAGGCGAGTGTGGATTTGCCTGATCCGTTCGGTCCCATGATGGCGTGGATCTCGCCAGATTCGATGGTGAGGTCGACACCTTTGAGGATCTGTTTCGTGCCCTCAGGTGTTTCTACGTTGACGTGAAGGTTCTGAATTTCCAAAGTCGACATGTCGCGTTCTTTCTCTTACGTTCGAGGGCGGCTCAGCGTCCCGTAACTTCAAGTTCTCTTTCAACCGATTCCATCAGATGTTTTTCAATGGCCGGAACACCGATCTGGTCAATCAGTTCCGCGAAGAATCCTCGCACCACGAGGCGACGGGCATCTTCCTCGGTGATTCCGCGGCTCATCAGGTAGAACAATTGTTCATCATCAAAGCGTCCTGTCGCTGATGCATGTCCTGCTCCGGCGATCTCACCGTTTTCAATCTCAAGGTTGGGAACTGAATCAGCATGAGCGCCTTCGGTCAAAATGAGGTTACGGTTCAGCTCATAGGTGTCTGTTCCGTCAGCAGGTTCCTGGATGAGGCAGTCACCAATCCACACCGAGTGCGCATCCTTACCCTGCAGGGCGCCTTTATACGTCACGCGTGAGTAGCAGTTGGGTGCTGAGTGGTCCACGAACACACGGTGTTCCAGGTGTTGTCCTCCGTCCACGAAGTACACGCCCAGCATAGTCAGTTCAGCGCCCGGCCCTTCAAAGTCGGTATCGGCGCACAGGCGAACCGTATCGCCACCCAGTGTGACCACGATGTGACGCACTTTCGCGTTCTTGCCAATGCGGATGCGGTGGTTCGACGCGTGTACAACACTGTCGTCCCATTCCTGCAGAGACACGAACGTTAACGAGGCGTTCTCACCGGTAGTGATCTCAATGCCCTGGTTGATTCGCGCGTCGGCGCTGTCCGTGTGGTTGAGGATCACTGTGGATTCGCTGTGTGCGCCTGCGTCGACGACCAGGTGCTGGCTGCGTTGGTCAGAGGCCGTATCCACCGTAATAAGAATTGGATCGTCGATGCGTTGTCCGGCTGGAACGGACACGACCTGAGCATCATGGAACGTATTCCATTCAACTACCGCGGTCCTGTCACCAGGAGCCAGCACGGTGCCCACGCGTGAATCGTTTCGCGAGACGGTTTCAACGCAGACGCCTTCGGGAGCTTCCACAGTCAGCGGAGCGTCCTCGGTATCGTAGTTGGCCGGGTCGAACAACATCGAGATACGGCGCATCGGGGTAAATCGCCAGTCTTCTTCCTTGCCTTTGGGCACGGGAATATCGTCGAGGTTGAACGACGTCGGCCGATCTGCGCGCGATGGGTGTGGGCTGACGTGATCTTTGCGATGGTCTTGAGCCAACTCAGCCCACCGATCCTTCCATTTGTAGTTCGATGAGGCGGTTCAGTTCGAGTGCGTACTCCATGGGGAGTTCCTTCGCAATAGGCTCGACGAATCCGCGCACAATCATGGCCATAGCTTCGTTTTCATCCAGGCCGCGACTCATCAGGTAGAACAGCTGATCTTCTGACACTTTCGAGACGGTGGCCTCGTGCCCCATTTCCACGTCGTCGGTGCGCACATCCACATACGGGTATGTGTCGGTGCGGGAGATCTTATCGACCAGCAGCGCGTCGCACAGAACATTCGACTTGGAGTGGCGCGCACGCGCATTGACCTGCACGAGGCCTCGATACGAGGTGCGCCCACCCCCTCGTGACACTGATTTGGAGACAATGGACGAGGACGTGTGCGGCGCCATGTGCACCATCTTCGCACCCGTGTCCTGGTTCTGGCCGGGGCCGGCAAAACCGATTGACAGTGTTTCGCCTCGGGCGTGGTCACCCATGAGGAAGCACGCGGGGTACTTCATCGTGATCGCGGAGCCCATGTTGCCATCGATCCACTCCATCGTTCCACCCTCGTCAACGATGGCACGCTGAGTCACCAGGTTGAGCACGTTGGTCGACCAGTTCTGGATGGTCGTGTATCGCACGCGGGCATCCTTGCGCACGAAGATTTCCACGACTGCGGCGTGCAGCGAGTTGGAGTCGTAAATCGGGGCCGTGCAGCCCTCGACGTAGTGAACGTAGGAACCTTCGTCCGCTACGATCAGCGTGCGCTCAAACTGGCCCATCGCTTCGGTGTTGATGCGGAAGTAGGCCTGCAGAGGGATCTCAACGTGGACGCCCGGTGGCACGTACACGAATGAGCCACCCGACCATGCTGCCGTGTTGAGTGCTGCGAACTTGTTGTCACCTGAAGGTACCGAGTGCCCGAAGTATTCCTTGAAGATCTCGGGGTATTCACGCAGGCCGGTGTCGGTGTCCATGAAGACGACGCCTTGCTTCTCCAGATCAGACTGAATCTGCTGGTAAACAACTTCAGATTCGTACTGCGCGGCCACGCCTGCGACCAGACGCTGTTTTTCCGCTTCGGGAATGCCCAGGCGGTCATAGGTCTGACGAATGTCTTCGGGCAGGTCGTTCCAGTCTTTAACCTGACGGTCGGTGGGACGCACGTAGTACTTGAAGTCACCGAAGTCAATGTCGGACAGGTCGGGACCCCATGCCGGCATGGGTTTGCGCTCGAAGATCTCCAGAGCTTTCAGTCGGCGCTCCAACATCCATTCGGGTTCATTCTTTTCGGCCGAAATGTGGCGCACCACCTGCTCGTTGATGCCTTTGGGAACATCATGTGAGTAGTCGTCCTTGTCGTGCCATCCGAATTCGTATGCACCGATGGATTCGATAATCGCTTCATCACTTCTGCGCTTATCCTCAGATGAAACGATTGGCGGTGACTGGCTCATATTGTCCTTTCCTCAGTGACTTGACTGGCGTCAAGATCGTGACTTTGCCGCTGTGTCAAAAGCACTCACGCTATCGCCTGAGAGCCGCCAACGCAGAGCGCCGGATTGTGGGGGCACCCACGGGAATATGCGTGGTGCATACGTGCTCCCCTCCGGCCAAGGTGGCCAAACGTTGAACATGCACGTCCAGCAGACGCGCAAAGGCTTGGGTTTCCGCTTCGCACAATTGTGGGAAGTCATCGGCTACCTGCTGGATCGGGCAGTGACCCTGACATAGCTGGATTGCGAAGGTGCCATCGCCAATGTCGCGCACTGTCGCTGCGTAACCGTCCTGGGTGAGCGCGTCAGCCAGAGCCTGTGCGCGCACTTTCGGGTCGTTCCCTGCTTCACGCACGATCGGCGCGTATCGACGTTCGATTTCGCGTGAGCGGGCAGCGGCAAATGAGTCAATGGCCGGGCCACCTCCGACCTGTCCCAGGTAGCCCAGAGCCTTGACAGCCAACTCGGAGTATCCCTCTGGGAGCCTGTCGTGTGCTCGCTCGGTTGCCACGTAGTGACGCGCTGGTCGCCCTCGTCCACGCTTGTCAGTCGAGTAGTCCTGATACTGAACGATTTCTCCAGCGTCCTGCAAAATGGTGATGTGCCGTCTGACCGCCGCCGTGGTCAGATCCAGGATCTTCGCGATGACCGTAGCGGTCACGGGACCTTTTTCGACGATTAGGTCGAGCACCTGCTCGCGGGTGCCGATTTCAGTCGGCTCTCCCATGACTGTCCTCCTTATCGCCGTCAATAACTACCCCACCAGTGTACGGCTTTTAGCAACACGATGCTTTCTAAATTACGGCGATTGAGATCACTTGCACGCTATAAGGAGGATTCGAGTCTGGAGCAGTCAGTTCTGACGCGCAGAACGCATCCACGGCGCGTCGCTGGCACGCAGGGTCTGCCACCCGTGGGCGCGCGCAGCGAAGGTGGCGAGAATTCCCACGCAGGCTGAAGGGTTATGCAGATTTCCCGCAGCAACGAGGCGAACAGCTTCATCCAGGTTGACCCAGCGGGTCACCATCGCCGCTTCCTCATCCTCACGCTCGAAGGTGGTGCCAGTCGGAGAAACATCGCGGGCAAGGAAGATCCGCAGAGATTCTTCGGATCCTCCAGGTGAGGTGAAGTAATCGACGAGGACATCCCAGCGCTCAGCCTTCTGATCCGTTTCTTCAGCAAGTTCGCGTTTGGCCGCTGTCAGGGGGTCTTCACCCTCGATATCGAGAAGGCCGGCCGGTATCTCCCACAGGTGCGCGCCTACTGGATGGCGGTACTGGTATTCCAGCAGTACTTCCTCATTACCGTCCTCACCGCGCAATGCGACGATGCCGACTGCGCCTGGATGCGACAGGTACTGGCGAATCACTGAGTGAGAGTCGTCAAGGATGACCTCGTCTTCAGCCATGTCAAAGACTTTGCCGCGCCATACGATGTCGTGACTGGCGACGGGTGCGCTTCCGCTGCGATCAGCGATGGGCATCTGTTCATCCTCGTGTGCCGTCACGGTGTTACTCTCCTCCGCTTTGTGACTGGGCTCCGTCTGCCGGTTCGTTGTGTGGCGCGGGTGGAGCCGCTTGCCGGCCTGAGAGCTGAAGATCTGGGAACACGCTGGTGGCGCTGTCCTCGCCGCCCAGTGCGCGTGGCTGAGCCTGGGCGCTCGGAAGTGCGAGAACTGTTGCCAGCGTGGCGATCGCTGTTCCTACGGAATCAACGGTGGTGATTGGAGCGTTCTGTGCACGCAGCTGGGCAATCATCGCGTCCGCATCACCGGCATCACCCACGATCACGCCGGGATTGGGCGCACTTGCCAATGCGCGAGCCATTCCGACCCATGCGCTCGAAGAGGCCGGGCCTCCTGTGCCGCTCTGGGCGTCCTGCGCGGTTGCCATTCCAGCCTTCATCGTGCGTGGCCCGACCAGAATCAGGGTGTCAGCCTGACCGCCCTCGGATTCATCGAAGGTGACAATGGGACGCGAATCATCGGTCAGGATGTCACGGAGCAGATCCTGGTTGGCGCCAGAGGAGGTCATAATCGTCACGATGGCCTGCCCGATCACTCCGTCACTGGTCAGATCTGCCGGAACGTCACCGGCGAGGTTGGTCTCAACTGGCGTGGCCAGCGTATTGCGATACTCGGTCATGGACTGAGAATCCCAGTTGTCTGTCAGTGTTGCGACGCTGACAACTGTTGCACCGGCTTTGCTCAGCATAGTCTTGAGTTGCTCGATATCAGCAGGATCGGTGGCCGCCATTTTCAGCAGACCAATATTGCGTCCTTCGAGGGTTCCCGGCACAATCTCGTCGCCCATTTGCGAAACGGCTGCTTCTGACAGCTTGAGGCTGTGTTCGGCTTCTTCGAGTTGTTCCTGAGCGGTTCGCTGCGCCTGTGCGCGCGATGAGCTCAGTGCGTCATCGAGCCGTACCTGCAGGGGGCCGGCACCGAGGATCACGCCCACGCACAGCGCGATGAAGATCGCGATGATGGAGACTAGGTGATAGCGAAAACTAACCATGATGACCTCTTTTAACTGCTCCCTGCGCTGAAGGGCCACCAGCTTGCGACCCAATGGGCTACGACTTCCATAGCACCCTGTCCCCACGGTGTGGACCACAGTGCCGCACCGGCCAGCAGGACGGCGACGATAACGAATACGATCAGCCAGAACGCTGAAATGCGTGGACGGTAGGTTTCGCGAATGGCACGCGATGAGATAAGCGCGTCACCTGCCTTGAGACGCGTGAAGAAGGTTGACGCCATTCCGGCGCGTCCGCGATCGAGGAAATCCTGGAGTGTCAGGTGAATACCGATCGTGGCGATCACGGAGGCACGTTGCGTGGCAGCCAGAATGATCGCTGCATCCTCACTGGTCCCAGATGCGGTCATCACTTCGTAGGAGCGTCCCTGTCGGTTGAGGCGTTCGCGTCCTGGAGCGGTGCCGTCACGGTTCTCCCGCACCACTAGTTCAGCCCCGCATCCCAATGCCTTTTCTGAGACCGCATCCATGTCGGCCACGATGATGTGGGGCTTCATGCGTTCGCGAAGCAGCAGGTCCGCTCCCCCGTCAACGCCGACCAGGATGGGGTTGGTATCGCGAATCCAGCGACGCAGCCCTTTGAGTTCCTTGACAGAATCTTCAGCCTTATTCACCAGGAGAACCGGGCGACCCTGCATCTTGGTGCGCAGGGTCGGAATCCCTTTTTCGTGGTAGAGCAGGTCAGATTCGCGCTCAAAATAGTCATCTGTGAATTCATCGAACGCTTCGATCTGAGTGCTCAGACCCAGGCGTGCTTCCTCGCGTGCGCGCAGGTCGTCCTCGTCAGTCATCACGTGTCCGGATGCGATCAGTCGACCATCTTGCGTCACCTCTGTGCCGCTGATCGTGATGGTGTCTCCCTCACGCAGGGTCATAATGTCAGAACCCAGGTCATCGAGCAACAAAATGCCTGCTTTGAGGACGAGGGCTGGACCGAGGTTCGGGTAGCGGCCGGTAGAGGATGCTGACGCGTTCAAAATTGCTGTGGGTTGTGCGTCAATGAGCAGTCGGGCGGTGGCCCGGTCCAGGTCAGGCCTGTCAATAACCGCAATTTCACCGGCTTCGAGGCGCCGGGCGAGCCGCACGGGATTCTCGTCGATGCGAATCCGTGCCCTCACATCCGCATCGCTGGGAGCCTGCGATGGTGGCATACCTGTCTCATTGTCACTCACAGGGCGATTGTGGCACGGTTGCGGCCAGAATCAATTCTTTCGCGTGACGGCGTGCCGTTTCTGAGGTGGTCGGCGAGCCGGTCATTCGCACGATCTCGTCGATGCGTTCTTCCCCGTCAACGCATGTCACACGCGCAGTTCCACCCTCTTTGTGCACTACCAGGTGGGTGTCTCCATAGGCTGCCACCTGAGCCAGGTGGGTGACCACGATCACCTGGTGTACGCGTGCCAGCCGTGCCAGTCGCGCGCCCACCTCTGTGGCTGTGCGCCCACCGATTCCGGCGTCGACCTCGTCAAAGACGAAGGTGCGGGGCGTCGCACGATGCGAGAGCGCCACTTCCAGTGCCAGCATGACGCGTGAAAGCTCGCCACCTGATGCTCCGCGAGACACTGGCCGGGCGGGCGCGTCAGGATGAGGCTGCAGCATGAATGTGATGTCTTCACACCCCGTGGAGTTGGGTTTACGGTGCATCAGTTCGACGTTCAGGTGTGCCCCTTTCATCGCCAGTGCTGCCAGCTCGGCATCGACGTGCTCGCTGAGTTCGTCTGCGAGGTGCCGGCGGGAGGTGCTCAGGCGCTCCCCCAGTTCCAGTACGCGCTGCTGAGCCTGCGCAAGTTCAGCGGCGAGGGAGTCTTCGTTGACATCCGGATCTGTCAGTTCTTCAAGTTCAGCGCGCGCCTGAGCTTCCCATTCAAGCAGCTGAGTGGCATCTGCGGCCCGCCCCTGCAGCAGGCGATTCAGGTCGGCGCGCCGTTGGTGCAACGCGTTAAGACGCTCCGGGTCGGCGTTCAGTGTGGACAGGTAGGCCTCGGCATCATCTGCCAGCGAGTCGGCATCAAGACGCAGAGTGTGGGCACGCTGGGCGAACGAATCGAGCGTGGAATCAAAACGCGAGGCATCTGCGAATGCGGCCTGGACGCGGTGCAGCAGATCGATCAGGTGGGTCTCGTCAGATTCACCGCGCAGACATGCGTAGGCCAGAGCCACCTGGGCGCGCAGATCCTCAACGTTGGTCAGTCTTTCAGTCTGAGTGCGCAGATCGTCGTCTTCACCCGGATACGGGTCCAGCTGGCGGATCTGGTCAGTGATGCGGGTCAGTTCCTCAATGCGTGTCGCACGTTCGTCGGCGTGCGAGCGCGCCATGTCCAGGCGTTTTTTCGCATCGACTGCTGCTTTCCAGGCTTGCGCGTAGTCGCAGAGAAGCTCCTGGTGCTGATCGTCGCCTGTCTCATCGAGAGTGGCGCGCTGGACGGATGCCTGACGTAGACGCATCTGGTCGGCCTGGCCGTGAATCGTGACGAGGCTATCGCCAATATCAGCAAGAATGGATACCGGGATGGGGCGTCCTGCAAGGTGGGCGCGTGATCGACCCTTGGCACTAACCGTTCTGGACACGATGAGCTCACCGTCTTCGACGTTGGCTCCAAGCTCCTGGGCGCGTGCGGCAACCATGTCATCGACTTCGAAAATGCCGTCTACTTCGGCCTGCTCACACCCCTGACGCACGGTCTGAGAATCGGCCCGAGTGCCGAGCAAAAGTGACAGTGAGGTCAACACCATCGTCTTACCGGCTCCGGTTTCACCGGTGACAACAGTCAGGCCAGGTGAAAATTGCACGTCGGCTTCGTCAATGACGCCCAGGGACTTGATGCGGAGCGCATCGATCACCTTGGCCTCCTCTCGCCTCTCCAGCTCTCACGTGACAGATTAACGCTCGGATGGGCGTTTCCTCCAACCATCCACAGGCAGCTGGAATCGTTTGACCAGTCGCGTAGAAAATGGAGTGTCATCGAGGCGCAGCAGGTGGACGGGGCGACATCCTCGTGTGGCAGTGATGGTTGTTCCGCTGGGGACGGTGCGCTGACGCAGACCGTCGCACCACACTTCTGGCGCACTCCACGCATCTTCGAGGATATTGACGCTGAGCACTGACGAAGGGCTGACAACAAGTGGCCGCGTGAACAGGCCATGCGCGGCCAGCGGAGCCATGATGATTGCCTCCGTGTCGGGCCATACCACTGGCCCGCCAGCAGAGAACGAATATGCAGTTGAGCCGGTGGGTGTGGAGAAGATGATGCCGTCCGCCCCGTAGGTGGATACAGCCTGTCCGTCCACTCCGAATCCCAAGTGGACCGGGTGCGCCACGTCTGTGTGCATGACGACTGCTTCGTTCAGCGCCCAGTCGTGCCATTCGGTGCCATCGGGGAAGTGCGCATGGATGTCGAGCGTCATGCGCGTATCCATGGTGTAACGTCCATCTGCAATCATGTCAACAACTGACAGGATGCCGTCCGCAGACACTTCCGCAAGGAAGCCCATGTGCCCCATGTTGATGCCGAGCAACGGTGCGTCGAATTTCCGGGCGTATTCTGCTGCGGCAAGAATCGTGCCGTCGCCTCCTGTGGCCAGCACCAGGTCGATATCGCCGGTGCAGTCTCCTTCAGGCACCACGTCAATGTCGCGTACCGAAAGTTCACGTGCTGCTGCCTGGGCGGCTGCCTGTGCTTCTGGGCGGTTGATGTGGCGCACCAGCATGACGCGCTGAATCACGAATGTTTCCTTCCCTTCACTGCCGGCCCTTCCTGTACTGCTCTGACAATCCGATTGTGCAGGTTTTGCTCCAAGATCGCATCCGGATGACCTGAGCGCATCGCCAGGAAATACTCGACATTACCGGCAGGACCCGGCAACGGTGAAGCCTGAACGGCGTATATATCCAACCCATTGCTACGCGCACATTGCGCGACTTTTTCCACCGTTTCCACGTGCTGATCGGGGTCACGCACCACGCCTCCGTGGCCGAGCCTGTCTTTGCCGATCTCAAATTGAGGCTTGACCATCAACAGGTAGTCCGCGTCGGGTGTTGCCACGGAAATCAGCGGCGGGATCACCAGTGTCAGTGAAATGAACGATAAGTCGGACACCACCAGGTCAACGGGTGGCGTGATATCGGCGGGCGCGAGCGTACGAATATTGGTGCGATCACGTACCTCGACGCGCGGATCCGACTGCAGCTTCCAGGCAAGCTGCCCATATCCCACGTCAACAGCGATCACCTGCTGTGCGCCTCGCCGCAACAGGACGTCAGTAAACCCGCCCGTCGATGCTCCCGCATCCAGACACCGTCGCCCCTGTATGCGCGGTGCTGATTTTCCGAGGGCGTCCAGCGCGCCGGCAAGTTTGTAGGCACCGCGTGAAGCGTAGTCGACGGCGTCCCCCTCGGTAATGACGATTGCCTGTGCAGGATCCATTTGTCGAGCCGGCTTGAGCACCACCTGCCCGTCGAGTTTGACGCGCCCGTCGTGGATAAGTTCCTGAGCGTGGGTGCGTGAGCGTGCCAGGTGGCGGCGCACCAGTTCGGAGTCGATTCTCCTGAGTTTCATCTCAGCGGCTCACGTGCTCGAGGGCAGCACGAAGCTGCGCATCGAATCCTGCCAGCGTGCGTACCTGAATCTGTGCGCTTGCCTCGTTCAATCCGTCGAGTTCGACTTCTCCGTTGGGAATTGTGACCGCGTCCTCACGATCATGCGGATCATGAGGGCGCGGTGTCACGGGGTCGTTCTCACTCACTGGCACTGTCCTGCGACACGTCCTGCACGCTGTCCGCTGCGGCAGCGTCATCCTCGCTTTCAGCGGTCTTCACGCCGGTCTCGTCATCTGCGCCCTCGCGCAGCAGAGCTTCGAGTTCTTCTTCACCAGGAAGGAACGCCGGGATCGGATTGTCTGTGCTGAGGGCTTCCTCTTCGACTTCGGAATCCGGGCGCGTATCTTCAGCCAATTCCGCGTCAATGGCGTCTGAGACCTCGGGATTTTCCGCTTCGTCTTCCGGTTCGTCCTGAGGTTCAGGCGGGGTCACAATCCCTGCCGGATCGTCGTTGGGCACAACCGTCAATTCCGGGCACCGCACGGGCTCATCTGATTCGACAGCCCACGCTGCGGCTGCCAGCGCACGATACGAATCCAGGGTGACCCTGGTCGGTTCAGTCAACTCGATACCGTCCAGGCGCAGCGTGCCCCACTTGGTCACCGATGCTACCTGGGAGTACCCACAGGTCCACGTGTTGTCCTTGTGATGTTTGGGATGAGGATGAGCCTCGTTCAACCCTCGCATGTCAAGGGCGAGGTAGGTGGGTCGCTGACCCTTTCGTGCCCGGATCACATCTGCTGCCTGATGGACACCGGTAAGCACGTGAAGGGCAGGGTAGCCAGCTGAGACAGCGCCGGCAATATCGGTTTCGAGTCGGTCTCCCACGCTCAGTGGATTGTGTGCTTCGACCAGGTTCGCACCGCGTTGGTAGATTCCGGGCGTCGGCTTACCTGCCGCGGTTGCACGCTGTTTGGTGGCATGTTCGACGGCGGTCACCAGAGAGCCGTTTCCGAGGGCAAAGCCTTCTTCTGTCGGCAGTGTGGAGTCCATATTGGAGGCAAAGAATCGGGCGCCGGCCTGAATCGCGTAGGCAGCCTGCGACATCTGTTCCCAGCCGACAGTTCGGTCCAGTCCCATGACGACTGCATCTGGCTGGTCACTTGCACGTTCAACGAGGGTGAATCCAGCTTTTTCGAGAGCTTCGCGCAGTCCGGGACCACCAACCATAAAGACCTTGGCGCCGTCATCGAGCTCGTCGCTCATAATAGCCGCCACGTCCATCGCGGATGTCATGATCATGGATTCGTCCGCTTCGAATCCCATCGAATTCAGCTTTTCAGCGACTGCCTGAGGCGGACGTGAGGCATTATTGGTCACGAACACCGTCTTGATGCCGTTCTCACGCGCGGCGACGACGGACGGGGCCGCATGCTCAATGGGGTCTGATCCCATCCATGCCACGCCGTCCAGGTCAAGCAACGCTGTGTCAAAGAGACTGGACAGTGGTTCGTCGGTTCCGTGCAACGTGCTGCCACGCTTGGTGACGTCCGCATCAGCAATCATTTCGATGTCCACGATGTCGGGATCTTCGATTTCTGGCGGCATCGATTCTTCGACTTGAGTGGCTTCTTCGTCGCGCCCCAGTTCGCGCAGACGATCGGCTTTGACGCTCATCAGGCGGCGCACATATTCGGTGTCGGCATCTTCAGGCAAGGCTGCCAGCGCATCATCGACCAGCACCAGGCCGACTTCGTTTTGTCCTAGATCCGCACGCGCACCAGACGAAACGAGGACGAGTTCGACCTGTTCACCCAGGTCAAGAGCGGCGGTGTCGGTCTTGTCAATAATGTCAACTGCTCGTTCTGGATGGCCCAGTCCGCGTTCACAGTCCGCTTCCACGGCGCGCAGAGACTGGTCTCCGCGCATGCGTCGCACGGCTCGCACCTCACGCAGTGCTTCTTCATAGCGTCCCGATGCGTAGGCAGTCAATGCGGCTGCTTCGCGTACTGTATCGACACGACCGGCTCGCTTGGCTGCGGCGCGGGCATGCTCGTAGGCCTGCTCGGGATCCAGATCAATGAGTTGACCGGCCATGACGAGGTGGCGTGCCACGATGTCATGGTTAGCTCCCGATAGCGTCTTGAGTGAACGCAGGGCTTCAGAGTCGAGTTCACTGGCTGATACGCCGGCTGGAATTGTCGGCTCATCACCGTGAGGTGACACGTATTCTTCGGTGCTCGCGTAGTTGGCATCGCCGCGCTGATTGTTTCCTCGGTCGTGACGTGAACGGGAGCGGTCATCGCGCCAGCGGTCTCCACGATCGTTTCGGTCGAAACGGCTGCCACGTTCGGAGTGGTCATGACGGTCATTCCGACCGCCTCGGTCTGACCAATTCCTGCCTTTACCGTCACCTCGTCTGTTGAAGCGCTTTCTGCCATCGCGGTCGAAACGGTCAGAACGTCCGCCGCGACGATCGTCGCGTTCTCTAAAGCCGCGCCCCTCGCCATGACGGTCGCGGTCACTGTCTGAGCGGTTGAAGCTGCCGCGCTTGAAATCACGGTCATTGTCGCGCTGCTGCCATTGTCCGCTTCCGCGTCGTGACTCACCGTCGCGTCGGAAACCACCGTCACGCTGAAAACCACCGTCTCGCCGTGATTCGCCGTCATCGAAGCGACGATTGCGTGACTGGTAGCCACCGGAAGAGCGCCGACCTCCCTGGTCATCTCGACGGCCGAAGCCTCGGCGGTCTGAGGAGCCCCTCCATGAACGCTCGCCTCGTGAGCGGAAGTCGTTCGATCGATCGTGTCGTTCGTCTGCCATGAATGGTCTCCCCTATTCGTCTGTGTCCCGCCCTATCTACGGAGCTGCTTCACACGTTAATACTGCTGTTAATGCTACCTGATATGCGCTGACATACCTGTCAGCTCATGAATTTCGTGCGCAGATACACGTCTGAGGCGGGCAGTTGCCCGTGCACTACTATGTTGGTTGACTGGGTATCCGGTCGGTCAGCCCCGCTGGGTGCGTGCGTCCGGGTAGTGTGTGCGCGTAAAAAAGGGGGGGGTGGGGTACGTGCCTGTCTCCAGGCCTGTACCCCACCCCCAACTCACGGTTGATTGCGGCAGTGTCTTACTCTCCCACGACCCCCCGG
>NZ_JBWPVR010000021.1:0-2671 GCF_056590195.1 Pauljensenia sp. C0170B5 | reverse complement strand
GGGGTGCCCGAGTAGTGCGGGGCTCGTGGAATCTCGTGTGAATCTGCCAGGACCACCTGGTAAGCCTGAATACTTTTTGGTGACCGATAGTGCATAGTACCGTGAGGGAATGGTGAAAAGTACCCCGGGAGGGGAGTGAAATAGTGCCTGAAACCGGGTGCCTGTAAGCCGTCAGAGCCTGCTTTTGTTGGGTGATGGCGTGCCTTTTGAAGAATGAGCCTGCGAGTCAGTGATGCGTGGCGTGCTTAACCCGTGTGGGGGATGCGTAGCGAAAGCGAGTCTTAATTTTGGGCGTGTGTCGCGTGTTGTGGACCCGAAGCGGGGTGATCTACCTATGGTCAGGGTGAAGCTATGGTAAGACGTGGTGGAGGCCCGTACCCACCAGGGTTGAAAACCTGGGGGATGAACTGTGGGTAGGGGTGAAAGGCCAATCAAACTCCGTGATAGCTGGTTCTCCCCGAAATGCATTTAGGTGCAGCGTCACACTGGGCTTGGTGGAGGTAGAGCTACTGGTTGGTTGATGGGCCGTGTTGGTTACTGACGTCAGCTAAACTCCGAATGCCATTTCAAGTGGGTGTGGCAGTGAGACTGCGGGGGATAAGCTTCGTGGTCGAGAGGGAAACAGCCCAGATCATCGGCTAAGGCCCCTAAGCGTGCGCTGAGTGGGAAAGGATGTGGAGTCGCGTTGACAGCCAGGAGGTTGGCTTAGAAGCAGCCATCCTTGAAAGAGTGCGTAATAGCTCACTGGTCGAGTGGTTGTGCGCCGATAATGTAGCGGGGCTTAAGCGTGCCGCCGAAGCCGTGGCAATAACTTTTTGTTTTTGGGTAGGGGAGCGTCCTGCTCTGGGTGAAGCTGCCTGGTGATGGGTGGTGGACGGGGTGGGAGTGAGAATGCAGGCATGAGTAGCGTTTCGTGGGTGAGAATCCTACGCGCTGATTGACTAAGGGTTCCAGGGGCAGGTTTGTCCGCCCTGGGTTAGTCGGGTCCTAAGGCGAGGCCGACAGGCGTAGTCGATGGGTGACCAGTTGATATTCTGGTACCGTTTGTTTTCCGTCTGACGCTGCATGCTTTCGCGTCGTGTGCTTGCCGTGCGTGGTGTTGTCTTTCGGGATGATGCTGAGTGTGGCTGTGTGTGGTGTGGGGTGTGTGGTGAGCATTGGGGTGACGCAGGGAGGTAGTTGCTGCACACTGGTGGTTATGTGTGTCTAAGGTTGTGGCCTGTTTCTTGGGTGAAATCCGGGAAGCTGCGTTTGATCGCGTGGGTGAGGGCTGATGGGGCTGCCTGTTGGGGTGGCTAGTGGTGATCCTGTACTGCCGAGAAAAGCCTGGATGTGAGGAAGATGAGCGCCCGTACCCTAAACCGACTCTGGTGGTCAGGTAGAGTATACCGAGGCGTGCGAGTGAATCATGGTTAAGGAATTCGGCAAATTGCCCCCGTAACTTTGGGATAAGGGGGGCCCTGCTGGTGTGCCTGCTGTGCGTGGGTGGTGCTGGTTGGGGTCGCAGAGAATTGGGAGAAGCGACTGTTTATTAAAAACATAGGTGTGTGCTAAGCCGTAAGGCGCTGTATACGCACTGACGCCTGCCCGGTGCTGGAAGGTTAAGAGGACGACTTAACTGCTTTTTTGTGGTGAAGGTTTGAATTTAAGCCCCAGTAAACGGCGGTGGTAACTATAACCATCCTAAGGTAGCGAAATTCCTTGTCGGGTAAGTTCCGACCTGCACGAATGGCGTAACGACTTCTCCGCTGTCTCGACCGTGATCTCGGTGAAATTGCAGTACGAGTAAAGATGCTCGTTTCGCGCAGCAGGACGGAAAGACCCCGGGACCTTTACTATAGCTTGGTATTGGTGTGTGTTTGTGCTTGTGTAGGATAGGTGGGAGACTGTGATGCCGTGCCGCTAGGTGTGGTGGAGTCGTTGGTGAAATACCATTCTGGTTCAAGTATGCATCTAACTTGGAGCCCTGATCGGGTTTGGGGACAGTGCCTGGTGGGTAGTTTAACTGGGGCGGTTGCCTCCTAAAGGGTAACGGAGGCGCTCAAAGGTTCTCTCAGCCTGGTTGGTGATCAGGTGGTGAGTGTAAGTGCACAAGAGGGCTTGACTGTGACACTGACGGGTGGAGCAGGTACGAAAGTAGGAACTAGTGATCCGGCCATGGCTTGTGGAAGCGTGGTCGCTCAACGGATAAAAGGTACCCCGGGGATAACAGGCTGATCTTGCCCAAGAGTCCATATCGACGGCATGGTTTGGCACCTCGATGTCGGCTCGTCGCATCCTGGGGCTGGAGTTGGTCCCAAGGGTTGGGCTGTTCGCCCATTAAAGCGGTACGCGAGCTGGGTTTAGAACGTCGTGAGACAGTTCGGTCCCTATCCGCTGCGCGCGTTGGAAACTTGATGAAGGCCCGTCCCTAGTACGAGAGGACCGGGATGGACGAACCTCTGGTGTGCCAGTTGTACTGCCAGGTGCATTGCTGGTTGGCTACGTTCGGTTGGGATAACCGCTGAAAGCATCTAAGCGGGAAGCTTTCTTCGAGATGAGGTTTCCGTGCCCCTCTTTTTGGGGGGTGGGAGGTCCCCAGTAGATGACTGGGTTGATAGGCCAGAGGTGGAAGCATTGTGAGGTGTTGTGAGCCGACTGGTACTAATGGGCCGATTCTAAACCAACACTC
>NZ_JBWPVR010000002.1:0-418338 GCF_056590195.1 Pauljensenia sp. C0170B5 | reverse complement strand
AAAAGGCGAACACAATACGCCGAACGCGCCATCACCCACACCGACCTGAACGGACGCATCACGGGCCATCTGAATTCCCTGCCCCACGTGAGCGACATGACACCGGTGCTCATCAAGCTGGTCAGTGTTAATACGCAGATCGCCCGTCATTGGTCCGCAAGCTTTCGCACGGTCGGCGAATCAGCACCGAAGATCTCTGAGGCCACAGCAACCATCTGGGTGCGCACATCGCTCAACGCTGCCCTGTACGCCTCCATCACGCTGGATGTCAACTGGCTTTTCGACAAGGTCGACACCTGGGCGGCGAACTCAATCCTGTCAAGATGACCACTGTGATCCACATGCACCGTGACAATACGATCACGGCTCGAACCACTCCCACACGTATCCTCAGCCCGGCGCTGAAAACTCACCGCCGCTTGGGCATGACGCTCAGCGCCCGCCACCTGACAGTCAACCGCATCATGCGCCCCATCAAATTCATCCACACAACGTAATATAAGGGTTGGAGTATCCCGTGTCTATACTCGGCGTCCACTTCATCCGCGCGAATGAGGCCCCGCCAGTTCCGCGACCGCGAAACAGTGCAGAGCTATCGGGTATTACGCGGTAACGGGTCCCCGGTTTTGTAAAAACTGCTGGCAGAGGAAAGCGGAGGAAAGTTAAGGAACGTGTGGGCAATGCGTTTTGATGCGTATTGAGAAAGCATCCTCGTACAGGGCGGCGACGGTGTCGGCCCCCTTGTCCCATGTCAGCTGCGTCGGCTGAGATGCAGCTGCATGCTGCAGTCCAGCCAACTTGTGTGGCTGGACTGCCAGGTCGAACAGTGCGCGTGCGATATCACCATCGCTCCCAGCCATCACGCCATCCACACCGTCGGTGCAAAAGTCAGCGATTCCGTTTCCGCTGCGGTAAATAACCGGCAGGCCGCTGGCGTGAGCTTCCAACGCCGCAATGCCAAACGCTTCGTGGATAACAGGGGAGACGAACACGTCAGCCTCGCGGTACGCATCGGCCAGCTCGTGAGCGGTTTTGCGTCCGCACCAGTGAATAAAACCGGAACCTGCCGTGCATCGTTCCAGGGATGAGCGCATCGGCCCGTCACCATACACGTTCAGCTCAATGTCAGCTCCACGACTGCGAGCAGCCCGCACGCATTCGACCAGCTGCGTGATGCGTTTGCGTGGTGCCAACCGCGTGGCTGTGACTGCGCGCAGAGGAGCGGATGGGGAGGTTCGCGATGCCTGGAATTCGCGTGTACTGTTCCACGGGTCAGTGTCGATGAAATTCGGCAGAACCCGCACCGATACAGGCCCGCGGGCGCAGCGTTCAACGGCCCGAGCTGCGCTGCTCGACACGGCGCTCAGAACAATGCCGGCACGCTGCCAGTCATCCAGCGGATTCGCCCACCCGTACCACAGGCGCTGATCGTCAAGCATGCAGTGCCACGTCACCACGCAGGCGATCTCATGGCGCGCGCAGATATTCGTTGCCATCCGCGCGAAAGGCGAAACCACGCCGGTGTGGATGTGTACCACGTCGAAAGTAGGAAGAGCGCGCGTGAGAGTCGCCCTCGCCAATGGGTTAATGGGAATGTCCCACGGTAGGCGCATCGTGAGGCGGCGAACGCGTACCTCGTCCTCAACTGACGTGTGATCGCCGCGTTCAGATCCAAGCGGCGTGGCAGTGATGACGGTGACGTCGTGCCCGGCAGCAGTGAGCGCTCGAGCCAGCCCCGCCACCTGCGTTTCAATCCCGCCCAGTCGCGGTGGGTAGCAGTCAGAGACGAGGGCGACTTTCACAGCTTCCTACAGTTCCATTTCCTCAACTGAACGCAGGTACTCGGACAGGCGGTTGGCAGCAGCAACCACTGACGGACCGTGCTGACGACCAGGCTGGCGTCCCATGCGTTCAATCGGGCCGGACACGGAGATCGCGGCGAGCACGCGCCCAGATGGTCCACGCACCGGAGCGGACACCGACGCGACGCCGGCTTCGCGCTCACCTACAGATTGTGCCCACCCGCGGCGACGCACCTGTGCCAGCATCGTCGCGCTGAAGGAGGCGTTGTACAGGCCGCGGTGCATGCGGTCCGGCTCTTCCCAGGCCAACAGAACGTGGGCGGCGGATCCGGCTTTCATGGACAGTGTTGCGCCGACAGGAATGGAATCGCGCAGACCCATCGGCGGTTCGCTCGCTGCCACACACACGCGTGATTCGCCCTGGCGGCGATACAGCTGCGTGGATTCTTTGGTGTGATCGCGCAGTGCAATCAAAACGGGCATAGCGGCTGACAGCAGACGATCCTCGCCCGCTTGTGAGGCCAGTTCTTTCAGGCGCGGCCCCAGGACGAATCGACCCTGCATGTCGCGGGCCACGATACGGTGAAATTCGAGAGCTACAGCCAGGCGGTGGGCAGTGGGCCGCGCCAGGCCAGTGGCGGCGACGAGATGGGCAAGAGTGGCAGGGCCTGCCTCGAGTGTGTCAAGAACCAGCGCCGCCTTGTCGAGAACCCCGACGCCTGATGAAGATGCGTCGTCCATATAGTGATCCTCTCATCTCAAGTCCTGAGATTCAAAATCTGCAGACACGTGTTGTGTCTAACCATAGACACTGTCGACGTATTTATGCACCCAGTTCGACGGCGGTGCTGAAAATTCGCTGAATCAGAGGGAACTGACGGTGATGACACGCGTGAAGGAGGAATCATGAGCGGCACATTGGCTGAAAAAGTGTGGGCAGACCATGTTGTGACGAAAGGCGAGAACGGTGCCCCGGACCTTCTTTACATCGACCTGCAGCTGTGCCACGAAGTCACCAGCCCTCAGGCATTCGAAGGGCTGCGCCTGGCCGGGCGCAAGGTTCGCCACCCTGAATTGACCATCGCGACAGAGGACCACAACACTCCGACAGTCAACATTGACCTGCCGATCGCAGACCTTACCTCGCGCACTCAGATCAACACGCTGCGAGCCAACGCCGAAGAATTCGGCATTCGCCTGCATTCACTGGGAGATTCGGACCAGGGAATCGTGCACGTGGTCGGCCCGCAGCTGGGTCTGACTCAACCGGGTATGACAATCGTGTGCGGCGATTCGCACACGTCCACACACGGTGCATTCGGCGCCCTCGCATTTGGCATCGGAACCTCTGAAGTCGAGCATGTCCTGGCTACCCAGACACTACCGCTGGCCCCTTTCAAGACAATGGCGATCACGATCAACGGCACGCTGTCACCGAGTGTGACAGCCAAGGACATTATCCTCGCGATCATCGCGAAGATCGGCACAGGTGGCGGGCAGGGATACGTCCTCGAATACCGAGGCGAAGCCATTCGCGCACTGTCAATGGAAGGCCGCATGACCATATGCAACATGTCCATTGAGGCCGGTGCGCGCGCCGGAATGATTGCTCCCGACCAGACCACATTCGACTATCTGAAGGGTCGCCCCCACGCGCCCGAGGGTGAGCAATGGGACGAGGCTGTGGAATATTGGTCCACACTGTATTCAGATGACGACGCAGTATTTGACGCCGAAGTGGTGCTGGAAGCTGAAGAGATCGAACCATTCGTCACATGGGGAACGAACCCCGGTCAGGGCGTCCCGCTGTCAGCAAGCGTGCCCGATCCGGAGAACATGGGTGACGCAGCCAGGCGGCATGCAGCTGAACGAGCCCTCGAATACATGGATCTGCGTGCAGGAACACCAATGCGGCAGATCCCCATCGACACTGTTTTCCTGGGATCATGCACCAACGGACGTATTGAAGACCTACGGGCTGCGGCGAAGATTATCAACGGGCGCCACAAAGCTGACGGCCTGCGAATGCTCGTCGTCCCAGGATCAGCGCGCGTGCGACTGCAGGCTGAAGATGAAGGCCTGGACAAGATCTTCAAGGACTTTGGAGCCGAGTGGCGAAACGCCGGATGCTCGATGTGCCTGGGGATGAATCCCGATCAACTGTCGGTTGGTGAACGCTCCGCCTCCACATCGAACCGCAATTTTGAAGGACGCCAGGGCAAAGGTGGACGCACCCACCTCGTCTCGCCACTGGTGGCAGCGGCGACTGCCGTGCGCGGAACACTGTCCAGCCCGGACGATCTGGAACCGCAGGCCTGACCGGAACGACGCGCGCACCGCCCTTACGCGCAGCGCACGAGCCCCGGGCAGATGGCAGCCTACGTACCGGACCAGCAATCGTAGAAAAACACTTGTGGAAGAAGAGTGAGATGGAAAAATTCACCACCGTCAGTGGCGTGGGCGTGCCGCTCGAACGATCGAATGTTGACACCGACCAGATTATTCCGGCCGTCTACCTCAAGCGCGTTGCCCGCACGGGCTTCGAGGACGCATTGTTCTCAGCGTGGCGCTCAGACCCGAACTTCGTGTTGAACAACCCGGCCTACGAACACGGGACGATCCTGGTGGCAGGCCCTGATTTTGGCACCGGCTCTTCGCGTGAGCATGCGGTGTGGGCGCTCAAAGATTACGGGTTCCGAGTCGTTCTGGCCCCCTCGTTCGCGGACATCTTCAGAGGAAACGCGGGCAAACAGGGATTGCTGGCCGGGCAGATCAGCGAAGGCGACTGCCAGCAACTGTGGAAGCTTCTACGCAACGAACCAGGCGTCATGATGACCGTGTCACTGGAGAACCGCACCGTGACATGCGGCTCGTTCACCTGCACGTTCGACATCGACGATTACACGGCGTGGCGTCTGCAAGAAGGCCTGGACGACATTTCATTGACGTTGCGCAACGAAGATGCCATCAAAGCGTACGAGGCGCGCCGCCCCTCTTTCAAGCCGCGCACCCTGCCGGTGCGGACCCTGCCGAAGGAAACAGTCGTGTCGGCTCGCCCCAGCGACGAGCAGGAGCAGTGAGAGATTCCTAGCAGTGCGCTCCCTGAGACTCCGTTGCGCACTCGACTGTCATAGAGTGAGACAATACGGATTCTTCCACGAGGAGCTTCAGATGACGTCGATACTTGAAGTTGAAGGGGGACACCCGCTCACGGGCAGCATTACCGTGCGAGGGGCAAAGAACTTTGTTCCTAAGGCCATGGTTGCAGCCCTCCTTGCGACCACGCCCTCTGAGCTGTACAACGTTCCGCTGATCCGTGACGTGGATGTGGTGTCGAATCTTATGCGCCTGCATGGCGCGCACGTCGACTTCGACCAGGACCGCGGCGTCATGAGAATTGACCCCTCGAACGTTGAAGTGGCTCAACGCTCTGACATCGATGCTCTGGGCGGATCCTCACGCATCCCGATCCTGTTTTGCGGCCCGCTGCTGCACCGCATGGGTGAAGCGTTCATCCCACAGCTGGGAGGATGCAACATTGGGGGACGCCCCATCGATTTTCACCTGCAGATCCTGCGCCAGTTCGGTGCGATTGTCGACAAACGATCCGACGGCATCCATATGTCACGGCCAGCCGAAGGGCTGCGCGGAACAGTCGTGGACCTGCCGTTCCCATCAGTGGGAGCCACCGAGCAGACACTGCTGACCGCGGTTCGTGCTGAAGGCGTCACGATCCTGCGCGGCGCGGCCGTTGAACCGGAAATCATGGATCTGATCAACGTGCTGCAGAAAATGGGCGCGATCATCTCACCGGATACCGACCGTTCCATCCGTATTGAAGGTGTCAAGGAACTGGTTGGATATCGGCACACCTCGCTGCCCGACCGCATTGAAGCAGCATCGTGGGGCGCGGCAGCACTGGCAACCGGCGGCGATGTGTACGTCCAGGGTGCGCGCCAACCCGACATGCTCACATTCCTCAACACCTTCAGGAAGGTCGGCGGCGCCTTCGACATCGAGAAGGAGGGTATCCGCTTCTATCATCCTGGTGGTTCTCTGCATTCGATCGCGCTGGAAACGGCTGTCCATCCCGGGTTCATGACGGACTGGCAACAGCCACTGGTTGTCGCCCTGACGCAGGCCGACGGGCTGTCCATCGTCCATGAGACGGTGTACGAAAACCGCTTCGGGTTCACTCAGGCGCTGCGCCAGATGAAGGCGAATATTCAGGTGTATCGAGAGTGCCTGGGTGGGACTCCCTGCCGTTTTGGTCAGCGTAACTTCTACCATTCCGCAGTGATTTCGGGACCGACGCCGCTGCAGGCAGCTGACATCACCGTACCTGACCTGCGTGGCGGTTTCTCCCACCTCATCGCAGCATTGGCTGCGACGGGAACGTCCCACGTGGCCGGCATCGACGTGATCTCGCGCGGATATGAGCATTTCCTGACCAAACTGCGCCAGCTGGACGCCCGCGTCCAGTACGTTGACGACTGAAGCGACTCCTCGGCAGTGCCCAAGAACCAAGCGGCACCGACAGCTCGGATTGAAGACGCCTTATTGACCGACCCCTGTGATTAAGCTGGTGAACTGTGAGCAGAATTCAAGGCCTGTACAAGAATGCGGTGGCGGCGGTTTCACCGATCATGCACACGTGGATCAACTTTGACGTCACGGGGGAAGAAAATCTGCCCGAATCAGGCGGCTTCCTGGTGACCCCGAACCATATTTCGAACACCGACCCGGTGTGCGTGGCGTTTGTCCTGGGTGAGCTGGGAATTCCAACCCGCTTCATGGCCAAGAACGAGCTGTTCAAGGTGCCGGTGCTGGGCGCTGTTATGAAGAAACTTGGCATGGTGCCGGTGCTGCGTAATTCCTCGCATTCTGTGGACTCGCTGGCAGGGGCCCGTAAGGCGCTCGACGCGGGTCAGTGCGTTGGCATCTATATTGAAGGCACTCTTACACGTGACCCGCAGTACTGGCCGATGCGTGGCAAGACGGGTGCTGCTCGCCTTGCCCTGGATACTCGCTGCCCGGTCATCCCGATTGCACAGTGGGGGCCACAGGCGATCCTGGAGCGTTACTCGAAGGCGCTGGACATTCGTCCCGGGCGCAAAGTGCGCATGATAATCATGGAACCGGTCGACCTTTCCGATCTGTATTCCGATCAGGGATCGCAGGACCGCGAAGCGGTGGTGGAAGCGACTGAGCGCATCCAGAAGGCCATCACTCGTGGCGTAGAGGAATTGCGCGGAGAGAAGGCTCCTGAACAGCCGTGGGATCCTGACAAGATGCAGGGGCCAGCCAAGAAGACGCTGGGACGGTTCGGGCACTGGCGCAGGGGCGTCCAGGGACGCTGATTTCATTGCAATGCGGCGCCTGCGCCCCGTGTACTCATATCGACGAGGATGACTCTTCCGCCCGCTGCCCGCTGACCACCTGAGCGACGAGGCGGCTCATTTGCGTATGTCGATCACCACGCGCATCGGGTCTTCAAGAATTCCAATCTGATAGACGCGCTGTTGATCCATACCGATCACAACATGCGTGCGCCCTTCAAATGTGCCGTCCTCAATGATCGACAGCGGCCCGATATTGAGCAGAGGAGGCCCCGAGTAATACACGTTCTGATCTTCTTCCTCCAGCGGCATGGCAGTGCCCTCGATGCCCACATCCAGGAAGGTTGCGCCGCGGATCTTCAGCGGCAATCCGCGTCCTTGCTCAAGAGGCTGAGCCGCACGGTCAACGTACCAGCCAGGTAGGCCCTCACCTGAAAATTCGATGACGAAACGGTAGAAGTTCTCATGTTCTCCCACTCGCATGTCATGGAAGATGAGCTGGCTGCCTTCAACAGGAGCGGATTCCTGATGAGTGGGACCGTCAATCCATTGATCGACGTTCACTGGCAACGTTGCATCTTTTTCGTCTGAGAGGTTCGCTTCCGGCTCATTGGGTGTCGCGGATGAATCCGTGTCGCTGCCGGAGTCGGAAACATCCGATTCATCCGGTGTCTGCGGCGTGTCGGGTGTGCTTTGCTGAGAATGCTCGCTGGCACCGGATGCAGAGGCACCCTCGTCAGGAGTTGATGAACAACCGGCGACAAGGAGGCTGGCTGCGGCAATCCCTGCTGCGACAGCAGGCAGAAAAGCACTGTCACGTTTTGATCCCTCGTCGTGCGGTCCGGGCAGCACCATGATCACAATCTCCTTACAGGGCGTCGCTTATGCGCACTCGTGCGCATGTGGCAGTACCCAAAAGCTTATCTCCCATTTTTCGTACTTGTGGCTCAACCGCGATCTGAGTGCCCGCGCAGTAGAGTTGATGTATGACATCTCACGCAACGACCGGCTACGACGCTCACTCCCACACGCCTCCGGCGGACAGCTCCGAGGAACGGGCAGGCGCACCTGAACAGCGCTTCACCCACGCCAGCGTGCTGGGCACCGGAGCATGGGGAACAACCTTCGCGCACATCCTGAGCCAGGCCGGCCTCACCGTGTCGATGTGGGGCAGGAACGAGGGCGTCGTCGACTTCATCAACTCTCATGAAAACTCAACCTACCTGCCTGGTGTCACACTGTCCGATGCGATTAACGCGACAACCGACATCCGGCAGTGCATTCAGGACTCGAACCTGGTATGCATCGCCGTGCCCGTGGGGGCGGTGCGCGCCACTTTGGAACAGGCCACACCCGCACTGGACCCCGATGCCACATTGCTGTCCCTGGCCAAGGGTCTTGAACTGGACACGCTGCGCACAGTCCATTCAGTGATCTGCGAGGCAACCGGCTTCGCACCGACCAGCGTGGCCGTCATGTCCGGTCCGAACCTGTCGCGCGAAATTGCCGACCGTCAGCCGACGGCAACGGTCGTGGCATGTGAGGACATCGAGCGCGCCACGATGATCGCACGCACCTGCCACACGTCAACATTCCGCCCCTACGTGAGCGGCGACGTACTTGGATGCGAAATCGCCGGTGCTGTCAAGAACGTCATCGCCGTTGCCATTGGAGCCGCCGAGGGAATGGGCCTGGGAATCAACACGCGTGCCACACTGATCACCCGCGGCCTTGCTGAAATGACCCGTCTGGGTACGACACTGGGAGCCAGTGCCGACACCTTCGCCGGTCTTGCCGGTATCGGTGACCTTGTGGCGACCTGCTCATCGAAACTGTCGCGTAACTACTCGCTGGGTGTGCGCATGGGCCGCGGAGCTTCCCTGGACGAAGCGCTCGAACTGTCTCCCGGTGTGGTGGAAGGTGTGCGCTCCGCACTTCCGATCCTGCAGCTGGCTCGCGCTCACGATGTGGATATGCCGATCACGGAGAGCGTGGTGCGCGTGGTCCATGACGGTGACTCCATTGAGCACATGGGTCAGATGCTCATGTCGCGCCCTCAGAAGATGGACGGGTGGCGCATCGAACTGCTGTGAACCGAGGCATCAGGGGGCGCCCTCGTCAATAAACGCGGCGGACGGCGGTAGGCTTAACGCCATGATGACTCAAGCCCGACCCCGTGTCCTCATGGTTTTTGGAGGACAATCAAGCGAACACGAGATTTCGTGCGCCACTGCCGCAGGGATCCTTTCAGCGATCGACCGCGACGTGTGGGACATTGTGCCGGTGGGCATTACGAAGGATGGCCAGTGGGTGCGCGTCAGTGACAACCCTGATGACCTTGAATTCCACGACGGGCATGGGCACGAAGTCACCGCGACGGGCGCACACGTGGTGTGGGGGCCGCACGGACACCTCTTTGAACTGTCAGACAGTGACGAGGGTGGCCAGGGCCTGCGGACGGCACGCGATCTGGGAGCAATCGACGTTGTGTTCCCGCTGCTGCATGGCCCCTACGGTGAGGACGGCACAATCCAGGGGCTCCTGGAGATGGTTGGCGTGCGCTACGTGGGATGCGGTGTGGCAGCTTCTGCGGTGTGCATGGATAAGCACCTGACTAAGACAGTGCTCAGCCAGGCTGGCGTAGACGTAGGGCGCTGGGAGTTGGTGACGGCTGAGCAGTGGTCGCATCACAAGGACGATGCGCACGAGCGGATCCGTGCCCTCGGATTGCCTCTGTTTGTCAAGCCATGTCGCGCTGGATCCTCCATCGGTATCACGCGTGTGGACCAGTGGGAGCAGCTGGACCAGGCGATCGAAGAAGCACACGCACACGATCCGCGCGTCATCGTCGAATCAATGTTGCAGGGGCGCGAAGTTGAATGCGCCGTCTTGGCCACCCGCGCTGAGACAGGGGAGCGGGCTCCGGCTCGTGCCGCAGTTCTGGGTGAGATTATCGTGCCTGACGGCGAGTTTTACGATTTCAACTCCAAGTACGTGGACGCGGAAGCTGCCACGCTCAAGTGTCCTGCAGATTTAAAGAAGGCAGACGCCGACCGGATCCGTGATGTTGCGATCCAGGCGTTTGCCGCGGTGGGTGGTGAAGGACTCTCACGCGTTGACTTCTTCTTCAACGACTCAACCGGCGCCATTACCGTGAACGAAATCAACACCATGCCGGGGTTCACTCCCATTTCGCTGTACCCGCGCATGTGGGAGAGCTCCGGAGTGGATTACGGTCAGCTGCTCGATACTTTGCTGCGCGAAGCACTTGCACGCCCGCTTGGGCTTCGCTGAGATCCGATCGGGGTAATGTGGAGTCATGTCGAAACCGAAGGTAACGCTCGTAACGTCAGCGGAAATGCCTGACCTGTACACCAATGATGTCGGACTTCTTGATGCACTGGTCGAGCGAGGTACCGATCCGCACATTGCAGTGTGGAACGACCCGAACGTGAACTGGGATGATGCCGGTGTCAGCGTCGTCCGCTCAGTGTCGGACTACGCCACTGACCGTGATGCCTTCATCCAGTGGAGCCGCTCGGTTCCACGTTTACTCAACCACCCCGATGTGCTGGAGTGGAACTCGGATAAGCACTACATGATTGAGTTGGAGAAGCGTGGCCTTCCGGTGATTCCCACGATGTGGTTGGAGCCGGAACAGAACCTGTCGAAGCATCAGGTGCATGCACGTTTTCCCGCCTCGGGTGACTTCGTCGTGAAGCCGGCTGTGTCCTCGGGTGTGCGCGATGTGGGTCGGTACTCCGCCAACGACACGAAGCAGCGTCAGGCCGCGATCATGCACGCGATGACGATGCTGTCGGAGGGCCGTTCGGTCATGGTGCAGCGCTACCTGGAGGACATCGATATTCACGGTGAGATCTCGCTGCTGTTCTTCAACGGCCTGGTTTCGCACTCGGTTGAAAAAACCGCAATGCTGTCCCCGGACACCATGTCGGCACCTGTGTTCCGTGAATCAGTGGTCGAGGCGCGTGACGCGAGTGCCGAGCAGTGGCAGTGGGGCGAGTTGATCCGCTCCATCCTGCATTCCTATGTGCGTGATCGGATGGGCCGCGACGAGCTGTTCCTGTACAACCGGGTTGACCTTGTTCCCGACGGGCAGGGCTCGTTCAGGGTGATGGAAGTGTCACTGGTGGATGCGGACCTGTATCTTGCCTCGTCACCTGCCGCCATGAACAACTTTGCTGACGCTATTGCGATGCGCGCGTTTTGGTGAGCATTGTGGTGCTGCGGGCAGGTGCGCCCGCAAGATCCTGTGAGGGCGGGCCGGCGTGAGCGTTGACGCCAGCTTTGATGAGTTTGAACAGATGGTGGCGCGTGCAGTCGATGAGATCCCCGAAAGACTGTGGCGAGCAATCGACAATGTTGCATTCATTGTCGAGGACGACCCACCCGAAGATTCTCTGCACCTGTTGGGTTTGTATGATGGCGTGCCTCTGACTGAGCGCAGCGACTACGCCGGGATGCTGCCGGATCGTATCTTCATATTTCGTCGCCCCACCCTGGCCGTGTGCGACACGCTCGAAGAAGTCGAGGACGAGGTACGAACAACGGTCATCCACGAGGTCGCTCACTATTTCGGTGTTGACGACGAAGAGCTCGACCAGTGGGGGTGGGGCTAAGCAACCCGCTTTGGCCTATTTATTGGGGACCAGCAGGCGAGCCTCAGGACCGGTTTCGTCGATGACGATGTGCCCATCAAAGACCCTGAAATCTTCCCCGGGAATCTCGTGCTGAGTCTTTCCGTCGGGGGTGACGATGAAGTACCCGTCATCAGTTCTCATCACAACGAATCTTCCGTCGGCTGCCACGGCTTTGACTTCGCCCATATCGTCGAAGTTAAAGCCAGTGGTGGCGAACAGGCTATCGCGGTCGTGCCTGATCGTCACGACGTTTCCCTTGGCGTCGACGCTGGCAGGGCCATCTTCCCGATGGGCAAACATCGCCGAGGACGGAACCAGAGAATGACTGACCACGCTGTCGGCAAGCTCTTCACTGAATCCCTTGAAGGTACCCTTTTCTGTGCCGTCGTAGGCGTAAATTGTATGTTCGGCTTCCTCGTCATCTGCTGAGGAGTCGTAGACGATGTATCCGTCGCTGAACGTCTGAACCCAGCTTTCTTCGCCGCCCACGGGGTCCATTGTGGGTTCGCCTGTTTCGAGATCGTATGCCGTGGTCTGCTTTTCGCCGTTATCGCACACCAGGATTTCTTCAGCGACGATGGCAATCGGGTCATAGGTGGGGATTTCGCCATCGGCAGATGCTGTGCCGCCGCCACTGGCATTGTCATCACTCTTAGTGGCACCGCCTCCGCTGGAGCACCCGACCAGAAGGCCAAGCGATATCAATGCGCTGAGGGTGATGATTCCTGCGTTCCGGTGACCTGATCGTGCGCGACGTGGGATCGACATCGCTCGTCTCTTTTACATATGCTTAAGAAGCGGTCTTTTCCGCATGATACTAGGCAAAACATGGGTGCTGAGGTGGACGTGCGGCGATCAGGATCGATGCTGCAGAATTGATGCAGGACTTTCACTGGCATGTTCCGAATTGTTGACGGTGATGTTGCGAACGGTGGAGCGTGCAGCAGTGAATGCGGGACGTGTTCGATGCCACCATCGGAGGGGGCGTGAGAATTTTCAGGTCCGGCGTGAACTCTGATAGAGTAAGCATTCGTTGCACCGGTCGGTGCGGCAGTGGTGGCTGTAGTTCAGCTGGTAGAGCACCTGGTTGTGGTCCAGGACGTCGCGGGTTCGAGCCCCGTCAGCCACCCCCAGGGAAGCCCCGTAGCCTTGAGGTTACGGGGCTTTCGCTTGAATACGCGGAGTCTTCACCTGTTGCAAGCGGTGAGCTCGTTTTCGACCTGACGGATCATGTCCTCAGGAAAACGGTCGGGTGCCTGTTCGAACAGGATGCGTGCAGACATGTGCGCTGACGCCGGATGTGCTTCCACGAATGCCAAAAGCTCAGGTGCCAGTTTCTGCAGGATCGCGCGTGCCTGAGGAACTGCCAGGAGGCGATCGACTCGCATGTCGATCCCCACTCGGCGTGTATCTGTATAGGACTTCCACGTCATCGCAGCACCCTCGAGCGGGAAAGGGGAGAAAATGCGCCGCAGGAATGTAACGGAAGCTTGGAACCACTGCGCAACCGCCTCATCTGTGCTTCCCGCTTGCCCGTTAGCCGTGTGAGCCTTCGCCAGGCTGAGGCCGTGAGCACCCAGAAGGTACATGTGCGCCTCCACGGGCACGTTGTGCGCCATCAGCGCGCTGACCAGATCAGTCGTATTGGAAGCGGGAACCAGGCCGTCGCTTTGAGTGGTGAACACGAATGTGGGAGGAGTGGATTCGTCAACTGAATCGACCACATCGAGGATCTCCTTACCCATCAAAGGGCCGAACTCGGCTCGCGTGACGGGGTAACCGAGGACGAGGGCGTCCGGCCGGTCACCACGCGTCGTTGCAATGGATGCCGCCAGGTGGCCACCCGCCGAAAAGCCAACTGCAGCTATCTGATGAGGGTCGCTGCCATACTTGCGTGCGTGTCGACGCACCCACTGCATGCATTCCTGCCCATCGTTAAAAGACTGCTCCCATGGTGCGTCCTGACCCACTGCGTAGCGGGCGACGAATGCGTTGAATCCTTCAGCTGCGTAGGCGAGCGCTACTGGCTCTGCTTCCCGGTCCGAGCAGAACTGGTAACCGCCGCCAGGGAAAATCAGGACTGCAGGGCGAAGACCTGTGGAAAGCTCCTCGCTTGCGGACAGAGAATAGCCGGTAATTGTGGCACTGGGAGTGATTGCTTGAGTAAAGACATCCATGGTGGTTTCGCATCCTTGGGGTACAACGTGTGAACTGATCATACGCCGACTTTGTTGCAGCCAGTCGAGTCATTGGAATGCTCTGTGTGTTAGAGCAGTCCAGATGAGGGTCATCTGCGTATTGAATGGGATAGCCGAAGCGACAGGTGTGCCGGTTGTTTTCACCGAAAACACTTGTATTGTCTAGAGTTTGTATGATAGTGTGATGTGAGACATGATCTACCTCAGTGTCGTGACGGTAGAGCCAGTGCAACCGGACAGGATCGACGATGACTTTTTCAATGTCCCCTGAAGAAATGAAACAGCTGTCGAACGATCTGAACCAGCTGTTTTCTGCGTTCTCCACTGTCAAGACGCCAGCTCACCCTGGGATCGGGGTGCTTGGTCAGCCGGAGCTGAGCGATGCATACGAAGCATTTTCCCAAGCCGCACAGACACGTGTTGGGGAAGTCGGGCAATGGTGTAACAAGACATCTGAGGCCGTTGCGACTGCCAGGAAGCAAAGTGAGCAAACGGACGGGCAATGGGCCCGGAGTTTCAGATATGACCCAGAACGTCAACACAAATTCAGGTCGTGATCGCCATGCCGCTCTTTTCTCTTCTTATCGGTGATATTCCGGGAGATGCCGCCGCCATTAACGCAACAGCCTCAGGTGTGGAAACCACCGCACAAGTGATGGAAACGAATACTCAGGAACTGGAAGGAATTCCTGGCCGAATACGTGCATGGGAAGGGGAAGCGCGCGAATCGTTCGACAGCGCGCATCAAGAGATTCGAAAACAGGCGTTGCATGTGGTGGACGGAATCGGCCAGGCAGGCGATGCCCTCGTAGGATATGGAGCCTCGGTTTCAGCGCTTCAACGAAAAGCCGACGAACTCCATCACCAGGCGCTCACAATCGATGCGCAAATTGATGCAGCTCCGCCCCTGGCGAAACTGCCAACGATCGTAGCTGTTGCGCGTCAGGGGAACGGGCTGCTGTCGGCATATCGTTCATTGCTGGATCAGGCGCAGGCTCTTGGTGCTGAATGTGCAGCACTGGTGCGTGAAGCACTGCATCTGGAGCCGGTCAACAGAGACGAATCAGGCAGTTATATCAGTGATCGCACCGCATTATCGGACGAAGAGCTCGAGGATATTCTCAGACAGCTCGATGATATGGGTTCCCTTGAAATGAACCAGAGGGGAATCGGAGACTGCTATTTCCTGTCGGCGTTAATAGCTCTTAATGACTCGACAGAAGGGCGTGAGCATCTTCGGAACATGATCAAGCCCCATTACGATGAAAATGGAAAACTCGACGGCTATTTTGTGACGATCTATGATGATCCGCTTCATCCTGACGAAAGTCGGAAGCGAACTGAATTCGTTGATGACGTATATGCGAGGGGTGCTTGTGGAAAAGATGGGAAACCGAATGTGTATTCCCTGTTTGAGTCGGCCTATGGGCAAATGCATCAGGGCGGAACGATGCCTGGCAACAATGGCGGCATCACCGGTGGATGGCCTGGCCCTGCCACGAAGGAACTGTCCGGCGGGGACTATCACGCCATTGATAAGTCGAACGGCTTCCTGTTCTTCAAAGAAGGATATAAGCCCTGGGATCAGATGGAAGTCAGAGATGCGCTTGAAGCTGACAAGCCTGTTACTGCGGAGACAGCAACGACAAGCGGACAATTCCATCCGGACAGGAATACCGCCGTGGTCCATGCCACAGACTCCAGCGGACGGGACATCAACGTCGAACTTGTGGGACAGCACGCCTATCAGGTCAAGAGCGCGACAGCGGATACGGTCACGATTGTGAATCCATGGGGCCACAACTATCTGGAAGGTGGAGGAACAACTCCCACCGGTGAAATCACCATTTCCTGGGAAGACTTTGGAAAGTATTACGGCTCGATCGCGGTTGGAGATGGATATGCGAAGTAGACATGGGAGCAGGGGACAGGCCCTCCTGGCATGCGCTTTCGTAGTCGCGATGGGTGCCCTTGCCGGGTGCTCTGATGGAGAAACAGGACAAAGCGAGAGCCCCCATCAACAGTCGCAATCAGACTCAGAGCCAATCACCGGTGGAAATCACGGACAAAACGGGAGCAAGACTATAGTGTGTGACAATGGAATTGAACTGACGATCGGTGAGAATGCGCCGCTGTGGCTGGACAACGCCGGCAATTACACCGCGACGATCACTGCGCCGCAGGTACAGGATCACTTTATGCAGACATATCTGAATGCCGGAAGCGCGCAGGGCGGTATTCAGGTAGTGCTACTGGCTGGAGATTCGGCAACTCTGGAATCCGTGGGGACTTTTACCCTGATCAGAGTGGAACCTACCACGAGCATTGGCGTAGACCCCAATGGCAGTGCCACTTTCTGCTTTGAACCCGACGAAGGGTTCCCCCTGGCTGACACCTTGCGTGAACTGGAACGCGGGCAGTCTGACTAACCCTTACGCACTCGCGTGCCGAGTGCGGTCTCAGCGGCGCCTAGCAGTCTCGAAGCCGTGAAGCCTTGTTGGCGCGGGCGCTTAGGCGGCGGCAGGTGATGCGGTTACGCGGCGTGGCCTGTGGCGGCCTGTCAGTCCATGTCGCGGAGCAAGAACCCACGCCACGACAAAAACAACTGTCAGCGTGACAACAATCGTCGCCCCCGTCGGCAGATCACTGCTCCACGACAGATACACGCCGATCAGCGAGCACAGCGCCCCGATGGCAGGGCCAAGAAGCATCATCACGCCCAGGCGATCAGTGAGCAGACGTGCGGTGGCTGCCGGCGTCACTAGCAATGCCAGCACCAGAACATTTCCGATCGTCTGCACCGAAATGACAACCGTCAGCGAAATCACTACAGCCAGCAAGACGTCCACAGCCAGCGTCTGCACTCCGGCTGCGCGAGCACTTTCCCGATCCAGCCCAACCGCCAGGAAACGCTGATGCATCAGCGCAACCACAACCATGATCCCAGCGCTCACACCCAGAACAACGGGAACATCGGATGCAGGTATGCCGGTGATGGAACCGAATAGGAACTGCTGGAGCGAACCGGCGTAGCCAGGCGCCCTCGACATGATGAGCAGACCCAGAGCGAACGCGCCGGCAAACAGTACGCCGATGACAGAATCTTCCTTCAAACGCCGATTGCCCGACAGCAGAGCGACCAGCACCGCTGTGACGATGCCGGCGATCGCACCTCCCAGTACCAGAGATCCCTGAAGGACGAACGCGATGGCAAGGCCGGGGAACACAGAGTGGGCAACTGCATCACCCATGAACGCCATCCCTCGCAGCACAACGTAGGATCCGACAACACCGCAGACTACGGCGCAGCACACACAGATCAGAAGCGCCCGAGGCAGGAAAGCCAACAGGGGATTGTGCAGATCCTGCCAAAACTCGCTGAGCGTCAGCATGCGTCCTCCAGTCGTTCTGCCGGCAACAGGCGCAGCAGCGGGTTGTCGGAGCGAATGTGGAAGGCCTGCACCCACAACGTCGGATCAGCAAGCTCAGCGGCAGTGCCGTGCGCAATCACCGTGCGATTGAGCAGCAGCAGCTGATCGCACGTATGGAGCGCGGAGGCAATGTCATGCGTACTCATCATGATGGTGCAGCCTTCGCCGGTCAGCCGCTGAAACAGATCAGTCAGGAGTTCCTGGGTGGGCATGTCCAACCCCGTGAACGGCTCATCGAGGAACAGTAACTGCGGATTACCGGCTAGTGCCCGGGCAACCAGGACGCGCTGGCGCTGCCCGCCTGACAACTGTCCGATTGGACGGGAAGCCAGATCCGACAGCTCGACTCGATCCAGGGCGCGCGAGACGCGCTCATGGCGCTCGCGGCGTGCGATGGAATCGAAACGCCGCATCATGCGGAGCGTGCGCGATCCCTCGCCGGGGTGGAGGCGCGCAGCCATATCGACACATTGGCGCACGCTGATGGGGTACTCCCACGCGAATTCATGGCGTTGAGGAACGTACCCGATCATCGGCGCACTCAGATGCGTCCCTCCGGCTTGAACGCTGCCGGAGCTGATCGGCACCAATCCGAGCAATGCGCGCATCAGTGTGGTCTTGCCGGCACCGTTCGGGCCGATGAGACCGATCAGGCAGCCGGGAGGAACAGTGAAGCAGACATTGTGCAGAACCGAACGGCCCGCCAGTGACACATTCAGGCCCGACACGCTCAGCGCATCGCCTGCCGGTGACCTGTCCGCCGCAGCAGTTGGTACCGTGAGAGTCATGCCTATCGAGTGGTCCTTTCTGAATCCTGCGGATTGACGAGGGATGAGCCTGCGCGCTGCTTCCTGTGCGCCCTGCTCACAAGCCACGCCACGCCGGCACCAATCAGCACGACGGCTGCAATGATGGTGATCCACAGGGGAGCGGACGTATTCGAATCAGACACGTCCCGTGGCCCCTTCAGAGCCGACTGGTCCTGTGAGGAAACACCGGGCGGTGCCGATTCGGCAGTGGATGCAGAATTGTCGCCAGCTTGTTCGCCTGCTCTGGACTGGTCGGAAGCATTCTGAGAATCGGCAGGATCTGCAGTTGCGGGCACAGCCCTGAGGGCGTCGTGCGGATCAGTCTGGCTGCCGACAGCGACACGCATGACAGCCTGGGCCGTCGCGTCAGACGACGCGTTTCCTGCACCGTCGTCAGCTGCCACACGCAGATGAACCAGGTACACGCCCGGCTCAGAAAATACCCAGTTGGCATGGACATGAGTATTGGCTTCCATCCATACCTCACCGGCAGGTGTGCTGCCCGCTGATCCGTCAGCGCTGTTCGCCCCCGAATCCGCCAGCACACGCGGCGCTCCGAACGTACCGTCCTGCAGGAACAGCCACATGCGGCCCGGCCCCTCGACACGTTCAACCGTCATCGTGGCGCCCGTTCCCATGCGCTTCAGTGCCTCCGAATCCTGCGTGTTCCACCCGACCCAGGGCACATCGACCTGCTGAGTTTGCGGGATCACCCAGGCGCGCTTACCCTGCGCGCCTTCTAGAAAGGCGTAATCGTCTGTATCCGGCACATCCATCATGGACTCATCGCTCACGTGGATGGCAACCGAATCCAGGGTGCGCCACAGTGGTGTGGCAGCCGAATCATCGCGCGCCAGGATCTGCCACGTGCCGTCGATGACGCGCGGACCGATGTCAACGTGTCCGCGCGAAATCACGGTCGGATCAGTGGAAACGGGTTCATCTGCCTTAACCGTCTGATCCAGGGCAGGGTCAGCCTCGTCCATCGGCGCAGACAAGGCGGGCAGGGCCAGGCAGGCAGTGGCGGCGAGGGCCCCCAGGGCGGCACTGGTCAGGCGTGAAATCAGGGATTGTGTCACGGTTACTCTTTCGTTGAATCAGCAGGGCAGAGGCATGTGCGCAGCGAATCTGCATTCGCGCGCATCATGTCGATGTAGGTCGGGGCGCGTGAATCCAGCGTGTCGCCGTACAGAGGGCAGACTTTCACGCCTGATTCCTCTGCAATCGTGCGCAGCGGTGAGCGCCCTCGGGCCAGGTTCGGCTCCAGGAAAACGGCGGGAATCTTCAGGTCACTGAGCGCTGCCTGGAGTGCTTGGCGGTCAGCGAGGGATGGCTCTGTGGCCGGATTGGGAGCCAGGAAGCCCGCCACGTCCAACCCGTACGCGTCGGCAAGATAAGCGAACGCATCAGTAGTGGTGACCAGGTGGCGTCGTTCGGGTGGGATCTGCTCAATCGTCTGGGCCATATAGGTGTCCAGGTCAGCCAGCTCGTTGAGGTAGGCGGCGCTGCGGCGCTGGTAGGTTGCGGCCCCTTCGGGATCAGCGCGCATCAGTTCGTCGCGAATGACCTGCACGTATGCGCGCGCATTCGATACGTCGTGCCACAGGTGCGGGTCGATCTCGCCGTGCACATGCTTACCGAGGACTGCCTGCGGCAGCAGATAAATCGGGTCGCCTGGATGGCCGAGGAATCGGAAGCCATCTGCCGGAATAGAGGTCAAAGTGGAAGGCGGCACTGAGACGACGGCGCGATCCAGGTTGATCCGCTCCAGGCTCGAATCCCCGCCCGCGTGTGAATCAGCCATGAGGGTCACGTCACCGCGTTCCAGATCCACGGTCACATCCGCATGGCCAGAATCGACGACGGTGCGCCTTTCGCGCGCGGCAATTTCACCGGGGTCAATGCCCACAGCCACGACCAGCGTCCCACTGCGCAGGTTGCTGTCAGGCAGGCCGCGCCCGGGGCGGATGGTCGCTCCCAGCGTGAGGCGGTAGATCCCTGGCTTTGTGAAACCCCAGCTCATGTGCTGGTGCGCCTGGGCGGGAAGGCGCATCTGATCATCTGAGCATGCATGTGTCTGTGAAGTCTCTGTCTGCCCGCCCGCAGTAAAGGCGATGCTGGGCGCACCGAACGTGGTGGTCAGCCACGCGCTCGCCACCGATCCTTCGGGTAGGTCTGCGCCGGTGCAATACAGGGATATTTCCGATGCTCGATCCGCTCCGTATTTCTCCCCGCTGCCGCTTACCCGCATGCCGAGCCACACCGTATCCAGTGCGCGATCTTCGACCAGCGGGCGTACTTTCGCACCGTATGCCGCGGCAACTTCCGCGATGGACACCGAGCGTGCCTGGGAGGGCAGGTTGGCGTCGAGCGCGCGGATTATGGCATGTTCTTCGAGCAGCAGGTAATTCGAAAATGCCACGTCAGCGTAGGCGACGTCGCGGATGTCGCGCAGTGAGGGCTCATAGGTATGCGGATCTGCCCCATCGGGCACCAGTGCATTAACCGACACGCGCTCACCGCCGACCTGACGCACCAGGTCAGCCAGGATTCCTGTGGTTGTCACGACTTTGAGCGCGCCGGTTTGATCGGCACCTGCTTGCGCGCGTCCGATGCCGCTGCACGCGCTTATCGTGGTGACAGATGCCACAGTGACGAGGGTGACTACCGTGCGTGTCAGCAGTGCGCGCCCTGTGATGCGAAAGGTGTGTGCTGCAGCATGCAGGTGGGCTGGCCACCCTCGTCGTAATGTGTGGAACATGGCGATCAGCGGCATCTAGCGATCGCAGCGTGTGCGACGAGCAGCGTGGTGCATGCCCAGACCAGCCAGGCCCGCGATGAGCACAAGGCCGGCAAGAACCAGAAAGCTGTTGGCGCCGGTTGACGCTAGACTGGTGGCGTTTTCCGGCAACTCACATGCTTTTCCGGAGGGGGTGCGGCCCACGACTTCTGTGACGACGTGCTGGCCGTTCTCATCCACATGGACGCCTGAGGCTGCGAAAGCTGCGGCATTGGTGGGGGTGAGTGTCTGGCTGATGGTCACGGAGTAATGGCCAGGAGCTGTGAAGACCCAGTTCGGATGCGCGTGAGTGTTGGCTGGCAGTGTGAAGGAATCACCGGGAGCGGTGAAGATTTTTTCGCCTACTCCGCCGCCAAGTCCTCCGGAGAAGAAGACGCCCAGACGGCCAGGACCTTGCACATCCTCGAGTGCCCATCGCACCTGACCGGTTGTGGCGCCTGACAGTTCGGGGCGCTGTGAGTTCATGCCGAGCCACGGCACACCGCGTTGCTGTGTGGAGCCGATCATCCACACGGGCGTTCCTGCGGTGGTGAGGAATGACAATGCTGAGGGTGCTTTGAGATATGCGGCGCCTCCCACGGCAAACGTCAGGCTTGACGGATTGACCCACGATGCGGGCTGAGCGCGATCGTCTTTGAGCAGTGCCACGGCACGCCCGTTCGAGATGCCGACGCCGAGGTCGAAGTGTCCATCGGTCGCATCTCCTGAAGCGTTGGGGCCTACCGAAAAGTGCAGGGTTGTTGTGGCGACTGTGGAATCACCGTGGGGAGCAGATTTCGCCTGCGCAATCTCCGCTTCGGTGGCGGGGCGGGTGATTTCGGTGGCAATGCACTTCTCTGGTTCTGCTTTCGCGGCTGGTTGTGCTGCTGAGCCATTGTGTGCTGGTGAGTCTGCGTGCGGTTTCGAGACGGCGGCTGGCGAGTCAGGCTGTGCCTGTGAGCCAGTTCCCGTCTGTGAACTGCTTTCCGTTTGCGTGCCGTCGCCTGACTGCGTGCCGTCACCTGACTGCATGCCGTCACCTGACTGCGTGCCGTCGCCTGACTGCGTGCTGTCACCTGTCTGCGCGTCGTCACCTGCCGGGGAGGTGCTTTCGTCCCCTTCAGGGGATGTCGGTGTCGTGGCTGCCTCGCCCTCGCCCGGCTTCGAGCCAGGTTCATCAGTGCCCTGTGAATCTGAGGCAGGCTGTGCATGTCCTACGACGATCGTGTACGTATGTGGGGTGCTGTGAACCTGGGAGCCATCGGTGCGCGTGGCACGCGCGGTGACCTTGAGCGTGTAGGTACCGGCATGTGTAAACAGCCAGTTGACGTGCGCATGCGCCAGATAAGGTTGCTCGATAGTGGAGCCGGCAGGATCCAAAGCGAGGGACTTGTCGGTCAGTACTGACTGAGGCGCACCGAAGGCTGGTGTCATCCACGCTGCGATCCGACCTCCCTGGGGACCTGAATACGAAATGTCGAAGTTCGCGCCCGTGTAGGAATCTCCCAACGCCAAAATGTCCCATCCCGGCCACAGCAGGTTGAAATCCTGCTTTTGCGGAAGCACGTACGCCTCTGGTGCACCGGGCACACCCGCATCGGATGGAATCGCTGTTTTTGCAGCTTCCTTGACGACGAATGTGACATCTTCAGGGGCGTGACGGACGTCTGTGCCCGTAACGTCTTCTTTCACGTCGAGGTCGATTCCACCTGAGGAGGTGGTACTCAGGTGAAACATATCGACGTGACCGTGATCAAGAGTGAGTGTGTCGGATGCCGGGGACGGCATGGCGTTGCTGAGTGAGGCGACCACACTGAGCAGTGCTGCTGCCGCAAGGGCTTTGGCGCTGCGGCGCCGAGCAAGCGTGCGTAAGAAGCGCATTGGACCTCCTGTCAAGAATGATTATCAATACGCACAACACTAACATAGTGAAAATCAATCTCAAAAGGGTGGGGCGTCTAACAGAGCACACAGAACAGTGCACACAGAACAGCGCATAAGGAATCGGCCTCGCGTCGAACGCGAGGCCGATTCCGTTACGACAGGGAACGGCGGAACTACTGCGCTGTCCGCGACAGGTCGGCACTCATCGGGTCAACTGCGCGCGAGCGCGTCACCAGCTTATGTCCGCCCCAAATGGCGAGGAAGAAGAACAGTCCGATATAGATGCCGATGAACTTGACGACGGAGAATTCGCCGGCAATCACGTCGAGGGACTGACCTACCACAACGATCGCACACATCGCCAACGCAATGAGCGGACCTGCGGGATAGAGCAGAGCGCGGTAGGGCAGATCCTTCGGATCCTTCCCCTGAGCCTTATATGCGCGACGGAAACAGAAGTGCGACCATGCGATTCCCATCCACGTGATGAAACCGGCCAGGCCAGATGCGTTCACCAGCCAGCTGTAGACAACGCCGGAACCGACGCGAGATGTGGCGAAACATGCCGCGCCGATCAGACACGTAGCGGCCAGAGCTGCCAGGGGAACACCGTGTGAGGTGACACGACCAAACAGACGAGGCGCCTTACGCTCCTTCGCCATTGAGTAGAGCATGCGAGTGGCGACGTAGACACCGGAGTTTCCTGCAGACAGAATCGAGGTCAAAATGACCGCATTCATTACACCTGCAGCACCGGCGATGCCGGCTCGCTCAAAGAGCAACGTGAAAGGTGACTTCGTGACGGCCTCGGTGAAGCCTTGTGCGGTGGAATCGTCTGCACTTGCGCCCTGCAGCAGCGACGGGTCGGTGTAGGGGATGAGGAAGGCAATCACCAGGATCGCGCCGATATAGAACAGCAGGATGCGGAAAAAGACCGCTCGCGTAGCCCTGGGAACGTTCTTCTCCGGATCTTCAGTCTCGCCGGCTGCGATGCCGATCATTTCTGTTCCCTGGAATGAGAATCCGGCGATCATGAAGACCCCCATGATTCCCCAGAAGCCGTTGACGAAGGGCGCCTCGCCAATCTGCCAGTTAGTCAGGCCGGACGATTCGCCTCCCAAGATACCGACGATCATCAGCACACCCAGCGCCAGGAAGATCAAGACGGTCACGACTTTGATGGCGGCGAACCAGAATTCAGATTCACCAAAACCGCGCACACTGAACGCGTTGAGGGTGAACAGAATCAGCAGGAAGATGGCGGACCAGATCCACGGTGGAACCTGATCCGGCGGGAACCAGTACTGCATGACGATGGTGGCGGCAACGAGTTCGGCTGCCACCGTGATCGCCCAGTTGTACCAGTAGTTCCATCCCTGCGCAAAGCCGAAAGACTTCGAGACGTAGCGCGTCGCGTAAACCTCGAACGCACCGGAGGAGGGGCAGTATGTGGCCATCTCGCCCAGTGACTGCATGAGGAAGAAGACCATGACGCCGATTGCGCCGTACGCCAGCAGTGCGCCACCTGGCCCTGCGCCGGTGATGGTGCCACCTGATGCGACGAACAGGCCCGTTCCAATTGCGCCTCCGATGGCGATCATGTTGAGGTGGCGAGCCTTGAGGTTGCGTCGAAGGTGTGGATCGGCTTTGCCGTGGCTGCCAGTTTTTGGCGTCGCAGCAGAATCAGACATACGTTCCCCCTCGTTGAGTAAGCAGTCAGTCGAGAATCAGCAAAGAAGTCGACTGTCACCTTGCATGTGAACACGCTAGGCCAAAAATCGCCCTCGTGGAAAAGTGTTCGTATGGTGGATACCTTGCGCAAGGTCGGATGAACGGCATCCAAATAGCGAAACTTACTGATAGGTATGCATAATCATGCGGACGTCGAGGGTTGCGCACACTGGCGCCGTTTGAGGGTGGCAGCAATGCTTCGCGCGCCGTGAATCTGGCGTGATCGCTTGCAAAAGTGGGAGAGCGCTTGACAGGATAAAAGCATGAAAACCACACGAAAACTGGCATTTGTCCCTGCGATCGCGTTGGCATTCACTCTCGGAGCCTGCAGCTCCCAAAATGACCCCGCACCAGTTGAATCTGAACCCACGTCAACTACTGCGACGAGCGAGACAACTCAGTCTTCCTCGGACGATGACCGTGATGATGATGCTGATGACACCGCCGAATCTGGAGATGACGATCAGGCCTCTGCGGCATCAGGTGTTTCATCCAACGAGCAGGCTCTGGCGGCTGTGGCGGCTGCTGAGGGCGTGAACGGTGGCCGCGCCTGTTCTCTGGAAACCAACGACCAGCGCTCCGAGTGGGAGGTAAAGGTTGTTGAGGGTAATGAAGGCCGTGTCTACGTCATTGATCAAAGCGGCAATGTCGTGCGAAACGAGATCGACGACGACTTTGATGAAGACGACAAGCATGTTGCGGATGCTGGAATCATCTCACTGGCCGATGCGGTCAAGGCTGCCCTGGCCGAGCGTCCCGATGGCTACCTCATATCTGCTGACTTCGACGACGATGACGACAACAAGTTCTACTTCGAGGTTGAACTCGAAAACGAAGCCGGGGGAGACTTGGCCGAATTCGACATCGACGCTGAAAGTGGCGCTGTGACAGTTGAAGGTTGATGCAGGTGAGCTGGAGATGATGCAGCGCATGTAGTCTGCGGAAAGTATGAGCTCGGGCCCACCGCTGTTGAAGGCGGTGGGCCCATTTCATGCCTCATTGACGAAGTGAGGCATGCAGCGCCCGTTTAACGATGAATTCATGATCGCGGTGGCAGCCGACTTTGAATCGGTATTCCCCCGCGTGCGTGAAGCCGAAACGCTCATAGAAACGCTGCGCGCGGTCGTTGCGTGACCAGACGCCCAGCCATAAGGCGTCCGGCTGACGCTCAAGGAGCCAGTCGACGGCGATGGACATGACCTGTGTGCCCAGGCCTGAATTCTGCAGGCCTTGCCTGACATAGAGCCGCTTAATCTCCCCGTCGCCGGAGCGCACATCAGGGTGGGGAAGTGAGCATGGCCCGGCAAGCACATACGCGACCGGTTGAGAGGTCTCCTGCGCGTCGAGATTAGTGTCTCCACCAACGCCCGCATCGAACGCCAGCCAGACGGCGCACTGGGGGTCAGTGAGCAGCGATGTGAGCGCGTCGGGCGAATAGGTCGATTCGAGGAAGTTCTGGAGGTCATCGGGCGCGTACAGAAAACCGAAGGTCTGTGTAAAAGTCGTGATGGACAGTTCCTGCAGTGCGGAAACGTCAGCGCGTGTGGCCCTGCGGATCGTGAATGGCCGGGACTGGGGCGCGTCGGTAGGGATGCTCATGTTCCTACGGTATTGGTCATAGCGTGATGCTCGCGCACGCGTTCGCGACCACGCACTATGGTGTTCCCTTGGGGGAGTTACTGTCCGTCGATCTTGTCGAGCTGGGAGTTGAGTCGCTGCATTTTCCCGCTCATCTCATCTGAGTGACCGGGGCGCAGGTCCGCTTTCAGCACCAGTGAGACCCGAGGGCTGACTTCGCCCACTGCTTCGCAGGCGCGGCGAATCACTGGCATGCATTCATCCCATGTGCCTTCGATGGTGGTGAACATCGAATTGGTTTCGTGGGGTAGGCCGCTGTCACGAATGACTTTGACGGCGCGCGCCACGATATGCGCCATCGAACCGTCAGGGCTATCCGTCGTGGACGGGGAAATTGAAAAGGCAAATAACATGCCTTGAGGATATCGTGAAGTGCCGCTCGAAGCGTGCGTATTGTCCGCTTCAGAAGACCGCGTGCCTTCCGTTTTTGCCGCAGTGTCAGTGACGCCTTCACGCACCGAACGAGGGGGTGACCCTGTTTTTCGTTGTTTGTCTGGTTTCAATACATAGTTGACAGGTGTGTCACGTCATCGTTGACATGGGGTGCAGGCGATGTGTCGGGACATACCCACACACAAAAAGATCGAGACACCGCCAACAAACTGTCAACGCTGCCCCGACACATCATAGTGGAGCGGGCGACGGGAATCGAACCCGCATGACCAGCTTGGAAGGCTGGGGCTCTACCATTGAGCTACGCCCGCGATGCCAGCGCCGATGGGCGTGACTGTTCACGTGAACGAATCGATCGTAACGTGCCGGGGCTGAAAAGTGAAATCGAAAAACCACGATCTATCCCACAATCCGGATTGAGTGGGAGAATTGGTTTTCGTTCAGCGGATGCATTATCATTTCCAAGCGGTGAAAAACCGACCGGGGTGTAGCGCAGCTTGGTAGCGCATCTGCTTTGGGAGCAGAGGGTCGCAGGTTCAAATCCTGTCACCCCGACCATTTTCGATTTATTGTCATTCATTCCGAATGTGCCGTTCTTCTTGGGTTCTTCAGCTGTCCCCGTTGCGTTCCGCTCCTCTCGAATTTTCGAGGGTGGCTGGCCACTGCCTCTTCCTGTGAATCCCTCGGTTACCCCCTTGTATCCATCGCGGCGAGGCCTCTGACTTCAGCACTTTGTGCCTCTGCACACACTGCAGTGAGACCCCTGTACCCAGCACGCTGCCGTGCTCTTGTGTTGCCTCCTGATCTGCACGTTGACACTCCCACACCCATCAAATATTGTATTGAACCAAACATATTATTCGGTTGACCGAAAACCTAACTTGGGCATATAGTGAGAGCCGTTATCGTTAAGGGCTGGGAGGGAATACGACCAGCGGCATCACACATAAGGGGAGAAAGAGTGAAGAAAAGAACTGTGTGCCTTCGAGCAGCGATGGTCGCCGTGGCGGTGGCTAGTCTTGCAGGCTGCGGCAATACCCAGGCGAACATGTCAGGAGCGACCGCCGCGAATGGTCAATCCGGCGCACAACGCTCCTCCAACACAGTGAATGTGGTGGCTACAACCACCCAAGTGTGCGATTACGTCACGCAGATCGCCGGCAACGCCGATGAGCACTCGACGCTGGCGCTCAACAAAACTGACGCACAGGGCGCCACTCATGCCTTAGGAGCGCCAGTCCAGTCAGCCGTCACCACGATTAACCTGACGTGCCTACTCGCCCCGAATGCCTCGGCACATGAACACGAGATGACCCCGGCACAGGCAGACGCCCTTGCTCACGCCGACATCATGTTCGTTTCTGGCGTCGACCTGGAACACTTCCTTGACTCAGCAATCCAGGCATCTGGCTTCCACGGGATCATGGGAGTGACATCGGGAGTTCTGACGGCAGCGGAAGTCGACGACCCTGCCTCGGTGACCAAGCGTGAAAGCGACCTGCCCTACACCATTGATCGCGGCACGCAGAAGGTCGATGTGCAAAAGTGGCCGTTCCCGCCTGAAGATGGTGCCGCAACACCGGAGTTTCAGTACGACCCGCATGTGTGGACCAGCCCGAAGAACGCCGCCATCCAGGTGCGCAATATCGGTGAAATCCTCGGCAAAGCCTCGCCTGACAACAAGGACCTCTTCGACCGGCACGTTGCGCAGTACACGCAGACCCTGACCGACCTGGACGGATGGGTGCGTGAAGCGATCGATTCGGTTCCGCCTCAGCACCGCGTCCTCTTCACCTCTCACGACGCATTCGGATACTTCTCCAAAGACTACGGCGTGAAGTTCATCGGCGCAGCCCTGTCGGATTTCAACAGCCAACAGGACGCCACCGCTGACCACATCAAGAAAGCCGCCCAACAGGTCAAGGACTCAGGAGCGGTCGCGCTTTTTGCAGAAAACTCCAACAACTCGAAGTCAATCGAGGCAGTTGCTCAGGCCGCCGGTGTCAAAGCAATCGTCGGAGACGACGCACTATACGGCGACTCCCTCGGACCCGACGGGTCGGCAGGACAAACCTACGTCGGCTCCATCACTCACAACGTGACGACGCTGGTCCAGGCGTGGAACGGGAACGTACCACAGCTGCCTGACACGCTCGCAGAAAAATAGGCAACGGAGCAAGGAAAGGCTATGGGCGCGGCACTCGAATTCGACAACTGCTCACTGGCATACGGCAATAAGACAGTGCTCACCGGAGTGGATGGCAGCATCCAGGCAGGTGAAGCGCTGGCACTGATCGGGCCGAACGGGTCAGGAAAGACCACGCTGCTGCGCGGCATCATCGGATCCGTCCGCGTCAGCGCCGGTCACCTTCGAGTGCCGCCAGGCTCAACAGTGGGATACGTCCCGCAACAGCTCAACCTGGACCCCACATTCCCCATCACTGCTCGCCAGGTAGTTGCGATGGGATACCGAGGTCAGCGGAAACTGTTTGGGCGGCTCGGATCGACCGGCAAACAGCGCATCGAGGACGCCCTCGCCAATGTCGGGATGAGTGATCGTGGAGACGTCCGGTTCGGTGACCTGTCTGGCGGGCAGCGTCAGCGCATCCTGTTGGCGCGGGCCCTGGTCGCTGAGCCGGCGATGATCCTGCTCGACGAGCCGTTCAACGGGTTGGATGAGCCGAACCGCCGTGCCCTGCTCTCCATCATCACCAACGCCAAGAACCAGGGCGTAGCCGTCGTGATCTCCACGCATGACCTCATCTTGGCTGACGCTACCTGTGAACGGGCACTGCTGCTGGCAGGCAGGCAAGTGGCATTCGGGCCAATCGCACAGGTACTGACACCGGAGCTGGTGGCGAAGGCATACGGGGGGTCGGTGCCCGTCGAACTCGCAGCGACCAGCGCAGGTAAAGAGGAGCACCGCGCTGATCGGCGTGCTCGCATCGCGCACATAGCGACACAGGAGTCCGAGCATGTGGGCTGAATGGCTTGAAGGTCTACGGCAGCTTCTGCAGCCACTACCTGGATGGGGATTTATTGCGTCAGCTCCGTACACGTTCAGGCCATTTGTCTTGCTGATTATCCTGGCCTGCGCCAGCGGAGTGGTCGGCGTGCTGGTCAACGTGCGGTGTGCGGAGTTCAACGCAGAATCACTGGTTCACGGCGTCTTCCCTGGCATCGTAGTAGGTGCCCTTTATGGCGGCATCGACATGATCGTGCCCGGAGCTGCGCTATGTGCATGCGCAGTCATCGCAGCACTGGTGTGGGCCGGGCAGCGCAGCCACATTTCCGAGGGATCCACCGCAACGATTCTGACGACCTTCTTCGCACTGGGCGTGGTGATCTCGCTGAAAAAAGGCGACATGTCCGGCCAGCTGGAAGCGCTCATGTTCGGCCGACTGCTGGACGTGACCGATGCGCGCCTGGCGCAGTCCGTCCTCTTCTGCCTGCTCGCCATCGTGATCGTCGCCCTGACGTGGCGCGGCCAGGTAATCACCGCCTTCGACCGCGATACCGCTCCGGTTCTGGGAGTCAACACCCTCCTTGTCGACATTGTTCTCAACACCGCGATCGCCGCCGTTGTTGTATCAGCCGCTTCCGCCATCGGCGTCCTGCTGGTGATCGGATATCTGGTGATCCCTGGGGCCAGCGCTCGACTGGTCGCCCGCACCGTCGGGTGGATGATTCCCGTGGGGATTGCGGTCGGCATCGGCGGGGCGGTCCTGGGGATGCATGTTATGAACTTGCCGGTTTCGCGCCCAATCTCACCGCAGGCTGCTGTCTCGCTCAGTGTGTGTGCCATGTTCGGGCTGGTACTGGCTGTGCGCACGTTGTACCGCATGTGCGTGCGCGCACTGGACACCGGGCACGCGACGCAGCCTGTCGCCCACCCGATTCAGGGAGTGCGCCCATGATCTCGATGTGGACCATCATCGCCCTGCCGCTGGTTGAAGTAATCGTTGTGGGAGCTCTGTGCGGCCTGGTCGGATCCCTTGCCGTACTCAGCCAGCGCATCTTCTTCACTGAATCAATCACCCATGCCGCGTTCCCGGGCGCCGTCATCGGCGTGGTCGGCGCGGCGCTGGTCTCGAGCAGCCATGAGGCTTTGTCTCTGGGACTGTTCATCGGTGCTGGCCTGGCCTCACTCGTCCTCGCGCTGTTGATGCATGGCGTATCGGCCCTGAAAGGAATTTCCTCGCAAGCGGCCGCCGGAATCACGCTCACCGTGGGGTTTGCCTCTGGCTACTTCCTCAATAAGTGGTTCGCGCCCCTGCCGCTGCGGATCGACGGCTTCCTGACAGGATCCCTGCTGGCATGTACGCGCATCGACGTTATCGCGGCCGCCCTCGTCCTTGTTGTCGCTGGGGGAGTGTGGGCGTTGATGGGCGGGCGGCTGGTAGCAGTCAGCTTCGACGCGGTGAACTACCGAGCCAGCGGAGGGCGGCCTGACCTGATGCGCCTGATTACCCTGGGTCTGATTATCGCGACGGTGACGGTCATTATTCCGGCGGTCGGCACCGTCGTGTCAATCTCCTTAATCGCCGCCGCACCCACCGTCTTGAAGGGGCGCGTCGCATCGACGCCGCGTTTCGTCGCACTGTCCACGCTCGCGTCTACCATTATTGCCGTAGTTGGACTGGGGCTTGCGGTCGTGTGTGGCCTGTCAGCAGGCGGCACGATCGCGTTGGTTGCAGGAGGCTTCTTCGTTATTGTCGAGGCAGGCTCACGCATCGCTTCGTCGAAACTCGCATCTGCGATATAGGTCAAAAGACCCAATAACCGCAGGTCATGGGTTAGTCTGTGCTCATAGGAGAAATCCTCCTACATAATGTCCGCGTGACGTCGTGTGAGCTTTGGCGACAACCTTGTCAACGCATCTGCAGGCACAGACGCCTGTCTTTTTATGCGCACGAGGGCACGGCGCTGCGCGCAAAAAGGAGAGAGCAATGGAAGGCACGATGCGCGCCCAGCGTCTGCATTCAGATCGCACCGTAACGATCGAGGATATTCCGATTCCCAAACCCGGTCCGAACCAGGTCCTCATCAAAGTTGCCTACTGTGGAATCTGCCATTCGGATATGGCGCTGATCGACAGTGATTTTCCCATGAAAATGCCGGAAATCACGCAGGGCCACGAGTGCTCGGGCACCATCGCAGAGATGGGATCGAATGTGCAGGGCTGGGAGATCGGCGACAAGGTCATCCCGCAGTCGGGTATGCCCTGCCTGAAGTGTCGCGAATGCCGCCGAGGTAACCGAGGCTCATGCCAAAACCTGCGCGTTATGGCATTTGACTATGACGGTGCATGGGCGCAGTACACAGTGGCCAACGCTGAAGGACTCACCCGCGTGCCCGATGGTGTGCCGATGGAACAGGCCGCGATCCTCGCTGATGCTGTGGCAACCCCGTTCGGAGCAGTCAAGCACACCGGCAAGGTCTCGATGGGCAACGCCGTTGCCGTGTGGGGATTGGGTGGAGTCGGAACCCACATCGTCCAGCTGTCCCGGCTGGCGGGTGCGTACCCTGTCATTGGTATCGACATCAACGAGGGCGTGTTTGATCGAGCCAAACGTCTGGGCGCTGACTTCACGTTCCGATCCGACGACCCCGAGCTGATGGACAAGATCAAGAAAGCGACGGGTGGGCGCATGATTGACGTTGCGTTCGACGCTGCCGGTCTTCAGGTGACCTTCGAGCAGGCAGTGCAGTCACTGGACTACAGGGGGCGCGCCGTGCTGGTCGGGCTGTCACGCCAGGAATTCCACGGCGGAAGCCTGTACGATTTTGGCGTCAAGCGCCGTCAGGCCATAGGACACCTGGGCTACGAAGTAGTGGACATCTTCCTGCTTGCTGAACTCGTCAAGGCCGGGCGACTGGATCTGTCCGAATCGGTCTCTCAGATCATCTCGCTGGAGAATCTGGAAGAAGGCCTGGACATCATGCGCAATAAGACAGGTAACCCGATCCGTATAGTCGTCGATCCGTGGGCTGAAAGCTAGGGTGCCTCTCGGTGGCTGGCCGTTGGTCTGCAGCAGCATAGTGAGCCAGCCCCACCGATTCGACGCAAACTCACTGATCTGCCACAGTCGCCCTCGTTCGTCACAATGAGCGAGGGCGACTTGCGTGCGCCGCTCTACCTCGCCATGATCAAGTTGAGGGCGCGCGGCACGCATTCGATGTGCAAAGGCATGGGCATGAGACGCTCGCCGTCAGCAAATGCATCGAGGCCGCTGACTTCGATGTCAACACTGTGGGCACGGTACATGTGGACCTCCGGTACCTCCTCCAGGCGGTGCAGGAAGATCTTCGGAACTTTGCTGATCGCTTCGAGGCGATTGAGCGTTTCCACCAGGCTGATCGACAGCAGGCCGTCGCGGGGGTCAGCATGCGGACACATCATGATGCCGCCGCCATACGTCTTGGTAATGGCAATGGCGTTGAGAATTGTCGGGACGTGATGTGTGCCTTTGCCGTCGATGCGGATCGTTGTGCGCAGGGGGCGTAGGCGTGCGAACTCGATGCCCAGTGCCAGCAGGTAGCGTGAATTACCCTTCGGCCATCTGATCTGGTTGGCACGATCGTTAATCATTGAATCCACGCCCGCGCACATAATTGTTGCAAAGTAGCGTTCTTCCCCGTTCGCGTGGCTCATGAGGCCCACATCAACGCTGTCGTGGTGGCCGTCCACAATGAGTGATGCGGCTGCTCTGGGATCGAAAGGAATGGAATATTCGCGTGCCAGGTCGTTACCGGTGCCAGCCGGTATGACACCGAAGAGTTTGCCTGTGCCGACCACCTCCTGCAATGCAAGGTTGATCAGCCCGTCTCCGCCGCACACCACAATCGCGTCAATGGTTGGGTCAGCGACAAATTCGCGAGTGCGCAGGCTCGTCGTCAGTGGCAGGTAGCTGGCAATGGAGACCACATCGATGCCGCGATTGGCCAGAAACTCAGTGGCGCGCCGTGCCGCATCCATCGACGATCCCAAACCTGCAACGGGGTTTGTAATCAGTGCGATCCGACGAATCGGGCTCTGTGGCCGTGAATTGGGATCGGTCATACATACTCCGTTCATTTCTTGTTCTACGCCACAGCGATCGTCGCTGTCAGATGGGATGCAATTGATATAGTGTAGCGATTTAAGCGGGCGTGTCGAACAAGTATCTGCAGAAGCGCCGCCGTGTGACGCGAGGTAACCCCCCGTGCCACGTGCCCTATTCGCCTGAGGGCTTGCGGGCGCCAGGCAGGAAGAACGTCAGTGCACATCCCAGTCCGAGGGCTGCGCCGGCCACTCCCATTGCGCGCGACGTTCCGACGCTGAAAGCCTCCGACAGTTTGTCGATCACCTGATCGGTCAGTTCCGCTGGAACGCCTTCTGAACCGTCCGAGTCAGTCAGCGCCCGAATGGAAGCGCCAGCTGAAGGTGCGACAGACGCTTCGATGCCGTGACGTGCCTGCTCGGGCAGCGGCACATCGTCGAGGCTTCCCTGTACCTGTGAATTCACCGACGCAGCCAGGAACGTTGCAACCAGAGCAATTCCCAACGCTGTACCGACCTGACGTGTCGTGGACTGGGTGGCGGATGCCTGCCCCGACGTGCTGGGTGGCACATCAACCAGAATGACGGATGTGAGTTGCGCTGACGCCAACCCCAGACCAAAACCGTAGGCAACCAGTGCTGTGACGATAACTGCGATGGGCGTGTGGGCTGTCAGGCTGATCGCCAGGCTGAATACGGCAATGGATTCTATGGCCAGTCCGGCGCGCGCCACCCACGTTGCAGAAAAGAGACGCCCCAGTGGGGATGCTGAGCCACCTGCGATAAAGGCGCCTGCAGCCATTGCAGCCAGGACACCGCCTGATTGGAGCGGTGTGAGCATGCGGACGTTCTGAAGGTATAAAGGCAACGCGAAGAGCAGACCGAATTCTCCCACTGAAATTGCCGCAGCGGCCACGTTCCCTGCAGAAAAGCTTCGGAGCTTGAAAAGATTCAGATTCAGCAGGTGCGGCCCGTCCACTCGCAGCTGTCGCCGTTCCCGCCAGATGAAAAAGCCGAGCAGGACGGCCGCCAGAGCCGCCGCCAGCGGCACAGGCGAGAGTGGCCATGACGCCCAGTCCTCATTGATCGGCTTCCACCAGCCCAGGTCACGCCCCTGAATCAGTGCGTAGACCAGAGCGGCGAAACCGATTGACGAGGTGATAAACCCGCCCGCGTCGAAACCGTGTTCGGAGCGTTCTCCGTAAGTGTTGGGCACGAAGAAAATGCAGCCGAGCGCAACGATGATGCCGATCGGAACATTGATCAGGAAAATCCACGGCCAGGTGGTGTTCGTCGTGATCCAGCCACCCAGCAGAGGACCAACAGCGGCCATCCCTGAAATAACTGACCCCCACACGGCGAACGCAATCATGCGCCTCTTGCCTGTAAACGTCGCGTTGACAGTTGAGAGCGTTGTTGGAGAAACGGCCGCCGCTCCGGTGCCCTGCAGGAAACGTGCGATGAGCAGGGGAGTGAAAGTGCGCGCCGTGCCGGCAATGATTGATGCGATAACAAAGATGGCGATCCCTGCCAGAAGGATGTTGCGTCGTCTCCAGTTATCGGCCAGACGTCCCACGGTGATCAGCAGCGCCGAGAAGATCAGGGCGTAGCTCGTTGTCAGCCATTGAGCCTGCGTGAATGTGAGCTCGAGGTCACGCATGATTGTCGGCAAAGACACGTTGATGATGGTGCCGTCGATAACGATCAGTGACAGTGCCAGAGACAGGAAAACGAGTGCGATCCAGGGGTGCGCCAGTGTTAATGACTGAGATGGCGCAGTGGACGCACTTTTCAGGGAGGTCGGTGTCATGCCATGATTATGACACACCGTCATTAAAGTGGCGCGCGGTCATCCGCCCGATGATTCAAGCTGGAGTTTCGACACGGCGCCGCGGTCGCCCTCGTTCATCATGATTGCCGAGGGCGACCGGAGTGCTACACGGAAGGCGTTAAAGCTAGACCAAAGATCGGGACCGCCAGAGCCAGTACGGTGCCCATCACCAGGAAGATGCCGACGACGTTAAACCAGAAACCTGCCTTGATCATGTCGACGATGCGCACGTAACCCGACCCGTACGCGATGGCGTTCGGAGGTGTGGCGACCGGAAGCATGAACGCGCACGTGGCAGCCAGTGCAGCCGGGATCACGAAGAGCAGGATGTTCATGTCGCCGTACCCAAGGCCGATGGCGACGCCGCCGATAATCGGCAGGAACGCGGCAGCAGTTGCGGTGTTGGAGGTGAGCTCCGTCAGAGCCAGGACGAGCGCCGTGATGGTGAACAAAATCACGATGATGGGCAGGGTGCGCAACTGTTCAACTGAGTGGCCCACCCAGTTTGACAGGCCCGTGTGAGAGAACTGGCCAGACAGAGCCAGACCGCCGCCGAACAGCAGGATGATATCCCAGGGTAGGTCCTTCATTGACTCCCAGTTCATCAAACGCACCCCTCGCTTCGGGTCTGCCGGAATGATGAAGAGCAGCAAGGAGATCCCCATGCCGATAATGGTGTCGATCCCCTTGATCTGAATGCCGAAAAACTTCAGGAAAAAGGGCAGGAACACCCACAAGATGGCGGCGGCCACGAAGAGGATGCCGACGAGTAACTCGCCGCTGCCCATCGGGCCGAGCTTCTTCAGTTCACTGCGAATGAGCTTCTTACCTCCGGGGATTTCCGAGATTTCCGGTGGGAACAGAACATATGTCAGCAGGAACCATCCGATCGCCAGGAACGTCACCGCCAGTGGGACACCTACCAGCATCCACTGTCCGAAACCGATCGAAATATCGTGGTTTTCCTTCAGGTATGCCACCAGGAGCGAGTTGGGCGGAGTGCCGATGATGGTTCCCAGTGAGCCAATCGAAGCGGAATAGGCGATGCTGAGCATGAGGGAAATGGCGAACTTCGAGTGATATAGTTGCGTCTGCTTACTGATCGTTTCCGAGGCATCTTTGCCTTTTTGAACGATTGCTGCCACGACGCCACCTTTTGTGGCGTCGCGAGCTGTGCCGGACACTGATTCAGCGTCGGCGGGTCGATCCTCAGAATCTGCCTGGCGGGAACCTTCGAGCTGGGAGACGAGCTGCAGCACTGACATGCCGATGGGTAGCATCATGACGGCGGTCGCGGTGTTGGACACCCACATTGACAGGAAACCAGTCGCGATCATGAATCCTGCGACCAGTTGGCGAGGTTTCGTCCCGACCATGTTGACCACGGTCAGCGCGATACGTCGGTGCAGGTTCCAGCGCTGCATGGCGAGCGCCAGGATGAATCCGCCCATGAACAGGTAGATCGTGTCCGAGGCGTACGGTCCGGCTGTTCCGGAAAAAGAATCGACCTGTAGGGCAGGGAAGACGACCATTGGAATCAGAGCAGTGGCGGCGAGCGGGATGGCTTCGGTCATCCACCAGATGCCCATGAGGATCGCGACCGCGGCCACGATGGGCAGGCCGTCAAGATTCATGGTGCTGAGCTTTTCGTCAGAAAGGCCCTGTGCTGCGATGTCGGCAGCATTGTCGGGCATGATGAAGTACACCAGTACGGCCAGAAGTGGACCTCCCAGCAGGCCCGCCACGCGCACAAGGTGGACGGTACGTGATGGCGCTACGTAGTCATCAGCTGCTGCATGCGATGACGATGTGTGAAGGGTAGGAATACTCATGGTGACCTTTCGTGACACAGAGGACGCGTCGCCTCGACGGAGAATCCCAGGACAGATGTGCGACGCGGCGTACCATCGTCGGTCCGCCGCCTGTATGCACTGTGGCGCATATAGGACTTTAGTCGCAGACATTATTGTATGGCGCGCCGCGACGTGTGTCAGGAAATTGCGACAAGAAAAGTTACGAAAAGGACACAAAAGCAGAAAATAACCGTGTTCTGTTCCGGTCGATTCTGGCCGGCTGAGAAGAGGGGGAGTGGACGCTATGTCACTTCTTCAACTCGATGGTCTTCTCCGGGACGGCCACCCGGGCGCGTACACCCAGCTCCTGATCGAGCGATTCGACTAACGCCTGCGCAGCCTTTTCTTCGCCATGCACGCACCACACTGAACGAGGCTGAGGCACCAGATCGCGTACCCAGTCCACCAGCTCCGAGCAATCTGCGTGTACGGAGAATTCCTCGTCGCGAATCACCTCGGCCTGCACGCTCACCCACGCGCCATGCATTTTCAGTTCGCGTGCGCCGTCCAGGAGCGCGCGCCCACGTGTGCCTACCGCCTGATAGCCGGTCAACACGACGGTATGAATCGCCTGGGGGAGCATGTGCTCGATATGGTGCAGGACGCGGCCGCCGGTGAGCATGCCGGAGGCCGACACAATGATGGAAGGCTCCTTAGGATCGTTGAGTTTTTGCGACTGTTCCTGGTCTCGCACCTCAATGAGATTCAGGTTGCTCAGCTTCAGGCCTCCCACTTCATCATTGAGTTCGCCGCGCGCACTGACAGCCTGGTAGAGGCGCAGGGACGCCAGCGCCATGGGGGAGTCCACGTAGATTGGCACCGAGGGGATCTGGCCGGCAGCGACCATGTCGGAAAGTACTTTCAGCACTACTTCAGTGCGGTCGACGGCGAACGCTGGAACCAGAACGGAGCCGCCGCGATCGATGGTTCGGCAGATGGCGTCACGGAACACTTCGTGCTTTTCGTGTCCTGGATCAGCTTCAAAGTGTTCACGATCTCCATATGTTGATTCGAGCAGAACCGTCGGGGCACCCTCGGGAATTTCTCGCGAGCGCAGAACGGGGTGCGTGGGTCGGCCCAGGTCACCGGAAAACAGCGCGTCACCGCCAGGTGTGTGGACGCGGATCGAAGCTGAGCCGAGGATGTGGCCGGCGCGCGTCCAGTGCGCACTGACCTGCCCGCCCACGTCAATGTCAGCGTCGAAATCGACAGCTCGCATCAGTGGCAGCGTGTCCTCAACGTCGTTGACCGTATACAGCGGTAACGGCCGGCGGTGCTTGGAATACCCGTAGGTGCGTGCATGCTCGGCGTCGCGTTCCTGCAGGTAGGCAGAATCTCGCAGAACGATATGTGCCAGGTCGATGGTGGACGGTGTGGCCCAGATGGTGCCGCTGAAGCCCTGCTTGACCAGGCGTGGCAAATATCCCACGTGATCCAGGTGTGCGTGAGTGAGGAGAATGTCCGAAATGGAATCGGCCGGGACTGGAAAATCAGACCAGTTCTTGCGGCGGAGTTTTTTCTCGCCCTGATACAGGCCTGAATCGATGAGAATCCGTCGCTCGCCTCGTGGGGAGTCAACGGTTAGAAGATGCTTGGAACCGGTCACGGTTCCAGCTGCGCCCACGAAAGTTAAGGTCGTTGGAGCCATACCTTTACTGTGACGCAGATTACGTTGCGATGGGGACGTTCAGTGGTGCGTGTCGCACATTCGGTAGATTCATCCCACATATGACGGATCCCTTGCAGACAACGCCTGGGACTTGTCGTAGAATCGAGGGGTTGTCATGTGCCCGAAATACGGGCTGAAATCGAAACAAGACGTTGGAGTGCACACACGTGAAGAGCACTGTTGAGACCCTCGAGCCCACCAAGGTGCGCTTGACCGTTGAGGCCGACCATGAAGAAATCAAGCCTCAGATGGACAAGGCATACAAGGAAATTTCGAAGCAGGCGAATATCCCCGGTTTCCGTAAGGGACACGTTCCGCCGCGCATTATCGATCAGCGATTTGGTCGTGCCGCCATCATCGAGCAGGCAGTCAACGAGGTTCTGCCTCGCCTGTACTCGCAGGCGGTCGTGGAAAACGAACTGCGCCCCATGGCTCAACCCAGCATCGAAGTCACCGAAATTCCGGCGACCAGCGGCCCGATCAGCGGCAAGCTCGTCTTCACCGGCGAGGTCGACATCGTTCCCGCCTTCGAAGTGCCCGAAATTACCGATGACATGACCGTTGAGGTTGACCCGGCGGATGCCACCGACGAAGACGTGCAGACCGAGCTGGACCGCCTGCGCGCCCGATTCGCCACGCTGAAGTCCGTCAAGCGCCAGGCTAAGACCGGCGACTTCGTCACCATCGACCTGACCGCAACGGTCGACGGTGAAGAGGTGGACTCGGTGTCCGAGGTCTCCTACGAAATCGGTTCCGGCACGATGCTGGATGGCCAGGACAAGGCTCTGCGCGGCACGCACTCGGGTGACGACGTGACCTTCACGTCCAAGCTCAAGGGCGGAGACCACGCCGGCGAAGAAGCTGAAGTGGCTCTGCATGTTCACTCCGTGAAGATGCGCGAAATGCCGAAGGTTGATGACGAATTCGCCCAGATGGCATCCGAATTCGACACTGCTGACGAACTCATGGAAGACATGAAGAAGCAGGCTGAGCAGACCAAGCGTTCTCAGCAGGCGCTGGACGCACGCGACCGTCTGGTCGAAGCACTGCTGGACAAGGTGGAAATCCTCCTGCCTGAATCCGTCATCGACGAGGCTGTCAAGCAGCAGCTGGGTGACAAGCCCACCGCCAAGAAGAAGAAGGAAGCTCGCGAAGAGATCGAACTCGAATTCCGCCGCGACATCCTCTCCGACGAGCTGGCCAAGAAACTGGAAGTCCAGGTCTCGCAGCGCGAACTGATCGACTACCTGATGCAGATGTCGCAGACCTACGGCATCGACATCAACCAGCTGATCTCCTCGCCCGAGGAAGTCCAGACCGTGGTTGCACGACTGACCCGCACCAAGGCCATCATCGAGGCCCTGCGTCTGGTCACCGTGAAGGACACAAACGGCCAGGCCATCGACCTGACTGAGTTCTTTGGTGATGAAGAAGCTAACGATGACGCAGCTGAAGGTGCAGACGAAGCTGCTGAGGATGCAGCTGAGGCCGACGATGCAGCCGAGACTGAAGACACAGAGGCAGCAGAAGCTGACGAAAAGTGATCGCGTAGCTGATCAATCACTCACACGCGGGGCAGGAACCAGAAAACGGTCCTGCCCCGCCTGCATGAGGTGAGCATGTATGAGCGTGCGCGAGCGTGCGCCGTCAGCGAAAAGTGCCAATCCAGGCCGACGGCGCAGTGCGAAACCGGTAGGTTGGACATCAGTGATGAAAAGTGCCCGATGGAAGGACGTCAAGTGAGTGAACAGCGCGTGAGAGGCGCCGACGGCGCGCAGCCTCAAGGCTCGTTCGGAGATGCTGTCTACCAGCGTCTGCTCAAGGAACGCATTATCTGGCTGGGAAGTGCAGTGGAAGACGAAAATGCGAACGCAATCTGCGCGCAGATGCTGCTTCTGGCTGCTGAAGATCCCGACCGCGACATCTACCTGTACATCAACAGCCCCGGCGGCTCGGTCACCGGCGGCATGGCCATCTACGACACGATGCAGTACGTCAAGCCGGATGTTGTCACCGTGGCCATGGGTCTTGCAGCGTCCATGGGACAGTTCCTGCTCACCGCAGGCGCACCCGGCAAGCGTTTCATCACCCCGCACACGCGTGTCCTCATGCACCAGCCCTCAGGCGGGGCCGGTGGTTCGGCCACCGACATTCGCATCAACGCCGAACTGATTCTCAAGATGAAGCGCGAACTGGCGGAAATCACCGCTGAGCGCACCGGTAAGTCCGTCGAGCAGATCCTTGCGGATTCCGACCGCGACCACTGGTTCAGCGCTCAGGAAGCTGTCGATTACGGATTTGCCGACAAGATCGTCTCCACACCGCAGGAGATCGGCCACCGTGCCAACGACGCGCAGAACGGAGAGAACTGATATGTCCAGCACTGCTCCTTACTTTGACGCAATGGCCCGTCAGATGCCGCAGGCCCGCTACGTGCTGCCCACCTTCGAGGAGCGCACCGCCTACGGGTACAAGCGCCAGGATCCGTACGCCAAACTGTTCGAGGACCGCATCGTGTTCCTCGGAGTTCAGGTTGACGATTCGTCGGCTGACGATGTGATGGCTCAGCTGCTCGTGCTGGAGTCTCAGGATCCCGATTCAATGATCACGATGTACATCAACAGCCCCGGCGGCTCGTTCACTGCGATGACCGCCATCTACGACACCATGCAGTACGTCAAGCCTCAGATCCAGACCGTGTGCCTGGGGCAGGCCGCCTCGGCTGCCGCCGTGTTGCTGGCCGCGGGCGCGCCTGAACGCCGACTCGCACTGCCGAACGCTCGTATCCTGATTCACCAGCCTGCGATGGAAGGCATGCACGGTCAGGCCTCGGACATCGAGATCGTGGCCGATGAGATTGACCGCATGCGCAAGTGGCTCGAAGACACCCTGTCGAAGCATTCAGGCGTCAGTTCGGAGCAGGTACGCCGCGACATTGAACGCGACAAGATCCTCACCGCTGAGCAGGCCCGCGAGTACGGTCTGATCGACCAGGTGCTCGAGCCGCGCAAAGCCCAGTAACTGATCGCCGGCGCGTAGTATCGCTGGCTCAGATACGCGCGGTGCTGCTCGCATGTATCAGCAGGTGGTGCCAGTCACTTTGTTCAGCGCGCTGAGCTGTTCGTGGACAAGTCGCCCTCGTCAATTATGTGACACCCGACCGGGAAACCTCACATGATTGGCGAGGGCGTTCCCACGCGCGCCGGTTCGCCCACTGCGGATGGCTCCATTAGGCTAGAAACACGCGCATGGAGGTGTGCGGATCGAATGGGAGGCGCGTCATGGCACGGTTGACGGATGGGGCAGAACTGCTCAAGTGTTCGTTCTGCGGCAAGACACAAAAACAAGTGCGCAAGCTGATCGGCGGCTCCGGTGTGTACATCTGCAACGAGTGCATCGAACTGTGCAACGAAATCATCGAAGAAGAGCTGCAGACTGACAGCGCGCCCACGCAGACCCCGCTACCCAAACCGCGCGAAATCTTCGACTTCCTTGACTCGTGGGTCATCGGTCAGGACCGCGCCAAGCGCGCACTATCCGTCGCAGTCTACAACCACTACAAGCGCGTGCGCTCCAGGGAAGCCGGAAACGATGAGGATATGCAGGGCACCAAGTCCAATATTCTCATGCTGGGTCCAACCGGAACCGGGAAAACCCACCTGGCCCGATCGCTTGCCCGCATGCTGCACGTTCCGTTCGTGATTGTGGATGCCACTGCGCTGACGGAGGCAGGGTATGTGGGCGAGGACGTTGAAAACATCCTGCTCAAACTTATCCAGGAAGCCGACGGCGACATCAAGAAGGCTGAACGCGGCATCATCTACATTGACGAGATCGACAAGATTGGCCGCAAGGGCGAAAACGCGTCGATCACGCGAGACGTATCGGGCGAGGGCGTCCAACAGGCACTGCTCAAGATTATTGAAGGGACCGTCGCATCCGTCCCGCCTCAAGGCGGTCGCAAGCATCCGCACCAGCAGTTCCTCGAAATCGACACATCCGGCATTCTGTTCATCGCGGCCGGCGCATTTGCCGGTATCGAGGAGATCGTGCGGGCGCGCCTTGGACAGCGCTCCACAGGTTTTGCCTCGTCACTGAAATCCTCTTCCGAAATGGGTGACATTTACGAATCAGTCACGCCCGAAGATCTGCACAAGTTCGGCATGATTCCGGAATTTATCGGCAGGCTCCCGATCCTCACCTCAACGAAACTGCTCACCGAGCAGGACCTGGTTCGCGTCCTCACCGAGCCGCAGGCATGCCTCGTCGCCCAGTACCAGCACCTGTTTGAGCTGGACGACATGACGCTGGAATTTACCGAGGACGCGCTGATGGAGATCGCCTCTGAAGCCAACAGGCGAGGTACGGGCGCGCGCGGCCTGTCCACCATTATGGAAAAGACGCTGTCCGACCTGATGTTTGAACTACCCAGTCGCGACGATGTCGGCACCGTCGTCATTACCCGCGATGTCGTCACCGGCGAGGGGGACGCGGAACTGTATGCCCCTGGTGAGGCGAAGACTCAAAGCGCGTAGCCGCCTTTGCCGGAGCGGGTGTGCCCGGCAGGAAGACATGCACGCGTCGAAGACGACGCAGCACGTAAGACAACGAGGGGAGTGCTGATATGAACCAAACATCTGACCCGAGTGCCGCCAGTGCCGGCACGCAGCCCGCTATTCCTGTAGAACTCAGCCAGGCACGCGAAACGATCGACAATATTGATGCTGCGCTCATCCACATCCTGGCGGAGCGGTTTCGCTGCACGAAGCGCGTAGGGTTCATCAAGGCGGAGCACGATATGCCGCCTGAAGATCGGGCGCGTGAGGCGCGGCAAGTGGCGCGATTGCGGCGTTTGGCGGAAGAAAGCGGGCTGGATCCGGACTTTGCGGAGAAGTTCCTGGCCTTTATGGTGCGCGAGGTTATCCGACATCATGAACACATCAAGCGCAATTTTGGAAACGAGGAGTGAACGGGGCGTAACACGTAAATGACATCGTTCACAAAGTGGGGCCAGTGACCGTATCATAGAGATAGTTCGTCAGAACTGTAATCACGTCATACACTTTCGAGGATATGAGGGCAATGGCAATGAGCCAAAACACCAATACTCCCCCTAATTATGGGCAGGATAACCCTAATTATGGGCAGGAGAATCAGTACAATTCGTCCGGCTCCGATGCGTACGGATCCCAGTCTCAGCAGTACCAGGCTGGACAGCCATCGCCATACGGCCAGCCGGGGCAGTACCAGCAGGCGAGCCAGTATCAGCAGGGAGCAAATCCTGTGGACACCGGCAGCATCGGATGGGCGGTCCTGGGATTCTTCGTCCCGATTGTCGGCTTGGTTTTGTGGTTGGTCTGGAAGGATCAGCGTCCGAACGATTCGCGCATGTCGCGTAACGGCTTCCTGGCATCACTGATCGTGTTCGTTGTTCTCATGATCATATGGTTCATCATTGTTGCGATAGTAGCAGCGAGCGCCTCCGTGTCCATGTCCTAATCCGCGGCACCAGGAACGCGCAAGGCGGCAGATATCCTCAGCGATATCTGCCGCATTTTTGCGTATTTCGAATTCTGCGATTCGAGATACGGCAATGAAATTCTAAAATTTCTCTTGACGTGAAGATAATAACAGGGGTATTGTCCGAAAGAAATATGTGAGCTGAAGGACAGGGAAGTAACTGGCTACATGAGGATTCACCGAGCCAGTATGTCAGCATGGCGCAGGCGAATCCAACCGTCACACAGCCACCTCATCGGACACATCAGCAAGCCCGGAAGGGGACGTCATGAGAAAACGATTTGGAGCCATAATGGCCGCCGCGGCGTTGGTACTGACTGCCTGCATAGCACCAGGTCCTTCGCACGAACGCGGATCCGTCGAATTCATCACTATCGCCGCCGGCGGCACGTCTGGACCGTACTACCAGATCGGCGCCTCTATGGCTCAGATTTTCCGCAACGAACTAGGATCGGACGCATCCGTACAGGCAACGGGCGCATCCGTGGAAAACATCTCGCTCATCACCTCAGGGCGCGCCGAACTGGCCTTCGTCATGGGCGATGCAACACGACAAGCTGTCGAGGGAACCGGCCCATTCGAAGGACGCCGCCAGCTCAGTGAGCTCACCGCACTAACAGCGTTGTACCCCAACTACGTCCAGATCGTGACAACCGCCAGGACCGGGATCCGATCGGTGGAGGACCTGCGCGGCAAACGCGTCGGCGTGGGAGACAAGAACTCCGGTGTGGAACTGAACGCGCAGATGATTCTGGATGCGTACGGCATGACCTATGACGACATCCAGGAAGACTTCCTGTCATACTCGGGCGCCATCGACCAGATCAAGAACGGCCAGACTGACGCAGCGTTCGTTACCTCCGGCCTGCCAAACTCCTCAATCATGGACCTTGCGACAACCGAAGACGTTGTCATTGTCCCCATCGAGGGTGAAGGATTCGCCAGGCTCAAGGAGAAGTATCCCTTCTTCGACCAGAGCGCAATCCCAGGCGGAACATACTCACAGGCAGAGGACGTCCTCACCGCGTCGATTATGAACCAGCTGCTCGTCTCTCCGGACCTGGACGAGGAACAGGTCTACAAAATGACGAAAGCCCTGTTTGAAAACCTCGACACCCTGCACGCGTCTCACAAGGCTGCAACGGGAATCACGCTGGACAGCTTCGATGAAGGCGCAGCAGTCCCCATCCACCCTGGAGCACTGCGCTATTACACAGAACAGGGGGTGGTGAGCAAAGATGCATCCAAAGACACTGCACAGTCTGAATAAGAGCCCGCGGATCGTGGCAGCCGTCGTCGGCATCGCCCTCGTCGCAACGGGTGCAATGTGCGGTGCGTACGCAACCGCGCTCCATGCCGCACCCTCGATAATCATTGAAGATCAGGAAACCGGTCAGGAATATTTCCGATTCGCCGCCACTGACGACGAACCGATCACGATGAAATGGATCCATTCCATCGAGAAGGAACCGTGGGTCGAGTACTACACCGTCCACGGCGACCACCTGCAGCTTGACGCCATCGACATCAAATCATACGGAGCGGGGGTGCCGGCCGACCCTGGAGGAGTGACCACCGTCAAAGACGGTGTCATCCACACCGAAGGAATCAACCGGACGATTCCGGAGCTGACGTGGGCGCATAGCCACGATACTCACACCACGCTCACCGTCGGAACTCATGTCATCGCCCCGACGGATCTGCCACATCATGCCCTCGTGCGACTACGAATTCAGGAGTAGAACCATGTCTCACTCACACACCACACAGGCTCACCCCTCACAGACGCACCCGACCCGGTCGAAACGTGACGACGAACGTGTCAGTGTCGACACGCACGACATTGATGTACACGCCGAAGACGTGCTTGAAGAATTTGACCGGGAATCGCGCGTTCGCCAGGTCGAGTGGAAACCGATGGCCATTCTCATCACAGCCGTCGCAGTCGCCCTGTCCCTGTATCACATGTGGACCGCCTACTTCGGTGCGCCGCCGGTGCTGATCCACCGATCGATCCACGTCGGCGTCATCTTGTTCCTGACATTCCTGCTGTATCCGCCGATCCGAAAGGGCGTGCGCTCGCGAGTCCCGTTTTATGACATCATCCTGGCCCTGGCTGCGCTGTCGACGGCCGTTTACGTGATAACCAACTACGACGGGATTGTGCGTCGGTTCGGTGAACCCTCGACTGCAGACCTTGTCTTTGCGACGATTCTGGTTGTTTTGGTCATTGAAGCGGCGCGCCGGCTCACCGGCTGGGCCATGCCGCTGCTGGCGATCGCGTTCGTGATATACGCGCTGTACGGGCGATTGTTCCCCGGAATCTTCCGTCACCGCGGGTATTACCCTTCCGACACGTTCAACTTCCTGTATTTGACGACCGAAGGAATCTACGGCACGGCAATTTCTGTGTCCGCCACCTACATCTTCCTGTTCATCCTGTTCGGAGCGGTCCTGCAGAAGTCAGGCATGGGTGAGTTCTTCAATGACATCGCGCTGGCTATTGCCGGTCAATCCCGTGGTGGCCCCGCGAAGGTGTCGGTCATTGCCTCTGGCTTCCTTGGGTCGATCAACGGTGCCGCCGTGGCGAACGTGGTAACAACCGGTGCTTTCACGATTCCGCTGATGAAACGCGTGGGCTATAAGTCGACGTTTGCGGGCGCGGTGGAAGCCTCGTCATCTGTTGGCGGCCAGATCCTGCCGCCGATTATGGGCGCTGCAGCGTTCATCATGGCTGAGACCTTGGGCATACCATACAGTGAAATCGCGATTGCCGCGTTGATCCCCGCCTTGCTGTACTACCTGGGCATCATCGCGCAGGTGCATTTGAGGGCAACGAAGGAAGGCCTGAAGGGTATTTCTCGTGACTCGTTGCCTCTGGTGCGAGACGTCATGAAAGAACGCGGTCACCTGGTCATCCCGCTGCTCTTCCTGATCTACATGCTGTTCTTCTCAGGACGCACCATCTTGTTCTCTGCGCTGCTGACGATTCTGGTGACCATAGTGGTCGCAGAGCTTCGCCCGGCTACGCGCATGTCAGTCAAAGACATCATCGAAGCGCTGGCAAACGGTGCCAAAACAGCAATCTCCGTGGCTGTGGCCTGCGCGGCCGTTGGCATCATCGTCGGTGTTGTGACGATGACGGGGTTCGGTGTCAAACTGGCGAATGCAATCGTAGCATTCGGCGCAGGATCAATTTTGCTGTCACTGGTGCTGACGATGGTGGCCTCGATCATTCTGGGCATGGGCCTGCCGTCGATTCCGACCTACATCATCACCGCAACGATGGCTGCACCTGCGCTTGGTCAGCTGGGCGTGCCTCCGCTGGTTGCACACATGTTCGTGTTCTACTTCGGCTTGTTCGCCAACATCACGCCGCCTGTCGCCCTGGCCTCCTTCGCCGCTGCCGGCCTGTCGGGGGCTGACCCGATGCGCACGGGCTTCCAGTCGATGAAACTCGCCCTGGCCGGATACGTCATTCCGTTCATCTTTGTGTTCAACCCGGTTCTGTTGCTCCAGGACGTGAACTGGCTGGAGGGTATGAAGGTAACTGCCACGGCTGTTGCAGGCGTGCTCCTGCTGGCGATCGCCGTCGAAGGCTTCTTTATGGAAAAGGTACCGTTGCTCATGAGAGCAGTGTTCCTGGGCGCAGGCCTATCCATGATGTCGCCTGAGCCGATCACCGACCTGATCGGCATCGCGGTAGGTGCGTGTGCACTGGCGTTCATGATGATGAAGGCCAAGAAGAACGATAACCTCTCACTCAAAGCCATTTAGCGGCGGTTTGGCCGATCGCGCCGTGGCGGTCGATCATGATGCAGACGGCCGGCCCCTCATCGGGCGTGCTGTGGTGGTGGGGCGGCTGGCCCACCCATCAGCTGCGTGAATTGGGGACGGCTGAGCATCGTGATCTGGCTGTGGCCGTGATATTCCGCGGCTGCGTGCAGCCGAAAGCGGCTGGGATGATCTGCTGATCAACGGGTCAAGGTAATTGAAGGGCTGAATCGTCAACCAGTCAAGGTATGAGGCGTAGGATTCAACATCTCACGATATGAGAACGTTGATATAGTACGGAAAAATCGATGTTCAACGGTCGGCTGTGCGAAGTGAGCGGCCCTCTTACCTTGACGGGTTGACGCGCGGCGGTGCGTTGACCTTGACCGGTTGACTAGGACCTTGACCCGTTGACGTGCGACTGCGCGAACATCGCAAACGGTTGGCTTCTTGCCCGCGCCCTGCACGAGAGCGCGAGCAAGAAGCACACGAACGCTACTTATCCTGGTCCTCTTCAAGCGGTCCGCCGTAGATGTCGTTGATGACAGCCTCGAAGCGCTTGGTCACAACCGCACGCTTGACCTTGAGCGAGGGCGTCAGCATGCCGTTAGCTTCCGTGAAGTCAGAGGTCAGCACGCGGATCGCTCGAATCGACTCGGCACGCGACACATGTGCGTTCGCACGTTCAACTGCTCGCTCCAACGACGCCTGTACCTCCACATTGGTCGAGGCTTCAGCAACGGACATCGCTGGCAGGCCGTGATTCTTCAACCACACCGGCAACATCTCCTCATCCAACGTGATGAGAGCAGCGACGAACGGACGCTTGTCACCTACGACCACAACCTGACTGATCAGCGGATGAGAACGAAGTGGATCTTCCAGCGTGGCAGGTGAAACATTCTTGCCGCCTGCCGTCACGATCAGCTCCTTGGCTCGACCTGTGATGCGCACATACCCATCACGATCCAGCGACCCCAGATCACCGGTGCGGAACCAACCGTCCTCAGTCAACGCCTGAGCTGTCTCGTCGGGCATATTGTGGTAGCCCTGGAAAACCGAACACCCCTTGATGAGGACTTCTCCCTGATCAGAGATCTTGATCGACAGCGGCGGAAGCGGCGGTCCGACCGTGCCAATCTTGGTCAGACGCGGTGTATTGACCGACACCGGCCCAACCGTCTCAGTCAGGCCGTAGCCTTCCAACACAGGCAGTCCGATACCGCGATAGAAGTGAGCGAGATGCGTGGACAGGGGAGCGCCGCCGGACACGATGTAGCTGGCATTGCCGCCCACAAGCTTCAGGAGCTTTTGATACACCAGCTTGTCAGCCACCATGCGCTGGGAACGCAGCGAACGCGAGGGACCTTCAGGAGTATCCAACGCGCGCGAGTATTCCACCGCCACATGTGCAGCCCAACGGAATACTTTGCGCTGAGGGCCCGAGCCCGCCTGAGCGTCCGCCGAGTTATAGATCTTCTCCAGCACTCGCGGCACAACCAGCAGATAGGACGGCCTGAACGAAGCGAGATCCGGCAGCAGGTTCTTCGTGTCAGGGCTGTGCCCCAGCACACCTCCACCTGAAATCTGGAAGACCTGCAGGAAACGCGCAAACACGTGTGCCAACGGCAAGAACAATAAGAGGCGTGAATCGTCACCCGCCGCGATCTCCGGCATCCAACGGTGCGAGTTCACCGCCAGCTCAGTGAAGTTGCCGTGCGTGAGCACCGTGCCTTTGGGCCGTCCCGTCGTGCCCGACGTGTACACGATCGTGGCAATCGAATCGGTGGTGAGCTGCGCCATGCGACCAGTCAGCACTGTGCGCCGAACCTGAGCGCCACCATCCTGGATGGTTTGGATCGCCTCGGAATCCAGCGACAGCACGGTGACATCCTGAGATTGCGAGCTGGCCGCGGCACGCACCAGTTCCGCCATCGTGATGGTCTCAGTGATCGCCACGCGCGCCTGCGTGTCTCTGAGGATAAAGGCGATCTGCTCGATCGACGACGTCTCGTAAATCGGAACGGGCACCAGTCCTGCACACCAGCAGGCAAAATCCAACAGCGTCCACTCGTAGCGCGTATGCGACATGACGGCGACCCGATCACCGAGTTCGAGCCCCATTGCAATCAGGCCGGCAGATGTGCGCTGCACATCCTCGTAGAAGTGCGCGGCACTCATCGGACGCCACGTGTCCCCCATCGAGAGCTTGCGCTCAATAATCGGCTTGCGCGGTGAGCGTTGCACCCTGCGCTGCAGCAGGTAGGGAATCGTGGTGTGCTCGTCGATCCGGACCAGGACAGGCGCCCGCCACTCGAGTGCATCGGTTGAGACAGGTTCGCTCTCGTCCTCGCTCTCGCCCGCGTCAATCGAGTCTCCTGACGGCAGGCGGAGCTGAGACGACGTGAAAGCAGACGTTGCCTCTTCCACACCAATTGACGAGGGAGACTCCTGTCCTGCCGGCTCGACGACTACCTGTTCATCGGCATTCGAATCGGGCTCGCTGGAGCTGTGCGCCATGACTACTTCTTTCTTTTGGCCGGAGGCTCACCCAGGGTCACGTCAGCAACTGTGACACTGTGGGTCTCATGCGAATCATCGCCGCTGTCGGGTGTTGACGCGGATTCTTCAAGAGTCAGCGTACCCGTCACCTTCGTAGCAGAGCGCAGATCGGATTCCACCATTTCGAGGGCAGGAATCATGTCGGCAGGAGCCTGCACCGTCACAGCCAGGAACGGCGTACGCGGAGAAACCTTGGCTTCCGACTTGACGCGGCGCATGACGATCAGCGCTGCCGACGCAGCATCCAGAACAGTCGGGTCACCCTCGGGGCCGGACAGCTCATCGAGGGTAGGCCAGGACGCGCGATGAATGGAACCTTCCTGATACCACGACCACACCTCTTCCGTGACGTAGGGCAGGAAGGGCGCGAGCAGACGCACAGCAGCGTTGATGACCAGGGCCAACGTCGCGCGTGCCGACTGAGCTTCCTCGTCCGACCAGGCGCCGTCGTGGTTGTAGGCACGCTCCTTGACCAATTCCACGTAGTCATCGCAGAACGTCCAGAAGAATGATTCAGTGACCTCGAGGGCACGCGCATGGTCGTAGGCTGCAAATGCGCTGCTGGCAGTGTCGATGACGGAACGCAGGTGTGCCAGAACAGACTGGTCAAGTGGCTGCGTCACATGCGAGGCATCAAGATCCACCTCACCGGAATCGTCGCCCATCGTCAGCGCGAATTTCGAGGCGTTGAGAACTTTGATAGCCAGGCGGCGACCGATCTTCATCTGCGACTCGTCGAAAGCTGAGTCCACACCCAGACGGGCGGAAGCCGCCCAGTAGCGAACCGCATCCGACCCGTACTTTTCGAGCAGGCCCATCGGCGTGACGACGTTGCCCTTCGACTTCGACATCTTCTTGTGGTCTTTATCGACGATCCAGCCGGATAAAGCCGTGTGCTGCCAGGGCAGTTCGCCAAATTCGAGTGCGGCACGCACCACCGTGGAGAAGAGCCACGTGCGGATGATGTCCTGCCCCTGCGGGCGAAGGTCCATCGGGTAAACGCGGGTGAACAGGTCCTCGTCTTCCAGCCAGCCGGCTGCAATCTGTGGGGACAGGGACGAGGTCGCCCACGTGTCCATAATGTCCAGCTCGGCTGCGAAGCCACCGGGCTGGTCACGCTGATCCTCCGTGTATCCGTGGGGCGTGTCGCTGGACGGATCGATCGGCAGGTCAGCTTCATCAGGAATGATCAGCTGGTCGTACAGCGTTGTGCCATCCTCGTCGATCCTGTACCACAGCGGGAACGGCACGCCGAAGAAGCGCTGACGGGAGATGAGCCAGTCATTGTTGAGGCCACCCACCCAGTTCTCATAGCGCACCCGCATGAATTCGGGGTGGAAGTCCAATGCGTGCCCGCGCTCAATGAGCTCCTCATTGAAGTCCTTACCCGTTGATTCATGCGTCCATGGGCGCCCACCGTTGCGGATGTACCACTGGCGGGACGTGACGATTTCCAGAGGCTTTTCGCCGCGTTCAAAGAAGTTTGCCTGACGCTGCGTCGGAGTGGGTTCACCACTCATTTCACCGGACTCACGCAGGCGGTCAACCACTTCCTGACGCGCTGAGAACGTGGTCTTTCCGGCCATCGCCTCATACGCCTGGCGGCCGGCGGGATCCGTGATCCATTCGGGCACGTCGGTTGCGATGCGGCCATCTTTGCGCAAAATAGCTCGCAACGGCAGATCAAGGTCGCGCCACCAGTCAATGTCAGTGGTGTCACCGAACGTACAACACATCGCGATGCCCGCGCCCTTATCCATCTCCGCTTCCGGGTGGGCAAGGACAGGCACTTCCACACCGAAGACGGGCGAGGTAACCGTGGTGCCGAACAACGGCTTGAAGCGCTCATCGTCAGGGTGAGCGATCAGGGCAACACAGGCTGCCAGCAGCTCGGGTCGCGTGGTCTCAATGTAGACATCGCGACCGTTTTCAACCGGTGCACCCTGCTCAGCGGCTTGGCGTGCGGCCCCCTCGTCAGTGATGTGGAATGCGAGGCGGTGGTAGAACCCTGGGTATTCGCGTGATTCGAGCTCAGCCTGGGCCACGGCGGTCTGGAACGTGATGTCCCACAGGCCGGGCGCCTCCTGCTGGTAGGCCTCGCCGCGCGCCAGGTTACGCAGGAACGCTGCCTGGGCAACCTTGCGGGCATGTGCGCCGATGGTTTGGTAATGCTGCTTCCAGTCGACCGACAGGCCGAGGCGACGCCACAGCGCTTCGAACTGCTTCTCGTCATCGATGGACAGGCGTTCGCACAGCTCCACGAAGTTCTGGCGACTGATCGGCTGCTGGTCGCGAGCCTTAATGGATTTTCCGCCACCGGTGTGCGGGGGCTGGAAGTCGGGGTCGTAGGGCAGTGACGTGTCGACGCGCACGCCGAAATAATTCTGAACGCGGCGTTCAGTTGGCAGGCCGTTGTCATCCCACCCCATTGGGTAGAACACTTCCTTGCCCATCATGCGCTGGTAGCGGGCAACCACGTCAGTGTGCGTGTAGGAAAAGACATGCCCCACGTGCAGGGATCCGGAAACGGTGGGCGGAGGAGTGTCGATCGAATAGACCTGTTCACGCGTGGCCGTGCGATCAAATGAGTACGTTCCGGCGTCTTCCCAACGGCCGCCCCACTTGTCCTCTAATCCATCTGCTGTCACTTTGTCGGGCACCTGACCCAGGTGCGGTCGCGATGACAGGGGTTGCTGTGTGGTCATATGAGTCTGACTCCATCCGATACGCGTATAACTCTGCTCTTAGCCTACGAGGTTAAGGCGCTTGCCACCAAAGACGTCCAGCATCCAGTGGTGTCTACCTCAACTCACCGTCGCGCTGGACTGCCGCATCGACAGCGGCGACCAGTGCATTCGACAGGCCTGCTTCTTCACTTGCGAGCAGTCCTGCAATGGTGGTGCCACCGGGCGAGCAGACCTGATCGATCAGCTGAGCAGGCACGATGCCGTCTTCGGCTCGGTCAAGGACCAAACTGGCAGACCCGGCAACCGCCTGGGCTGCAATGGTGGTCGCCTGACTCTTCGACAGGCCGTATTTCACACCGGCGCGCGCGAGCGCCTCAATGATCTGAAACACCCAAGCCGGTGAGCATCCTGCCAGTGCGCTGAATACTGCGAACTTGTCTTCGTCAATGACGAGGGTGGTGCCCACCGCGTTCATCAGTGCGCGAACGGCGTCAAGGTAGGTGCCATTTGTGGTGAAGGAGGCGGCGGTAGTCGAGGCAGCTTTGTTGGCACACAGTGCACTCATGGACTGGCCGATCTGCGCATTCACATTCGGCATGACGCGCACAATCGGAACATCACCCAGCGCTGCACTGAGCGTATCAATCGGCGTGCCGGCAGCCAGGGACGCCACGCATACCCCGCCGCGTTCGGCGATTGTTGGAGCCAGCGCGGTGCACACTTCACGAATCGCGTAGGGTTTGACGGCCAGGACGACGATGTCGCATTCGGCGGCGATACGCTCATTGGTCGCAGACTGTCCGCCCAGCTCATCGGCCAGTGCGGCTGCCCTGCCGGAGCCGGCATCTGAAAACATCAGGGAGTCGATGGCCTCACTGTGAGCCGCTCCGCGAGCAATTGCTCCAGCCATTGATCCTGATCCAACGAAACCTATACGCATGATCTTCTCCTTCTTCGCGTGCGCGCGTCGCCCTCGTCAATTATTGCCAGCGGACGAGGGCGACTCAAAGTGGGCGGCATGACCGGCGTGACGTTACTTGCGGCGCGTGCCGAAAATACTGCGGGTGATTTCGCGCCCAATCTGAGTGCCGGCGGACTTGATCACGTTGGCCAGTGCCGATTCCATGGATCGTTGGCGGCGCTCGCGGGCTTTCTGAGCGCGTTGCTGCTCACGTTGGGCTTCCTTCTCCCAGCGGGCTCGCTCCTTTTCCGCCTCTCGTTCGGCCTTCTTGCGAGCCTTCTCCTGTTCCTTTTCCAGCTCGGCCTGCTTTTCTTCTGCGGCCCGCTGGTCGATCGCTTTCTGGGTGCGCTCAGCCAGCTCTTCGGTGGCAGAGCGCGGGTCAACAGGCGTGGCGTAGCGGGCGACCAGATCTGAGGCCGACAACAACGTAGAGATCGTCGCGTCGGACGCCTCTCCCATGACCGATGCGGGAGCCCAGATGCTGAACGGTGCGGGCGGTGTGGGGCGGCCTTTCGGGTCGAGTACCGTCACCACCGCTTCACCTGTGCCGAGCGTGGTCAGGATCTCCGCCAAGTCCAGATCAGTGGTGGGGAAAGTCTTGACGGCATCCTTGAGGCGGCGCTGATCGTCCGGTGTGATGGCACGCAGCGCATGCTGGATGCGCGAACCGAGCTGTGCGAGCACGTCAGAGGGGATGTCCGTGGGAGACTGGGTGACGAAGACGATGCTGACGCCCTTGGAACGGATCAGGCGCACGGTGTGGACCACCTGACGCACGAACTCCTTGGTCGCATCGGTGAACAGCAGGTGTGCTTCGTCAAAGACGAATGTCAGGCGTGGCTTGTCCAGGTCACCGACCTCGTCGAGGCTGGAGAACAAGTCAGCGAGCAGCCACATGATCAGCGCGGAGATCAGGGCCGGCTGGCGGGACATGTCGCCTACTTCCAGCAGGGAGATAATCCCGCGCCCGTCACTGTCGGCCTTCATCAGGTCAGCCGTGTCGAATGCGGGTTCCCCGAAGAACTGGTCACCCCCCTGGGAAGCAAGGGCGGTCAGCGTGCGCAAGATGACACCGGCGGTCGCTTTGGACACGCCGCCGATCCCGCTGAGCTCCTCTTTGCCTTCAGGGGAAGTGAGGAATGTGATGACTGATTGCAGGTCACCGAGGTCAACAAGTTCCAGACCGTTCGTGTCGGCCCACGAGAAAATCAGTTGAAGTGCCTGCTCCTGCGTGGTGTTGAGCTGGAGAGCGCGGGCCAGAAGCAGCGGCCCGAAATCGCTGACGCGTGTGCGCACCATCGCGCCGGGAACAGGGGCGTTGGAGCCTGCCGGTGTGAGCAACTGTGTGGGGAAGGAAGCCGGTTGCCAGTCCTGCCCGTTGGCGGTCGTGCGCGCAGCAAGCTTGTCGTTGGCAGTACCCTTTTCGGCAAGGCCGGTCAGATCGCCTTTGACATCGACGAGGGCGACCGGGGTTCCCGCTGTTGACAGTCCTTCTGCCAGGAGCTGGAGGGTGCGAGTCTTGCCAGAGCCGGTGGCGCCGGCTACGAGTAGGTGACGGTTGAGGATGGACAGCGGTATTGTGGCGGTCGCCTGGGGTAGGTGAGTGTCGCCGTCTAGCAGCGTACCGACCGTGATGGTTGGAGCCGATGTGGTGTCCGCGAATGCGTAGGCGGCGCTGATAGTGTCAGCCAAAGGTGAAGAGGCAGGAGGCGTCGTGTCTTCTTGAGGCTTATCGGGCGCGTTGTCCGTCGTGCCTTCTGGTGCCTGCTGGGGCGCGTCGGCTGCTGAGTCCTTGTCTGCTGCTGAGTCCTTGTCTGCTGCTGAGTCCTTGTCGGCGGATTCTTGCTCCTGCTCAGATTCGTCAGCGTGCGGTTGCACGTCGTGGGGCTTGTCAGAAGGCGGGTTGTCGTCCTGTGCGTTCTCGGCGGGGTTTTGAGCTGGGTCTGCGGGCGCCTGCACTGATCCGCCCTGTGCTTCCAGTGCGGCGAGGCGGGCTGCGGCGGCCTCAGCTTCTGCTCGGGCGGCGCGTGCTTCAGCTTCGGCCGCCTGAGCGCGAGCCTGTGCGAGTTGAGCTTCCAAGTCGGCGTTGTTTTCACTCATATCTCGAGTCTAAAAGCTCACCGCAAGGATCAGGGTTAGTTGGCGCCCGCAATTGACTGAGCACCGTCGATCCATTGTCCGGCTTGTGTTGTTGAGCCGTCAGAGGGGCGATTTCCGGAGACGTAGTAGATCGTCAGATCGCCTTTGGGAAGAATCGTCAGTTCGACGAATCCACCGTTTTCTTCATCGTGCCAGTTAAATGTGGTGTCCGATTTGGCATCTTGAGGCGTGATATCGGTGAAGTGGCTCAGACCTGCTGGGGGGAGGACACGGTCGCCGATTTCACGCGCGCTGTCAGCAGGAATTGCGTTGCCGGCCAGGACTGCAGTGCTGACCTCAAAGCCAACGATGGCTCCGGTTTCTTTCTCTGTCGTTCGTCCGTCCAAAGAAGGCCCCTTGAGCTCAGAGAAAGACCCAGCTCCGGATTCGGAGAGTTCGTCGAGAAGCTGCTTAAAGGCGGGGAGAACTTCCGTTTGAACGCTTTCAATTGTCTGGCGCTTCTCAAAGGGGGCGCTGCCATCCCAGAACTCGTTAGTCACTGTTTGCTCCTTTGTGGTACACGACGCTGCTGTCAACGCTGCAATTATCAGTACGGATAGAAAGGGAATGCTCGGAGCGTGCAGTCTTGTACGTGCTGCGAACACCATCTACTTCACTCCCGCGATTACACGGCCGAAGTCATTCATTGTCGCAGACCCTTCTTCAAAGTAAGAACTGTGCTGCGAAAACGGGTCGACCCATTCCCAGAAGGTATCAGGCTTAGCAGTGGAATCTGCGAGATGCTCGATGCCGTCAAGCTTGTTCGGGTTCTTGCCGAAGGAAAAGTCCGGTCCTATCCCTTGCACTCGATCTCGGTATTGGGCGTGCGAGACGTGCGCATGCGGTCCCGGATCTCCTCCTGAATCAGCGGGCAGGTTATATTCACGGATGTCCTGCACACCCGATCCAGGGGAGCCAAACATCACGAGATCGTCAACTACTCCTGTCCTCGTGTCCTTCACTGCCATACCGGAAGTAGTCGAGCCATACGAATGGCCGAGAACAGTCTGATGCGGGTCACCATATTCGCCTGCCTCACGCGAGGCCTGGATTCCTTCAACGAAAGAATTGAGCCTGTCGGCACCTGCGTGTGCTTTAGATGTGGAGGCAACATCTGACAAGTCCGGAGCATCGTAGCCGAGCCATGCAATAGTTGCGACATCGCCATTATTGTTCTTCAAAGCCTTGCTCTGCATGACGTCTGTCTTGGCCGTGTACGAGTCGAGACTATCGTGAACTGTAGTGTTCATACCGGGAACGAAAGTCGCAACGTGCTTAGCGCTGTCAATATCTCCATGAGCGACAGCGGCTTTCAATCGTTCTCCAGAATCATCTAAAACGAGTAAGGACAATTCCGGGTCGGAATTAAGTGTGGACTCGACAGCGCGAAGATTTTCCAGTTTCTCTTGAGCTCGCTGCCATTCACTATATTCGAGTGATGCAAAACCCGATGGCCCCAAGCGTTCTTGAGCATCAAGGTATTTCTTGCGAGCTTCCTTCTCGGCTTGCTCAGCTTCAGAGAGCATGGCAGGAAGACGAATCTTATTGGCTTCATCGCGTGCGGATCCAGGCAGGCCGTCCAGCCCTCCGATGAGGTCTGGATGATTTTTGATGAGGGCATCTTGTTCATCTTCAGATAGAGCATTCCACCACGTTGCGATTTCTGCTGGTGACCAGGTGGCAGGGTCAGGCAAATCTGATAAACCCGGACTCGTAGAGCTGCTACTCTCCGAATTTCGATAAGAGCCTTCTGCCACGGCGCGAGTGCGATGTGCATACTCGCTGTCCACTTCTGTTGCTCGCTGAACTGCACGGTTGATGTTTGCAATCGTAGCCTGACATTCCGCTTCGTTCCGCGCCGCCTCAATGGCGTAAACGTCTGGGGGGAGAGTGGACGGTGGCGGGGGATGAGATGCCGATCCATTTGCATGGATCGCCACACCATCGATCTGTGCCTGAGTGATGCATTCATGAACGAGAGTCATGACTTCATTGACGCCATCAGCAGCATCTGCCGTTGCCATCATGAGCTCGGCAGTGTCATTAATGACGCGGCTCAGATGTTCAATGATCGTGCCTAATTGATCGCGCGCTGAGTCTGCAGCCTCACCAACAGACTGGATCTCGTTTCGTGCTGCGGCTGCTTCATCCGCCTGAGCTCGGAACTTATGGTAGGAATCAGTCAGGTTGTTCGCCGCTTCAATGACCGGGCTGTCATTCCAATATTGAATATCGCTCCACGAGGGCATTGCGACCTCCTACTTCACTGTGTGAACAGCGGTGTCCCCACCTGTGCCGCCATCAGTGGCTCTAGCAGGTTCTGAGTACGCTGGCGGCTTTACAGTGTTGCCTGAAAATCCGTTAGTAATGCTGTTTTCTGTGGCGTTGAAGCTGTTTTGAGTACTCATAGCAGCATCGCTGAACCGAGACAGCAAATTGGCGGTAGCTTTTGAGCGTTCCTCGATATTCGCGCCGGCCTCCGCCGCGGCTGAAGGTGACGATGCGCCGGGCATTGCTGATGAAAGTCCTGAAAGTGCGTCCGCCACTGTGACGGAGCAAAGATCGTCAGCGATAGATGCAGTTGAATTGGAGAGCTTGCCGAAATCTCCTGGCACGACATGTAAATCTGTCACGGTAGTCCTCTGTCTCCTTGTCAGCGGGCGTTTTCATGGTAAGAGATGCATGCCCTCGAGTAAAGAGGTTGGAATAAATCGCTTGTGATGTGGACAGTGCCCAGTTATCCACATGAGGCACTGCGCGCTGGAGTTATCCACACTCGCACTGCCGCTGTTCCGAGACAGTCCGCAGTATCCATACAGTGCCCACATGGACCTCCTTCAACGCCGTCGTCTCAAAAAGCTGACACACGCTGTGTACGCCCAGGCAGCGTCTGAACGCGGCGACGAAACACCCGAGCAGCGCATCCGTATTCTGCCATCGGCGCCGGCAGTCATTGTCCTGGTCCTCGTCATTGTCCTTGTCAGCGCAATCTCAGTATGGCGCTTTCGTTCAGCTCCAGATACCGCCCATAGCCTCGACGAATCATCGCCAAACGAAGCACCGGCTGCTCAGTCCGCTCAGTCCTCCTCGGCTGTTACGGGCGTTGACGAGGGCGATCTACTCACCCCATCTGACACTGCCAGCGTCACCGTCTACGTGACAGGGCAGGTCGGGCAGCCGCAAGTCGTGGAGCTTCCCGACGGCTCACGAGTCATCGATGCGGTCGATGCTGCGGGCGGTCCACTTGCTGATGCCGACCTTGAATCGCTCAACATGGCGCGCGTGCTGGTCGATGGTGAACACATAGCCGTGACCAAACCAGGTGAAAGCCCTCCACCCGGTGCTCAGACAGGCACTCCGTCACGCAATGACTCTGATGGCAACCCGGCAGGCAACACGGCACCATCCTGTATCAACATCAACACCGCTGAATCTGCCGAACTCGAAAATCTCGACGGCGTGGGACCAGCCATTGCGCAACGCATCATTGACTATCGCCAGACAGTTGGTCGCTTCGATTCAGTCGAACAGCTCGATGATGTCTCAGGCATTGGACCGGCAATGCTTCAGAAGATTTCGACAGGTGCGTGTGTGTAAGAGCGGCGTTGCCACCGACAGAAACGCCTGCTACTGGGCACTCGCATCGGACTGGGCTCCGTCAGTCCACTGTTCGGCTTGAGTTGTCGAACCATCCGTCGGGCGCATGCCTGAAATGTAATAAACAGTCATGGAACTATCGGGTAGAATCGTCAGTTCGACGAATCCACCGTTATCCGGATCAAACCAGTTGTACGAGACCTCGCCGGTGTCGTCATCATCGGGTGTGAGGTCACTGAATTGGGTCATTCCGAGCGGGGTCACAATGTCGCCTGTGATCCGGCGAGCCTCTTCAGGCGGAATTGCGTGGCCAGCGGCAATGGCAGTTGCAACTTCAAAAGCCGAGATCTTGCCCGTGTTACGATCAGTCGCACGACCCGTCAGCGAAGGGCCCTCGAGCTCTGAAAATTGTCCGGCTCCAGCTGCGGACAGGTTGGCGAGGATTTCCTGGAATGCGGGCAGGATGGTGCGCTGAACATCCTCGATTGTGGCGCGCTGCTCGAGGGATAAGGATCCATCCCAGAATTGATTATCCGTCGTCGGCTGCGAGGAATGACACGACGTCAGCGCAAACGCAACCATGAGTGTGACAAGTGGCAACATCAGGAACGATCGCACCCGCGTTCTCAGCGCATCAGTGCGGGACTTGGTGTGAGCGCGCTGTAAGCGTGCTGCACTCAGTGCGCGGACGATCCTCGTTGATGCGCGCAGGTGCAAGAGTTCTGGAGATGGTCCCGGAGGTGTCCGTATCGCAGCGTCGTGAGCATCAGGAGCAACGTATGGTGGGTTCAAACGGGTGTCCTTGTCATGAGCGCGGTTAGATGAGTCCTACTGTAAGCGCGCTGCGTCGCCCCTGTAAATCGAACGACAACTTAATCCGACCGGGGTTTTGTCGTGTGGAAAACCACCGCCGTCCACAGCCACCACACGTGTGCAGCGCTCACCCACAGGCGAAGGACACACGGTGGTAGGCGGTGAGACGAATGCATACCCTCGTCCTCATGCAGCACTTTTTCTTGATTGAATCATCGGCTCGCACTCGCCGTTGCCATGCCGGTCAGCCGTTTCCCGGGGCGCCACCGTCACTGAAGGCCATCCGATGAGTTCACCGAGGATTTATCCGCGCATGCGTGATATGCGTGTCACGCCGGTTGCCGCCAGCATCTGGATCACCCTGCTCATCTGTCTGCGCATCTCGATCCACCTGAAGGATGCGGTGGTAGTGACCGGTGTCCTTGTGGCACTCGCAGCAACACTGGCCGCGTGGCGGGTTCGTGATCGGCACAATGAACGAGGGAGGCCTCGCCCTCGCCGGATGCGCACTCCTGTCGGATCGTTACGGTTGGGATGGGCGGCAATACTTATCGCATCGGGTGCGGCTGCAATAGTTGCCGGCAGTGCCTGCGATGCTCATGCGCGGGATCCGACCGTGCGCCTCATCGACTCTGGACGCACCTACGTGACGCTCCGCGTGCGCCTGATCGATGACCCAGCTGCGATGGCAAGCCGGTGGAACCGGACACGCTTCTACGCAGACGCGCGCGTCGAACAGGTTGAAGTGTCTCACGGTCAATGGCAGCCCTCGAACGTGAATGTCATGTTGATGGGTGCAGGGATTGGAGAGTATGTGCGCGATGATCGCGTACTCGTGCGCGGCAGTATTGACTCGCAATTTCGCTCCGACCCGCCGTTTGTGGGCGCGATGGAGGCTGAGAACATTGAGCTGACTGAACGCCCGGGCGGATGGGTCTCGATTGTCCGTCATGTCAGATCATCGATGCGTCAGGTGTGCTCGACGCTCACTGTGCAAGGCCAGGCGCTGGTTCCCGGCGTCGCCATTGGTGATGATCGCGCCATGAACGAGGAGCTTTCGGACGCAATGAAGACGTCGTCGCTGACGCATCTCACGGCCGTGTCCGGAACTCACATCGCGATCATGTTGTCACTGATCGTCAGCGCAGTGCCAGGGCGAGGATTGATCCGCGCTGGCGCGACCCTTGCGGCGATGAGTCTTCTTGTGGCAGTTGTCGGACCGCAGCCCTCGGTCATACGCGCGGTGTTGACCGCGAGCGTCGGAGTCGCAGGCTTGTTGCTCAAACGGCCTGGGGGAGCGCAGGCAGCGCTGTCCACCGTGGTCGTACTGGTTTTGCTGATTGACCCGTTTTCTGCCCGGGCAGTGGGGTTTGCGCTGTCCGTCCTTGCCACGTGGGGCGTTGTCGGCCCTGCTCAACAGTGGAACGAAGCTGTCAAGCACGCGGTGCGCAGCGATGCCTGGTATGCGCGCTGTGTCAGACGCCTGCTGCAGGCGTGCTGTGTTCCACTTGCCGCTCAAATCCTGGTGGCGCCTGTCCTCGTACTGATGTCGCCGCTTCTACCAGTGTGGGGTGTGATTGCGAACGTTTTGGTCAGCCCTGTCATCGCGCCAGCGTGCGTCTGCGCCCTGATGACAGCGGTGTGTGCGCCGTGGTGGCCCGCTGCAGCAACCCTGATGGCGCACGTTGCACAAATATTCACGGGATGGATCGCGTGGGTCGCTACATGGGTGTCGTCATGGCCGATGGCGAACGTGTCATGGCCACAGGGGATCGAGGGAACTATCGTCCTGGCCAGCGCAGCAATCGGAATGCTGAGTGTGTCCACAGTGGTACGCAGATGCCGTCGACGCATGTCACACTAGTGGCATACCCTGAATCTAAAAAACGACACGGTGAGGAAGCGGAGGAGGATGGCAGATGGCGCGTCGATCCCAGTCACGCTCAAGTGACCCGATCGAACTGGCACCTCTTGTGCTGGTTAAAGGATCCGAAGCCTTCCTGGCAGACCGTGCCGTCAGTGAGCTTCGACGCCAGGCCACTGAACGCGACGCTTCAGTTGAACGCGTGGAGATTTCGGCCGCCACGTATCCGGCTGGACAACTCGATGTTGTCACCTCACCGTCCCTGTTCGGTGAACCCCGCCTGATCGTGATCCCTAATTTTGAAGTCACCAATGACGAACTGATGGTGGATCTGCTGGCCTACATTGACAACCCGGCAGACGACGTGTGGATGATTGTCCGACACAACGGCGGTAACCGTGGCAAGAAAGTGCTCGATGCGCTCAAGAAAGCACATGTGCCCACGATCGCGGCAGATCCGCTCAAATACGACAACGAAAAAATCGACCTCGTCATGTCCGAGGCGCGCCGCCTGCACCGACGCATCGAAGCTGAAGCTGCGCACATGCTCGTCGGCGCTCTGGGATCTGACCTGGCGGAAATGATGAGCGCACTGTCCCAACTCATGAGTGACGTCGAAGGGACGATCACGACGCAAGCCGTCCACCGTTACCATTCAGGCCGAGTGGAAGCCTCCGGCTTTGACGTTGCTGACGCTGCACTCGCAGGTCGGACAGCTCAGGCGCTCACACTGCTACGCCACGCTCTGGCAACAGGTGTCGCGCCGCTGATGATCGTCGGCGCACTGGCATCGAAGTTTCGGTCGATGGCGTACGCAACCGCTCCGCGTGGCGCTCTGCAGTCTGTGTCGATGAATCAGTGGCAGTTCAACCGTGCACGGCGGGACGTGCAAGGGTGGACTGACACGGCTTTGGCCGGTGCCATTGAAGCCATCGCGCTCGCAGACGAAGAGGCCAAAGGCCTGTCACGTGACCCTGAACGCGCAGTCGAAAAATGTGTCCTCACGATCTGTCGACTGCGCGGGTCGGCCCGCGCCTAAGAGCCTAGGAGCCGCTTCTAGTCCACGTCGACTTCGTCGGGGTGAGACGAGACACGGTTGCCTCGCTCCAGCGCGGTGATCGCGCTCATTTCGTCACTGGTCAGCGTGAAATCAAAGATCTCCATGTTCTCGCGCATGCGCTCAACATGTACTGACTTCGGGAAAATGATGTTCTTCATCTGCAAATGCCACCGCAATACCACCTGAGCAGGAGTCTTTCCATGAGCTTCAGCAGCCTCCTTGATCGGCTTCTCACCGAACAGGTCGTACTTGCCCTGTCCCAGCGGTCCCCAGGCTTCAATCGCAATATCGTGCGAGCGTGAATACTGCGTCACCGAGCTTTGCTGGTAGGTCGGATGCAACTCAATCTGGTTCACAACCGGAACAGTCTCGGACTCACCGAGCAAACGCTCCAGGTGTTTCGGCAGGAAATTACACACACCGATCGAGCGAATCAGCCCTTCCTCTCGGCACTTTTCCATTTCATGCCATGCATCGAGGTACGCATCCTGCCGGGCGCACGGCCAGTGAATGAGGTAAAGGTCAACGTAGTCAAGTCCCAGGCGTTCCAGGGACTGCTCAAGTGCCTGGCGTGCTTTCGGCTGGTCATCGTTCCACAGCTTCGTGGTGATGTACAGGTCTTTACGGGCAATTCCCGATTCAGCGATCGCGCGTCCGACGCCTTCCTCGTTCCCGTAGATCTTCGCCGTGTCGATGTGGCGATAGCCAGTTTCGAGGGCGTCCATCACTACCCGCTGTGCCTCATCTTCTTCAACGAGGAATACCCCAAAGCCCAGCTGAGGGATCTCGTAGCCGTCATTCAGTTTCATCACAGGAATATCGCTCATGGCTCCAGTGTGCCATTGACCACACTCGCGTGCAGAACGAGAACGAGGACGGTCGAACGCGGAACACCTGCGATAACGCGAGCAGAAAATGCCGGCGAATGCGTGATGGCGCGCGAAGCGGACGAAGGAGACTGGCGTGGCCGAACCAAAAAGCGAGGGAGCAGGCGCCATGCCTGCTCCCTGTGAAAGTGTGTGCCCGCTCGGGGCGCAGAATCACTCCGCTTTTTCAGCCGTCATCTTGTTCAGACGGTGCGACAGCTTCGACTTACGCTGGCTGGCCTGATTACGGTGAATCACGCCCTTGGAAGCAGCCTTGTCAAGCTTGCGGGAAGCAACCTGCACTGCTTTTTCTGCAGCGTCCTCGTCGCCTTCTTCAATGAGTTCGCGAGCCTTACGTACCAAGGTCTTCAGCTCAGACTTCACTGACTGGTTACGCAGACGACGCTTCTCGTTGGTGCGGTTGCGTTTGATCTGAGACTTAATATTCGCCACTGTCCGGAAATCTCCTTACTTCATGAACGTCCAGGTCGGTGAGGGTTCTGTCGCTACCGGGACTGGGACGAGGGGACATCCCGCAAACGGTAAACAACCAGACCCCCTGCTCGACCAAGCCGGGAGCCCGACCGTTAACATTACCAGCATCAAGCGCGTCCGTGCCAGTAGCTGAACGAAAAAACGGGGTGAATACGCTCACCTTCGGCCGGTTCGGGCGCCGGCTCCAGAACAAGTGAGCCGGCGGTGGCCCTCTCAGAGGCGCAACTTGACGATAGTGAGCAGTCGCGCGACTCAACGAAAATCTTCAGCGGTGGGAGTTGGCGGCAGTCCTTACCTGTTCGAGTCGACGGTGCGCATGCCGTTGATGACGCGTTCGAAGATCTGACGTTTCAGTGTTGCGCCTTCTCGACGCACTTCATCATGAGCTACCCATAAAACCCGATCGAGTCGAACCTCGGATGGGCGCCCTCGTGAATCCCACGTGCCGGTACCGACGTCCATCCAGTGACGGCCCTGCGAGGCTTCCCAGCGGGCATCTCGATCGTGGTCCTTCGAGGTCAGCTGCGCAACATACACGCCGTGGGTGCCTGACTTTGTCGAGCGGCCGATGACCACGACCGGGCGATCTTTTCCGCGGGAGGCATCCTCCTCATAGGGAACCCACGTCCACACCACTTCACCCGGATCCGCATCCCCATCCGGATCAGGATCGTAGGAGGTATGCGCAAGACCCTCGGACAAGTCAACCTCGCGAATGGAATGCGCGCCGAGGGGGCGCGGCTGGGAACCGTCAGAAGGCATGGAGTTGCGCTGCGATTTGCGTGTCTGTGTGGGCGCCTGCGAGCCGGAGGTGCGCATCTGAGACACCACAGTGAACAGCGCTTTGCGGGCAATGTTGCGTGCGAGTCGGGACCACGATGGCATGAGGAAATCCTAATGAGAAGCTAGAACGATGATGGAAACAAGGCAGGTGACTGCACAGATCGCACCACCCGCCGTCATGGCGAAGAAGGCAATCACGCTGGTGCGCAAATCGCGTTCGAGCCAGGGAGCATTTTCCACCCCGCCCAGGTATTCCGTTGCGGCACGTTGAGCTGCCTCGACACGAGGAAGAGTGGTCTTGCGCCGCAGGTCATATTCCTTACGTGCGTTGAGCCAGCGTACTTCTTCGCGGTCAAGAATTGTCGAGGGAGAAAGTGCCGACTCCTGAGGCGATGAGGGGGAAGCATTGTGGACGGTGATTGAGTTGCCTCCACTCGAATGGCGATGTGCCCGGGAGTCTTCCCGAATGGCCTTGACCCACAGGCGTCGTTCGTACCAGAAGACACCGGTGACAAGCAATGTGACCACCGCAATAATCAGGGGGAGCCATGAGCCGAAACCGTCGCGCTGGCGCACCACGAAAATGCCGAGCAATGCGCAGATGGCTGCTGTCGTTGCGGCTGTGATCAGAACGAGCAGGCCGATAAAACCTGTCACGCGTGCAATCCACCGGGAAACCCGCTGAGTGGTGGCCGGGATGGGTGTATGTGTGCGCGGCGGCAGCGGGGTTGCTTCAGACGTCATGGAACCTTCCTTCAGTACGCTTCGTCATCATTGTCACCCAAAAGTGGCCGGTGTGCGTGGCATCACGGACAGAATGCGAGGCTAATTCATGTACCACCTGCACAATTGTGGGCATCTGCAGTACTGTTAGTGTCTGAAAATACTTTCAGGTCGGTACGTGACACGTTAGGAATTCTCAGTGGACAACGATCACACGTATGGTGCCAGCCGGTGGCCGGAACAGGATGTTCCTTCATCGTCTGATTCCAGCCAGGACTACGGCAACTCAGCATCAACTGGATCCGCATTGGAACAGTCCGGATATAACTCGTCGCAATACTACGGGTCGTACGGCAGTTCCCCTTATGGATCGGCCAACGGCGCTCCCAACGGTGCTGCCAATGGCGCTCCCGATGGGTCCTCATACCAGGGCCAGTCCTATGGCGGCTATTCCAACCAGGGTGTGTACGAGGCGCACGGCGCAACCCCGTACCCAAACCAGGGCGGGTATGGCAACCGGGGAGGCTACCAGTCTCAGGGCGCCTACCAGAATCCCGCCGGATATCAGGCGAATCCAACCTATTCGGCACCGAAGTCGCGAATCGTCGCAGGAATCCTGGGCTTGTTCTTCGGCACGCTCGGTGTCCATAACTTCTATGCCGGTAGGACGACGCTGGGCATTATTCAGCTCTTGGTGACGCTCGTGTCGTTCCCGCTGTGCTTCATCATCATCGGGTTCTTCACGCTCACCGGTGTCGCGATCTGGGCGTTTATCGAATCGATCATGTACTTCATCGGATCGGGATCTTACGCCTATGATGGGCACGGGGTGCCGATGCAGGCTTGAGGACTTCTCTGGAAGGCTCCTTTTATCCACAGGGATAGAAGGAGCCTTCGTTTATCCACAGATGTACTCGGCCATACATGTGTGTGCCATGAACTCATGTCAGTATGAGTGAACCGAAAGGAACTGACATGAAATGAGGTAATGGTGTGGGACAATCTACGACAGGCTCGCAGCATCGAAGCAGTGCCGGGGGGATGCCAGCCCCTGTCAATATGAAAAGCCGCGCCGGTGATATCACCACTGAAGGGCGCGCCTTGGAACGTATGCGGCAGCTAGCAGACGGAGGCAACCTTGAAGAAGCGATTCACGTCGCCAAACAGGTGATCACGTGCAATAACGTCGATACTGCGACGCAAGTCATCATCATGAAACAGGTCGTCGATTGGCATGGGCACCTCGGGCAGGCCGATTACGCGCGCAGATCAGCTTCCAAAGCGGTCACCCTGGCGCGCCGCGATCTGGGAGCGTGCCACCCACTGTCCCTGCTTGTCCGTCACTCGGAGCTGTACTGGATGTGCATGAGCGGATACGACGAGGCTGCACAGCCGCAGTTCGAACCGCTCATCAAGGATATCTGCCGTACCCTGGGGCACACCGATTCACTGGCATGGGCCGCGCGCACAAACTCCGCAATGCCGTATAAAAAACGCCGAGATTACGCGGGAGCTGCCCTGATATACCGACAACTTGCTGATGACATGGGTGCCGAATTGGATCCTGATGACCCGATGCTCCTGACGATTCGTGACAATCTTGCCGAAGTGCTCGCCCTCGACGAACAGTGGGATGCAGCGATTGCACTCTACGAAGAGCTCGTGAAAGACGTGATACCGGTGTGGGGGCAAGGCAGCGAATTGACGCTGAGTATTCGCGATTCCCTTGCAGCATGCCTGTTTGCCTCAGGAGACGTGGAAAAGGCGCGACAATTATGGTCTGTCCTGGCACAAGATTGCCGGCGGTTCCTGGGTGAGCGCGCTGACATGACAGCCCGGCAGCGGATCTTACAGGTCGCCCTCGCCCTCGATGAGGACGATTATTCGGCCGCGCAGCACTGGTGCGCCGAACTGCTGGAGAATCTGCCCGCCGGATTCACTGAAGAGGATGTGCAGATCTACATGCACATTCAGGGCTCCTGCCAGGAAGCTGTCGACACGCAGGAGGGCATTCGGCAACGGTAGGCGAGCGGAAGCGGCGCGACGTGCGGCGGTGGTCCCTGACCCGGGATGTGCGCAACTGGTCAAGGCGACAGTTGGCGCGTGACCCGTCTTCAATGGGACGATAGGGGGTATACATCGTGATGTTCGGAGGTTGTTCCTTGTCTGCTAGTTTGACTGATGCAGTACGCCAGTCGATTCTTCCGGCGCATACCCCGCAGAATCGGATTCGAAACTTCTGCATTATCGCCCACATCGACCACGGCAAATCCACCCTGGCTGACAGGATGCTGCAACTGACTGGCGTCGTCGAGCAGCGCGATATGCGCGACCAGTACCTGGACCGCATGGACATCGAACGCGAACGCGGCATCACCATCAAGTCTCAGGCTGTGCGCATGCCGTGGGTTGTTGACGGCACCGGCTACGCGCTTAACATGATCGACACCCCTGGCCACGTCGATTTTTCGTACGAGGTTTCCCGATCCCTCGCTGCCTGCGAAGGCGCAGTTCTGCTGGTCGACGCAGCTCAGGGTATTGAAGCGCAGACCCTGGCGAACCTGTACCTCGCAATGGAAAACGACCTGACGATCATCCCTGTACTCAACAAGATCGACCTGCCCAGCGCCCAACCCGATAAGTACGCCGACGAAATTGCCCAGCTCATTGGTGTGGACGCCAATGAAGTTCTGCGCGTTTCCGGCAAGACAGGCGAAGGCGTCGAAGAACTGCTCAACGCGATCGTGAACCTGGTGGCACCGCCAAGTGGCGACCCGGATGCTCCCACACGAGCCATGATTTTTGACTCCGTGTACGACGTGTACCGCGGTGTCGTGACGTATGTGCGCGTCGTGGATGGCTCATTGTCCTCGCGTACAAAAGTGAAAATGATGGCCACAGGCTCCACCCACGAACTGCTCGAAATTGGTGTCATCTCACCAGACCCCACGCCTACCGACGGAATTGGAGCTGGCGAAGTCGGATACCTGATCACAGGCGTGAAGGATGTGCGCCAATCTAAAGTCGGCGACACAGTAACCGAATCGGTGCGCGGAGCCGACCAGCCGCTATCGGGTTACCAGGATCCTCATCCGATGGTGTTCTCCGGCATCTACCCGGTGGACGGAACAGACTTTCCTAACCTGCGTGAAGCACTCGAACGCCTCCAGCTCAACGATGCAGCACTGACATTCGAACCGGAAAGCTCAGCGGCGCTGGGCTTCGGTTTCCGCTGTGGCTTCCTCGGGCTGCTGCACCTGGAAATTGTGCGTGAACGCCTCGAACGCGAATTCGACCTGTCGTTGATCGCGACCGCACCCAACGTGGTCTACGAAGCGGTCGCAGAAGATGGTACCCGCATTCGTGTCGACAACCCCTCGACTTTCCCGGACGGTAAAGTGGCAGAAGTGCGTGAGCCGATCGTGGACGCCACCGTGCTCACCCCGTCAGACTTCATCGGCGCGGTCATGGAGCTGTGTCAGGAGCGGCGCGGAACCCTCGAAGGGATGGAGTACCTGTCGCCTGAGCGCGTCGAAATTCGCTACAAGCTTCCACTGGCTGAAATCGTGTTCGACTTCTTCGACCAGCTCAAGTCCCGCACCCGAGGGTACGCCTCGCTGGACTACCACGATGCCGGGCAGCAAAGCGCTGACCTCGTCAAAGTCGATGTGTTACTCAACGGTGAAAAGGTCGATGCGTTCAGCGCCATCGTCCACCGAGATGCGGCCTACGCCTATGGGCTGAAGATGACGAAGCGCCTCAAGGAACTCATTCCACGCCAGCAATTTGAAATCCCCGTGCAGGCTGCTATCGGTGCGCGCATCATCGCGCGTGAAACGATCCGAGCCCTGCGCAAGGACATGCTGGCCAAGTGCTACGGCGGTGACATCACCCGTAAGCGCAAGCTGCTGGAGAAGCAAAAAGCCGGTAAGAAGCGCATGAAGTCCATCGGGCGTGTCGACGTGCCGCAGGAGGCATTCATTGCGGCTTTGACGTCAGATGTGCCCACAGGAAAGAAGCAGTGACCGGCCGATGAACCGTGTACATCGAACCCGCAAGTCAGTGCTGGATTCATCTGACCGTCACGACGAGGAAAACGGTGTGTACCGTGCCCGCACGAAGTCCTTCACGCGTCGCTCGCGTCGCCTGACCGAATCGCTGCAGCGCACGATGGACAAGCATGGTGAACGTTTCGTTGTGCCCGTTAAGCGCTCACAGGGATACACCACTGTCGCATCCGACTTCCACCTGGCGCCCACTGAACTGTTCGGGCGCGAGGCGCCACTGGTTGTCGAGATCGGACCGGGCGTCGGCGAGCAGATCGTCTCGGCGGCAGATCGCTGGCCCGACCACAACTTTCTGGCATTTGAAGTCTGGCAACCGGGTATTGCCAAACTCGTTTCACGAGCAGTCAGCGCCGGAGTTGAGAACATTCGCGTCGTCGAAGCTGACGCCGCCCAGGCGATCCCGATCACCCTGGACAGTGCGATTGCCGACGAGGTGTGGACATTCTTCCCAGACCCGTGGCGCAAGGCGCGTCACCGCAAGCGCCGCATCGTCAACGACCAGTTCGCCCTGGAGATCGCCAGAATCCTCAAAGACGGGGGAGTGTGGCGCCTGGCAACGGATTGGGATGATTACGCATGGCAAATGCGTGATGTCGTCGAGGCGTGCGACGTCCTCGTCAATCCGTATGAAGGCGAACGGGCGGACCCCAATGACCCCGAGGGGGAGCGCGGGGGATTCGCACCGCGGTGGGAAGGACGCGTGCTCACCCACTTCGAATCCCGCGGCATCCACGACGAACGCCATGCGCACGACATCGAAGCGATCCGGGAGCCTCGACTGCCACGCACACAGCCCGCGAGCGAAAACCCCCCCCAGCAGTGAGCCCGCAGCTGCCCGACGGAATGCGCTGGCCACAATCTGGCGCTATCAGCTCTGAAAACGCGCAGCCCGAGCTTCACCGACCCCTCAGCATTTACGTCCACGTACCTTTTTGCCGCGTGAGGTGCGGGTACTGTGACTTCAACACCTACACTGTTGGGTTCGGTCCGGGGGCCGACCGCGATACGTACGCGGACAGTGTCAGCAGTGAAATCTCTTTGGCGGCACGCGTGCTGGACGAGGCGGGGCTGGGACAGGCACCTGCACGCACCGTCTTCTTCGGCGGCGGCACGCCCACCATGCTGGACACCAGTGCCCACGCGCGTATGCTGCACGACCTCGCAGACCGAATCGGAATTGCCCAAGGTGCAGAGGTTACCTGCGAGGCAAACCCGGAAACCGTTGACGAGCAGTCTGTCAAGAGGCTTGCAGATGCCGGGGTGACACGACTGTCGGTGGGTATGCAAAGCGCAGTTCCGCGAATCTTGCACACCCTGGATCGTCAGCACCGCCCCGAACGTGTCGGCCAGGTGATCGAGTGGGCGCGCGCAGCAGGACTGGACGTATCCGTTGACATCATCTACGGCACGCCGGGTGAATCACTCGATGACTGGGCCACAACAGTGCAGGCAGCGTGCGACCTGCAGCCCGACCACATCAGTGCCTACGCACTGGTCATTGAGGACGGCACCAAGATGGCGGCGCAGGTTGCTCACGGGCAGCTGCCCATGCCTGATCCGGATGACGAAGCCGACAAGTATGAACTGCTCGACCAGATGATACGCAGCGCCGGATACCGCTGGTACGAGATCTCGAACTTTGCTCGCGAAGAAGCAGATGAAGCAGGGCTTCCAGCCACCGAACTGCGGCACGCGTCCCGTCACAACCTGGCCTACTGGCGCGACTGGAACTGGTGGGGCTTTGGCCCCGGTGCCCATTCGCATATCGGGCGCGCCCGCTGGTGGAACGTCAAACACCCGCGTGCCTGGGCTGGTCGCCTTCGATCCGCGCAGTCACCGGCCGCCGCCGGTGAAATCCTCGATGACCAGACGCGTTACCTGGAGCGCGTCCTGTTGAGAGTGCGCACGTCAGATGGCATCGCGCTAGGCGATGTTGCCGCTCACGCGGGCAGGGAGAACGCATCGCAAACCTGTCACCGTCTGCGTGACGAAGGCCTGCTGGACTCAGAGGCGCTGGAGCGTGGCCACATCGCACTGACCCTGCGTGGCAGGCTTCTGGCTGATTACGTGACGCGCGAGCTCACTGACTAGGCGCATCTTTTTCGCCCGTACAATAGCCGGGTGATGGATGACCCGTATGGCACAAATATCTTCAAGTTTGACCCGCATCGCGATGGTCCCGACGCGCATCGCCCGCGCTCGCGAGAGGTCCACGTCGAGCCTGGCATGGTCCTCGAAGATGTCACCACCGGATTCGTGGGCGCGGTCATCCGGACTGAAAAATCCGCAGGCATCTACGTGATCGAGTTGGAAGACCGACGAGGGAGACGCCGCAGTTTTCCCATGGGCGGTGGATTCTGGCTCGATGGCCGACCGATTATTGCCCTGCCGCCATTGCCTCGCGCGCAGGCGACGCCTCGGAACGCAGGATCAGTGTCCGCCAGTGGGCGGGCGGTGACCAATTCTGGGTCGCGACGCGCCCGCCCGGAAGAATCGGCGCGCACGCATCCGCGTGTGGCTCGCCAGTCACGAATCTGGGTCGAAGGGCGCCACGATGCTGACCTGGTCCAATACGTGTGGGGTGATGACCTGGCAGATGTAGGGGTTGTGGTCGAACTGCTCGAAGGGGTCGATAACCTGGAAGCCGTTCTGGAAGAGTTTTCGCCCACGCCTCACGCACGTGCAGGAATACTGGTCGATCACATGGTGTCCGGTTCGAAGGAATCCCGTATCGCTCACAGCGTGCAGCAGCGGTGGGGGGACAGCGTCCTCATTGTTGGGCACCCGTTCGTTGATATCTGGCAGGCGGTCAAGCCGGCGCGTGTTGGATTCGACACGTGGCCGGCGATCCCGCGATCCGTTGACATCAAAATGGGAACCCTTCAGGCGCTGGGCTGGCCTCATGCCTCGCAGGCTGATATTGCGCAGGGGTGGCGACGAATCTTGCGCACTGTGCGCGACTATCGTGACCTCGAGCCGGCACTGCTTGGCAGGGTTGAAGAGCTCATTGATTTTGTGACCGCGCAGGGAACGCTCTAGCCGACAATGCGCCGTGGGAACGCGTGTACGCCCTGAGCAATAGACGCGGATTTTCCACCGCAGCCGGTGAGAGGAAATCACCTGAACGGAGTAGGATTGGCACTCAGACAGGGTGAGTGCCAAATGTGGCGTTTGTGTCGCAGACATGGACGTGCCACAGCACCACCACAGAACGGATCGTGGAAAGGACACAACATGGCCACTGATCGCAGGCTCGACGTCTTGCGTGCGATCGTGTCCCAGTACGTCCACACCCGCGAACCCGTCGGCTCGAAAATGATCGCCGCAACGCAGGATTTAGGCGTCTCGCCGGCAACCATTCGCAACGACATGGCTGTGCTGGAAGAAAATGATCTGATCTACCAGCCTCACACCTCTGCCGGGCGAGTTCCCACTGAAAAGGGCTACCGCCTCTTCGTCGACACGCTCTCTGAGATCAAACCGATGAGCGCACCCGAGAAGCGGGCGATTGAGACTTTCCTCGGCCAGTGCGTTGACCTCGAAGACGTCGTGAACAGGACTGTTCGACTGCTTGCGCAAGTCACCAGGCAGGTCGCGGTCGTCCAGTACCCTTCGCTGTCCACGTCCACACTGCTCCGAGTCGAACTGGTTGACCTCGCACCGCATCGAGTCTTGCTGATCGTCATTACGAACGAAGGACGCGTGGAAGAACGCATGCTGGAATTCCCCCAGCAGGTTCCCCCACATGTCATCTCATTTCTGCGCGAAAAGCTCAACGACGAATGCGAGAACCACACTGCCGACAAGGTGCGTACCATCGTTGATGAGATCAGGAATCAGGCTCCAAGCGGGCATCAGAACTTCGTCGAGGCGGTGTGCAGTGCACTGACGGAACTGCTGCATCCCACAGCAGCTGAATCGCGCGTCGTCATCGCGGGGATGTCCCACCTGACGCGTTCACATGTGGATTTCACCGATATCGGCGCACTGTTGGACGCCCTCGAAGAACATGTGGTGCTGTTGCGATTGCTGTCGGAATTGGACGAGGAACATTCCAGCGGTGACGTGCATGTGTCGATCGGGACGGAAAACCCTGACGGAGCGTTCGCGGAAACATCCGTCATATCGGGAACGTACGGGACGTCCAGCGGAGCGGTCGCGCACCTCGGTGTCATCGGTCCGACGCGCATGGACTACGGGCGCACGATGTCAACCGTCAGGGCAGTTGCGTCCTACTTGTCGAAATACCTAGCGTCATGAGTGCACACATCTGCCACACTGGCATGTCCGGCGCGAGCTGCTTGTCGGAACAACGCTTGTCGAAACAACGAGGGAATTGAATCGAGTGAACGACTACTACGAGATCCTGGGCGTCTCGAGGGATGCCTCACCGGAAGAGATCAAGAAGGCCTATCGCAGGAAGGCTCGACAACTGCATCCTGACTACGCCGGACCTGATTCCGAAGAAGCCTTCAAGGAACTTTCAGTTGCCTACGAAACACTGTCAAACCCTGACAAACGCCAAATGTATGACCTCGGTGGACCTGAAGCTGTGCACGGGGGCGGAGCAGGCGGCTACGGGTTTGGCGGTGGCGGTATGCCATTCGACTTCTCCGACATCTTCGACACTATGTTCGGCGGGGGAGGATTCGCCTCATCAGGCGGGCCGGCCTCGCGCGCCACACATGGCTCAGACCAGCTGTTGACCATTGACGTTACCCTGGAAGAAGCTACCTTCGGTGTCACCAAGAACATCGAAGTGGATACCTATGTGCTGTGTGCGCGATGTGAAGGTTCGTGCTGCGAGCCGGGCACTCAACCGCGCGCCTGCTCAGGGTGCCACGGGTCGGGCAGCGTGACTCGGATGCAGCGTTCACTGCTGGGCGTCATCCGCACGCAAAGCCCGTGCCCGGACTGTGGCGGACACGGTTCCATAATCGACCAGCCCTGCTCGGAATGTTCCGGTGACGGCAGGGTGCGCACGCGCCGCTCGATGAAGGTGGATATTCCTGTGGGTGTGACAACGGGAACCCGTATCCGCATGAGTGGCCGTGGCGATGTCGGCATGGGAGGTGGTCCCGCAGGAGACCTCTACCTTGAGGTGCGTGAAAAGAAGCACCCGATTTTCACGCGCCGAGGCGATGACCTTCACACGTGGGTCACCATTCCGATGACCACGGCGGCGCTGGGCACCGTGTTCGAGCTGGACACGCTCGATGGCGCGAAGGAAGTCACCATCAAACCCGGTACGCAGCCGCAGGAAACAGTGACACTGTCGGGTCTGGGAGTGGGGCGCTTGTCGCGTTCGGGCCGGGACGCCGGCCGAGGTGACCTGCAGGTCCATATTGATGTGGAGATTCCACGCAAATTGGATCAGCGCTCACGCGAAATCCTGGAAGAACTGGCTGCCAATCGTGGAGAGGACCGCGTGGAGCCGCGACGGGCCGATCAGTCAGTCTTTGACCGTATCCGCGAAAAGTTCACGAACTAGGAGCACCCATGACCGCTCCAGTCTTCTTCGCTGACGACCTCAATTCCGACTTATCCATCATTGCCGAGGGGGACCACGTCCACCTGGGCGGAGCCGAAGGCAAACATGCTGCCACGGTGCGCCGCATGCAGGTTGGAGATGAGTTTGATCTTGTGAATGGGGAAGGGTGGCGAGCACAGTGCCGCGTGCGAGCCGTGAACGGTCAGGAACTGGATCTGGTGGTGGAGCACGTCATGTGTGAACCTGCCTCTGATCCGCACCTGATCCTCGTGCAGGCCCTGGCGAAAGGTGGACGCGATGAGCAGGCCATCGAAACGTCGACGGAGATCGGTATCGACAGCGTGATCCCTTGGCAGGCGCACCGCTCCATCGTCAGGTGGACCGGGTCGAAAGCAGAGCGTGCACGCAGCAAATGGATCAACATTGTGCGCGCAGCAGCTAAGCAGTCACGACGCGCGTGGATTCCGCAGGTTCTGGAATCGATGGATTCGCGCGCTCTTGCCCGGTGGACTCAGGATCGCTGCTCGCATGGTGATGTCGTCTTCATGTGTCACGAACAGGCCACTGTGTCGATCCTGGAGGCTATGAGCCAACTGGGGCTGACGGTCGCTGGGTCTGCATTTCCTCGAGAGGTCGGAACTGTCAAAGCGGTTGGTGCGTCACCGCGCAGCATTGCCATCATTGTCGGGCCTGAAGGAGGCATCGATGATGAGGAATATGCGACCCTGACCGAGGCAGGTGCCATCCCGGTTCTTCTGGGGCCGAACGTCCTGCGCTCCTCAACTGCCGGCCCCGTTGCCACCACGCTGATACGCGCGCTGACGACATGGCGTCACGAGGCGCCTACTGACAGGCAGGATGCCCATGTTGCAGGCTCTCCCATACGATAAAGTAGAGACACGATGGATGCAGATGCAAAGGAGTGTGTGGCCCACCGCATGACACGCGTATGAGTGAGCAAAACACGACGCATAACGACCCGACACTGGCGATGTCAACCCGCCGCGTCGAGATCCCATCGCATGTCGAACCCATTCAGCTGCTGGGAACATCGGATCAGATTCTGCGCGCACTGGAACGCGGCTTTCCAACCGTCCGTTTCTTCGTCGCCGGACGCACCATCACGATGACGGGTTCGTCAGGAACCATTGACGTCGCCGCTCAACTGGTAAGTGAACTGGTTGACCTCACGGCATCCGGCACGATGCTTGATGTGCCCGGCGTTGAACACGCCATCCGGCTGCTGACCGCTCCTCAGCCGCGCGCCGGCCAGGACACTTCCGACGACATCGTCACTGCTGACGGCCACACCATTCACCCGCAATCCCCAGGGCAGAGCAGCTACATCAAGGCCATTGAACGCTCGGTTGTGGTCTTCGGGATCGGCCCGGCCGGCACCGGTAAGACATACCTGGCAATGGCCCAGGCCGTGCGCGCATTGCTCTCGGGCGAGGTGCGGCGCGTTGTGCTGACACGTCCCGCGGTGGAAGCGGGGGAGAACCTCGGCTTTCTGCCAGGATCTCTCACTGAAAAGATCGACCCGTATCTCAGGCCCCTGTACGACGCCCTGCATGACATGATCGATCCACAGGCACTGCCGCAACTGATGGCTGCCGGCACAATCGAAGTGGCGCCCCTGGCGTACATGCGCGGACGCACCCTGAACGACTCCTTCATAATCCTGGATGAGGCGCAGAACACGACGCCCTCGCAAATGAAAATGTTCCTGACACGTCTGGGCTTTAACTCGCACATGGTTGTCACGGGCGACGTGTCCCAAATCGACCTTCCCGGAGGAACCCGATCGGGGCTGAACGTCGTGCAGGATATTCTGACAGATATCGACAATGTCGAATTTTGCTACATGACCAGCGCGGACGTCGTCCGGCACCCCCTGGTCGGACAGATCATCGACGCGTATTCCCGGTGGGAAGAACGCGCCCACAGGCAGGCCGACACGCGCTCCGCGACGCGCAGCGGCCGCAGGTCACGAAGGAATGATCATGACTGAAGTAATAAACGAAACGGAATGTGAGATTGACGAGTCTGAATTCGCCGCACTCGCAGACTACGTTCTGATGCAGATGCATGTGGCAACGACAGCTGAACTTAACATCTTGTTCATCGATCCCGAACCGATGGCAGATCTGCACGTCAAGTGGCTCGGCCTGGAAGGACCGACTGACGTGATGAGCTTCCCGATGGATGAGCTGCGGCCGGGAACCGACGACAAACCCACCGAGGGTGTACTGGGGGATATCTGTATCTGCCCGCAGGTTGCGCACAAACAGGCCAAAGAAGCGGGGCACTCTGCCGCTGAAGAGATGCTGCTGCTGGCGACGCACGGCATGCTGCACCTGATGGGATACGACCATGCTGAGGAGGAGGAAAAGGAAGAAATGTTTGCCCTGCAACGCAAACTCCTGCTGACATTCCTGGCAACACGATCATGATTCCTTTCGCTCACCAGCCATCCCCGTCAGGTCTGTCGGATACTGCTCCTGTTGCAGTGCTGATCGCCGTATCGGTGATCTGCCTGCTGCTGGCGGGAATCCTCGCCACCATCGAAACCGCGTTTTCCCGACTGTCGAGGGCGGCCGCGGAAGACCTTGTCGAAGAAGGCCGCAAACGTGCTCCTCAACTGGTTGACTTGCTTGCGCAGCGCAGGCGCACCGCGTTGACCCTGCGCACAGTGCGCATGTTTGTGCAGGTCATCGCCGCCGTCGGTATCACCCTGGCGCTGGTGCACCCGTCGCTGAGGTGGTGGCTCATCGGCATCATTGCAGTCGCTGCGGTGGGTTTGATCGAACTGTTCGCCGTGGTGATGCTGCCGGTACCGTTGGGTACGCGTAACCCTGAACGCATGGCGTTGGTTGGAACGCCTCTGGCGTCGCGGCTGGTTGCCATCTCTCACATTGCCGACCCCATTGTCCGTTTCGTACGCAAGCGCCTGCCTCAGTCGAACCAAACCGATGCGGAAGCGCGGCAGGAAATGGCTGACGACCTGCGCGAAATGGTCGACCAGGTTGGTGAAACAGAAGGCTTTGAAGAAGAAGATCGCGAGATGCTGCGATCCGTGTTTGAACTGGGGCACACGGTGGTGCGCGAGGTGATGGTGCCGCGCACCGAGATGATCACCGCGACCGTGGATCTGCCAGCTTCCAAAGCACTGCGACTGTTCATCCGATCAGGGTTTTCCCGCTTGCCTGTCATTGGTGAGGATATCGACGACGTGCGCGGCATCCTGTACTTCAAGGACGTCATTTCGCGCATGGTGCATGATGCGGGCAGTAAGGATCTGACCGCTTCCCACATGATGCGACAGGCAGTTTTTACTGTGGAGACCAAACCGGCTGACGATCTGCTGCACCAGATGCAGGCTGAGCACTTCCACATGGCGCTGGTCGTCGACGAGTACGGTGGGATCTCTGGCCTGGTCACCCTGGAAGACCTGATCGAGGAAGTCGTGGGCGAAGTGACCGATGAGCATGACCGTCGCGAAATCGAGCCGGAAGAGGTCGCCGAAGGGGTATGGCGAGTCCCGTCCCGATTCCCGATCGACGAGCTGGGCGAGCTTTTCGGCATGGAGCTCGAGGACGATGATGTGGACTCGGTCGGCGGTTTGCTGACCAAGGCGATTGACCGTGTGCCGCTGCCCGGCGCTCGCGGTGAAATGGACGGCATCTACATGCTGGCCGAGGAGGCACGAGGGCGACGCCGTCAGGTCGGCACCGTTGTCTGCGCGCTGTCGCCACTGCCGACCACGTTCGAGGACGGTTTCCGCATCCTCGACGAATCACAACTGCTTGAACTGAGCTGCACGCCGGAGAGCGAGGACACCGATGAATGACCGTGATGACCAGTGGGATGACTCCACTGACGAGTGGGATGACGCCTCTGAAGAACAGGTGCGTGACGAGGTCGCCAGCATTCGCGACGCACGTCAGGAAGCCGAGCAGGCTGCCGATGCGCACGGACTGATGTCGTTGACCTACCCGGAGGGTTTTCGTGCCGGATTCGTTTCGGTTGTCGGGCGCCCCAACGTCGGAAAATCCACGTTGACCAACACAATGGTCGGCCAGAAAGTGGCGATCACGTCAGGTAGGCCTGAAACGACGCGCCATAACATACGCGGGATTGTCCATAGGGACACCTCGCAGCTCGTCATCGTCGATACGCCCGGATACCATCGCCCTCGAACCTTATTGGGTAAACGCCTCAATGACATGGTCCGAGAAGCACTGGCTGAGGTGGACTGCGTGGTGTTCTGCCTGCCGGCCGATCAGAAGATCGGGCCGGGGGACCGCTTTATTGCCCGCGAACTGGTTGATGTGCGCCGCCCCGTCATCGCAGTTGCCACGAAAATCGATCTGGTGCCGAAAGACCGTCTGATGAAACACCTGCTGGCGATTGACCGGCTGGGATCGTGGGAAGCAATCGTCCCGGTCAGCGCTCAGACAGGTGAGCAGGTGGAGGAACTGATTTCCGTGCTCTCGCGCACTGTCCCTGAATCCGCGCCGCTGTATCCGCGAGATGACGTGACGGATGAATCCCGCGACACCCTCATTGCTGAATACATTCGCGAAGCAGCGCTTGAAGGCATTCGCGAGGAGCTGCCGCACTCCCTGGCGGTGCAGGTCGAAGAAATTATCGAGCGCCCGGCCAAGGAGGGCGATTTGCGCCCACCTCTGCTGGATATCCACGTCAATGTCTACGTGGAACGTGACTCCCAAAAGGCGATCATCATTGGACGAGGCGGGTCGCGTCTGCGTGACATCGGCACGAAGTCCCGCAAGCAAATCGAGGAGCTGCTGGGACGCAGAGTCTTCCTGGATCTGCATGTGCGCACCGCCAAAGATTGGCAGTCAGATCCGAAAATGCTGGGCCGCCTCGGTTTTTGAGTAAATGACTATTCGGTAAACAGCAGGTGACTGTGCATTAACTGATGCTGATGGAATGAGGGTGACCTGCAACGTTGTCACATAATGGAAGGAGTGTGACAAGCGGCACCCGCAAGAGGCTAGAATCACATACAGTGGATGGGTCGATGGTGCCCCATCCACGCCAGGAGAGGAGAACGAGTGTGACGCAACCTCCCGACCTCACCGCCCCTGAATCTACCGCGCCCGAATCGACCGGCTCTGACACTCGCGATACCTCGCTGACCGTCCGCGCCCCCGCAGTCGCCGGATTCTTCTACCCGGATAGTCCAACCGATATTGAGTCAACTGCCAGTGCGCTGATTGATCGTGCCCGCCAGCACAACGCCCCGGCTGACAGTGAGGCACACCCGGCACGCGCAATCATCGTGCCCCACGCCGGTTGGCGATACTCGGGCGATCTTGCTGCGCTGGGCTGGGCGTACGCGGCGCGCAGTCGCCCCCGAACCACACGAATCGTCCTGCTCGGCCCGACCCACCGTGTCGCCATCCGGGGAATCGCGCTGCCCGGTGCGGACCGGTTCGGAACACCGGCTGCAATGCTCAATATCCCCACCCGTGACATCCTCGAATCCACGCGCACGTGCGTCGAACCTGTCCACTGCGACGAAGACACCCACCGGGATGAACACGCGCTGGAAGTCCAGGTCCCTTTCATCACGGCACTGTTCGGAGACGACGTCGAACTCGTGCCCCTCAACGTCGGAGAAGCCTCTCCCACAGCAGTTGCCGACGTGATCGACGCGCTCACCTCGCCCACCACGCTGATCGCAGTCAGCTCAGACCTCTCGCACTACCACACATACGACGAGGCGCGCCGCATCGACCAACGCACCATCGACATGATCGAACGAGGACAGTACCCCGTTGAACCCGAGCAGGCCTGCGGCGCCCGCCCCATGAACGGCCTGCTCGAATATGCCCAGAGACACTCTCTGACGGTGACCGCGCTCGGCTCACACAACTCCGGAGACGTCCTGGGAGCTGACACCGCACGTGTCGTCGGATACGCAGCGTTTGCACTGACTGACGAAAAGGACTGACCCAGATGCCAACATCACTGCCAGACAATGCGGGACGCATCCTGGTTCCACTGGCGCGAGGAGCCATACGGCTCAGGCTGCAGGGAACACGTACCGACCAGATTGTCATGAACTCCCTACCGGCACCGCACGACCGGCCCGAATGGCTGCAGGAGCCAGGAGCAAGCTTTGTGACGCTGACGATCAACTCTCATTTGCGAGGATGCATTGGGTCGCTTTCACCGCGCGGATCTTTGTACGACGACGTAATCCATAATGCCCTCGCAGCCGCCTTCCACGACCCGCGTTTCGATCCCCTTGACGCAACTGAATATCCGAGCATCAGCGTGGAGGTGTCGGTGCTGTCGGCCCCGGTGGCCCTGCCGGCGTTGAGTGAGAAAGCGGTGCTTGAATCGTTGCGTCCCGGAATTGACGGGGTCGTCCTGATCGCCGGCCCGACTCGGCGCGCCACGTTCCTGCCGCAGGTATGGGACGACCTTGCGGATCCAGCTGACTTCTTCGCCCACCTCAAACGCAAGGCAGGCCTTCCCACTACCTGGTGGTCGCCGGACGCCCGAGTGGAAACCTACACGGTGCGAGCCTTCACCGACCAGGACGCGGATGGTGACGGTGATGTGCCGGCCAGTGCGTCAGACATGACCGATCGGTAAAGCCACGCATCGCCATGTCCACACCTGCACACACGATCACCGGACGCTGGCAAACACGCCTCGATGACGGTCGAGTGCGCTGTGACTTGTGCCCGCGTGCATGTAAACTGCGCGATGGGCAGCGTGGATACTGCTTTGTACGGGAGCGTCGCGGCGATGACATTGTGCTGTCAACCTGGGGACGCTCCAGCGGCTTTTGCGTGGACCCCATTGAAAAGAAACCACTCGCGCACTTCTACCCTGGTACCGCTGTGCTCTCATTTGGTACCGCTGGATGCAACCTGGGATGCAGGTTCTGCCAAAACCACGAGATCTCAGCGGCTCGACAATGGGACCTCCTGGCCGAACGCGCAACGCCTCATATGGTCGCAGACGCGGCAGTGAGACATCATATTCCTGCGGTCGCATTCACGTACAACGATCCCGTGATCTACGCCGAGTATGCTATCGATACGGCTCTGGCATGCCACGAGGCGGGCGTGCGCACCGTAGCTGTGACTGCCGGCTACATTTCTCCGAAAGTTCGATCTGAGTTCTTCGCGCCTATGGACGCGGCAAATATTGACCTCAAAGGCTTCACCGAGGACATGTACTGGCATCTGACAGGCGCTCACCTGCGCGACGTCCTGGAGACGATCGCATGGGTCGCTGAGCGGGACAGCACCTGGCTGGAGCTCACAACCTTGCTGATTCCCGGCCACAACGATTCATCTGAGGAAATCCGCAGTCAGTGCCAGTGGATCCTGCGTGAGTGCGGCCCTGATGTGCCTGTGCATTTTTCAGCATTCCATCCTGACCACAAAATGCGCACCACTGCACCGACTCCACCTGAAACTTTGCGCCGAGCCCGCTCCATTGCACTCGACGAAGGGCTGCATTACGTGTACTGCGGCAATGTTCACGACATCGAAGCGGATACCACCACATGCGCCTCCTGCGGGCACGAACTCATCGTGCGCGACTGGTACCGCCTCATCAGCTACGACGTGACAGCTAACGGGACGTGTCCGGCGTGCGGGGTCAGAATTCCCGGTCGCTTCGACGAGGGCGGCCCCGGCGAAGCCTCTGCGCATTCCTTCCAGGTTGCCTTGTCATGAAACAGCTCAGGAACCGGCGCCACTACGTCCCTCGACCTATCATGTTCGAGTGAATAAGGAAGACACAAACCGCCCGGGGAGCTGCCGCATTCCTCGGAGCCAGATGATCCCAGTGGGTCCGCACGAGGGTCGCTACGTGATGTATGAGCCTGTCACGCATCACGCATATCTCACGGTAGACAACGATGACCGTGGAGCAGCCGCACAGGGCGGGGGACTGATCGGAGCATTCCTTCTTGCGCCGCTGACGATGTGGCTGGTAACCAAGCTCCCCGCTGATTTGAGCGGCGGCGCCTACATGGCACTCTTCTGTGCCGCGACGCTGCTGGGCGGAGCGGTTGCCGCCTGGCTGTATCATGCAGGCATCCGTCAGAAGATGAACCTGCACAGATGGAATGCGGGAGGCAACGACCTGGTGGCTGCTCGTTCACGCAACAGAGTGCGTGAGGTTTGTGCGTTCATCATCATGGTCATATTCGTGTTGCTTATTCCAGTCATGGCTTGGGCATACTTTGCGGTACCAACAGCCGCAGCGTTGACTCTGTATATCCCGGCGCTCGTCCTGTCGCCCATCTCGGTATATGCAGTGATCAGCACCCTGCGTCTGCAGGCATGTGCTCGCAGATGGCGTGCACAGGCCGCACGCGCTGATAACAGTTCTAACAGCGCCGGCTGACGCATGAACTGACGCAGGCGCGGTGCGCATCAACAGGTTTGGCATCGTCGATTCAAACGTCAACTGCACGGGAACTGGCGTCCGACCAGCGGCGCGTAGTGTCCACTTTGTGAAACGCGTGCGGCGCGGTGGTCCCAATCTCATTACGGTGGAGAACATGATGCAGCGCACACTCCTGCTTATGTGCCGCGACGAGGCCTGAAAAGGCCGGAACCTCGTCGCGGCGTTTGTCGACCCCGGTCAAGCCGGTTCGCCACCGGAATCGACACCAGCAGGAAAGAAGAAAGCAGATGCGCACAACAGCCAACGTTCCCACACCTCAAGCCAGCTCCATGCCGGTTGACAAGTACATTCCATTCCTGGAATCCAACCCCATCGACCTGCCCACGCGCACATGGCCTACCAAGCGTATGACACGCGCTCCGCGCTGGCTGTCCACCGACCTGCGTGACGGCAACCAGGCACTGATCGAGCCGATGGATCCCACGCGCAAGCGTGCCATGTTCGATTTGCTGGTCTCACTGGGGTACAAGGAAATCGAGATTGGATTCCCAGCGGCATCGCAAACCGACTACGACTTTGTTCGCTCTCTGATTGACGATGAGGCGATCCCTGAAGACGTGACAGTGTCTGTGCTGACACAATCACGCACCGAACTCATTGAGCGCACCATCGACGCCCTCGTCGGCATTCCCCGGGCAACGGTTCACCTGTACAACGCAACCTCGCCACTGTTCCGCGAGCTCGTCTTCCGTATGGACAAGGCACAAACCGTTGACCTGGCACAAAGCGGCACCCGGGAAATCATGGCGCGGGCAGAAAAAGTCCTCTCAGATGACACGATCTTCGGCTTCGAATACTCACCGGAAATCTTCGTGGACACGGAGCTGGACTTCGCAGCCGAAATCTGCGAAGCAGTCATGGATATCTGGCAGCCTGACGACGACCGTGAAATTGTGCTGAATCTGCCGGCAACGGTGGAGCGCGCAACGCCTAATGTGTTTGCCGACCAGATCGAATGGATGTCAACGAACCTGTCGAGGCGTGGCCACATCGCACTGTCCGTCCACCCGCATAATGACCGCGGAACGGGTGTTGCAGCAGCGGAACTGGCGTTGCTGGCCGGCGCTGACCGCGTAGAGGGATGCCTGCTTGGACAGGGGGAACGAACCGGCAACGTGGACCTGGTCAACCTCGGCCTGAACATGATGAGCCAGGGTATCGATCCGGGTATTGACTTTTCCGACGTGGATCGCATCCGGCACACGGTGGAACACTGCACCATGATGGAAACCCCGCCGCGTATGCCCTACGTGGGGGACCTGGTTTACACGTCCTTCTCCGGATCGCACCAGGACGCCATCAAGAAGGGCTTCGAAGCCCGCAAGAAGAAAGTTGCGGAAGTCGGCGGAGATGAAAACGCTGTGCCGTGGGGCATTCCGTACCTGCCGATCGACCCGCATGACGTGGGTCGCTCCTACGAGGCGATCGTGCGCGTCAACTCCCAGTCCGGCAAAGGGGGCGTCGCCTACCTCATGTCGACCGCACACCACATGGAACTGCCGCGACGCCTGCAAATCGAATTCTCACGCATCGTTCAGCGTCACACAGATTCCTTTGGCGGAGAGATCAACTCCGAAAACCTGTGGAAAATCTTCACCGACGAATACCTGCCCGCCGACAGGGCAAGTGGCCTGGCCCCGTGGGGACGCTTCGAAATGGGAGACTTCCACCTGTACACGCGCGGCAAAGAGCAGGAAGTGGAACTGCGCGGGGAAATCCTGGATCAGGGACAGCCCGTTGCCATCAGCGTCGTGGGAACCGGCCCGATCGACGCATTCGTCGCAGCTATGCACGATTTCGACCTGGATGTGCGCATCCTCGACTACTCTGAGCACGCCATGAGCCAGGGACGTGACGCCACGGCAGCCGCATATGTGGAAGCAGCGGTCGACGGTCAGATCGTCTGGGGCGTCGGCATCGATTCGTCGATCACGACTGCCACCTACAAGGCAGTTATTTCCGCCATGAACCGCGCTTTGCGCTAAAAGCGCATTGACGGTGCCGGTCGACGTGTCCGGTGGCGCCTCGACCAGCCTGTGAGACAATGCGAGCGTGATCAGAAGCTACCGGGACCAGGCGATCGTCCTGCGCACCCACAAACTGGGGGAAGCTGACCGTATCGTCTGCCTGCTCACCAAGGAAAACGGGCAGGTACGCACGGTAGCCAAAGGGGTACGCCGCACCACCTCGAAATTCGGTGCGCGCCTGGAACCGTTCTCACTGATCGACGTACAGCTGCATCGTGGCCGCACATTCGACATTGTGACGCAGGTGGAAATGCTGCGTCCCTACGGCACTCAACTGGCTTCGGACTTCGATTTGTTCGCCGCCGGAACCGTCATGGTGGAAACAGCCGAACGCCTCACGGGCGATTCAGCTGACGGCGCACACGCTCAATACTCACTCCTGCTCGGAGCACTCCACGCGTTGGCCAACCTGCGTCACGACCCGGTCCTCATCGTCGATTCGTATCTTCTACGCGCCCTGTCAGTGGCGGGGTGGGCACCCTCGTGCTTCGCATGCGCCAGTTGCGGCAAGCCCGGCCCGCACACGTCCTTCTCCATTTCCGAGGGTGGCGCGCTGTGCGACGAGTGCCAAAGCGAAGGGGGAGTGGCCGTCTCGGAGAACACGATGGAACTGATGGGGCACCTCCTGGCCGGAAACTGGGATCAGGCTGACCGCACCGAAGCGTATGACCGGCAACGCGTCGCACACCTGACATCGGCGTATACGCAGTGGCATTTGGAACGTAAGCTGCGCGCACTCCAGCTCTTCGAAAGGAAACGGGCATGACATCTGCCCAAGCTCCGGTTGATCGGGCACCATCAGATCCCACTGCTCCTGTGCTGGGTCCGGGTCAGTGGTCCCAACCGGTTCCCGTTTTTGACCGCGTGCCTCGCCACGTCGCCCTCGTGATGGATGGAAATGGTCGATGGGCCAATGCTCGCGGATTGAATCGCACGGCAGGGCATCACGCCGGAGAATACTCCCTGATGGACACGATCGCCGGTGCCATTGACGCAGGCGTGCGCTATCTGAGCGTCTACACCTTTTCGACGGAAAACTGGAAACGTTCCCCGGCTGAAGTGCGTTTCATCATGAACTACGCGCCCGATGTGCTCACGCGCAGGACGGGCCAACTTGATGAATGGGGTGTGCGCGTGCGATGGAGTGGACGGCGACCCAAACTGTGGAAGTCCGTTATTCACGCCCTGGAAAAAGCTGAGCGCGCCACCGAATCGAACCGGACGCTCGATCTGATTATGTGTGTCAACTACGGTGGGCGCGCCGAAATTGTGGACGCTGCACGCACGATTGCCATGGAGATTGCTGACGGGACGATGAAGCCGGCTGGCGTGACTGAACGGACGTTTGCGCGCCACTTGTATCTGCCCGATGTGCCAGATGTCGACCTGATGATTCGCACCTCAGGCGAGCAACGTGTTTCGAACTACCTGCTCTGGCAGCTGGCGTACGCGGAGATGATGTTCGTGGATACGCCGTGGCCGCAATTTGACCGCAGTGAACTGTGGAAATGTCTGGCGTCCTACGGGAAACGTGATCGCCGTTTCGGTGGCGCCGTCAATTCACCGCACGCGCCACTTCGGTGAGCGTCCTACTGTGCTGATACCGGGGATTCCTCGCACGTCAGAACTTCCTGAGGTGCCGCTTTGGGGTGCGAGCGACGGTAAATGAGCCAGCTGGCCAGAATAATCACCGCCAGAGCGATCCCGATCCATGCAATCGGAGAGCCTGCGATTGCGCCGATGGCGGCGACCCACACAGCCAGCAGTCCCAGCCCGTACATGATCGACCACGCTACGCACCCGGGAAGCATCGCGAGGGTATAGGTGCGCCACTTCAACCGGACAACTCCGGCACCGGCATTGACCGCTGTCTGAACACCGACGGTGAGGAAGCACAGTGGGATGATCAAAAGCCCCCATTTTTCGAGCAGTTCTGCACCGCGGCGGGGAACAGGCCCGTTAAACCAGCGGGCGATCGCGCCGATGAGGCCGGAGTGTCCGTCACCTTTCAGGGCGCCCGCGGCGGCGCCTCGACCAAGCCAATAGGTGCCCTGGGCGCGCAAGAAGACGACAAAAAACAGGAAGATGAAAAGAGGCAGCCCGCTTGAGGCCCACTGGGGAACTGGCATCAGTCCTCGTCATCCTCAACAGAGCCGCACTCAGAGCACAGACCGAATACTTCGAGCGAATGGGCAACCTCAGTGAAGCCGTGCTGCGAGGCGATCTGAGAAATCCAAGATTCTGCTTCGCTGACTTCGATCTCTTCAGTGTGACCGCAGTTGCGGCACACCAGGTGGTGGTGGTGGCCTTCATCTTCGCACAGACGGAACATCGATTCGCCATCGTCCATGCGCAGGACATCGACGACATTCATCTCAGCCAGTGCCTGCAGATTGCGGTAGACCGTCGCTAGGCCGACGCGCTGCCCCTGATTTGTCAGGTCGTCGTAGATCCGCTGTGCGGAACGAAAGTCCTTGTCACGACGCAGCTCGTTAAAGACGGATTGACGTTGCCGAGTCATCCGCTGCACGATGTCCCCCTCTTGCCGACCCTGAAGTAAATCTTCTCGTTCTTGGAAGCATACAGGGTTGAGGCGAGAAATGGAGATTACAGTGTGTCATCTGCTGGTGGTGTGCCCATCCGATTGGGGGAGTCAGGATGCGCCGAATGAGCGTGAGGATCACCGGCAATCAGATGCGTATGTCCGCCGGTGACCTGGAGGCGTCGCCCTCGTCGAATTCCGTCAATGGCAGCCTTGATGACGAATCCGAGGATGTATACGACGATAGCTGCCACCACGATGAGTGCGCCGGGGGAGACATCCACGAAGTAGGTCACCACAAGGCCGCCGACACATAGCACGGTTCCCAGAGCCATTGCGCAGGCCATTGTGGAGCGGAAGGAACGGGTGACGAGTTGCGCGATTGCGACCGGGACGATCATCAGGGCCGACACCAGGAGCGAGCCCACGACGCGCATCGCAACTGCGACAGTTAACGCCGACAGGATCGCGATGAGGATGGACAGGGCAGCCACAGGAAGGCCGGTTGAGTGCGCGAAGTCCTCATCATCGGTCACTGCGTACAGTGCAGGCGACAATCCCAGGCCAATGAGCAATATGAGTGCACATAGCGCGCCGATCAGATAGACGTCACCCCATTGCACAGTTGAGATGGATCCGAACAGATACGAGTTCAACTGTGTGGACGTTCCACCTGCCAGACCGATCAGCAGGACGCCGGTGGCGATGCCTCCGTAGAACAACATGGCGAGGGCAACGTCTGCACTGGTGCGGCCACTGAGCCTGACGACTTCAATCGTCACCGCGCCCAGGATTGATACGACAAGGGCGCCCGGCAATGCCCATTGATCAGAAGGCGTCACGTTTGCAGCTGTCCCGGCGATCCAGCCCAGAGCCACACCCGTCAGCGAGACGTGCCCGATGCCGTCTCCCAGCATCGCCATGCGGCGATGTACCAGGTAGGTGCCGACGATGGGTGCGCACAGTCCGACCAGCAGCGCTGCCAGCAGGGAACGGAGCATCAGTGGGGATGTGAAAAGGTCGGCGAGTGCCTCACCCATGATGGCTCGCCTCCTCGGTCGATGCCGGTTGTGGGGCGTCATCGTAGGTGATGTGGCCGGCGGCAATGGTGATTTGACGATCCAGGAGGGGGCGTAGTTCCCCCAGTTCATGCAGGACCAACACAATGGTGGTGCCCCCGTCCTTGGCTGACTGCACGATCGACGCCAGGCGTTGGCGCGAAACCGAATCGATTCCAGTTAGCGGCTCATCCATGATGAGAAAATCCGGGTGGCGCACCAGGGCGCGCGCAATGTTGACGCGCTGACGCTGCCCACCCGACAGGATGGAGACCGGATCGTTTGCGCGATGTGCGAGCCCGACCAGTTCCAGAGCACCGAGCGCTTTGCGTCGATCGGAGCGTGACAGCCAGAATTTTCGAGGTCCCAGTAAACCTGAGGCGACAACTTCACGCGCATTGGAGGCGACGCCGCCGCCTGCGCGTGAATATTGCGGGACGTAGCCGATGCGCGACCATGGTCGCTTGCCGTGCGCACTGACCTGCATGCCGAACAGTGACATGCTGCCGCGTGTCACCGGTGCGGTGCCAAGGATCGCGTGTACCAGCGTGGACTTGCCGGAACCGTTGGCACCCGTCACGGCGAGCGTTTGTCCGGCGGGTATATCCAGGTTAATGCCGTGCAGGATGAGGGTGTCATCCCACGCGACATGCAGGTCACGCATGCTGACGGCGAGAGCGGTCATGTCAGACGCATCGGGGCAAGTCATTGCGGGGGTTACTTGCAATCCAGTGCTGTGCGCAGAGCAGCCAGATTGTCTCTCATCACGTCCATGTAGTCCTTGGATGGATCGTTTTGGGATTCGAGGGGATCAAGGACTGCGGTCTTAATTCCCAGGTTCTCTGCCAGTGTCTGTGCAATCTTCGGGTCAATGAGAGTCTCAGTGAAAATTGTCGTCACGCCTTCTTTCTTGGCCAGCTCGGAGATCTCCTTCAGTTTGGCTGGCGAGGGCGATGTTTCCGGATCAATACCGGCAATGCCTTCCTGGTTCACGCTGGCGCGGTCGGCCAGATAGCCGAAGGCCTCGTGCGAGGTGATGAATGTCGTGTGAGCGCACTTGCGTGTGCCCTCGACAATTTCCGTTGACAACTCATTGAGGGAGGTGGATACCTGGGCTGCCTGTGTGGTGTACAGCTGCGCGTTGATCGGGTCGGCTTTCGCGAGCGCCTGTCCAATCATCGTGGCAGCTTGAGCCATACGCTGGGGATCCAGCCAGAAATGTGGATCAACATCACCGTGGTCATGTTCGTGACCTGTGTCGTGATCGCCGTGTTCCTCATCCGTCGAGTCAGTGTCCTCGGTCTCGCTGTGCCCCGACTGTGTGTCCTCATTTACGTGTGTGGGGGACAGGAGCTGAACAGCACTGGCAACGTCAACAACATGTTCGGGTGGATTGATCGCCACAGCGTCATCGACGGCAGTCTGGAAACCAGAAAGGTACACCACGATGTCTGAACGCCCCAATTCGTTCACCTTGGCCGGCGACAGCTCCAGGTCGTGCGGCTCGGCTCCAGGAGGTGTCAGTGACGACACAGCTACACGATCACCTCCGATCTGTTCCACCAGATATTGCAGCGGGTAGAAGGATGCCGCGACGTTGAGTACCGTCGATGTGTCGGACTGGGAGGACTGGCCTGCGTCAGCGATGACCGACCGTTCAGACTGCATCGATTGGGGTGCCGAAGCAGTGGAGCACCCGGCGAGCACGGTGGCTGCGCAGACGAGGGTGAGGAGAGGACGCGAGATCTTCATACCTACAACTCCACCGTAAGTGAGAATGAATGTCAAGTGGACCTGGTGTGAGATGTGTAGTTTATCGCGATGTGGACGGCGCTCGGCCAGTCGAACCGCGGACAACCAGATCCGGTGTGTACAGGAATGCCCCGGACGTGGCGGGCATGTCAGGATTCTTGATCGCTTCGAACAGAGTGCGAACTGCAGCCGTGGTAATTGCATCGACAGGCTGGCGGATCGTCGTGAGGGGTGGATCGAGGTGAGCCATGAGTTGCGAATCGTCAAACCCGACAACCGACAGGTCATCCGGCACGCGCATGCCACGTGACTTTGCCGCGCGAATTGCGCCCAGTGCCTGCATATCTGATCCAGTGACGAGGGCAGTCATGCCTTCATCGAGCAGACCGTGAGTTGCAGCTGCGGCGGCCTCGTATGTGTAGAACGTTTCGACAATGCGCGGCTTGTCGATTCCGAACTCCTGAGCCATGACTGTCTTGAATGCGTCGACTTTTCTGCTGGCGGGCACGATGTGCGTATGCCCGGACAGTAGAGCGATCCGTGTGTGTCCCAGTTCGCGCAGGTGACGCACGGCGATCGAGATACCGATCTGGTCGGCGGCAGAAAAATCTGCGCTTTCAATCTCCTCGCGTGATCCATTGATGGTGACGAATGGGATGCGTCGTTCGCGCAGGTGATGGTAGCGGGACATATCTCCGCGAAAATCGGCGTGACGCCCCGACACAAAAATCAAGCCGGAGCATCCGTGGGACAGAAGGGTTTGAACGTAGTCACCCTCGGAGGTGGAGCCGGGAGTCTGACTGCAGATCAATGGGATTGCACCTGTGCGCGAAACCTCAGCCTGGATGGCGTGGGCGTATGCGGCGAAAATTGGATTGGTCAGTTCGGGGATGATGATCCCGATGCAGGGGGTGGAGGAGGAGCGTTCAGGAAGGGGGCGTTCATACCCCAGAGAATCAATCGCCGTCAGGACGCGGTGGCGCGTCTCGGCTGACACGGGGCCAGTTCCGTTAATGACGCGTGACACGGTAGCTGTTGACACCTGCGCGTGTTCAGCGATATCAGTCATCCGTGTGCGGTGCTTCGGCATTGAACCCTCCCGGTTATGTACGTCTTATCGATCGTAGTCGATCACGAGGGTGAGCCGTGCATGGCTCACCGAGTGGACGCTGTACTGAATGTAACAGTTCTCTATCTTTTCTGTAAATCCTTGCACAATTGTCGGAGATTATTTACAGTAAGAGCTACAACCGCACGGCAGCGGAGCGTGCGGATTCACGATCACCCGATCATAGGAGTTTGAATGCGCAGACGCATAACTGTACTTGGTGCCCTCGCCATCGTTGCCACACTGACAGCATGCGGCGGAAATTCGCCGTCCGGCCAGTCCTCAGACGGTGTTGACGCGGAACAGTCCGCCATCGGACAGTCTGCTTCGGACGGTGCTGCAACCGTTGGATCCCTCACTATCTGGGCAGATGACACCCGAACCGGGCCGCTGAAAGAACTCGCGAAAGATTTCACTGCTCAAACGCAAATTGACGTCAATATCTTCTCCAAGTCCAACGACACCATGTCGAAAGACTTCATCGCGCAGGTACCTACCGGCAAAGGCCCCGACATGATGGTGACCGCTCACGATGGGCTGGGAGAACTGGTCAACAATGGTGTCGTCGCTCCGGTTGACATTGCCGATTCAGCTGACGCCTTTACCGAATCAGCAGTGCAGGCCGTGACCTATGACGGGCAGACCTACGGTGTGCCCTACGCCACCGAATCGCTGGCACTGGTGCGCAATAACGCGCTGACCACGGATGAGCCTGCCACATTCGACGAGATGATCGAATCGGGCAAAGCGACAGGAGCCGAGTATCCGTTCGTCCTCCAAACCGGAGATCAGGGAGACCCGTACCATTACTACCCGTTCCAGACCTCCTTTGGTGCAACGGTTTTTGCCCAAGAAGCTGACGGTTCCTACACCTCAGAGCTGACGATGGGTGGCGAAAAGGGGGTGGCGTATGCTACATGGCTGAAGCAACAGGCAGACGCTGGAATCTTCGACATCAACATCACCGGCGAAATCGCCAAGCAGTCCTTCTTGGACGGCAAAGCGGCATACACCGTGACGGGTCCGTGGAACGTTGACGCTTTCCGCGATGCCGGCATGGACATCTCTGTGCTGCCCATCCCCTCAGCGGGAGGTGAAACAGCGGCGCCGTTCGTCGGCGTCCAAGTCTTCTACGCATCTGCAAAGAGCCAGAACCAGGTGCTTGTCTCGAAGTTCATGGACTTTATGAAGACCCCCGAAGCGCAGCAGAAAATGTACGACCTGGCTGGGCGCACACCGGCTCTGAAAGAAACAGCCGCCGCAATTGATGACCCTGACATTCAGGCTTTCTCCAAGATTGCCGAAACCGGTATGCCCATGCCGTCTATTCCTGAGATGAGCGCCGTGTGGCAGTTCTGGGGTCTGACCGAAGCAAACATCATCTCCGGCAAGGAAGCTCCCGAAGAAGGCTGGAACACGATGATCTCCAACATTCAAGGCGCTATTGAGTAGTGTCTGTCGCGTCGCGCTGCTCACTGCAGCGTGACAGATCAGTGGCACGGGGATGAGAAACGAGGTGCCTCGCATCTCTTTTCTCATCCACCGTGCCGCCCGCACCCTGTTCACCCAATCAGGAGTAGGCCATGTCGTCGCCTTCATCAGCAACGTCTTCTCACACAGAACAGTCCTCACAGTCAACGGATTCACCGCAGGTCCCCTCGTACCGCACCTCACATGCCCGCGATATAACGAGGCCCGGTTTTATCGCCAAATTGATCTTGATGATGCTCGTCAATGCACTCGGCGTCTACGGCATCATCACAGCGGCGTTCGTCCAGTCGTGGCTCATCGTGGCGCTACTGGTCCTTCTGCTGGTTGCCGTCGATTTCATCTATTTTTCCTCGCGGATGCTGCCCGCCAAATACCTGATCCCCGGCCTGCTGTTCCTCCTGATCTACCAGGTCTTCGTCATGGGGTATACCGGCTACGTGTCCTTCACAAACTACGGGCAAGGGCATAACTCGACCAAAGCTGACGCCATCAGCTCCATCATGATGGAGAACAAGAAAAGGGTGGATGGCGCGCCCACCGTCAATATGGCGGTCGTCGACGACGGCGGCACACTGGGGCTGGCGGTCGAAGATCCCGATACACATGCGGTGAGCGTCGGTTTTGAGGATGTGCCGCTTCATGAGGTCAACGCACAAGTCGGCTCCCTGGGTATCACCTCGGTGGAAGGCTACGACGTCCTCGCGTTTGCAGATGTTGCAGCCCGACAAAACGACGTGGTCAACCTGACTGTACCGGTCAGTGACAACCCTGACGACGGGTATTACGTCACCACTGACGGCTCCAAAGGTTATCTGGCTCAGCCCACATTCCACTACGACGAACAAGCCGACACCATGACAAACACGGCAACCGGCGTGGTGTACACGGCAGACAGTGACGGTTTCTTCACCTCACCAGACGGCGAGCACCTCACGCCCGGGTGGCGCGTCTTTGTCGGTTTCGACAACTACGCCTCAATGGTGGTCAGCCCTGACCTGGCCGTCCCGTTCTTTAAATCGCTGATCTGGTCGTTCGTCTTTGCATTCGGATCGGTGATCACCACCTTCGCCTTCGGCCTCTTCCTGGCATTGACGTTCGCTGATCAGCGCATCAAGGGCAGACGGATCTTCCAGTCCCTGATGATTCTGCCCTACGCGTTCCCTGGCTTCCTCGCCACCCTGGTCTGGCGCGGCATGCTCAACGAGCGCTTCGGCTTCGTCAACGAGGCATTGCTGGGCTGGATGCCCGGAGCGAATATTCCGTGGCTGACCGATGGGACGTGGGCGAAGGTCTCCATCCTGGGGGTGAACTTGTGGCTCGGATTCCCATACATGTTCCTCGTCTGCCTGGGTGCACTGCAATCGTTGCCCTCTGACGTCATGGAGGCGGCGAAGATAGACGGAGCAGGGGCGCTGCGCACAGTGTGGTCAGTGAAGCTACCACTGGTGCTGCAATCGACGGTCCCACTGCTCATCTCATCGTTTGCCTTCAACTTCAACAACTTCTCACTGATCTACATGCTCACAGGTGGCGGCCCGTCCTATCCGGGATTGTCGGTGCCGGTGGGTGAGACTGACATTTTGATCTCGATGGTCTACAAGATCGCATTTGACCGGGGCGGGCAGAACTTCGGTCTGGCATCAGCCATGTCGATCGTCATCTTCATCGTCGTAGGAGTGATCTCCTGGCTGGGCTTCAGGAAGACGCGCGCATTGGAGGAACTGTGATGACTACTGCATCAACGTCTCAAGCTGCCACAACACGCGGCGCACACAACGATCAGGCGAACAATACACGCCACTCGATGTCGGCTGGCCGATGGATGCGAGAGCTGGGGTGGAGGTATGTGGTCGGTATCCTCGTCACCATCTACTGTCTGATTCCTCTGCTGTACGTCTTGTCTGTCTCCCTGTCGCCGGGCGCGACGCTGACCGGAGCCAACAAGTTATTCCAGCACTTCTCATTGGAGAACTTCCAAGCACTGGGGCAAACCACGTACTGGCAGTGGATCAAGAACTCGCTGATCGTTTCATCGATTACCGCGATTGGTACAGTGCTGATGGGCGCTGCGGCCGCTTACGCATTTTCCCGTTTTCGTTTCCGAGGGCGACGCGGCACACTCACCTTCCTGCTCCTGGTTCAGATGTTCCCGCAGATGCTGGCATTCGTGGCACTGTTCCTGCTGCTGCTCGCCCTCCAGGACGTTTTTCCGGTCCTGGGACTGGACTCTCGTCTGGCGCTGATCTGCGTGTATCTGGGCGGCGCATTGGGGTCGAACACCTTCCTGCTGTACGGGTTCTTTAACACCGTTCCCCGCGAACTTGACGAAGCGGCCGAAATCGACGGGGCAAGCCACGCTCAGACGTTCTGGACGATCATCATGCCGCTCGTGATCCCGATCCTGGCTGTTGTCGGTTTACTGTCCTTTATCGCCAGTTTCTCCGACTTCGTCATTGCGCGTGTTGTGCTGCAAAGCGAATCAAATTTCACACTGGCTGTCGGCATGTACAACTGGGCTGCCGATGAGCGCGTGGCACCGTGGGGCCTGTTCGCCGCAGGAGCCGTTGTCGCGGCAATTCCGGTGATTGTGCTGTTCCAGTATCTGCAAAAGTACATCGTGTCGGGTCTGACAGCGGGCGCAGTGAAGGGGTAACGCAGTAAAACCGGTAGACTCGAGCGCGTGAGCGTCGCACCAGCCAGGTGCGACGATGAAAATAAGGAGAATATCCAACATGGCACAAGGCCCTTCACGTCTCGACTCGGTCATCAGCCTGGCCAAGCGCCGCGGCTTCGTGTTTCCCTCCGGGGAAATCTACGGTGGTACCCGTTCAGCCTGGGATTACGGTCCGCTGGGTGTGGAGCTGAAAGAAAACATCAAGCGCCAATGGTGGAACACTGTTGTGCGCTCCCGTGACGATGTTGTGGGACTGGACTCAGCCGTTATTTTGCCCAAGCGCGTGTGGGAAGTGTCCGGTCATGTCACAGCATTCACTGACCCATTGACCGAATGCCTGTCCTGCCACAAGCGTCTGCGTGAGGACGAACTAATCGAGCAGTACGCTGAGAAGCATTCGAAAGATGAAGGCGACGTGTCGATGGAAGACGTGCCGTGTCCGAACTGTGGGACGCGCGGTCAGTGGACACAGCCCAAGGCTTTCTCCGGACTGCTCAAGACATTCCTTGGTCCCGTTGATGACGAGGCCGGACTGCACTACCTGCGCCCCGAAACAGCACAGGGTATCTTCACGCAGTTCGCCAACGTTATGTCGACCTCCCGCAAGAAACCACCGTTCGGAATCGCTCAGATCGGCAAGTCCTTCCGCAACGAAATCACGCCAGGTAACTTCATCTTCCGTACCCGCGAATTCGAGCAGATGGAGCTTGAGTTCTTCGTAGAACCGGGCACTGATGAGCAGTGGCATCAGCAGTGGATCGACCAGCGTTTCCAGTGGTACGTCGACCTGGGCATTGATCCCGAACACCTGCGCCTGTACGAACACCCGAAAGAGAAACTCTCGCACTACTCCAAGCGCACCGTTGATATCGAATACACGTTCGGTTTCCAAGGCTCCCAGTGGGGCGAGCTCGAAGGCATCGCGAACCGTACCGACTACGACCTATCGGTCCATGCCGAAGCTTCCGGCGCCAAGCTGGACTACTTCGATCAGCAGAAGAACGAACGCTGGACTCCGTATGTTATCGAACCGTCGGCTGGTCTGACCCGCTCTCTCATGGCATTCCTCGTGGAAGCTTACGACGAGGAAGAAGTACCCAACGCGAAGGGTGGTGCGGACAAGCGAACGGTGCTGCATATGGATCCTCGTCTGGCTCCCGTCAAGGCCGCCGTCTTGCCGCTGTCACGCAAGCCGGAACTGCAGGAGCCTGCACGCGAACTGGCGAAGAGCCTGCGCATGCGGTGGAACGTGGACTATGACGATGCTGGCGCGGTGGGCCGGCGCTACCGCCGTCAAGATGAGATCGGCACACCCTACTGCGTCACCATTGACTTCGACTCGCTCGACGATCACGCAGCGACAATCCGTGAGCGCGACTCGATGGAGCAGGTGCGCATCCCGATCGACGAGGTTCCTGCCTGGCTTGCCGATAAGCTCGGCGCCTGCTGAGGCATACCTGTCCATCCGATGACGTTACTTCCCGTTCAGTGTGCTCCCGCCTTCGCGCCTGTAGCTGTCGGCCCCATTCAATTGTGGTCACCGGTCATCCTGGCGCCGATGGCGGGAGTCACGAATGTGCCATTTCGGCGCCTGTGCCGCCGCTTCGGTGAGGAAGGCCTGCCCGAGCATTTGCGTCCAGCTCCTGACGGGCAGGCACATCCACGTCCCCGGATCGATGCGCCAGCGGGCCTGTATGTCACCGAAATGGTGACCTCGCGCGCTCTGGTTGAAGGCAACCAACGCACGTTGGATATGGTGCGCGTGGATCCTGAAGAACGGGTGCGCTCCATCCAGCTATATGGAGTCGATCCTGACGTGATGGCGGCTGCGACCCGACTGCTTGTCGAGCAGGATCTGGCCGATCATGTGGACCTGAATTTTGGTTGCCCGGTGCCGAAAGTCACGCGCAAGGGTGGGGGAGCTGCGCTTCCCTACAAGCGGGACCTGTTTGCCTCACTGGTCGGTGCTGTGGTTCGCGCGGCTGACGATGCCGGCCGCACTGTCGGCCGAGATATTCCCGTCACTATCAAGATGCGAATCGGCATCGATGACGGCCACGTGACCTACCTGGATGCCGCACGCATTGCGCAGCAGGCAGGCGTCGCCGGTATTGCTCTGCACGCACGCACACAGCACCAGTACTATTCGGGCGCCGCCCAGTGGCAGGCGATTGCGCGACTACGCGACGTCGTGCGTGAGGACATCCCCGTCTTCGGCAATGGAGACATTTTCAGCGGAGACGATGCCCGAGCCATGATGGACAGCACAGGATGTAATGCAGTGGTGATCGGTCGCGGCGCGCAGGGCCGCCCCTGGCTGTTCCGCGAACTCGTTGCAGCCTTGCACGGGCATCCGCTTCCACCACCGCCCACGCTCCGCCAGATCACACCCATCATTGAGCAGCATGCTCGCTGGCAGGTCGAAGAAATGGCCGACGAATATCGCGCGATGCGTCACCTGCGCGCTCACATCGGCTGGTACCTGCGCGGATTCGCGATCGGCGGGCCATCTCGCCAGGCTCTCAATCTGGTTTCCTCCCTGGAGGAGCTGCATGAGCGACTGATGGATCTTGACCTCGATCAGCCCTTCCCGTCGGCAGCGCAGGGCAGCAGAGGACGCGCAGGACACGAGAAGAAACCGCATCTTCCCGATGGGTGGCTCAACTCGCGCACACTAACTGACGATGAACGCCAGCACCTGCACCTGGCTGAAGATGATGCGTCAGGCGGGTGAGAACATGCAACGAGAAGTCCAGATCGGCCCCGTTTTCCTGGGGCCGGGGAATCCGACCAGAATTATCGCACCGCTGACCGGGAGCACATGGGACGCCCTCGTCGACGAGATCGACAACCTGCATGGCGAGCCGATTGATCTTGCCGAGTGGCGCGCAGATATGTGGCCAGATCCCGACGAGCTTGCCAGCGTGTGCAGCGCTGTTGTCCAACGGTGCACCATTCCCGTCCTCGCCACCATACGCACCATTGACGAGGGCGGCCGCAGCGCCCTGGATGAAAACGCATACGCTCACAGTGTCAGGAAACTGGCGGCGCTTGCGCCCTGTGTGGACGTGGAAGCCAGATGGCCGAGCAGCGCACAGATCGTGGACGATGCTCACAACGATGGCAGTACCGTCATTATTTCCGCTCACAACTGGGAGCTGACACCGTCACCTGAAGAGATCACGCGCCAGCTTGAGCAGATGGCGGCACTGGATGGAGATATCGTCAAGGTCGCCTATCGCGCTCACTCACATGCTGATGCGGACGCGATTATGCAGGCTGGACGGTGGGCGATGTCGCACCTGGACGTGCCGACGATCTGTATCGGCATGGGCGAGGCTGGTGTGGCGACACGCCTGGCGGGGCCTGAGTTTGGACTGGCGGCCACATTTGCAACGGTCGGCGCGTCCAGTGCGCCTGGCCAGTTGCCGGCTCAACAGGTAGCACACACACTACGTGGACATGCGCACCGTGCGCACTGACATTGCGCACCGCGCACCGATCGAAGGAAGGCGCCTCATGGCGAGCGCTCAGCATACAACGTCACACCACCACGACCTGCGCCTGTGGTACAGGCAACCGGCGAGCCTGACCGAACTGATGTCCAGTGGAAAAGGGCCGCAAGCTGGCTCGCCCTCCATCGTGGACGCTGACTCTCGCATCTGGCAGGAAACAGTGATGCCGATCGGAAACGGTGACCTGGGCGGCGCGATATTTGGTGAGATCAGCCGCGATCGCATCGGTTTCAACGAGAAAACCCTGTGGACGGGCGGACCGGGAAGCACGCCGACCTATGACGGCGGCAACTCAGTCGAACACGGCAGAAACGGCCAGACGCTGCGCTCGGTGCAGCACCTATTCGAACAGGGACGCCGCGAAGAAGCAGCGCGCCTGGCGTCGAACACTCTCATAGGCGGCTTCAATGCCGCCGAACAAGGAGGCTACCAGGCGTGGGGAACCGTCTACCTCGACTACGGTTTCGCTGATGACCACTACTCGAATTATGAACGTGACCTGAATCTGTCGACCGGGATCGCGCACGTCGCATTCGATCATGACGGGACACACATCACCCGCGAATACTTTGCCTCCAACCCTGACAACGTTCTTGTCATGCATCTGACGTCCACCACCGCACAGACACTGGCCGTGTCGTTTCCAACGAAGCAGGACAGTCAGAAAAACGCTGAGCGCACCACCGTTGACGTGGCTGGAGGCCTCCTTGAAGTCAGCGGTGCACTGCATAACAACGGGCTGCGCTATGCCTCGGCAATTAAAGTGGCCAGCACTGACGGCGAGGTCAGCGACGGGGGAGACCACCTGAGTATTGCAGGGTGCACGCACGTGTCGCTGCTGGTGAGCGCGGCGACTGATTATGCGCTGACGTATCCGGCATATCGAACTGGCGAGAGCCCGCGCGATGTGTCGAGACGTGTCAGGGCGGTGCTGGAAGAAGCTGCTGCACGCAGCATTGATGACCTGCGTGAACGCCACCAGCGTGACTACAGCGCGCTGTTTGACCGAGCAAAACTGGACCTGGGCCAATGCGACGCGAAAAATGCGGGCCAATGTGACGGGGGCAAAGCGGATCAGTGCGCCCGGACCGTTCCGACTGACGTGCTGCTCGACGCCTACCGCGCAGGAGATGCCTCGCCTGCGCAGCAACGCGAACTGGAAGTTGTGCTGTTTCAGTACGGACGCTACCTCGGCATCAGCTCCTCGCGGGAGAACTCACTGCTGCCAGCCAATTTGCAGGGCGTATGGGCGAACAGGTCTGACGATACCGTTGGGCCGAATGCATGGAACTCCGACTACCACCTCAACGTCAACATGCAGATGATCTACTGGGCGGCCTACAGTACGAACCTGGTCGAAACTGCCGATCCGATGATCCGCTTCATGAAGGCTCTGGTCGAACCGGGCAGACGCACGGCACGCATCTACCTGGGCACCGATGGCAGTGACGGATCCGGTTTCAGCGCTCACACCGAGAACACTCCATTTGGCTGGACCACTCCGGGACGTGACTTTTTCTGGGGATGGTCGCCCGCCGTGGTTCCGTGGATGCTGCACAACGTCTACGAATGGTACGAGTTCACCGGGGACACGGAGCGCCTGCGAGAAGACATCTACCCGCTGCTCAAAGAACAGGCAGACCTGTACGTGCAGCGTCTGCTGCACCCGTCCACCGACTCGACGGGCACACGCCGCCTAGTCTCATCGCCTGCCTACTCGCCCGAACATGGGCCGGTTACTGACGGCAACGTGTACGAGCAGACCCTGATCTGGCAAATGCTGACTGACGCCATCGAAGCGGCAGAGGTGCTGCAGGTGGATGCCGATCGGCTGACGATGGATGAGAGCTGCTCCATCGACGATTGGGAGCGGGACTGGGAAAATGACGGCGCGTTCACCTCGGACGCTTCACGTTCATGGGCGTGCGCCAGGCACCTGCTCGACCCCATCGTCATTGGCGACTCAGGCCAGATCAAGGAATGGTACGACGAGGGCGCCCTCGGGCATCATACGGATGGCTCCGCGATCGCGGACTATCAGTGCTACCACCGCCACATGTCGCATGTGCTGGGCCTCTATCCTGGCGACCTGATCACTGTTGATCATGCAGAATTCCTCGACGCGGCAAAGGTGTCGATGAATGATCGATCTGACCGCGCGACCGGGTGGGGAATTGCTCAGCGACTGAATTCGTGGGCCCGCGCCGGTGATGGGGAGCGTGCGCACCGCATCATCCAGTCTCTTTTTGCCAACGGGATCTACCCCAACCTGTTCGATACACACCCGCCGTTCCAGATCGACGGGAACTTCGGCTACACCGCGGGTGTCAGCGAAATGCTGCTGCAGTCCAATTCGACCTGGGTGAGTCAGGATGGACGCGAGTACCGCAACTATATGTATCCAGCGCCCGCGTTGCCGCGCGTGTGGAGAAACGGTCGAGTCAGTGGGCTGCGCGCTCGCGGCAACTTCACGGTTGGCTATGAATGGGCCGATGGCGCCGTCACTTTGATGACGATTACCTCCGGAAGCGGCGGGCACGCAGTGGTACGTCTGTCGGGAGCCTCGAACGCGACCGTGACAAGCGCTGACGGCGCGTGCGTTGGATCGACGCTGCTGGACGCCACGCACCTCGCATTCGATACGCGTCCTGGCGAAACCTACACCATCACTCACCTGACCGAGGAAGCGTGAGCGTGTGGGCGCGAGGAGACCTACCGGCTCCGTGGCGAGCGAACCAGTTCGACAACCGTATCCAGGCGGCGCTGCGCGATGGGAGCGAACTCGTCGATAAGTGCCTGCTCTGACATGGATGCGAGAGGTTCGAGCTGGACAATGTAGCGCATCGTGGCCACACCGTACAGCGTGGACATGACGCACTCAATCTCCCGCGCAATCGCTGTGCGCGTGGCGGGTGACAGGGGGGGAGCGTCAGTTCCGCACACGTGCTGATGAATAAAGTCAGTAATGTCGGGGATGATGCTGGAGTGTACGTAGGAGCGGAAACGCTGCTTGGAGTCGAAATAATAGTTCACCATTGCCGGATCGCAGTTGGCGCGAGCCGCGATATGACGGGTTGTGGTGCCGTCGTATCCATTCGCAATGAATTCTTCTTCTGCGATGCGTCTGATGATTTCGCGCATGTCGCCGCGCTTGCCATGCGCGACATCGCGCAAACCCCTGGTGGGACTGGTCGGGGAAATCCTGGTGAAGTTCCATCTCGAGGCAAACAACCACGCGGTGCGTGTTATTGAAGAGGAAGGGTGTGAGGCGGAACTGCCCACACTGATCCAGTTCTTCCACAACGCGATGGCATCAGCATCGTGGAACGCTCACAACCTGGGGATGGTCGACATGATTGAACATGGCTGCCCGAACATCATCTGTGCACAGCCTTTCGGCTGCCTGCCCAACCACATCATCGGCAAAGGCATGTTCCGCGCGCTGCGCAACCGTTACCCGAACGCCAACATTGTCTCCGTTGACTACGATCCCGCTGCCTCTCAGGTCAACCAGCTCAACCGCATCAAACTGATGATCTCAACGGCGATGGAACAGCATCGGCGCGAAAGCGCGGATGGCGTGCTGGATTTCGGCACAGTCGACATTGTGTGGGATGAGGAAGACAAGGGATTTGAGCCACGCTGACCGGCATGCGGAAGTTGCGCGATGGCCTCACTGGCCGCCCAGTCCAAATTCGCCGTCGATCGCGGCGATCGTCCCTCCCTGCCGATTGCGGCGGTGACCAGCAATTAGCGCGTTGGTCGGGCTGCTCCGCAGAACAGACCGACCCAGGATCAAGATCGGCGCGATGTTGCCAATGCCCGGGCGCTGATGGTTCTCTGATTGAGCAGGCCCGTGTGGCTTACGAATAGCTGGAGACGGGAGGGGCCTGAACCAAGGCTGCTTCAAACCAGGCGCACTGGTCAGGGCCGACAACAGTGGGCTGATTCGGCTCACCACCGGAGCGCCCCGTTGAATCAAGCAGCAGCGCATGTTCGGGCGGAACCTCAACAGGAGTATCAGAAGCGTTGACCACCACCATGACGCCGGCGCACAGGTGCACACCCACACCCTCATGCGCCCAGGCCAGGTGGTTCACGTATGCCAAGGATCCTGACCCCATGGAGCGCTCAACACGGATCCTCAGGGCACGTGAGACCATTTCGCGCTCGCGGCGCGCATCCTCACTCGGCTCCCACTCCACGTGAGCCCCGTCGTGAGCATCAAAATTGCGGCGACCGGCCAGCCTGTCGAACGGTGCGTACGCCGCCCCCGGCAGTGACAATGCCACCAGTGCCATCGCATTGCGGCGCCACTGCGAAGCGCCTTCCTCCCACGAACCAGGGGAGGGAAGAACGGGGCGGTTGTCGGTGACGCAGTGCGACCACTGCCAGGCGGCAACGTGACCCAGACGCGAACGCTCCGACAGCGTGCACGCAATGCGTTCATGCAGCTCAGTGATGTCCCACGGGCAGGTGACCAGTGCGTCGTCACGCAGATGGTGGAACCAGTCTTCCTCCAGGTGGCGGCTCAGGGCATGCGGAGTGGTGATGGAACTTTCCGCACTCAGAATCGGCATGCGATCAAAATCGGCCAGCTCAGCCTGCAGAATATGAATCAGCTGCGTGAAGCGCTGCGCCTGATCGTCACCTGACTGGTCATCCTCGCGAATGATTCCCAGGTCAATCCCGTCGGCACCGGCTTTCAGAGCCGCCCTCGTGCGCACGACCAGTGAGGACACGTCCTGTTCGAAGTTGACAAACGCTCCCTCGCTGCTGCCCGGCACGCGCGCGCCGGACAGTCGGACGATGACCTTGACGCCGGTGCGGTGAACACGCTCGATAAATGATGCCAGGCGCGACCCATCCACCGCGATGTCGGCATGTGCGGGCCGGACGGCAACAGCCGTGAAGCCGACGCGCGCAAAATCGAAGGAGAGTTTTTCGATAACTTCCAAATCCTCATCGGTCACACCGCCGCCGATATCGCAGGTCACGGCGCGTCTCCACCAGGGGAAATGTCCCCGTTGGACGCGCTGAACCAGTCGCGTAGTCACGCTTGAATCGGATGCGACGTGAAAAGTCGACGTGTCAGACATAACACCATTGTGGCCCATTCGCGTGCCGAAGGCACATATTGTCCAAGGAAGAGCATGTACGGGCGTTAGGCTGGAGCCGTGAACCAGCGCATGAACCACGCCCAGGCGCCCCATCGGATCGTCTACTCGGCAGATGACCGTGAACGATTCGTCGCAGAATCACCCAAGAATCCTGAACGCACCGATTTTGAACGTGACCGCGCGCGAATTGTCCATTCATCAGCGCTGAGACGCTTGGGCGCCAAGACTCAGGTGCTGGGACCCATCAGCGATGACTTCGTGCGCACGCGCCTGACGCACTCACTGGAAGTGGCACAGGTGGGTCGCGAGCTTGGTAAAGAACTGGGCGCAGATCCAGACGTTGTGGAGGCAGCGTGCCTGTCTCACGATTTGGGCCACCCGCCGTTCGGTCACAACGGCGAACGCGTGCTCAACGACCTGGCGCAAGATGCCGGAGGCTTTGAGGGCAACGCTCAGACACTGCGCATTGTGGTGCGCCTCGAACCCAAAGTTGTCGCCCCGGACGGGGCACCCTCGGGACTGAATTTGACGAGGGCGACGCTGGACGCCATCGCGAAGTATCCGTGGAAGCGCGGCCAGGGCCCAGACCCTGACAAGTCGATGAAGAAGTTTGGCGTCTATGAAGATGACGCCGAGGTGTTCACCTGGATGCGCGGCGATGTGCCCGCGGGGAGGCGCTGCCTTGAAGCACAGATCATGGACCTGTCTGATGACATCGGGTACTGCGTGCACGACGTGGAGGACGCGATCGCCACGCGCGCGATGGATGTGAGCCACGTGAGTGATGATGAGCATGTGGCGGGCATTATCGACTCCACGCTGCAGTGGTACGGCCCGGGAGCGAGCGCAACTGAACTGGAAGCGGCTATGGAGCGCCTGCTGGCGCTGCCGGTGTGGCTGCACCGTTTCGATGGCACCTATGCGGACCTTGCGGCCTTGAAAAATCTGACCAGCCAGTTGATCGGCAGGTTTTGTCAAAGCGTTGTTGCAGCCACGCGTGAGGTGGCCGGTGATGGCCCGCTGGGACGGCACCATGCGGACCTGGTGATTCCTCGGGACGTGCGGGCGGAGATTCAGCTGCTCAAGGGGATCGCTGTGCACTACGTGATGTCTCCGCGAGAAACCGAACCGGTCTACCTGCATCAGCGCACGATTCTTGCCGACCTGGTTGACGCGTTGCTCGAATCGCGCGGGCAGCACCTCGAAGAGCCGTTTGCGACTGCATGGCAACATGCCGACGGTGATGCCGAGCGGCTGCGTGTCGTCATCGATCAGGTGGCGACATTGACGGATATTTCAGCCTCACAGTGGCACGCCCGCCTGTGCGGACTGCTATCGACCCAGTGGACGTGAGGGCGCGGAACAGTACACTGAAGCCATGGCTGGCATGATCCGTCGAGAAGACATAGCGGCGGTGCGTGAAGCCTGCCGGATCGAAGAGGTGGTAGGCGAACACGTCACCTTGAAGAGTGCGGGTGTAGGCGCATTGAAGGGCCTGTGCCCGTTCCACGATGAGAAGACCCCTTCGTTTCACGTGCGCCCCGTAGTCGGCCTGTGGCACTGCTTCGGATGTGGTGAGGGTGGAGACGTTATCAGCTTCATCCAGAAGATCAACCATATGAGCTTCGTTGAAGCCGTCGAGATGCTCGCCCAGCGTTACTCGATCACGCTGCACTATGAAGAAGGCGGCCGGCGGGTACGCGAGGAAGAACCGGGGAAGCGTCAGCGCCTCCTGGATGCCCACAACGTGGCAGAGGATTTCTACCGCGAACAGCTCATGTCTCACGAGGCAAAGCCAGGCCGCGCTTTCCTGGCCAACCGCGGTTTTTCGCAGCCCGACAGTGCGCAGTTCGGGATCGGGTATTCTCCACAATCGTGGGATTCGCTCACGCGTCTGCTGCGCTCGCGTGGATTCACGGATGCGGAGATTCTGGCCGCCGGCCTGGCCAGTCAGGGAAACCGCGGCATTTACGATCGTTTCCGAGGGCGCCTGATGTGGCCGATCCGCGACATTACGGGTGCGACCGTCGGGTTCGGTGCGAGGCGCCTGGACGATTCTGACACGAATTCTCCGAAGTATCTGAATACTCCGGAAACAGCGATCTACCACAAATCGCAGGTTCTCTACGGCCTTGACCTGGCCAAGCGTGAAATCTCCAGGCGTCGACGCATCGTCATTGTGGAAGGCTACACCGATGTGATGGCCGCGCATGTGGCTGGGGAAGTCACTGCGGTGGCCACATGCGGCACTGCGTTCGGCTCCGAGCACGTCAAGATCGTACGGCGTTTGCTTGGCGACAGTGCTGATCCTGCGGCTGGAGTGGTGCTCTCATCGGGGCGTGCTCACGGTGGAGAAATTATTTTCACTTTTGACGGTGATGAGGCCGGTCGTAAGGCGGCGCTTCGTGCCTTTGGTGAGGATCAGAACTTCTCCGCGCAGACCTTCGTCGCCGTGGAGGCATCCGGCCTGGATCCGTGTGACTTGCGGCTTCGTAGCGGTGATCAGGCAGTATTGAACCTGGTCAATTCGCGCACACCGCTGTTCGAGTTTGTCATCCGCTCGTTGCTGCGCCTGCAGGACCTGAACACTGCTGAAGGTCGCGTTGCCGCGTTGCACGCTGCCTCTCCCGTGGTGGCCGGGATCAAGGACAGGGCGTTGCGTAACGAGTACACGCGTTCACTGGCAGGCTGGCTCGGCATGGATATGCGAGATGTGGCCAAGTCGGTGCGCACCGCGCCGCGGATGGCGTCCAATCAGGATGGTCGTTATGCGCAGGCGTGCAGCTACACGTCGCCCTCAGCAATGGACATGGCGGGCACGGGCGTGCCTGGACGAGTGCCTGCAGCAGTGATGGACGATCCGGTGGCGAACCTGGAGCGCCAGGCCCTTGAGGTGTTGATTCAACGCCCAGTCGACGTGGTGGATTCCGGTTTTGAGGAACTGGGTGGGGAAGCGTTCACGGTGCCTGCTCACAGGGCAGTTCACGACGCTGTGCGCGCTATCGGCGGGCTGCAGACCTTTACTGACATGCTGACCCTAGCAGAAGACTCGATGGGCAGGGGGGACGCGGCGGAAGCTGCTGCGACGAAGAAATTTGCCGAAGCGATTCGTGAAAGCGCCGGGCCGGTTGTCGATGCGGTTGTCACGCAGCTGGCTGTCGCACCCTTGCCGCAGGACCGTCCCGATCAAATGCGTTCGTTTTCGCGCGGCATTATTGCTGCGATGGTGCGGATGGATCTGACGCGTCGAAGTGCCGAGCTGCATGCGAAACTGCAGCGTATGAACTCTGATGATGAGCGCTATGCTGAGACCTTCACAGAGTTGATGAAATGTGAAGAGCGGCGGCGAGCGTTCGCTGAGCAGAATTAGGAGAAGAAATGGCGGAAGTGGAAAGTTTCCAGCTCGATCATACGGCTGTGCGCGCGCCTTACGTGCGGCTCATCAATCGTGAGAGCGGGCCTGCCGGTGACGTGATCTCGAATTTCGATCTTCGTTTTGTCCAGCCCAACGCGAACGCCATCCCCACCGGGGGGTTGCATACGATTGAGCACCTCTTGGCGTCACTCCTGCGTGACCGCATGGACGGAATCATTGACTGCTCACCGTTCGGTTGCCGTACCGGGTTCCATCTGATTACGTGGGGAGAACCGGCAGTGGAGGACATTGCGCGCGTAGTGACCGATTCTCTTCGCGCCATTGCCGAAGACGTCGCGTGGGACGATGTGCCGGGTACGGATGAAAAGTCGTGTGGCAACTACCGTGATCACTCGCTGTTCAGCGCTCGCGAGTGGGCTCGCTCCATCATCGATGCCGGCTTGAGCGTTGATCCTTACGAGCGTCAGCTTCTGGACGCGAACTAGATCACCGTTGCGGATATCCTCACTGCTATGACACCTTCGAAACCTTCTCACAGCCAGCTTTCCTCCACGGTTGCGCAGCATCTGCCCGCCTATGATGCGAGTGCTCCATGTGAGCGCCTCGAGGACGGGCGAGTAGTCATCGCCGGCAAGTACGCATTTTTCGTCGCCAGTGACGAGGGTGTCCACCTCGCTGCCATGTGGTACGAAGTTCAGCATGCGCGCTGGAACGCTGAGAAGCGGACGTTGAGCGTCACGTGGGTCGATCCCGACCGCGAACCGTTCACGGGCGTCACGATCAGTGAGGACCCAGAGCGTTTTATGGCGCTTATGAGTGAAGCTGTGTCGCAGTCGATCGTGACTCAACGTTCGGTGACGGTTGATTCGGGTGCGACAGTGACTGCTGCAATCCGTCGAACTGCTGATGGGCAGTTGTTCTCCACACTCGTGTCGGATGGGCCGCTAACCGGTGAGGAAGCGCATCAGGCGGACGCGCTTGAACGGGATGTGCGTGAAGGTGTCGGCCTCGACTAGCGAGACCGAGCAGCGGCCTCACATGAGCGTGCGAATGTGAGCCTGAGCCACTCACCCTGGCCGTTGGCGCGTGAGCAGTGCTGTACTGGCACGTGCAACAAAGTGAGGGATACACCACCTCTTTCAAGTTGCCCCTTTTGGTCATCAGTCGCTAGACTTCAATGCGTTGATCCCGCGTAGCTCAACGGCAGAGCATCCGACTGTTAATCGGACGGTTACTGGTTCGAATCCAGTCGCGGGAGCTTTTTATTGCCCTGACTTGGGCCAATCGACGTGCTCCAATTGGCCGAACAGTGGCTCCTCGCCTTACTCTCGCGTAGGCCACGTCCCCGAACGCTCCCCGGACAATCATTGCTTAATTGTTCGTGAGGCGATCTCCCAGCGTCAGCCTACTTTCGGTCAGGCATTCCTCGATGATGTCGTGAAGACTAGCAAACTCCGATGTGTCGAGATCATTCAGGTCCTCACCGCTTTCGCGGATCACTTTCATCAGTTGGCCATATGCCAGGCAGCTTGCGAACGTGAACTCTCGTAGTGCGTCTCGCAGCGCGATCGCTGCAAGTGTCTGTTCGACCTGGTCGTCAGCAGCCTTATGGCGCAGCATGCTCGCCAGCCACCCGGCTAAGGTTTGGTACAGCATCCACAATGTGGCCTCATCTTCGTCGGCGTTCTCACGGAACGCGCCGAGGGCATCGTAGAGCTTGACAGCTAGTGCGTGAACGTCAGTGAACTGGTTCATGAGTAAACTCCTCTGGATGATTGGGGTAAGGCAGCGACTGGTTCGTTTTGCGTTCCTGTCATCGTGGTGCACAGTATGACCCACACCACTGGCATTTGCGCTCAGGCGCGATTCGCTTTCGAAGCCTTAAAGCGGTTAGGCTAGATCTGCCCTGATAGCTCAGTCGGTTAGAGCAGCGGACTCATAATCCGTTTGTCCCGGGTTCGAGCCCCGGTCGGGGCACCGCAGAATCACAACGACAAGCGCCTGCCCAGACGGTGATGGGATACGCATACTAGGCCCCCAACTGGACGCCGCGCATGACAGGCGAACAATGCGCGGGCAGGTATCACGCACACCGCAGTACGTGAGGGACAGAAACGTTACTGCTTTAAGGCTGCATCGAGGGCGTCTGACATGTCAGCACTGCCCGATGCGGCTCCTGCCACAATGTCAGCGGCCAGGCTGCGCACCCCCAGAGCGCGCACATCCGCATCGGCGGAATCAACCAGAGTCAGATCCGTTGCCAGCATCAACGCATCCAGTGACTGAGGTGACGACTCTTCCAGATGGCACCGGAACTCGCGCGTATCGTCCACGCCAGCGTTGAGGACAACTCGCGTGCGTTCCAACAATCGATCCACCGTGGCAGATGCGTCAGCGATCCCCTCGCCCTCCACCTGGAGGGCAGGAAGAGTCTGACCGACACAGTCCCATACGCGCACCGCATTGGACACGTCAGCATCTTCAGTGAAGTCGCGTTGATCGCTGTGCATGCCCTGGTCAGCGGGTGCCAGGTGCGCAAAGAGGACGGTGCCTGTGTCGACAGGCGCAACCTCCTGGGCATCCAAAATTCCCTGAGCCGCGCGCATCACGCCATCACGAGCAGACCCGCCCGCAGAATCCCCGAAAGTCCGAGCCGCAATCCGGTTCGCCAGTGCCAGCACGCTTGATGCGCCCTCACCGTAATCAACGCCCACAACCGCACCGAGCGTGGTCGCATCCGCCAGGCGCGCCGCCGCGACCCTGGAAAGTATGCGTGCATCGGCATCACTGAGCAGGGCAGGATCAGCGACGGATGACAAGTCGCGTACAGCACAGGCCGCCATCCAGGCGACGAATGCATCCGCTGCAACGGGAGCCTCAGCGATCGGATCGGGCAAGTCAGCGCCCTCAGGGGCACCATCAGGCCACGGATCCCATACGCCTCCCAGTGACTCGACTCGCTGCGCGGCACGGTCGGCCACATCGCGCCACGCCTTCTGGCACGGCTCACACTGTCCGGCCAGATCAGCGAGCTCGTCGGCACGAGCGGCAATTGCCCAATCCGCGCGAACAGCACGATCGCGCACCAGCTGGGGCGCTGTCAGCTCAGGCAGTGAGCCCTGCGCCGATTCCAGGTGAACCCCGCAGCCCGTGAGTGTCACGGCGATGGCAGCTATCGCGGCGCTTGCGCACGCCGCCCTCGCCAAATGGTAAAACGAGTGGCGGTGCAGGCTGGAGGAAAACTTCACGGTGTCATCATCGCATGCGCATGTGGCTAAACTAGTGAATATTGGCGTGTCGTTCGGAAGGAAGAAACTGTGGCACAACCCGCTCAGCCAGTAGATCAGGATCTGATCAGGCGCATACTGGAGCCCGTCGTCGCCACGTGCGGACTCATCATCGATCAGATCGAGGTCGTCGGCCCCCAGGCGCGTCCGATTGTGCGCATCAGCGTGGATTACGGTGAGGACACGTCTGCAGACTCCTACGAGTCAGTTGACTCCGACACACTCGCGCAGGTCTCACGAGCCATTTCCTTGGCGATGGACGAGGCCGACCCGATTGACAGTGAATACATTCTGGAAGTGTCCACACCGGGAGCCGAGCGTGAACTCACGCAGCCGCGGCACTGGCGCAGACAGATCGGACGGCTCATCCGCGTCAAGCTTCGCGACGGGAACACCGTTGAGGGGAGACTGTCCGAAGTGGCTGATCAGCAGGTCATTCTGGTGGTCGATGGTGAGCCGGTTACCATTGAATACGACACGATCAAGAAGGCGCGTCCGCGCGTCGAGCTTGGCACGGGTAAGTCAGACAAGTGAGGGATCATGGAAATTGACATGACAGCGCTCCGAATGGTGGAGCAGGAAAAAGGTGTAGATCTCAATACTCTTGTGGACGCGATCGAAGAGGCGCTGCTCAAGGCGTATCACAACATCCCGGGCGCTATCCGCAAAGCTCGCATTGAGATCGACAAGCGTTCAGGGCGGGTCACCGTCATGGCGACCGAAGAAGACGACGACGGCAACCCGATCGGTGAATTCGATGACACCCCCTCCAACTTTGGGCGCATCGCACAGGCAACTGCGCGCTCGGTGATCATGCAGCGGCTGCGAGACGCCGACGATCAGAAAGTTCTGGGCGACTTCGCATCCAAGACCGGGCAGATCGTCACCGGCCTTGTCCAGCAGGCACGTGAACGCCACCTGACGCTGGTGAAACTATCGGACGACTTCGAGGCCGTGCTGCCGGATTCAGAAAAGGTTCCGGGCGAGGAATACCATCACAATGAGCGGATCCGCGCCTACGTCGTGTCGGTTGAACGCACCGAACGTGGTGCGCGAATCGTCCTGTCACGAACCCACCCCGGCTTGGTGCTCGGCCTGTTCGAACGCGAGGTTCCTGAGATCCAGCAGGGTCTGGTGGAGATCAAGGCCGTTGCGCGCGAAGCGGGCCACCGCACGAAGATCGCCGTTGCCGCAACACGTGAAGGTGTCAACGCCAAGGGAGCATGCATTGGGCCGATGGGGTCGCGTGTGCGCTCGGTGATGACTGAGCTGGGTGGTGAAAAGATCGACATCGTTGACTGGTCGGCAGATCCTGCTCGTTTCGTGTCCAACGCGCTGTCTCCGGCGCGCGTGAGCCGAGTGGTCGTGCACTCGGTTGAAAATCACACCGCCACCGCCGTTGTGCCTGACTTCCAGCTCTCACTGGCAATCGGCAAAGAGGGACAAAACGCTCGACTGGCTGCGCGTCTGACAGGTTTCCACATTGATATTCACTCCGACACGGATGCGGACGGAAAGATGGAGGCGTCACGCTCATCGATGCCTGACATGCCCTATGGAGGTGACGAGGCTGCCAGCGTGTCAGATGGTAGCGGCACCGACGCACTCGACATCACTGCCGAGGACGAGGACGAGGACGACGTGACCAGTCGCTCACATACAGATTCCAATACGGACGCCGACCTCAGTTAGACTGGTTGGGCTGGACTAGTATGTGTGCGGTGGAGACGCATGACCATTCAGGCCCGATTCGCACATGTATTGGCTGCCGGCAGCGAGGCGCCCCCTCGAGCATGGTTCGAATGGTGGCGACTCACGACGGATCCGCACAGGTGGATCCAAAAGGCATCCTGCCAGGTCGTGGTGCGTGGATTCACGCACATGCGACATGCATGGAGAAGGCCCGCCGACGGCGAGCCCTCGAACATGCATTACGCCTGCCTCACACCGTGGGGGAGGACCAGTGGGATCACCTGATCGACACGATCACATTGTCAGCAACGCACCGTGCGTTGGACATCGAGTAATGGAAGCGGGTTGGAAGCTGATGGGCACCCGATGAGTACCCAGCGATGAGCTGCCAGCAAGAACGATAAGTCCCGTCTCCAGTTCGGAGACGGATCCGGACAGGAGAATTGTGGCAAAGTTGCGTGTACACGAGCTCGCCAAAGAGCTCGGCATTGCCAGCAAAGAACTCTTGGCGTACCTGCGCGATAGCGGAGAGTTCGTCAAGGCATCAAGCTCGGCTCTGGAACCGCCAGTGGTTCGAGCCGTGCGTGAACACTACGCCTCCCTTGCGCCTCAGGACACAGAAGAATCCGAGAAGGCGAAGGCACCCAAGAAAACAAGGAAAACGGCTGCGAAGACAACTACTGCGTCTCGTAAGTCGACCAGGAAGTCGTCCACTGCGTCCACACCTGCCGACCTGGCACAGCCAGAAAGCAGTGCGGCCAGTGATGATGCGCCGACCGGAAAGTCAGAAAAGAAACCGGCCAAGACGCGAGCACCGAAGCCAGGACCGGTAGCGCACGCAGCTGACAAGAAGGCAGCTGCAGCGGCGAAACCGGGACCTCGCGATACTCAGGAATCAGGCGATGCTCACGCATCGGCACCGGTGTCGTCGGGAGAATCTGGTCCCAAGCCCGGCCCCCAATCCGCCAAGAAAGCATCGGCTTCAGATTCCAAGGCTCATGGCCGCCAGTCGGCACCGCGCCCAGGACCTCGTCCCGGCCCGCGCCCTGCCGGGCCACGCCCAGGCAACAATCCCTTCGCATCCACGCAAGGTATGCCTCGACCTGGTGGAACACGCGGTGGCCAGCGCACCAACAGGCCCGGTGGTCGCGGCACACAAGGTGGCGCTGCGCACGCGAACCGCTCCGGCGGTGGCGAGCACCGCGCTGAACGCCCGAACCGTTCACGCGGCGGCAACCATCCAAACCCGATGATGATGCCCGATCAGGCACGGTTCGCCAAGCCTGACCGCCCGTCACGTGGCGGACGTGGACGTTCCAACAATTCACGTCACAACAGCCCAGGAGTCGGCGCACACGCAGGTGCATTTGCGCCCCCGAGCGGTGGCCGTCCCCGTGGCGGTCGCGGTGGTCGCGGCTCCACACCGGGCGCATTCGGCCGTGGAAGCGGCTCGCGTCGCGGACGCAAGTCCAAGCGTGCAAGGCGGCAGGAATACGAAGAGCAGAGTGCACCGACAATCGGCGGCGTGAAGATTCCTCGCGGAAATGGCCAGGAGATTCGCATCCGTCAGGGCGCATCCCTGGCTGATCTTGCCGAAAAGATCGACGTCAATCCGGCAGCATTGGTGACTGTTCTGTTCCACCTCGGTGAAATGGCAACGGCCACGCAGTCACTGGATCAGGACACCTTTGAAACACTGGGCGACGAACTGGGCTACAACGTTAAGGTCGTTTCCCCAGAAGACGAAGATCGCGAACTGCTTGAGTCCTTCGATATCGACCTTGAGGCCGAAGAACTTGATGATGAAGAGCACCTCAAGCCGCGCCCACCGGTCGTCACCGTCATGGGTCACGTCGACCACGGTAAGACGAAGCTGCTGGACGCCATCCGGCACACCGACGTCGTCGACACCGAACACGGTGGCATCACCCAGCACATCGGCGCCTACCAGGTCACGGTGGATATGGAGGGCAAGGACCGCCCCATCACATTCATCGACACGCCTGGTCACGAAGCCTTCACCGCTATGCGTGCCCGTGGCGCCAAGGTAACGGACATTGCGATCCTGGTGGTCGCAGCCGATGACGGCGTCATGCCGCAGACCGTTGAAGCGATCAACCATGCGCAGGCAGCGGACGTGCCGATCGTTGTGGCCGTCAACAAGGTGGATAAGGAAGATGCCAATCCGGATAAGATCCGCTCCCAGCTCACCGAATACAACCTTGTGGCTGAAGAATATGGCGGCGACGTCATGTTCGTGGACGTGTCCGCCAAGCAGCGCACCGGCATCAGTGACCTGCTCGAAGCAGTCCTCCTGACAGCGGATGCCGCACTTGACCTGGAGGCAAACCCTGACACCGAGGCGCGAGGCGTCGCCATTGAAGCGAACCTTGACCGTGGTCGTGGTGCGGTTGCCACCATGCTGGTCCAGCGTGGAACGCTGCGCGTGGGAGACGCCCTCGTTGTGGGATCCGCCTCCGGACGCGTGCGCGCCATGTTCGACGAGTATGGCAAGGATGTGCAGGAAGCCGGTCCGTCACGACCGGTGCAGGTGATCGGCCTGACATCAGTTCCACGGGCAGGCGACTCCTTCCTTGTGGCATCCGATGACCGCACCGCCCGCCAGATCGCTGACAAGCGAGAAGCTGCCGAGCGCGCAGCACTGCTGGCCAAGCGTCGCAAGCGCGTCACCCTCGAAGACTTCGATAAGGTTCTCAAGGAAGGTGAAGTTGACACCCTCAACCTTGTCATCAAGGGTGACGTGTCCGGTGCCGTTGAGGCTCTGGAAGATTCCTTGCTGCGTATCGACGTGGGCGACGAAGTTGCCCTGCGGATCATCCACCGCGGCGTCGGAGCCATTACGCAAAACGATGTCAACCTGGCCACCGTCGATAACGCGGTCATCATCGGCTTTAACGTGCGTCCGGCTGAGCGCGTGGCTGAAATGGCCGACGCGGAAGGCGTGGAGATCAAGTACTACTCGGTCATCTACGCAGCCATCGACGATATCGAAGCGGCCCTGAAGGGCATGCTCAAGCCGATTTATGAAGAGGTCGCGCTGGGCACGGCTGAGATCCGCCAGGTCTTCCGCTCCGGCAAGTTCGGTAACATCGCAGGCTCCATTGTCCGTGACGGCATCATTCGCCGCGGCTCGAAGGCCCGCCTGGTTCGCGACGGTGTCGTGGTTGCTCCCGATTTGGAGATCGCGTCGCTGCGCCGCGAAAAGGACGATGTCACCGAGGTTCGCGAAGGCTACGGATGCGGTATCACCCTGGGCTTCAAGGACATTGCCGAGGGCGACATCATCGAAACGTGGGAAATGAAGGAAAAGGCTCGCGACTAGTTCGCACCGTGTTTCCTGTCCCATTGACGAGGGTGACCCATCCACTATGTGAGGGTGGGGCACCCTCGTTTTACGTATGACGTGCAGCTGATGGTATGGTGAGGGGGCACGGGAGCCCGGACAGGCGGGCTGAGAGGGAAAATTCTCCGACCGTTATACCTGAACCAGATCATGCTGGCGTAGGAACGCGGTTTAGTCGTGCGCATTGGTGAGCACGAGGAGCCGCAAATGAATCGAGACGAACAACTCGACATCATTAACAATGTGTGGCCACTGATCTCAGATCAGGATGTGGCGGCGCTGGAAGAGCGCCTGGTGGATATGCCGCATCTGGCGGGTGCTTCTGCCCAGTGCCCGCAGGTCCTCACTCACTCGGCGCGTCCAATGGCCTCGGCATGTATCGCCCAGCTGGCATGTGGAACACGCGTCTTCATCAAACGCTATGCGCCCCACCTGATCAGCGAATACGACCTGTGTGTCAAACATGACTATGTGAACCGGCTCGCCGCAGGCGCCTTCCCGACGCCGCGCTTCTTCACCTTCGATACCGGCAGAACATGTCTGACGATGGGCGGATGGGTCTGGGAAGTGAGCGAATGCGCGCCGGGTGAAGACCGTTACCGTGCGACGACCAGCTGGATGCCGCCGTACACACGCGAAGAGAGCGTGGAAATCGGCCGAGTGGCGGGGCAGCTTCGTCGCGCCTCTGAAAAGATTCCGGCAGTGGTCGCACCGCCCAATCCTTACCAGTCGCGCATGGACCTCATGCTCGGTGATCCGTTTGACCGTCTTGAAGCCTGGTGCGAAGCGCACCCCATCGTTGCCAACTATGTGTCCAGAACCGGCCGTGACCTGGCTGGTGACCTGGCAGTTGTCGCTCCTTTTGCGCGGGCCCTTGAGCCGCTGCGGGAGCGCCCTCGTTACTGGACACACGGCGACCTGCACGTGTCCAACACGATGTGGAAGGACACCAGGCAGGGTCCCGTCATCACCAGTGTCTTTGATTTTGGGCTGGCATACGCCAACCCGTCGCTGTTCGATCTGGCACAGCTCATTGAACGTCACGCGATCGACTGGCTGACCATCACTGAAGGTATCGAAAATGCGTGGCGTCCCCAGGTGGTGCGCGACCTTCTGGACGGGTATGTCAGTCAGTACCCACTGATGCGCGAGGAGGCTCGCATGCTCGCGCCGATGGTGGCAGTGTCGAACACCGAGTTCGAACTCGCTGTTATCGAGTATGACCAGCGTGCCCCGATACCGGGGCGTACGTCGGATTGGGCGTACACGATCGGGATGGATGCTCATCACCGGTGGTTCACCACTGAATCCGGCACTCAATTTATCCGCACAGTTACCCAACTAGCAATCGAGAGATCATGAAAACAACCAGGCTTTTGCCCCTCCTCCTCAGCGTCGCCATGCTGGGCGCATGCTCATCAGGCGGATCGTCGGATATGTCCTCAGCTGACCAGTCAGGCGCCGACGCCACCGGCCAGTCGGCTTCGCAGGCCTCTGGACAGATGCGTGATGTGTCCGTCATCTTGGACTGGACACCGAACACGAATCACACTGGACTGTTCGTCGCCCAGGAAAAAGGCTACTTCGCGGACGCCGGATTGAATGTGGACATCATGGGCTTCTCCAAGTCAGGTGTTGACGCTGTCCTCAGCGCGAAGGGCGCTGATTTTGGAATCTCGGGAGCAGATGCACTGGCATCGGCTCACGCCGCCAACCTTGGGCTGACGATGGTGCTGAATATTCAGCAAAAGTCCTCCTATGGCGTGGGAGTTCTGGAAGATTCGGGGATCACCCGTCCAAAAGATCTGGACGGCAAGACAATTGCAGACTACTCGGGCGATTCGGCCCATATCTCCACCCAGATGATGATTCAGCACGATGGCGGGACAGGCGAATTTGACCGCGTCATTGTGGGCGCGCAGGCAATGGCGGCTCTGGAATCAGGCCAGGCGGATTTTGCTGAGGTTCTCAGCACGTGGGAGGCAATTGAGGCAGAACTGTCGGGCACCAAGCTGCACATGTTCCAGCCCGCCGACTATGACGTTCCCACCACTCCGGCAATGATCGGCATTTCGACGCGCAACGACTTGATCGAATCGGATCCCGACCTTGTCCGCGCCTTCGTGCAGGCAGCACAAAAGGGCTACGAGTTCGCCAAGGATAACCCCGATGAAGCGGCGAAAATTCTGGTCGATGCCAACCCACAGGCCAAACTTGATCCCGAACTGGTCACCCGCAGCCAGGAAATACTCTCCACACAGTATTGGCCTGATTCAAAGGGTGGTGTGGGCTTTGCCGACATTGATCGCTGGAACACCTACCTGGCATTCATTGTCGAGCAGGGCCTCGTGTATGACGAGAAGGGGACTGCGGTCACCGAACCGATCGCAGCTGACGACATCGTCACCAATGAGTTCGTGAAGTAACAGATGCCCGCGAGGTACCGCACCGCCGTCTCTGCACGTGAGCGCGACCAACACCACCGGGGCAGTTTCATGCCCGCACTGATGTTTGTGGTGTTGCTCCTGTGCGCGTGGGAGGTGGCGGTGCGCGCGTTCAACGTCAACGAACGCCTTATGCCGGCGCCCTCGACGATTATCCACGCCGGCTTTGATGATGCGCCCAATGTCTGGGAAGCCACCAGGATCACCGCCCTTGAAGTTGGTCTGGGAACGGTGCTCGCACTCGTGTGCGGTGTGAGCCTGGCTTTCATCATCTTTGCGATTCGCCCGATCGGTCGGGTCGCCATCCCTGTTCTCATCATCTCGCAGACCATTCCGGTCGTCGCTATTGCGCCGCTGCTCATTATCTGGTTCGGCTTCGGTATCACGTCGAAAGTACTGCTGGTCGGATTGTTCGGGCTTTTCCCGATCGTGGTGCCGCTGGCGCGCGGACTGGCATCGCCCAGCAGAGACCAGATTGACGTGGCCACGACCTTGGGCGCATCGAAATGGTGGATACTCACGCATGTGCGCATGCCCGCTGCGGCCGCAGTGTTCATGTCCGGGCTACGTATCACCGTCACCTACGGGCCGGCAACGGCAGCGACTGCTGAGTTTGTCGGAGCGCGCAATGGCTTGGGAATCTACCTGCTGACCGCGCAATCCTCGTTTCGCACCGAGCTGGTCTTTGTCGGCGCAGCAGTGCTGACAGCGATGACACTGGTGCTGTACGGCGTTGTTGCTCTGGCCGAACGCATTGCGTTTCCCTGGAAAGCGGTGACACATGCTTCACATCAATGACGTCAGTAAACAATTCCAGGTCCCGCCCACTCTGGCCCTCGATCGCATTTCAGCCACTCTGTACCCACATCAGACTGTGGCAATCGTCGGGCCATCAGGATGTGGCAAGTCCACGCTGCTGCGTATCGTGTCCGGCCTGGATCACGCCACGAGCGGCCAGCTCGAATGGCAGGTGGATAACCCGCACGTCGCACTGATGCCGCAAAACGACGGTCTGTTTCAGTGGCGCACTGTTGTTGACAACGTCGCATTGCCGCTGTTCATCCACAAACTACCCCCGGCCACGGCACGGCAGGCCGCCCTCGACCTTCTCGCTCAGTTCGAGCTCGACGAATTCGCACACGCCTATCCGGACCAGCTCTCTGGCGGAATGCGCTCGCGTGTGGCATTTCTGAGGACGATGCTCGCTGAACCCACATTGATCGCACTGGATGAGCCGTTCGGCGCCCTTGATTCCATGACGCGCGCCGGCATTCAACGTTGGTTGGTCAGCGCCGCCCGGCAGCGCGCACTGTCGATCCTGCTGGTCACGCACGATGTGGAAGAGGCCATTACCCTTGCTGACAGGGTTCTTGTCATGTCCGCTCGGCCGGGTCGCATTGTCGCAGATTACCCCATTGATCTGCCTAACCGCACCGATCCCAATCTGCGCACAGATCCCCGGTTCTTACACGCACTCACCAGTATCAGAGTCGCCCTCGAACAAGGGGCAGAAAGAAGGTAGCAATGAACCTCGTCAGAATTCGTCTGGAATACGTCGTGACGTGGCCCAACCACGCCGGCCTGTTCGTGGCACGCAAGAAAGGCTTGTATGCCGACCAGGATCTGGACGTCGACATCTCCTGGGACGGTTTTGACCGTGGCACGCCCGCTGAACTGACCGCCCGCGGCGAATTCCAGTTCGCCTCGATCCGCTTGGGCGAGCTGCTCGAAACCCGGAAGACTGATCACCCCTTTGTTGCGGTCGCCACATTCAATCAGAACCAGCTTGGCGGCGTCATTACGTTGAAGTCCAAGGGCATCACCCGCTTCCGTGACCTGGAAGGCAAGCATGTGTCGATCCCACCGGTGGGACGCCTGACTGAAATGGTCAAGGAAGCTGTCGAAAAGGACGGGGGAGACTACTCGAAGGTCATCGTGGAAGATCCTGGCGTGTTCGAGCCGGATATCCGCGCAGTCGAAAAAGGTCATTATGACGCGATCTTCAACGTGCTTGGCTGGGAAGCCTACCAGGGGTCGGAAGACTTTGGTCAGGTCGTTCAGATCTCCTTCGACGACATTGAGGTCACGCCACACCATGCCTACTTCCTATGCGTCGAAGAGTCCTACCTGCGTGAGCATGGCGACACGGTGCGCAGCTTCCTGCAGGCCACCGGCAAGGGATACGACTTTGCGCGCGACAACCAGGATGAGACGATCCAGCTGATTGCCAGCACCATGTGCGCCAGCGAAGAAGACACCCTCAAAGCTTCCCTGGCCTTTATGGCGCCCACGTGGCACGCGCCCAGTGGACAGTGGGGGCAGATGGACGAGGGGGTCATCCGCTCCTACACCCAGTGGATGGTTGATAACGGGTTCACCACCGCGACGATGGATGACATTGATGGCGCGTGGACGAACGACTACCTGCAGTAAGACAACTGCCCGCAGTACGTGAACGCTGGGGTGAGGCCGGGAGAATCTGCCCGACCTCACCCCAGATCGTGTAAGAGAAGAAAACCCCGCCGAATCTCACTGCGCTGACGGGTGAGATGACAAAGAGGAACGAGACGAAACGGACAGCGGCGAAAACAGAAAGCCCTTCAAAGCGACGAAAGTGGAACCCACGAGGACGAACAGAAGATTGTATGAATGTGAATTTCGTTTGTGACAAGAGGGGGAGTGCGATCCGGCACGTTCGTCGCTTCAATGCCGTACAGTAGCGATAAGTGCGAAACGAGTGGGCACTCACTGGCAATGGTGAAGCGTGATCCCTCGTCCGAACGACACATGAAAGGCCAGCAATGAAGCGAACAGAATTCGATGTCGTTGTCGTAGGGTCGGGTGCAGCCGGCCTGAGCGCGTCACTGACGGCGGCAAAAAACGGGCTGCGCACACTGATGATCGAAAAAGGCGACAAATGGGGCGGGTCCACCGCTAAGTCGGCCGGCATGGTGTGGGTGCCGGGTAACAAACAACTTCAACGCGTCGGCGGCAACGACAATATGGAAATGGGTCGCACCTACATGAAGGCGACGGTTGGAGACTGCACCAGTGACGAAATGATTGATTCGTTCCTGACCAACGGTACGCGCGCGATGGATTTCCTGACTGCAAACTGCCCCGGGCTGGTGTGGCGCAACATGGAAGGCTACCCCGATTACTGGCTCGACGCTCCGGGAGCTCAGCCGCAAGGACGCGGCGTGGAGGCCGGTGCCTTCGACTCGAACAAACTGGGCAAATGGAAAAAGAACCAGATGGAGGCCTATTTCAAACCGGCTGTTCCGCTGGATCTGAATTCGTTCGACTCCGCCGACATCCTGCTCTTTGCGTCAAGCTGGAAGCCGTGGGCGCGACTGGCCCGACTGACTGCACGCAACATCAAGCATCTCTTTGCCCGGCGCACACCGCGCACAATGGGAATGGGACTGACCGGCGCCCTCATGGAAGGATGCCTGCGCGCAGGTGTCGAAATTGCCATGAACACCGCGTTGAAGGACCTCATTGTGGAGGATGACGCGGTGCGCGGCATCGTCGTGACGCACGAAGGCAAGGAGTCACGTATCCGCGCTGCCAAGGGCGTCATCCTGGCGTGCGGCGGGTTCGAGCGAAACGCGCAGATGCGTCAGAAATACCAGCGCCACCCGATTAATGGCACGTGGACTGTCGGCGCGGAAACGAACACGGGCGACGGTATTCAGGTCGGCCTGCAACACGGTGCTGCGATCGACAATATGGCTGATGCGATCTGGTCACCTGTTATCCAGTTGCCGCGTTCATCCGCGTGGACGCCGATCGTCATTGAAGATGAGGAACGCTTTATCGTCCCGGACCGGTCCCTGCCACACACCGTGATCGTCAACGGCCAGGGCAAGCGCTTCATGAACGAAGCGCTGCCATACTGCACCGCTGGCCAGGGCCTGTATGGTGGGCATTTCGGCAAGGGCGAGGGAGACGCAGAAAACCTTCCCGCCTGGCTGATCTTCGATCATCAGTTCCGCTCGAAATACGTGTTCGGCTACGGACACATGCCGGTCGTGCCCCTGCCCAGGGAATACTTCGAATCAGGGGCGATGGTACAGGCAGACAGCGTGGACGAGCTGGCGCAGAAGATCAACGTGCCGGTCGAGCAGCTGCGCCTCACCCTCGAGCGGTTCAACGATTTTGCGCGCACAGGCATCGACGAGGATTTCCACCGCGGCGAAAACGAACACGATCGTTTCTACGGTGACCGCTACCATGAGCCGAACCCGTCGCTCGGCACAGTGGAGAAAGGTCCGTTCTACGCCACGCAGGTCTACCCCGGTGACATTGGAACGTCGGGCGGCCTGGTGATTAATCCGCAAGCGCAGGTCACGCGCGAGGACGGCAGTGTCATTGACGGTCTGTATGCGGCCGGCAATACCACCAAATCCATTGTTGGACACACCTACACTGCCGGCGGCACGTCGATTGGGGCCGCCCTGGTCTTCGGGTATGTTGCCGCGCGTACGATCGCAGAAAAGGCCGGCCGCAATATGGTTGCTCACTAAGAACAGCGAGGGTGCCTGGCCACACACGCACACCCGAGCGCGGCCAGTATGAGTGCGCCTGCGACCATTCCTCCATGGGTGCCGCTGCTGGCAAGGCGCTGCGTGCCCAGTGGCGTAACTGATGCCAACGGAGCACCTGAAGCCGAGGCGGAGGCATGCTGCTCGCCCGTGCCCTGCGCGCCAGCCGCGTCTTGCGGTGTGGTACCTGCATCTGCACCGTCAGTCTTCGTCTTGCCAGAGTCTGTCGGCTGAGATTCGCTGGAGGGAGCCCCGCCAGCGGGAGTATCTGGCGTGGGAGTGCCTGCGGTGGGCGTGTCAGCGCACGAGGGCGTCTTTCCTGACCTGTGATCAAGGATTGCCTGGTGACCGACAAGTACGGTCAGGCACTGCTTGCCTGATGATGCGGGCGCGCCATCGATCGTCCCGCTGTAAGACGCATCGAGCAGATACACGCCAGGCTGGGTGAATGCCCACGCCGCATGTGCGTGAATGTTCGCCGGCATGGTGATGCTTGTCATTTCGCGGGTCGAATTTATCAATTCGGTGGTCTCACCGAAGGTTCCCAGGGTAAAGACGTGGTATGAGGCGCCTTTGGGAATGGAGCGCGGCTCAAGGTGTAAAGTCAGTGACTCGGCACGCTCAGCGTCAACCTCGGTCGTCGACCAGCCTGGCCACAACGCGCCCTGGCGCTGTTCCTGGTCCAGCAGGTAGTACTTGGCTGGAGGTGTGGGAAGGAAATTGGGTCCGTTCGCCGCGCCTGACGGAGTGCGCGGAGTGGACCGACGCGTATTGTCATCCAGTGCGAACGCGACTGACGATAGTTCGCGAACCTGCGATGAATGTGCATGCTGCCTGGTGTCATCCTTCAATGCGATCCCCAGACGGCCATTTGCCTCCAGACGGGCCTGAATATCCACGTGGCCATCGTTCAGGATCAGACGCGGGTCAGCCTGTGTGTGCGGCGAGTCGCTATCGGTTCCGGGAGCGGTGCCTGGTTTCGCACCGGGATTTGAGCCAGGATCAGTCCCCGTCTCGGATCCGCCCGGCTTTCCATCCGTACCGGCTGCGTCGGACGGATCGGAATCTGGATCGGCAGGTGCTGCGGGAGAAGCAGCTCTCAGCGTGCCTGAATACGTCAGCGGCTGAGCAGTATTGACAGGCGTGGGGATCGTGACCTCGGTCGGCAGCGCTCCGATCAGAGCGTGAGGGAGCACCGTGAATTTCAGTGACATCCCATCGCAGTCAGACTGCATATAGGTGATGGAAGCGGTGGCTGCGCCCTTCGACCCCGACACCATCTCCGAGGGCTCAAGACCGCAGGTGGGATTATTCGCGCCAGCCTCGTAATATCCGCCACGGAGCGTCGCACGGATCTTCGGGTCATTGAACCTTATAGTCGTGCTGAATGTCTCCCCGTCTTCCGGGGTGAGCGTGAGAGCGAATCCCAAGTCAGTGGGCGTATACGCGTCGGTCGAAAATGCAGGCGCCGGATCGTGTGAAGCGGGCTGCGGCAGCCCCTGAGCGCTTGCGGGAGACGATACCGTTGCCGCAGCATCGCCTGTCGAGTAAGACACTTCGGGTGAGACCCACCTGGCGTGTGTGCCATCTGCGGGAATAAAAACGGCTTGGAGGGAGCTGGTGGTGTTCCCCAGCATTTCAGGCCACGTTGCACGCCCGTCTTTAACAGGTACTTCCGCCAGGAAATAGCCGTCGATCAAGAAGGTCACTGTTCCGCTGGTACCTTCAGGCACGCTCGCCACCAGATCCGTCAGCTGATCATCACCATCATTGTCTCGCCCGTGGTGGGGGCGAACGGTCAAGGAGTAGGCACCGGCCTGCGGTGGAGCATCAGATGCCGCGGCAAACTGATCGGACAGCGAAGCAGAGGGTGTGCTTTCGGGTTGGCTGCCGCCGACCTGCCACACGTGCGGGTACTTTCTTGACGCGATCAGGGTGCCGTCAGCTGAGCGTGCGGTGACGCGATATGTCGCCGTGTAGCGTCCGGGTTTGGAAAACAGCGTCATATTGTGCGTGTGAGATCCTGCAGTCAACCATGTTGAGCGCAGATCCGGATTATGGCTGGAGATTAAGCGCGTCAGAATCTTCAATGGCCCCAACGTCGTGTAATTCATCAGTTCCATGCGACCAGGTCCATCAAAATCAACCAGGTCGAGGGTGAAAGTGCGACCAGCAAACTGTTCAATCGGAATATCTGCATCGGCACCAAATCCTGCCCAGATCGGAGCCTGATTCCACCCCGGAAGCTGCGGAGCCATGTACCACGTGGCACTGGTGTCTCGCAGGAATCTCACCTCAGGATCGTCAGGAACGTGGTAGATAAACTGCTGAGCCTGGGTTGTGTCGTTGTACCCCTTGCCGACCCAGTTTACGGTCTGCTCAAGCGGATAGACCTTCCCATGCGCCTCGTTCTTGAGGACGAAGGTTCCGCCTTCCCAATACGTTTTCGGCGCATCGATATGTCCGAGCGTTGCCACGGTTTTCCCGTCATCGGGAGCGGCATGGGTGGGCGGAGTTGTCGACAGTGCGGCGCCGATGGTCATGATTGCAGTGACGAGGGTGGCGCCGGCATATCGGAAGAATCGTTGGCGGGAGATGGCGGGCACGGTGTGCACCTTTCGTAGGCGGTGAAGTTACCACCACACTAGTGCAAGTGAGAATACTTATCAATAAGATGAGAGCTGCCCATTGTGACTCCTTGTCGTCAACGGGTAGCGATCACGCCCAGTGCTGTCCCCACCGCGACGCCCGCCGCATCGGCCACCACATCTACCGAATCGGCACCGCGACCCGGAATATGAGCCTGAAGTTTTTCGGAGATCCATCCGTGCGCGCATTGGCCCGCAGCGGCCACATACCACGGCACTCCCACAGCAACGAGGCTGGCAGTGCCTGCGGCAAACAACACAGCGTGCACAAGTTTGTCGGCATCACGCGGCATCGATTTCAACACGGCGTCCGCGATGCTGTCGTGATCGTCACTGTCGATGGCGCTGGTATCGTCGGTGGCACAGGTTCCGCCAGTGGAGCAGGCCGCGCTGGTGCCGGTATCGCTGGTGCCGGTATCGCTGAGGTAATTGGTGCCATTGCCGTCGGTGTCATCAGCGTCAGTGACGCCGATTCCGCTGGCGTCGCAATCCGACCGTGTCACAGCTCGCGGATCAGGGGCATAGAGTGCTGCAAGCTGCGCGCCCCACGCGAGACCGGCTAACACCCATGTGACAGGTGAAGGTTGACGCGAGCGTCGTGCCATCAGTGCATCTTCTCCCAACGGCCAGGTGTCAAAGGCAGTGCACGCTTGTGAGCGGTGCGCGAGTGCCACCTGACGATGGTCTGCTCATCTTCTTCGCTCACCTCGCGGCCCTCAAGGTAGTCGTCAATGGCCTCATACGTGACGCCCAGAGCAACTTCATCAGGACGCAGCGGCTTATCAGATTCCAGATCCGCGGTAGGAACCTTGTCAGTCAGTGTCGCCGGAGCGCCCAGATAGCGGCCCAGCTCCCGCACGCGGCGCTTGGGCAGTCCAGTCAGCGGTGTCACGTCAGCAGCACCATCACCAAACTTCGTGTAGAACCCGACGAGGGCTTCCGCAGCCTGATCAGTGCCGACGACGAGCATTCCGCGAGCACCGGCAACTGTGAACTGCGCGATCATGCGTTCGCGAGCCTTCACGTTGCCCTTGACAAACTCCGTGTAGGAATCGACATGATCATCATCTGCTTCACTCACTGCCTGCCACATGGCATCGGTCGACGCTCCGATGTTGACTGTCAGAACCTGATCAGCATCGATAAACGACAGGGCATCTTGCGCGTCGTCCTCGTCAGCCTGGACCTGGTATGGAAGGCGCATCGCGACGAATGTGGCGTCACCACCATCCTCGCGCACTTTTTCGCACGCCAGCTGAGACAGGCGACCGGCAACGGTAGAATCTACTCCGCCCGAAATGCCCAGGACATAGCCCTTCAGGCCAGTTTCCTTGAGATATTCGGCCAGGAACGTGATTCGACGCTCGACCTCGTGAGCCGCATCGAAATCTTCGACAACTTCCAGTTCTTCCATAATCGCGCGTTGGCGTTCATGATCAGTCATATCTGAATCGTAGCGAACTGAAGGCGCTCGCAGTACTGCCAACATCGGCGTATCTCACGCTTGCTCGGGTGGGGCGATAAGTTTCGCCAGCGTAGAGTAGAAGCATGCAGGTAAAGAACCTCTTGGATCGCGGACTGATCCCGTACATGGAAGGTGACCGAATCCAGCGTGAGACCTTCGATGACGTGAAGGTGAGCCATTGCGATGACACGCTCATTGTTGCTCAGTTCGAACCGACCTACACGGCTGGGAGACGCACGAAGCCTGAAGATATCGTCGATGCTGACCTGCCGGTCATTTCGGTTGACCGTGGAGGATCGGTAACGTGGCACGGGCCCGGGCAGCTGGTGATCTACCCGATTATTCGCCTGGCGGCTCCAACGGAAACGATTGGATACATTCGCGCCGTCGAAGCGGCAGTCATCGAGGCTGTCCGCACTACATGGCACCTGCCGGTTGTTCGCATTGAGGGCAAAGCCGGTGTGTGGTTGCGTGACCCTGATCGCAAACTCTGCGCCATCGGACTCAAAGTGGCTCAGGGCGCAACGATGCATGGTCTTGCTCTGAACGTCAATCCTGACTTTTCGCGCGCCTTCACAGGTATCATTCCCTGTGGGTTGCACGACTGCGGTGTCGCCTCCCTCGTTGGGGAAGGCGTCGATGGAGTCAGCGTTGCCGATGCGGCTGATCCGCTCATCGCGTCCCTGACAGCCCACCTGGAGCCACTGACATACTCTGCACACGAATCTGAACTAGCTGCAACGAAGTGAGGACCAGCGTTGTCGACACTGCCAGAACCTGAAGGCCGCAAGCTCCGACGCGTCGAAGAGCGCAACTCGCAGACGCCTATCGAAAAGCAACGTCCCACATGGCTGAAGACGCGCGTTTCCAATGGGCCGGGATATCAGGATATGCAGCAGCTGGTTCATCGCGGCGGACTGCACACCGTCTGCGCAGAAGCTAACTGCCCGAATATCTACGAATGTTGGGAGGACCGTGAGGCTTCCTTCCTGATTGGTGGAGCGCTGTGTACGCGTCGATGCGACTTCTGCGATATTGCCACCGGACGGCCAACTGAATACGACCGGGATGAGCCCAAGCGCCTGGCTGAGTCGGTTAAAGAACTCGGACTGCGCTATGTGACGATCACAGGCGTCAGTAGAGACGACCTTGAAGACGGAGCCTCGTGGCTCTACGCAGAATCGTGCCGACAGATCCATGTCATGCAGCCTGGGACCGGTGTCGAATTGCTGGTCGATGACTTCAAAGGCGATCCGCATGCCCTTGCACAGATATTCGAATCCGGGCCTCAGGTGTTCGCTCATAATCTGGAAACGGTTCCGCGCCTGATGAAGACAATCCGGCCGGCGTTTCGTTACGACCGTTCGCTGAGTGTCATCAACGCAGCGAAGGAGGCTGGCCTCGTCACAAAATCGAACCTGATTTTGGGCATGGGGGAGACGACCGAAGAAATCGAATCCACCATGCGTGACCTGCTGGACGCGGGGTGTGACATCTTGACCATTACGCAATACCTTCGCCCCTCGGCATTGCACCATCCCATTGACCGATGGGTCAAACCTCAGGAATTCGTGCGACTGCGTGACGTGGCGTATGCGATGGGATTCCCCGCCTGTATGTCAGGGCCGCTCGTGCGTTCCTCCTACCGTTCAGGCAAACTGTGGGGCGAAGCGATGAAGAACCTGGGTCGGGAAATCCCGTCCGAATATGCTGACCTCGTTGAACTGGCCTCCGCTGGTGCGGCGCGTCAGGAAGCCTCAGCTGTTGTGGGACGGATGTCTCCGGCAGAGTGTGCTCACTCAACGTCGGCCGAACCTGCGATCCCTGCCAGCGGGTCGCTGGTAGGACGTCCGCTTCCGGTTTCGGCCCTCTAGGAACCTCATACATTACACAATGCGCGCCTTGAAGCTGGCTGATGAGCCAGTCAAGGCGCGCGTTGTGCGTCGGCGACCAGAAGTTATGACCTCGGCGAGAAGGCGTGTTCAGTGTGATGGCTACCAGTGATGACTGGCACGTTCGAAGCAGGAGCTTCTGGCTCCGTGTCGAACAATGACTGAAAATTCTCCTCGTTGATAATCTGCCGGGACGCATGCGCTCCCCTGAAACCAGATCCGGACGAGGCTGCTGCCGCCATCGAACCACCGGCGCCTGCCATCGCCATCGGCGGAACCATGAAGCCGCGCCCAGTCGCCGCGGCGCCACCACGAGCTGCCAAGGAGGCAGAGGACGCGGCTGACGATTCAGCGGCGTGGAAGCCCAGACGGCCCGCCTGCGTGGGAGCAGATGAAGACGCGTGGACAGCTTCTGCACCTGCCGGAGCCACCGGGATGCGTGAGTCAGGAGTGATATCACCGTTGTGCCGGATACCCGCGAAGGCAGCAGAGTGGCTCATTCTCACATCAGACGCGCTATGAGCGCCCGACACGTCATAGGAGCCTGGCATGCCGTAGGAGCCTGCGTGATAGGAACTCGGCAAAGCTGAGGCGTAGTGGGTGCCATAGTAGTCTGAGTAACCCAAGCCGCCATATGCTCCGCCACCGTAAAATCCTGATCCTCGGTTCAGCGAGGTGCCTCGGCCGTACGCCGCAGGATCCATCATCTGACGCTGGGAACCAAAGAGGCCGCCACCCTGTGAGCCACCCGTGATCTTGTTGAGCAGCGCGTTTCCACCAGTGGTGAGAAGCTTGGTGCCGACATCTTTCAGAATCTGACCACCGGGGGTGGCCAGGAACTGATTGAGCATGCCGCTCACTTTGTCGAACAGGCCCGCAAGCTGACCCAGGAGGCCTTTGAGGTTGCCGATCGACTCGATCACCTTGTTGATCGTTTCGCTGATGCGAGTGGCCAGGCTGGATACTTTGGCGGTGACTTGCTGGATGATCGCCGGCAGTGCCAAACCAGCGGTCGCGACTGCTTCGATCACTGCTGAAGCAAAAGCGCCGATGATCTGTGAGAGCGCGTCGCGGACCAGGTCATGAACGATCTGGACGAGGGACGCGGCTACTTCCAGTGCCGTGCCCATTGCATCTGCCCAACGTCCGGCTTTCTCAACGGTCTTGGCGATGTCGCCTTCGAGGGCATTCAGCGCCTGAATGGTCTCACCGCGCATATCGGACAGGTCGACGCGGGTGTGGTTCTGCAGAAGCGTACCGGCTTCAGCGAGCTGAGCGTGAATGTTTTTCCACGTCGCGCTGTAGGCGGCCACCTGGTCGGCATCACCGGTGAACGCATCGAGCCATTCGTCCAGAGGGTGAACATGCTCGATGAGCCACCCCAGGCCCATCGCAATCAGTGTGCCCAGCGGGTCGAGGACCGAGGCACCGATATCCAGCGCGGTTGAAAAGAGTGCGACGCCGCCACTGACCCAGTCCTTCGATTCAAAGGCCTTGACGAGGGCCTCACCATCTTCGATCAGCAGCGTACCGGCCAGCTGCCCTGTGGATTCCTGGCGTTCAGCAATCAAAGAATTACTCATGGCGACCTCGCTTACCCCATACGTTTACCTCAGCTTTGAACCCGCGTGTCAGGTCCGCTTCCTGAGAGTTGAAGTCTTCAGTGGTCAGTCCGAGCTGCCTGGACGTCCTCTCCAAGGCGTCGGTTGCGCTTTGCATGGTTCGGCGCGCTGCGCTTTCCATGATCAACAACGGAGGCAGCAAGATCGGGGTGCAGAGAAGCCCAAAAGCGGTGCCGCCTATACCCGCTTCATATGAGGCCTGCTTAGCCAGGTCAACAGCGCTGGCCACCTGTGCTACGTGTGCTTTGTGCTGGGACAGTTCGTCTGTTCTGATCTCGAGGTCGCTCACATTTCACCTATCAATCTTGAGACAATCGGAGAATCCTCACCAAACAGTTCGCCCGCGATCGTGTGCACCTGACCGCGAAGGTCCGTGCGCGCCGCGTTGTAAGCCTCCATCACGTCGTAGGCGATGTGATCGGCTGGCACGCCCTGGGCATGACTATCGATATCTGTACTTCTGAGATGACCTTGAAAATTCACCGTGATTCGCACGAGACGGTCGCGACTGGTGCCCTGTCCGGTCACTTGCTCTGCTCGGCGACGAAATTCTGTTGCGGTTTCTGCGTGCTGTTGAGCTTGGGCCACTTGACGCTTGACCCGCTCTTGCGCTTGTGCAATTTCGTCCACACCTAGGAATGTAAACGGAAAACAGGACCTTTGTCCATACCTGACAGCAAATTTCCGCAAATTTACATTTGCTCTGTACACCGGCCGCTGCACCGTGATGCAATGTTCTCTTACCGATACGCGTCCACACTGCGACAGAACGCGACGCGTGCGTATGCGCGCACATTCACCCGTTCATTGGATTCAATGCCAATGTGCCTCGTACACGCACATGTCTGGTACACACACTTCCGGTACACACACCGCCCTGCTAGTCATCTGGTGCGAACACTGCGCGAAGCGCGCAGACGGTGACCTTGCCGTTGGACGATACCGGCAGTGACTCAACTACCGCCAGGCGCTGAGGCACCTTGAAGCGCGCAAGATATCGACCGGCAAACTCACGTACATCGTGAAGCGATGGCGCTTCGCACCCCTCATCCATGACCAGTACCGCGCTGACAGCTTCGCCCCACTTCACATCGGGCACACCCACCACATGCGCGGATCGGACTCCGTCCATGCGCGTGAGCACCTGTTCAACCTCGTGAGGGAGCACCTTTTCGCCGCCTGTGTTCACCGTGGCCACTTTGCGCCCCACGATGTGAACGAAGCCGTCCTCGTCAATGAAACCCAAGTCGCCGGTGCGCAGCCACGGGCCCCTCAACGATGCCGCGTTGAGTTCGTCGTCATTCCAGTACCCGTTGGTAACGGATGGGCCGGTGCAGATGAGTTCACCAATAGTGTTCGCACGGATGTCTCCCTCGCGCGAGCTGGGCGGCAGAACGCTCGCAGTTGAAGAGGGGGACTCGCCCGCCCGGGTACCTTCAACTGGGACAGCGTGTGCGTCCAGCCCATCCACCATCTCGATACCGATACGTGTGTGCGGGAAAGGAAAACCGCTGGTTGTGGAGCGGTCGGCTGGAAGACCGGGAACCAGGCACGTACCTGACGCTGCCTGCTCAGTCATCCCCCATACGCTGAACGGTTCAAGGCCTCGTTCGCGCAACATGGCGGCAAGGTCAGCCGGTACGGGTGCGCCACCGATCAAAGGGCGCGTGAATGAGGGCAACCCATCCGAGGTGAAAGTGGGAACCTGACACATCATGCGGTACATCGTGGGAACGGCGAACATCATCTCCACCTGGTAGCTGCCCAGGGCTTCGACCAGTGCAGCCGGATGGAACGCATCCACGATGATCACCGTTCCGCCCGAGATCGTCAGGTCCAGCGTGGTGCCGTTGAAACCACCGATATGGGACAGGGGAACGCTGACGGCTTCGACGGTGCGTGGACCATATTCGAAGACGTCGCGGAAATTGCGCGTGCCCCACCACAGGTTCTCATGGGTGAGTGTGACGCCCTTGGGATGAGCGGCCGTTCCCGAGGTGTACAAAATTGCGCCGACCGTGTCCGCAGGCAGTGCCGCCACATCAGCAAGCGGCAGGGGAGAGGTCTCAGCAACCGCGCGACTCCACTGGTCAACTGTCACGACGCGTGGCTGGCGGGCCGGGTGGGAAGTGTTGTCGGCGTCGGGATTCAAGGCGGTCGCGCGCTCAACGCGGTCAATCTGAGCATCCCCGCAGATGATGACATCCGGCTCGCAGTTGACCAGGATGGCGGCTAATTCCCCGGCCTGCAGGTGCTGATCGAGCGGCACAGTGATGGCTCCTATTGCGGAGCAGGCCACGTGCACGAGCATATGCCAGGCGCAGTTCGGCGCCATGATAATGACGCGGCAGGTGGGCCCGACATTCCAGTCCAGTAAGACCTGAGCAGCGCGCAGCGCGTCGTCGAGGCTGTGAGCCAGGGTGCGGCGCGAGGCTTCCGAGTAGGTGTGCGCTGCAGGATCCAGATGCAGCTCGATGAGATTGTCGCGCCCGGCATGGCGCGCAGCGGACAGCGCGAGGAAATGGATGGCGGAAAAATCTGCGTGCGGCTCAGTGATCACGGCTCCTATTATGCAGCCGCCGATGTGCTGACGGTGAACATGAGGTGATGGACACGATCACTAGGAACACGACGGCGCAGACACGTACGATAGAGGGTCGCAACGTTTGTTTACCAGCACAGGAGGCATCACCATGGCAGATGAATCGCGAGTACATAAGGTGGAGGACCGGATTCATCAGACGGTTGCACGCTTGCTGGGCCGACGCATCAAGGATCCGCGCCTGGGGTTCGTGACCATTACAGATGTGCGCGTCACAGGAGACTTGCAGCACGCCTCCGTGTTCTACACCGTCCTGGGTGATGACGAGGAACGCGCAGCAACGGCGCGCGCTTTCGAATCCGCCAAGGGGCTGATTCGCTCCGAAGTGGGCAAGGCATTGGGCATTCGATTGACCCCGACGCTCGAATTCATCCTCGACGCGCTTCCAGAGACGGCCGCCTCCATTGAAGATGCATTGGGCAAGGCTCGTGCGCGTGATGAGGAGATCGCGCGCGGTGCTCAAGGTGCCAGCTATGCCGGCGAGGCAGATCCCTACCGTCATCCCCAAGAAGACGACGAGGAATACGCCGACGAGGGAGGCGCTGACGACACATACGTCGATCAATCAGACATCGACGAGGCCGACGCCGACACCGACGAAATCTAGGCCCGCCCAGATCCATGACACCTACCGATTCGAAGCAGAAGCCACAGCCACCCTCGGGAATTCTGATCGTTGACAAGCCCCAGGGGATGACCAGTCACGACGTGGTGAGCCGTGTGCGACGACTGGCGCACACCCGTAAAGTCGGGCACGCCGGTACGCTCGACCCGATGGCGACCGGTGTGCTGGTGATCGGTATCGGCAAAGCGACGCGGCTGCTCACCTACCTGAGCGCCAGTACGAAGATCTATGACGCCACCATGCGTCTGGGAATCGGGACAACCAGCGAGGACGCAGATGGGCAGGTCACGGAGTGCCCAGGAGCCAGCGATGTAACAGTCGATCAGGTGGCCGACGCTGCCCGTGTGGTGCGTGAACGCGGGTGGCAGGTGCCCTCTGCCGTCTCTGCCATCAAGATCGGTGGGAAGCGTGCGCACGCCCTGGTGCGCGAAGGAGAAGACGTCCACATCCCTCCGCGCGAGGTTCATATCAGCGCGATTGACCTGACTGGTCCGCTCCGCCCGACCGCAGCGGAGGCAGGCGTGCCGGTGGTGGACTGTGATATTCACGTTGAATGTTCGGCCGGCACCTACGTGCGAGCCATTGCCCGCGACATTGCCGAACAGCTCGGCACAGCTGCACACCTGACTGCTTTGCGCCGCCTGCAGGCCGGCGCGTTCACCCTGGACGATGCTGCGCCACTGGATCGGCTTGAAGCGCTGACCGCTGAAGGAGCCGACGTGCCGATCATTCCCATTGGTGAGGCCGTCAGCAGACTCTTTGACACCCTTGAGATTTCTCAGGAGGAGGCCGCGCGCTTTGCTCACGGGAATCCGCCTGAACGCAGCGGCGCGCAGCTGGCTGATATGAATGTGGACCAGCCGATCGGCGTGTATTGTGAAGGCCGGCCTTTAGGCCTGGTGAAGGTACAAAACGGTGCTCTGCGCACGATAAGGGTGTGGTAAGACATGCAGGTGTGGACGTCAATTGACCAAGTGCCACGAGATTTCGCCTCCGTGGTGACCATCGGCAACTTCGATGGTATGCACCGCGGTCATCGGCGTGTGATCTCCGCCTGCGTGGACCGTGCGCGCAAACGCGGGGTGGCGGCAGTGGCCTGCACCTTTGACCCGCACCCCCGGCAAGTCCACCAGCCCGACTCGCATATGCAGCTGATCAGCCCACTGGAAGATCGCCTGAGCGCGATGGATGCTGCCGGCCTTGATCACACGCTTGTCATCCACTATGACCGCTCCTTCTATTCGCTGACGGCGCGCGAGTTCGTCCAGCTCACGCTCGTTGAGGTACTGGGTGCTGTGGAAGTTGTGGTTGGTGAGGACTTTCGTTTTGGCAAAGACAACGCCGGCACGGTCGAAACCTTGCGTGAACTGGGCAGAGAATACGGCTTTGATGTGGTGATGGTCGCTGACATCATCAGCCCGCAAGGTCGGCGCTGGTCGTCGTCCTGGGTTCGTGAACTACTTGACGAGGGTGACGTTGCTCAGGCGGCATATGTTTTGGGCCGACAGCACCGAGTGCGTGGCGTTGTTCAGCACGGATTCAAACGCGGACGCAAACTCGGTTTTCCGACTGCCAATCTGTCCGAGGGGATCGACGGTGTGGTGCCTGCGGACGGTGTGTATGCCGGATGGGTCGTGCGCTCGGTGCCGAATACGACGGCGCGTGAGTTCTATCCGGCAGCGATTTCAGTGGGCACCAACCCGCAGTTCGGTGGAGATAAGCGCACCGTTGAAGCGCACGTGCTGGGGCGCGCCGACCTGAACCTGTATGGCGAGCGCATCGCGGTGCACTTCGTGGAACGCATCCGTGCGATGCAGGCGTTCGACTCGGTCGATGCTCTGACGGCTCAGATGGATGATGATCTGCGGCAAACAGCATTGGTGCTGGGGATCGGCGTGTCAGGACGCGTGGATCCTGATGCCGTGACGGCCAACTGACTGAGAGCAGACATCTGCTCGGCACCAGGCAAGCTGCTCACGCCACGTTCTTCACCCGATAAATCACGAGTGCGCCGGTCAGAGCGAGCACTCCGGACAGGATATACAGGCCCGCATAGCCGCCCAGGAATGACAAGGCTCCCGCTGCCACGACCGGTGCCAGCGCATTTGGCGTGACAACCGCGATATTCATGATTCCGACATCGCGTCCGCGTTGCGCGGGGATTGGCAGTACCTCGTTGATCAGCGCCTGATCGACCGCCATGTACACGCCCCACGAAATGCCGAGTACCAGTGCGGCAATAATGACCACCCAGAACGCGTGCGCCCACGCCATGATCAAGCAGGCGGCCGCAACCCCAACGGATGATCCGGCCACGAAAATCAGGCGCCGGTGCATCTTGTCAGAAATCGACCCGGCCGCCACGGCGCACACCACCACGGCCAGCGCATAGATTCCGGTCAGGATCAGCACGCCCGTATCTGGATCGTCCAGCTTGATGCGATCTCTCAGGTAGTAGAACAGGTAGAACAGTGCCGTCACGTTCCCCAGGGTCACAGCCATGCGCGCAATGAACACCCAGATAAAGTCTGCATATGGACGGTCGGCATTCGCCTGAGCGCCGACGGGTTTCTTCACATCCTCATCACTGTCATCGGTCGCGGCAGGTGTGGTCGGTGAGATCGAGAAGACGCCCTCGCCAGTGGGGACCTCGCGGTAGAAAACCAGGAACTGTACGACCAGGACCACCACGACTGCAGCGGAAATCCAGTAGGCCGGCGCGACATCGAAGACCGTGCCGATTGCCGTGCCGAGGACTAGGGCGAGTGTGTACGTCAGACCCATGACGCCTGAAACCGTGCCGTACTGGTTGGTCGGAACACGGTCGGGTGCCATCGCCTGGCTCGCTCCCACGGCGCTTGCGATCATGATCTGGAACAGCGTCCACGCGATCAGCAAACTGACGAACGAGGATGCCCCGCCCATCCACACCAGCAAGGCAGCTGATGTTACCGCGCCAATCAGCACCCACGGGGATCGACGCCCAAAACGCGAACGCGTCCAGTCGGTGACAAATCCCCACAATGCGGTGGCGATAATGGAGGCCGCACCGCCGACCGCCATGATCAGCGCAAGGTACTGCTCTTTGCCGTTGTCTCCGAAGAAGTCAAGGACCTGCTTGGCGATGAGGAGCTGGCTGGGGCCCGCCCACGCCAGGTTGATGCCCAGGTAAGCCAATCCGTAGCGACCGATCCAGCCTTTGGTGACGGGTGGTCGCGCATGAGGATCAACGAAGTGATCGTGGTGGTGGGTCTGGTCAGGTGCGGTGCTCATTGCGGATCCTCCCGGTAACGCTGGCCGGCAACGTAGGTGTCGTAAAGATCCGGTGTCAGTGCGCCTTCGCGAATGATGTCGCGGTACATGAGGGCGGAGGGTTTGCACGTGCGCTGACCGGTGGCAGGATCCACACTGACCAGGCCGAAGCGCGCTGTCATTCCCTCGCTCCACTCCCAGTTGTCGGTAAAGCACCAGTGGTAGTAGCGCTCGACGGGCAGGCCACTGTGCGCCAGTGCATTCAGGTGATCCCAGATGAAGCGGCAGCGGAATGATTCATCGGCGTTTGCATCGCCGTTGTCGCACGTGCCGTTTTCAGTGATCCATACGGGTGCGTTGTAGCGCTCAGCCAGTTCGCGTGTCACCTCCACGATGCCGTCAGAGTAGACCTCCCAGCCCAGGTCGTTGACAGGGGTACCGGGTATGGTGCCATCTTCGAGCTTGTCGATCGCGCTGCGCGAATAGTAGTTGATGCCCAGGAAGTCGTAGTAGCGCCCCGGTTTTACTCCGCCACTTGTGCCGAGGGCGACCGGAAACTCACCGACCAGCATTGCCTGTGCGATGGCGTCCTGGAACGCATAGCGTGCAACGCGGGTGAGTACCCTGTGCGACGGGTTCGAGGCGACGCGCGGCACAAAAACACGCATGTGGTGCGCGAAACCGACCTTCGCTTCTGGTTGCAGCCGGTGGATCAGCATGTAGGCGCGGCAGTGAGCCTGAGCGAGGTGGCGCAGGCAGGCGCGCACGCTGCGCCACGATACATCTGCCGGGGGACCTTCCTGGAACAGGTGCGCCTGCGTGACATAGACATTGGGTTCGTTGATCGTCACCCAGTCGGTGACGAGGTTGCGAAATTCGCGTACTACCCGATAGACGAAACGCATGAAGCAGGTGATGTTCTCGTGGCGGGTGAATTCACCTCGCTGGGCAAACCAGCGCGGATTAGAGAAGTGGTGCAGCGTCACGAGGGGTCGGATCCCTGCTTCGACGAGTGCTTCGAGCTCGTGTCGGTAATGGGCAATGGCGTCAGTGTCGAAAACACCTTCTTCGGGTTCGATGCGCGCCCACTCCAGGGACATTCGGTAGTCGCGAATGCCAAGGTTGCGCATCAGTTCGATGTCCTCGCGCCAATGCTGCCAGTGGTCGACCGCAGTAGCGGGGTCGGAGTTGTCGCGGATAGTGCCGGGCTTTTGAGCCCAGTCATGCCAGTCGTTGTGGGTGTCGCCGCCCTCGATCTGAAGGGAGGACGTGGCGACGCCCAGATGCAGGCTGGTCGGTAAGGTCACGTCGTCGGGATCCATACCGTGATGCTAGCAGGGCGACAGCACGTATGTGAGTGGTCGCTCACAGCAGCATGGGATGTGAGCCTCGTCAGGCCTGTTCGTTGACCGGCTGTGCGAGTCCCTCGATCACCTCGGCACCGGGCAGGGCCGCCAGCAACTCGCCGGGCATCGCCAACTTGGAGCGACGCAGACCTGACCCGATGACACACATGTCGACTATCACGCGCGGATCCAACAGCAGGCGCCACTGTGGCGGCACGCCCACAGGTGTGATGCCGCCGTATTCCATGCCGGAGGCTTCCACTGCTTTGTCCTGCGGCCAAAACGAGCACTTGCGCACGTCCAGTGTCTTCTTGATGACATGGTTGACGTCGGCTCGCGTCGTTGCGCGCACGACAGCGGCAGCCACGCGCTCCTCACCACTGCGTTTGCCGGCAATGAGCACGCAGTTGCACGACAGAGCCAGATTCATCTGGTAGTGCTCAGTCATCGCCTCGGTATCGGCGTAATCCGGATCAATATCGGCTACAAGGGCCTGCGCAGTCAGCTCCGGCTCGCGCTTGGCCAGTTCCTGAAGTGCCTTCGCGGTAGGATCCGCGAGAAGATCGAGATGCTCGAGGGCAGGGAGCCATGTCGCTGTTCCATCCAATTCAATACTCATATGGTTATTTCAGCCTGCCTGATCAACAGGCGCCACCTGAATTTCTTATGATGAGACATTGAAGCTGAACGTGCGCCATCTCACCGCGCTCGCAGCGTGATTTTCGCCCTGATCAGGCTGAAGTGAGGGCGGGGCGTGTTAGCCTATATTCGCCGTTAGATCGGCCGCGGGATGGATTGCACGAAGACAAGCTTCGATGCTCCGCGCAGCGAGACATTTGAGGAGAACACGTGCCGCTGAGTAAAGATGTTAAAGACCAGATCATTGCTGAGTACGCAACTCATGAGGGCGACACAGGCTCTCCCGAGGTGCAGATTGCTCTGCTGAGCCAGCGAATCAAGGATCTGACGGAGCACTTCAAGTCGCACCCGCACGATCACCACTCACGTCGTGGATTGATGCTGCTGGTTGGTCGTCGCCGCAGGCTCCTCGGATACCTGTCGGACATCGATATTGAACGCTACCGTTCACTGATCGACCGCCTTGGCTTGCGTCGCTGAGTAAAGCTCGGCCCGGCTCCACCTGGAACCGGGCCGCTTTTGCTATCCCGACTCGACAATGCGCGCCTTGAACGAGCGGTTTTCGACAGTGGCTTACGGAACGCGTGAACAGAAAATGCCGGTCCGTGGGCTTCGATCGAAGGCCGACGTCGGGCGCATGACCAGAACAAGAAATGGAGTATTACGCCCATGATGGAAGGCGAAGAAATCACCGCTGCCGAAGCCATTATCGACAATGGCAAATTCGGTAAGCGCACCGTCCGCTTTGAAACCGGACTGCTTGCGCAACAAGCTGCCGGCTCAACGCTGGCATACCTCGACGACGAAACAGTCGTCCTGTCCACCACGACCGCAGGGAAAAATCCCAAAGATCAGTTCGACTTCTTCCCGTTGACCGTCGACGTGGAAGAGCGTTCCTACGCTGCTGGCCGCATCCCCGGATCATTCTTCCGTCGCGAAGGCCGCGCCGGAACTGAAGCCATTCTGGCTGCACGTCTCATCGACCGCCCGCTGCGCCCCGGATTTGTCAAGGGCCTGCGCAACGAAGTCCAGATCATTGAGACCGTTCTTGCGGTTCACCCCGATGACGCATACGACGTCCTCGCCATTAACGCGGCGTCGATGTCCACCCAGATCGCGGGCCTGCCCTTCACTGGCCCGATCGGTGGTACGCGCCTGGCTCTGATCGATGACCAGTGGGTCGCATTCCCGCGTTGGTCCGAGCTGCAGCGCTCCGTGTTCAACATCGTGGTCGCCGGCCGCATCGTCACCAACGAGGACGGCACGGATGACGTGGCCATCATGATGGTGGAAGCCGGCGGCGGCGAGAACGAATGGGAACTCATCCAAAACGGTGCCACCGCGCCGACTGAAGATGTCGTTGCCGACGGCCTGGAAGCCGCTAAGCCATTCATTCGCGCGCTGTGCGAAGCACAGATGAAGGTGGCGGAGAAGGCCTCCAAGGAAACAGGCGAATTTGAGCTCTTCCTTGATTACACCGACGAAGAGTACGACGCCCTCGAAAAGCAGGTGGGTGACAAGCTGGCCGAGGCCCTCAAGACTGAAGGCAAGCTTGCCCGCGACGAGGCCGTTGACGCTGTGCGCGACGAGGCTCTGGCAGCACTTGAGGAACAGTTCCCTGAAGGCGAGAAGGACCTCAAGGCTGCATTCCGCGCCTTGGAGAAGAAGACGATTCGTGAGCGCACACTGCGTGAAGGCATCCGCATGGATGGCCGTAATCCGCGCGAGATCCGCTCCCTGTTCGCTGAGGTCGGTCTTCTGCCTCGCGTCCACGGTTCAGCACTCTTCCAGCGCGGCGAAACCCAGATCCTGGGTGTGACCACGCTGGCCATGCTGCGCATGGAGCAGCAGCTCGACAACCTGAGCCCGATTACCTCCAAGCGCTACATGCACCAGTACAACTTCCCGCCATTCTCCACCGGTGACACCGGCCGCGTCGGATCCCCGAAGCGCCGCGAAATCGGTCACGGTGACCTGGCTGAACGCGCTCTCAAGCCGGTTCTGCCCACGCGCGAAGAATTCCCCTACGCCATCCGTCAGGTCTCCGAGGCATTGGGCTCGAACGGCTCCACCTCAATGGGATCGGTGTGTGCCTCAACGTTGTCACTGCTGCAGGCTGGCGTGCCGCTGCGCGCACCCGTCGCCGGTATCGCAATGGGCCTGATGACCGGCGAAATTGACGGTGAGCAGAAGGCCGTGACCCTGACCGACATCCTCGGCGCAGAAGACGGCTTCGGCGACATGGACTTCAAGGTCGCGGGCACCAGCGAATTCATCACCGCTCTGCAGCTGGACACCAAGCTGGACGGCATTGATTCACAGCTCCTGCGTTCCGCGCTCGCACAGGCTCGCGATGCCCGCCTGGCGATCCTCAAGCTGATCCACGACGCGATCGACGGCCCCGATGAGATGTCCGCCAACGCGCCTCGCATCATCACCGTCCAGGTTCCGGTCGACAAGATCGGTGAGGTCATTGGACCCAAGGGCAAGATGATCAACCAGATTCAGGACGAGACAGGCGCTGAAGTTGTCATCGAAGATGACGGCACAGTGTTCATCTCTTCCTCCGATGGTGCTTCTGCAGAAGCGGCACGCACCATGGTCAACCAGATCGCAAACCCGCAGATGCCTGAGGTGGGTGAGCGGTTCGTCGGCACCGTCGTCAAGACGACATCCTTCGGCGCATTCGTCTCCCTGACGCCAGGTAAGGACGGTTTGCTGCACATTTCGCAGGTTCGTCGCCTGGTCGGTGGCAAGCGCATCGAATCTGTCGATGACGTGCTGCAGGTGGGCCAGCAGATCGAGGTTGAGATCGCTGAAATCGGTGACCGTGGCAAGCTGTCTCTGCATGCCGTCGTTGACGGAGAGGCCGCTGAATTCGAGCCGGAACCGCGTAAGGACAAGTCCGGACAGTCCGACAAGGACCAGGATGATCGTTCAGAGCGCTCCGGACGCGGTCGCGGACGCGGCCGTGGAGAGCGTCGCCAGCGCACCCGCACCCGTCGTCATCACAACGACGAGGGCGGCTCTCACGACGCAGACTCGAAGGATCAGTCAGATTCCACTGACTCCTCCGACGATGCTGAGTAAGTGAGAACGCTGAATAAGTCTGAACGCTGAGTGATGCTGACTCGGCAGGGCGCGGCACCCGACTGAGGGTGCCGCGCCTCCTTCGTGGGCTGGCCGAAGGCCTGCCTCGAACAACGCCGGTATGGTCACAGGCAGGTGCGCCGCGGCTCAATGGCATAAGCTAAGTCTGACGCGTGCAACACAGCTGCGAACCAACGAAAGGACAGCTCATGAAGCGCTTCACGGATCCGGTCTTATTCGGCGCCCTTTTTGTCTTGGATACGCTGGCATGGCTGATACTGATGTCCACCGGCGGCATTGAAACCGCAGACCCCGGCTACGTCGCACCGATGACGGTCGGCAGCATCATTGTCATCGCCTGCCCAGCTCTGTTGGTTGCCACAGTTCTCGGCTTTGCGCGCGCTATCACCCGCCAGTCACCACGCAGCTTCTATATGTGGGCATTGTGCATGACGGTTGCCGCCGCCGTGATCGTCGGAATCGCAAGCGCCGCAACATCTGCATGGGGTATTGAAGTGGGATTCGGATGGATGACGTGGTTCTTCGCCATCATGGCTCTCGCACTTCTGATCGCTCTGATCATCGCACTCACCGGCGGCATCCCGTCGGAAAAGCACCTGGGCACCAGCGCCAAGGAGTCCAACGCTGACACCTCAGCCAGTCGCAACGACAAGACGGCAAGCGCCAAAACACGCACAACGGCTCCGCTCAAGTCTCGCTCGAGCCTGGAAAGCGATCCGCCACAAGACATCGCACCTGTCGGCGCCTCCGCAACTGAAGGCTCCAAGATGACGTCGAAGCAGGCGCGCCAGGGTGCCGACCCGCTTGACCTGCCCGACTCGTCAATTACGCCATCCGCGTCAAATGGCACATCAACGAATGCACCAAAGGAATCTCGTTAGTGACCGCACCAACCATAACTGGTATCGATCTTCCACTCGGCGGCGCGCAGGCAGCGGCCTCGTCAATGACCGTCAGCGATGATGAAACGACGGTGACGCGCACGATCCTGCCACGCGGCGTCAGAATCATCACTCAGCACGTCCCTGCCACGCGCTCAGCGGCAATCGGGCTGTGTGTGCCGGTCGGCTCGCGCGACGAAAGCCCTGTTCACGCTGGAGCCACACACTTCCTGGAGCACCTGCTGTTCAAAGGCACACCAACGATGAGTGCGCTCGATATTGCGGTCGCATTCGACGCGGTCGGCGGTGAAACAAACGCGGAAACCGACAAGGAACACACGCAGTACTATGCGCGGGTGCGTGACGCGGATGTGGATATGGCGCTGAGTGTCCTCACCGACATGGTGACCTCCTCATCGCTGGTGCCCGACGCCTTCGACGTGGAAAAAGGCGTGATCCTTGACGAACTGGCGATGGCGAAGGACTCACCGCTCGATGCAGTCCACGAAGCATTCGCTGCCGCTGTTTTCGGTGACACAACGCTGGGCAAACCGGTCGGCGGAACTCCTGAAGCAATCCGAGCCGTCAGCCGTGACGACGTGTGGGAGCACTACCAGTCCCATTACGGTCCAGACCGCCTCATCGTCTCCGTTGCCGGAAACGTTGAACACGACCACATCGTCGACCTCGTTGCTGCTTCGCTCGACCGGGCAGGGTGGCGTGGGGACGAGGGAGGCCTCGGACCTGCTCCCAGGCGTGACACAACACCGGCACAGCTGGCACAACCCACTGTCCAGGAACGTCACCGCGACGTCGAACAGGCTCATGTGATCGTCGGATGCCCTGCGCTGCAGGTCGGTGATGACCGCATCCCTGCGATGTCAGTACTGCTGTCTATCCTGGGCGGGTCGATGTCGTCACGCCTGTTCCAGGAGATCCGTGAAAAACGCGGCCTGGCTTACACGACATATGCCTTCAACATGCGCTACTCGAATGCCGGCGCATTCGGGATGTATGCCGGCACGTCGCCCGCACACGTGGAGCAGGTTGAACAGCTCATGAACGAACAACTGCAGGCTCTGGCTTCTGACGGGCCGACCGAGGAAGAGATCGTTCGGGTACGTGGACACGTGCGCGGCGCGATCGCCCTGGGGCTGGAAGATAACCTGTCACGGATGGGCCGGCTGAGTAACGCCGAGCTGACCGGCACGTATTTCACGGTCGATCAGGGCTTGGCCCGCATCAACGCAGTCACCCAGGAAGACGTGCGAGCGCTGGCAGCTGAGCTGGTCAACGCCGAGCAGGGCCGCGCGGTCGTGCTGCCGAACGTGCGCAGCTAAGACAGCCGCAGGCCACCGCGGCGAAGGAGGAGAGATGAACACACTGCGAGTTGCAGTCGTTGGTGCACGAGGACGCATGGGTGCGACCGTCGTTGAGGCCGTCAGCGCAGCACCAGACATGGAAGTCGTTGCACGCATTGACGTCGATGACCAGATCACCACCGACACACTCAACCAGGCGACGGTCGCTGTTGATTTCACCGCTCCGGCCGTGACAGAAGATAATGTGCATGCGTTGCTGGACTGCGGCGTAAACGTCGTGGTGGGGACAACGGGCTGGACCGATGAGTCTCGCGGGCGCGTCGCGGAGCACGCCGAACGCGCAGGTAGATCCGTCATCATCGCGCCGAACTTTGCGATGTCAGCAATTCTGGCGATGAAATTTGCCGAAATGGCCGCGCCGTACTTCGAATCGGCTGAAGTGATCGAGATGCACCATCCGAACAAGCTGGACGCACCCTCGGGAACGGCTCGCGCCACAGCTGAACGCATTGCCCGTGCCCGCCGCGAAGCAGGATGCGATCCGATGCCCGATGCGACCCGCACCGACCCTGAAGGAACTCGCGGCGGCGTCATTGACGGTGTCCCCGTGCACGCCGTGCGGCTGCGTGGACTGGTCGCACATGAAGAAATCCTGCTGGGAAACGAGGGCGAGCAGCTCGTCATCCGCACCGATTCCTTTGACCGCGCATCGTTCATGCCCGGCGTCCTGTTCGCTATCCGTCACGTGCACGAACAGCCTGGTTTGACCGTCGGTGTCGATCAGCTCATGACACTATGAGCAACGCTGATAGCCGCGTCTCAGTACGCCCCGCAACCGCCCCGGATGCAGCCGACATTGCTGCCATTCAGGTCGCATCCCTACGCAGCGTTGCCCGCGCCGTAGGGGGAGCATCCGTCGACGTTTCGCCTCTGGAGGTGCAGCGCGCCTGGAATGACACGCTCTCACGCATACCACCGCCGGGATGCTCCACAATGGTGGCGCTGCACGGCAGCCGCGTTGTCGGGTTCGTGGTCGCGCAGCCGGCACCGTCCCATCACATTGACCATGCGAAGGCACCTGATATTCCAGACGGCCTTGAGCTGGCCGCCCTCGACGTGGACGAGAGATTCAGGCGCTCTGGACACGCCTCCCGCATGCTGGCCGCGATTGTGGATACCGCGCGGGAAGCGGGGCTGTCTGCCCGCAGTCTCCAGGTGTGGATCAGCCCCAACGATGAAGCGCGCGTCAGATTCTTCCAGTCAGCAGGTTTTGCGCCGGCAGGGCTGCTCAGACGGCTCGATGTGGCAGGAACGCCGATGACGCAGCACCTGTGGTGGGCAGGACTCGACTCCGCGGGATCAGGTGGCGGTGGCAGGCCGAATGCGCAAGCAGACAGTGCCGGTGCTCGCGGCCCTGAAGGGTGCGACCACCCTGCAGAATCCACCAACTGAAACAACGCGGCCCCTCGTGACGCCATCTCCTAGACTGTGAAACATGAAACATCTTCCGTCACGTACATTCGGATCCCTCGCGCCCGCACTGGTGACCCCTTTTCACCAGGATGGCTCACTTGATGCCGAGGCAGCAGCCAGGCTGGCCACCAAACTGGTCGACGACGGATGCGACACGATCCTTCTGTCGGGTACGACGGGTGAATCACCGACCACCCACCAACCTGAAAAGGACGAACTGACCAGAGCTGTCAAGGAAGCTGTGGGTCAGCGCGCTCACATCATGTGCGGCGCATGCTCGAACGACACTGCTCACGCCGTGCGCATCGCGGAAGGAGCGCAGGCATGCGGAGCTGACTGTCTGCTGGTCGTCTCCCCGTACTACAACCGACCTTCCCAGGCTGGACTGATTGCGCACGTGCGCGCCATAATGGACGCGACCGACCTGCCGATCATGCTCTACGACATTCCGGGGCGCACCGGCCTGGCGTTCAGCGACGAGACGTTCGATGAGCTGGCCCAATACGACCGCATTAAAGGCGTGAAGGATGCGACCGGTCAGGTGGAACGAGGATCGGCACGTATGCATCGCACAGGGTTGGAATACTACTCAGGCGATGACGGTGAGAACTTCAACTGGCTGGTGGCCGGCGCATCAGGACTGATCTCAGTGGTTGCCCACGTTGCCGCCGCCCAGTACCGCCGGATGATTGATTTTCTGGATGACAGCCAGGTGTGGGAAGCGCGCGAAATCCACTTCGAACTACGCCCACTGGTCGACGCCATCATGGGAGGTGGACAAGGGACAGTGATGGCGAAGGCCGCACTGGCACTGCAGGGAATCATCGACACACCGGCCGTCCGCCTGCCGCTCGTGCCGGCATCTGATGAGGAGCTCACGCGCCTGCGTCACGTCATGGAACGCATGAACCTGCTGTGAAATAGCGTGGGAAAACATCTGGACGCGCGCCGCCGCTTTCAGCGCGGTCCAATGCGTGAGACACTTGCCCCATGAAGTCCCTGTACGAAAACTTAACCGAACCGGCACCCCTACCCGCGGGCGCCCTGCGGATCGTGCCCCTCGGTGGTCTCGGTGAGGTCGGCCGCAACATGACCGTCCTCGAATATGACGGAAAGCTGCTCATCGTCGACTGCGGCGTTCTCTTCCCCGAAGAAAGTCAGCCAGGTGTTGACCTGATTCTGCCTGACTTCTCGTGGATTGAGGAGCGCCTCGACGATGTGGAGGCGATGGTACTGACCCACGGCCACGAAGATCACATCGGCGCCGTCCCCTACCTGCTCAAACTGCGCTCTGACATCCCGATCTATGGGTCGGACCTGACATTGTCGTTCGTTGAGCCCAAGTTGCGCGAGCACCGCCTGGAGAACCCTCCCCTGAACGTCGTAGATGAACATGACACTGCCGAGGTCGGCCCGTTCAGCCTGGAATTTATTGCGGTGACGCACTCCATTCCGGATGCGCTCGCAGTGTTCGTGCGCACTCCCGCCGGCAAAGTTCTGATGACCGGCGACTTCAAGATGGACCAGTTGCCCCTCGACCACCGCCTGACCGACCTGCGTTCATTCGCCCGGTTCGGCGAAGAAGGCGTCGACCTGTTCATGGTGGACTCCACAAACGCCGAGGTGCCAGGATTCATCACTCCTGAACGCGAAATCGGCCCCGTCCTCAACCAGGTTTTCTCAGATGCGACCGGCCAGATCATCGTGGCCTCCTTCGCCTCGCACGTGCACCGCGTCCAACAGGTCATCAATGCGGCGGCGCGCAGTGGACGCAGGGTTGCCCTCGTGGGACGGTCAATGGAACGCAATATGCGCATCGCGGAAGAAAAAGGCTACCTGTCAATTCCCGAGGGTGTCCTGATCGAACGCTCGATGATAGGGGAGCTGCCTCCAGAGCAGCGCGTCTACATGGCGACCGGCTCGCAGGGCGAACCGATGGCCGCGCTGTCACGCATGAGCGTAGGATCGCACCGATTCGTCACGATCGAACCGGGCGACACTGTGGTGTTCGCTTCCTCACTGATCCCGGGCAATGAAAACTCGGTCTATCGGGTCATCAACGACCTGACTCGACTGGGCGCAAAAGTCGTGCACCAGGCCAATGCGAAGGTTCACGTGTCCGGTCACGCCTCTGCCGGTGAACTCATCTACGCTTACAACCTCGTGCAGCCAGCCAACGTCATGCCGATTCACGGCGAGATCCGCCACCTGGTGGCCAACGGACAGCTGGCCGTCAAGACAGGTGTCTCCCCGGAAAATGTCGTGCTGGCTGAAGACGGCGTGGTCGTTGACCTGATCGATGGGAAAGCGCGCGTTGTGGGCGCGGTTCCATGTGAATACATCTACGTCGACGGACGCTCGATCGGTGAAATTTCCGACGACGAACTCGAGACGCGTCGCACGCTGGGAGCCGAAGGGTTCATCAGCGTGTACGCCGTGGTGGAACATGATTCAGGGATGGTGCTCGCACCGCCGACGATCCGCGCGATCGGCATGGCTGAGGACGATTCTGTTTTCGACGAGATCCTGCCTGATGTGGATGACGCACTGCGCCAGGCAGCAGCGCCAGGAGGACAGGATCCCTACAAACTGCAGCAGGCCATGCGGCGCGTTCTGGGCAGGTGGGTGGCGCGCAAGCTGCGTCGCCGCCCGATGATTGTGCCTGTCGTGGTCGAGCAGTGAACGTAACACCGTCCACATCGAAACGCAGTCCGCTTCCACCAGCCAGCGAGCAGGCCACCGCCCGCGCGCTGAGAATACCGACCATCGTCTCGGACATTTACGCCATTACGATGATCTGGTCCCTCCTGTCGGTGCTGATCCACCTGATCGCTCCGCGCGTCGTTGAAATCGGCATGTTGATCACGAGCGCGTTGAACTTGCCGTCGGGTGCCGGCCTGTTCGAAGCAGTAGTGTGTGGGTCAATCGCGCTGGCCGCATCGCGACGAAAACGCGTCGTACTATGGGCCATCGCCTTTTTCCAGATCATTGGCGCCCTCACGTCCGTGTTGTTCATCATCCTTTTCGTTGCGGACGGTAGCGCTGTGTGGCTGGATATGCCGTCCTTACTGATCTCGCCGCTCGTGGCGCTCATCGTGATGGTGGCGCTGTTGCACTATCGGGCCTCGTTTCCCTCGCACATTGTGCGCGGGTCCCTCGTCGGTGCCTTGGTCATTCTGATCACAGGGATCGGCACTTCGATCGTGTGGGGAATTGTGCTGGTGACGTGGGGACCGTGGTCGCATACCACTGCTGGACCCGGATGGGTGATTTCACGCTCTCTGGGCTTCGTGTCGCTGACACTGACCGACGGTAGCGAGCCGATAGGGCCGCGTCCCCTTGCACTGGCGTTGTCTTTATGGTCAGCGCTGATCTATCTGTTGGCACTGGCCTACTTCCTGCGCGGGCAGAAAACGCCGGGACGCACTTGCGGAGATGACCTGAAAACGCGCGAACTGCTGGCCCGTTGGGGAACAGATTCGCTCGGGTACTTCGCAACCCGTGGTGACCGGTCCCTGGTGCTGTCAACAGATCAACGTGCCGGCGTATCCTATTCGGTTCTGTTTGGTGTCTGCATGGCTGCCGGCGACCCGCTGGGTGATCCCCAATCATGGCAGAACGCGATCGCGCAGTGGCGCCTGCGCTGCGCCCGCTTCGGATGGATTCCGGCCGTTCTTTCTGCCTCCGAATCAGGAGCGCGTGCCTACCGACAGCAGGGGTTTGCCGTGCGAGCCATGGGGGGTGAAGCAATCGTCCACGTCCGCGACTTCGAATTGCGTGATCCCTACATGAAAGACCTTGCCCATGCGGTTCGCCGAGTGGCACGCGCCGGTATCGATATTTCGATCCGCCAACTCGGAGAGATCGACGCCGAGGAACGCTGCTGCCTGGAACGGGTCGCCAACGAGTATCGCAGAGGCGACGAACGCGGCTTTTCCATGGCGCTGGACCGCATGTTCGACCCGGTGGATTCACGCACACGAGTAGTCGTTGCCCGCGCAGGTGACGGGACTATCGAAGCAATTCTGACATTCGTGCCGTGGGGCAATACGGGGCTGTCACTGAACCTGATGCGTCGATCAGCTACAGCGACAAACGGCATCATTGAAGCCATGATTGTCGCCCTGATAACGGACTGCGCTGACGGGCCGATCAACGCGATCTCATTGAACTTTGCGATGTTCCGTCGCATTTTTCGCGAGGGCGAGGCGGTTGATGCCACGTGGCGTGCCCGGCTGCTCCGGCGCATCATGCGCGCCGCATCCAAATGGTGGCAGCTCGAGTCCCTGTATGAATCCAATTCCCGCTACCGCCCCGAGTGGTTTCCTCGTTATATGTGCTATCGCACGTTCGCAGAAATCACACATGTTCTGGCTGCAGCCGGTGGACTAGAGGGTTTCCTGCCCGTATGGGCTGACATTGACCATGGACAGTCATGGGGCATTGATGACGAACACCGCCGGGCAGTGCACGCCATCGAGCAGGAAGCCCATCAGGCTGTTGTGCCGCAGCGTGCACTCACGGAGCAAGAACGCGTCCGCCGCTCCAAGGCTGAGCGTCTGCGCCAAAGCGGTATGGAACCGTGGCCCCCGTCACTGTCGCTGGGGCTTCTCCCTGATCAGGTGCGCGCTCAAGCGCGGCAGTGTGCCGATGATACCTGGTCCCCTGACGAGGTCACTACCGGTGGGCGCATCCGTGCCATCCGAGATCATGGCGGCATCATCTTCGCCGACCTTGACCGAGGCGGGCAGACGATTCAGATCATGCTGGAACAATCCACGACGGAACCGGCAGTGTTCGAACTGTGGGGCCTGTGTGACATCGGAGACTCGGTGGCAGTAACAGGGCACCCAGGACGTACACGCTTTGGCGAGCCGACGGTGCGGGTGGCAACGTGGACGATGGCGGCAAAATCGTTGCGTCCTCTGCCTGCCCACGGCACGACGCTGGATGCTCAGACCCGCTCCCGCCAGCGTGTGACACATCTGTTGACAGACTCCACTGCGGTGGATCTTCTGCGCAAACGCTCGCGCGTGATGGCCACTACGCGCGCTGTGCTGGCGCACAACGGATTTACCGAAGTGGAAACGCCAATCCTGCATCCGATTAAGGGCGGGGCGAACGCTCGGCCATTTATTACACACCTGAATGCCTATGGTTCCAACGTATTCTTGCGGATAGCTCCCGAACTGTACTTGAAGCGACTGGCTGTGGCGGGTATGGACGCCATTTTCGAAATGGGACGCTCCTTCAGGAACGAGGGGGCGGACATGACCCATAATCCCGAGTTCACCTCCCTGGAGGCCTACCGAGCGGGCGGCGACTACACAACGATGCGTCATCTGGCCCAGGAACTCATCCAACGCTGCGCCCTGGAAGTCAACGGACAATGCGTATGTCTGCGGCCGGCAGGGTCATTCGGTACCGAGGGATTGCAGACGGTGTGCCGCTACGACGGTGTAGACATGGTCGAATACGACCTGTCAGGTGAGTGGCCTGTGATTGGTGTCCATGAGGCGATCAGTGCTGCCACGAACACCACAGTGACACCGGATTCGGACGATGATGAGCTTATCGGCCTCTGTCACGCGCACGGCATTGACGTACCACCCGTTGTCGACCACGGAGCACTGATCGCGGTACTCTACGATGACCTAGTTGAAGCGCAAACGGTTCAGCCGACGTTCTACCGCGACTTCCCAGCATCCTCTTCGCCACTGACCCGCAAACATCGCGACGACCCCCGTCTTGCCGAACGGTGGGACCTGGTGGCTTTTGGCATGGAGTTAGGCACGGCCTACACAGAGCTGACAGACCCTATTGACCAGCGCGAACGTTTCGTTGAACAGTCGCTGGCGGCAGCAGCGGGAGACCCTGAGGCAATGAGCATCGACACGGCATTTCTCGATGACCTCGACCTGGGATTGGTGCCGACCGGAGGTGTGGGAATCGGAATGGATCGGTTGGTCATGTTGTTGACCGGCAGCACGATTCGTCAGATTCTGGCGTTCCCATATGTGCGTCCTATGACTCACGCAGGAACAGAAGGTACGGTAATGGCATGACCGGTCGTTTCATCTCGACAGATTCCATCGTGCTGTCGCTCCCGCTGCACGTTGATCACATCCCCGAGCGGGGAACATCCGTGCGGGCAGACAGCGCCATGTCACGACCGGGAGGTGGTTTCACCACGCTGTCAGCCGTGGCAGCCTACGGGATCCCCGCGCTGCTGGCCTCACCACTGGGAACCGGACCGAACTCCTTCACCGTGCGCCGCCAGCTTGCCCACGCTGGCGTCCAGATCGTGACTGATGAACTGGTGGGCGACATCGGCGCTGCCATCATGCTGGTGGAAAACGACGGCTCGACCACGTCCGTCGCTACGTCAGGCGTTGAATCTGAGCCATCGCGTGCCGCCCTCGACCGTATTGAGCTGCAGGAGGGGGACCTTGTCCATATCGGTGGCGCTGACCTGGTCAACGAGTCCAGTGCGCGCGTCCTGTCCGGATGGGGAGCAGACCTGCCCGATGATGTCACTTTGGTGGTCTCCGTGTCACCGGCTGTGGAGCAGGTACCAGTGTGGGCGTGGCGCCGACTGCTGAAACGTGTGGATGTTCTGACCATGAATATCCGCCAGGCCTCCACGTTGAGCCGGATTCTGGCAACTACTGAGCCTGGCACTGCGATTCGACATGTCATACGCCCCGACGCCGCAATCGTGCGTCGCCTGGGCGTGATGGGGTGCGAAGTGCAGGTCGATGAGAACTCGCCGCGCGTGCAGATTCCCGCATTCGATTCCATTACCGTTGACACGGTCGGTGTGGGCGATACTCATATCGCGATCATGTCTGCCGCACTGTTGGAGGGGCACGACCTGATCGAAGCATGCCGCATTGCCAACGCCGCGGCCGCGGTGACCATTTCACATGAATCGGCACTGCCGGTGCCCACGCGCAGCCAGATCGAGGAAGTCCTGCGGGAAAAACGCGTGAAATACTCCATGTGAGGCGATCTGGCGCGTCGGTCGGCGCGTCTGAAACGGATCGGAAAGTGTTCGCGGTAGCGTCGAAGTATCATGGCCAAAAAATCTGCATCATCTTCGCGTACTCGCAGCTCTCGAACCTCGGGGCGCTCCTCTGCACGCGCCGAGAACGCTCCGGCACGCCCAGGCGGCCTGGCGCGGGCAGCGTCGGCAACAGGCCACGCGGTTCGCAGCGCACACGAGCAGTGGCGCGCTACGGACCCTCAGCTTAAACGCGACGCGTTGGCATTCATCTTGTGTGGGCTGGCCATCATCATCGCCCTGCGTGAATGGTTCGGCATATCGGGGGCCGCAGGAATGATCGTGCATCACGCGGTAGCCGGCCTGGTCGGACTGTTCTCCGTTCTGGTGCCGATCGTGTTCGTCGCCCTGTCGATCGAGCTTATCAAGGCGCGCTCCGGCCAGCACGCTCTGCCACACCACATTGCAGGTGGAATCGGCATGGCCATGTCGATCGCGGGCATCACCCACATCACCGCGGGAAACCCGAACATCGATTCCTTCGACCGGATCGAAGCAGCCGGAGGGCTTGCCGGCTGGTTCATCGGACGCCCGCTGGCTCAGCTGCTGTCACCCTGGGGAGCGATCCCCATTTTGGTGCTGCTCGCCCTGTACTCACTGCTGCTTGCCACCCGCACCCGGATCAGTGACATTCCCGCAGTGCTGCGCTCATGGTGGCGCATCCTGTCACGCCAGGACCAGCGTGAACGCATTGATGCAGACGATGTCGATAGTGACGAGGACGAGCTTGCGGCCACCGCTCAGCTGGATTCCTACGACGCGGATGAAGCGTTCCGCCGTGCACACGAGAGCGCACACGCCGTCCCGAATGTGTCAGAACACCAGGACATCGAGGAAACGGAGCCCCCCTCGTCAGACCACGAACCAGAAGCAGCAACCCAGGTCCTGCCACAGGCAGATACGGGAGCAGGGGAGGAGACCTCCACACTGGCCGCACCGCCCACGACCGAGCCGCCTGCCAGTTCCTTCCAGCCCGAGCTCGACGAGTCGATTTCCTATACGCTGCCTGACGAATCCCTTCTGGTCCGCGGCGCGCCGCACAAGACGCGTTCTGCCGCGAACGATCAGATCATCGAGGCCCTGCAGCGCGTATTGACCGAATTTAACGTCGACGCCACAGTGACAGGCTTTTCGCGCGGCCCCACGGTGACTCGATACGTCGTCGAGCTGGGTCCGGGCGTCAAGGTCGAACGCATCACGAACCTGTCGAAGAACATTGCCTACGCTGTGGCAACAGCAGACGTGCGCATCATTTCACCGATTCCCGGCAAGTCCGCCATCGGTGTGGAGATCCCGAACCCTGACCGCGAGACGGTCGCATTGGGTGACGTGCTGCGCTCCGGTGTCGCCAAGCGCAATCACCACCCGCTCATGGTCGGTGTGGGTAAGGACGTCGAGGGTGGCTACGTTGTCACCAACCTGGCCAAGACACCGCACCTGCTGGTTGCAGGCCAGACCGGTTCGGGTAAGTCGAGCTTCATCAACTCGATGATCACATCCATCATGATGCGCGCCACTCCGCAGCAGGTACGCATGATTCTGGTGGACCCCAAGCGTGTGGAACTGACGGTCTATGACGGAATACCGCACCTGATCGCACCGATCATCACGGATCCGAAGAAAGCCGCCGAAGCGCTTGAATGGGTTGTTGAAGAGATGACCAGGCGTTACGACGACCTGCACACATACAAGTTCCGTCATATTGACGACTTCAACAAGGCCGTGCTGTCCGGGCAGGTGCACGCGCTGCCGGGACTGGATCGCACGCTCAAGCCCTACCCGTACCTGCTGGTCGTGGTCGATGAGCTGGCGGACCTGATGATGGTGGCGCCTCGTGACGTGGAAGCGTCCATTCAGCGCATTACACAGCTGGCACGTGCGGCCGGCATTCACCTGGTGCTGGCCACCCAGCGCCCGTCGGTGGACGTGGTCACCGGCGGCATTAAAGCTAATGTTCCCTCTCGTCTCGCGTTCGCAACAGCCTCGCAAACTGACTCGCGCGTGATTTTGGACCAGACCGGTGCTGAAAAGCTGATCGGTCAAGGTGACGGCCTGTATCTGCCGGCGGGTGCGGCGAAACCTTTGCGCGTTCAGAGCTCGTGGGTCACTGAATCTGAAATCCATGCTGTTGTCACGCATGTGAAGGAGCAGATGGAAGTGCAGTACCGTCAAGACGTCACGGCACCTGCGAAGAAGCCGAAGGTTGCTGAGGATATTGGTGATGATCTTGAGGATCTGCTGCAGGCAGCCGAACTGGTGATTTCCACACAGCTGGGCTCCACCTCCATGCTGCAGCGCAAACTGCGCATCGGGTTCGCACGCGCAGGACGATTGATGGATCTGCTGGAATCGCGCGAAATTGTCGGCCCGTCCGAAGGATCCAAGGCGCGCGAAGTGCTGGTTCCACCTGAGTCCTTGCCAGACGTGCTGGCAATGCTGCGCGGGGAAACGGATTCCGTACATGCTTCCGAACCGGAACAGCCTGCCGATCCGGCTTCCAGTCAGGGCGGCTACCACGGCGCGCCCTCGTCCGCTGATCACGCACCTGACGCGTACGGCGACTCAATGGGTCATGACTCACATGCAGGGCCGTTCGCCCACCCTCACCGGGACCTGACCAGCATCGGCGCACCTGATGACTGGGTCGATGAGAAGGACTATGACGACGGGTCAGGTCCAAATGAAGACGCCTGGCAACTGACTGGTCGCTGAACACGATAGGATTCATCATGATGAAGTCAGCACCGGAAAACGTCTCGATGTTGGATGAGGGGCCGAAGCGCTCCTGGGTCAATGTTCCCAACATCCTGACTGTTTTTCGCCTCATCATGGTGCCCATCCTCATCATCTTGATGCTGCAGCATGACTGGAACCTGCACTGGTGGGCGGTCAGCGTGTTCGTGATTGCCGGCGTCACCGACCAGCTCGATGGGCACATCGCCCGCTCGCAGGACCTCATTACCGATTTCGGCCGGATCATGGATCCGATTGCCGACAAGGCACTGACCTTGAGCGCCTTCATCATGCTGAGCATCGCGGGTTACCTCCCGTGGTGGTTCACCATCGTCATTGCGGCAAGAGAACTAGGCGTGACGGTGTTGCGTGCACTCCTGCTCAAACGCTCAGTTGTCGTTGCTGCATCGCTTGCAGGTAAGTTCAAGACCTTGTTGCAAATGTTCCTGATCTTCATCCTGCTGCTGCCCTGGTCCACTTTTTGGAACATCGTTATGCCGGGATCATGGTTCATGGTCGTCGTTGCAGCACTGACTCTGATCGCCACATTGTGGAGTGGAGCCGGCTACGTGATCGAAAGCGTCAAACTGTTCGGCAAACATTAGGTGTCATCTCAGACATGAAGAATATCTGGCGGATCCTGTCAAGTGCCCGGTCACTGTGGCCGCTCTACGTCGGCATTATCATCGGCGCCATTATCACGACCACGACCTCACTGCTCAGCCCCTTCGTCATCGCGCAGGGCACGCAGATCGTCGTGGACATGATCGGCGGCAAGACGAACGCGACGATCACCACCCTGGTGTGGCTGGCCGTTGGACTGCTCGCACTCATGGTGCTGAACTCGTTGATCACGAACGTCACCGGCTATATGGGTGACCAGATGAGCACGAGGATCCGCGCGATCCTGTCGCACAACTATTTTTCGAAACTGCTGCGCCTGCCGCAGCGCTATTTTGATTCCGAGCTGACCGGCACGATTATTTCGCGCCTGAACCGTTCAATTGCCTCGGTGGCTGACTTCCTGCAGGTATTCGCCAATTCGTTTTTCACCACGATCCTCACCGTCGTCACGGTGCTGGTGGTGGCTGGCCTGCATTCGCCGTGGCTGGCGTTGTGCCTGTTCATCATCTACCCGCTGTTCGTCTGGCTCACAGCTTTAACCTCGGTGAAATGGCAAGTGTGGGAGCATCAGAAGAACGAGCACTACGACATCTCGGGTGGCCGTTTTGCTGAAGTCATCGGCCAGCTTCGCGTCGTGAAGTCCTATACGCGCGAGCGTTCCGAACTGGAAGCCTTCGACGGGCACTACGACGACGCAATCAGCATCACGCGCTCCCAGTCTGCCTACTGGCACCGCATGGACATTATTCGTCGCGTGTGCCTGGACTTGGTGTTCTTCGCGGTGTACCTGATTATCTTCATCCAAACTGCTCGCGGCGCCTTCTCCGTGGGATCGATGGTGCTGTTGATCCAACTGATCAACATGGCCAAGCAGCCTGTCACGTCGATGAGCTACTACGTGGATACCCTGCAAAAGGCGATCACCGGCTCCAACGAGTACTTCAAAGTCATGTCAGAACCCGACGAGCCGCTGACCGCCGTGCACGAGACAATCGACTGGTCCAGCGAGGATCCATACGTCGAGTACACCCACGTCAACTTTGGTTACACCGACGAGGCAGTCCTGCGCGATATTTCCCTCGCTATTCGCAAAGGTGAACGCATCGCGTTTGTGGGTGAGTCAGGTGGTGGCAAGACCACGATGATCAACCTGCTGATGAAGCTGTACACGCCTGATGCAGGCGTGCTGAGGGTGCGCGGACATGACGTGACGCAGGTGCCGACTCAGGCGTTGCGCGATCAGATCGGTGTTGTCTTCCAGGACGCAAGCCTGTTTTCCGGCACGATTCGTGACAACATCACCTACGGCAAACCCGACGCTACGGACGACGAGATTGTCGAGGTGGCGCGTCGCGCGAACGCCCTGTCGTTCATTGAGCGCCTTCCCGACCGCTTCGACACGCAGATCGGTGAGCGCGGCATCAAACTGTCAGGTGGGCAAAAACAGCGCATCTCCGTTGCTCGCGCCATGCTCAAGGACGCGCCGATCCTCGTGCTCGATGAGGCAACCTCAGCCCTGGACACCAAAGCTGAACGGCAGGTTCAGGCCGGCCTCGACGAACTCATGCATGGGCGCACGACGATCATCATCGCGCACAGGCTGTCCACGATCGCAACGGTGGATCGAATCGTCACCTTGAAGAACGGGACGATCGATGAGGTCGGGTCGCCTGCTGAACTGGCGCGCAGTGGCGGAATCTACGCGCAGCTCCTGGCGCTGCAGGCCACAGACTCGCACGCCAGCCGCACACTGCTCAAACAATTTGAAATCACGCACTGACGCTGCCGGCCAGGGGAGTACCAACTCCCCGAATCGAGACGTACCCCACATTAGGGATCTGTCAACTGCCGGGAATAAAGACATCGTCAAGGGCGTTGAAATGATCAGACAAGGAAATGATCCTGCGCATTGCAAGCTGGTGTTCAGTAACTTCCCAGTTGGTGAACATAGGATGCATGTGAGTTCAACGAGAGGATACAGTCAGAACATGACGACAACTGCAACAGCACCACTGCTTCGCACCGAGATTGGCGACGTGCTGCGCTCACTGCGTCAGGACCAGGGCCGGACCTTACGCGAAGTTTCATCTCAGGCACAGGTGTCGCTGGGATATCTGTCCGAAGTTGAGAGGGGACAGAAAGAAGCCTCCTCTGAACTGCTACAAGCCATTACCGGAGCACTAGGCGTCCCGCTGTGGGTCGTCCTGCGCACCGTGTCAGATCGCATGGCGATCATTGAAAGCACAACGGTGCCCGATACGGTGCCCGATGATTTGATGTCGGTTGCGCTGTTGAGCTAGAACGGTTCAGCTTCGTGCTCAAATCAGAATTCTGGAACGCCCTTGACCAGGTCTATGGACCTGCGTTAGGGCGTTCCCTGTTTCAGGACCTCTACCTCGTCCCGCTGAAAATGAGCGGCCGTGAGGCGATGGATGCCGGTGTTGACGTTGAGGTGATATGGGACGCCCTCGTCGATGAAACCGGAAAAGGCGAAGAAGCCCGCTGGGTGCACAGGCGCCCGAAGAAGAAGCGCTGAAGGCGAGCCGAACGGTTGCCTGCGCGAGGATTGACGGGCGAGGCGGCTCACGTTTGTGACATCAGCGTGTCGTTTCACAATCGAACACGTGTTCCACTACTGTATCCACAGGTGGCCCGATTCGCTCCAGCTTTCCACAGATTGCTCGCGACGAATCCCAAATGCCTATGGTCGGGCATATCGTCACTCATGCACCCCGGCGAGGGGACCGCATTCCGAGACCAGGACTGATCCATTGGGCGGAGAGCCCGCAACGACGAGGAGAAACACGATGGCCAGGAAAACAGCCCCGCGTGCGCAGCAAGCGACCACAGATCGCGACAAAGCACTGGAAGTGGCACTCGCGCAGATCGATAAGCAGTTCGGAAAAGGATCTGTGATGCGACTGGGCGACGATGCGCGCCCGCCCGTACGCGTCATTCCCACAGGTTCGCTGGCCCTCGACATCGCACTGGGCATCGGCGGTTTGCCGCGCGGTCGAGTCGTTGAAATCTATGGACCAGAATCTTCCGGTAAAACCACCGTTGCTCTGCACGCCGTTGCCAACGCACAAAAAGCGGGTGGAAACGCTGCGTTCATCGACGCTGAGCACGCACTTGACCCGGAGTATGCGCGTGCTTTGGGCGTGGACACTGACTCCCTGCTGGTTTCACAGCCCGACACCGGTGAACAGGCACTGGAAATTGCCGACATGCTGATCCGCTCGGGCGGCATTGACATCATCGTCATTGACTCGGTGGCCGCGCTCGTTCCCAAGGCGGAAATCGAAGGCGAAATGGGTGACTCGCACGTCGGCCTGCAGGCCCGTCTGATGAGTCAGGCGCTGCGCAAGATCGCAGGCGTCCTGTCGGCCACAGGGACAACTGCGATCTTCATTAACCAGCTGCGTGAAAAGATCGGTGTGTTCTTCGGATCTCCCGAGACAACAACGGGTGGCAAGGCACTGAAGTTCTACGCTTCAGTTCGCATCGACGTGCGTCGCATCCAGACTCTCAAAAATGGCGATCAACCCGTCGGCAACCGCACCCGCGCCAAAGTCGTCAAGAACAAGATGGCGCCGCCGTTCAAGCAGGCGGAGTTCGACATCGTCTACGGTAAGGGAATCTCACGTGAAGGCTCCCTGATTGACATGGGCGTGGAAAGCGGCATCGTGCGCAAGTCAGGTTCCTGGTTTACCTACGGAGATGATCAGCTGGGCCAGGGCAAGGAGAACGCCCGCCAGTTCCTTGTTGACAATGCTGAACTTGCCGACGAGATCGAACACAAGATCCTGCAGGCCGTTGGCATCGAAGCATCTCCCGAAGAAGAATCAACACAGTCCGAGGAGGCTTCGGAGACAGCAGAGCCGGCCGTTGACCCCTCCGAAGATGCAGGATTCTAAGGTGTGTGCACGTGGTCAACTACTCGGATCCCGAAGACCATCCTGAGCTGGGTGACCAGCGTCGGCGTGCAACCGCGGATTCGGCTGCGCAACGCATGGCGCGAATTCGCGAACGCAACGCTTCTTTAACGGGGACAGCCGCGATTGAAGCGGCACGTGAGGTGGCACTGCGTCAGCTGGACGCCAGGGCGCGATCACGCGCCGAACTGCACACGGCCATCACGTCGCGTGGCTTTTCCAGTGATGTTGCCGATGACGTACTGGATCGGCTCGAACGCGTTGGACTGGTTGATGATCGCGCGTTTGCCGCCATGTTCGTCAAGGATCGCTTCTCGCTGGGCGGCAAAGCAGGACGCGCCCTGGCAGCAGATCTGGCGAAACGCGGAGTTGCGCTGGAGCTGATTAACGAGGCCCTGAGCGAGATTTCTCATGAGGATGAACAGGCGCGGGCTCGACAACTTGTCGACGCGAAGAAACGGTCGGTGCTGTCACGAGGGCTCGACGGCGCTGAACGCGATAAAGCCTTTCGCAGGCTGACGGGTATGCTGGCGCGCAAAGGATATGCGGCTCACGTGTGCGTCAGCGTTGTCGGCGCCGCGTTGAATGAGTGGAGTAGAGAATCGGACGATGACATCTGATGATGCGACTTTTCGCCTGGTGCACGACCTTATCGACTCACACCTGACGATTGCGACAGCTGAATCCCTGACAGGTGGGCTCCTGTGCTCGACACTGGTCAACATTGCGGGCGCATCCGATGCGGTGCGCGGAGGCGTGTGTACCTATGCCACTGAGCTGAAGGCTGACATTCTGGGTGTCGATCGGGCACACCTGGCACGAACCGGTCCGGTAGATGCGGACGTGGCCATTCAGATGGCTCAGGGGGTACGCACCCTGATGGGTGCCGATATCGGTATCTCCACCACAGGCGTGGCCGGCCCAGGTCCGGCAGACGGGCACGAAGCAGGAACCGTCCACATCGCCTGTGTCACTCCAGAAGGCTTCACGCAGCGTGAATATCACTTCACTGACCGCTCACGCACACAGGTGCGCACCGCGGCTGTGGACGCTGCAATCACGCTGGTGAGTGACGTGGTCACACGCGGGCATGACGAACCCAACAGGGTGGAGTAAGGCATTGTTGAGTAGAATCTTCAGACGATGACTTCTTTGACCGATCTTTCCGCGCCAGCCGCACCGTCTGCACTGCCACGTACCTACGCGGTGCGCACACTCGGATGCCAGATGAACGAGCATGATTCAGAACGCATGGCGGGACTACTGGAAGAGTATGGACTGGTTCCCGTCTCACAAGTACCCGAAGCTGCAGCACGCGCCACTGATGCCGGCGACATGGGCGCTGACGTGGTGGTCATCAATACCTGCTCGGTCAGAGAAAACGCTGCGACTCGTCTGTTCGGAAATCTTGGCCAGCTCGCCCAGGTCAAACGTGAACGCCCCGGCATGCAGATCGCAGTGGGCGGGTGCCTGGCTCAGCAAATGCGCGGCGGTATTGTGGAACGCGCACCTTGGGTCGACGCCGTTTTCGGCACACACAACATCGATGTTCTGCCCGCACTGTTGCGGCGCGCTGAACACAACCAGGAAGCAGCAGTTGAGATCGAAGAATCGCTGAAGGTTTTTCCATCGACGCTGCCCACACACCGCGAATCCGTGTATGCGGCATGGGTGTCGATCTCTGTCGGATGCAATAACACCTGCACATTCTGCATCGTGCCGCATCTGCGCGGAAAGGAACGCGACCGCAGGCCAGGTGAGATCCTCCAGGAAGTCGAAGCAGTTGTCGCACAAGGCGCTATCGAAGTGACGCTGCTGGGGCAAAATGTCAACTCCTACGGTGTGGGATTCGGTCACAGAGGAGCCTTCGCTGATCTGCTGCGCACAGTCGGCGCAGTCGATGGAATTGAGCGCGTACGCTTCACCTCCCCTCACCCGGCAGCTTTCACTGATGACGTCATCGAGGCGATGGCTCAGACACCCACCGTCATGCCATCCCTGCACATGCCATTGCAGTCAGGCTCAGACACGGTGCTGCGCCAGATGCGCCGCTCGTACCGTCGCAAGAAATTCATGGGCATTTTGGAACGCGTTCGCGCAGCAATGCCCGACGCGGCTATTACGACCGACATCATCGTCGGCTTCCCCGGCGAAACGGAAAAAGATTTCGAGCAGACCCTCGAAGTCGTCGAAGAAGCACGCTTCGCATCTGCTTTCACCTTCCTGTACTCACCGCGCCCCGGCACGCCCGCAGCCGATCGCGACGACCAGGTTGACCCTGCGGTCGCCTCCGAACGCTACAGCCGTCTTATCGCCCTGCAAGATAAGATCTGCGCGCAGGACAATGAGAAGCTCGAAGGCACTGCCGTCGAAGTCCTCGTCAGCGAAGGACAAGGCCGCAAAGACGGTGCCACTCAACGCATCACGGGGCGTGCGCGTGATAACCGACTGGTACATGTCGCCCTGCCCGACACTCTTGTAGAAGCGGACAGGCCACGACCCGGCGATATGGTGCGCGCAACGGTCACGCACGGTGCGCCTCACCATCTGCTCGCTGACTCGGCCCTGACCGGGGGACTTTTCGACGTTCGCCGTACCCGTGCAGGGGACGCATGGCAGGAGGTTCAGCGTGCACACAACGAGGCATCCGATCCGCGCGTAACTCTTGGAATGCCGACGCTGCGCGTGAGATCATGAATGCATGAAGCAAAGCGACGTTGACGCCGTCCAGGACGTCACGCTTATTGAGGTGCGCCCCCAAATCAGCCGTCCGTTCAACAATGAACACCCGCACGCTGATCTCTACTGCCGGTTGGCGGCTCTCACGGAGCAACATTCGCAGCGAATCTTTGGCACATCTGTGTGGGCGCTGACCGCCCAGCAGCTCTCCACGGCTCGTCATTCGTGCGCTCAGCTCTTTATCATTGCCTGCGCAGGTTCCCAGCCCGTCGACGTCGATCGAGCCAGCGTGATCGGCTTTGCCTATCTGGAGCTACCGCTGCTGGAGAACACCCATCTGGCAACGTATGACATCTATCTGGCAGATTCCCACAATGAGGCGATCGCTCAGGCACTTCGCGCCCGATGTGAAGAAAAAGCGCGGCGCTATGGGCGCACCGGTATCGACACGTGGGTTGTGTCGACCTCGTGGCACAAGATCGAGGATTCCGAAGCTATCGCTGACGTCAGTGGATATCACCCGGATCGGCCGGACACCCTCGTCAATTTTGATGAGGATGCCGACACTCGGGCACTGCGAGCCGGGGGCTATGAGCCTGTGTGCGGTGAATGGGTGAATATTCTTCCTGCCCAACGTATCCGTGAAGCCGCACCGGTCGCGCCTGACGGTTTTGAAACAGTGACGTGGACAGGACCCTTCACTCGGCCCGCGCTCGCCAGGCAGATGGTGCGCCTCTACGAAATGTGCGCGCGTGACATCCCTTCAGGTGCGCTACCCACTGATCAAAGCGCAATCTGGGACGAACAGCGTATACGACTGATGGAGGACGGACTCTACCGCGCCGGCACCAAGTGGATGACGACCGCAATTCGACCAGCCGGAGGACCACTGGTTGGTTGGACAACGCTGACGTATCGTGACGACACATCCGGCTACGCTTACCAGGAAACAACGCTGATCGACCCGCAATACCGGGGCAGGAAACTGTCAGCGTGGATCAAGCTTGTCAATGCTCAGGCACTGGAACGTGAGCGCCCCGACATCTGTCACATCGTGACATCGAATGCCGTGACCAACCGCGCAGTATTGGCGCTCAACCGCAACTTTGACGCTCGCGCCGTTGCCATTGACGTGGACTGGTACAAACCGCTGGGTGATCAGAACCTGTGACCTCTGACCACACTCCGATTATCGCCGTCGTCGGCCCCACAGCCTCAGGAAAGTCCGACCTCGCCCTTACCATTGCGCAGGATCTGCCGGCATTGCTGGGAACATCCGGTGAGGCCGAATTGGTCAGCGCGGACGCGATGCAGCTGTACCGAGGAATGGATATCGGCACGGCCAAAACACCACTGGAGGAACGCCGAGGGATCACGCACCACCAGATCGACGTCCTGGATGTGACAGACGAGGCCAGTGTTGCCGCCTATCAGCGCGAAGGACGACGTGACATCGCGGATATTCATCGTCGTGCGGGCATCGCCGTGGTTGCCGGCGGATCGGGACTGTACGTTCGCGCGCTCCTTGACGTCATCGACTTTCCTGGCACAGATCCGGACATACGCGCCCGCATTGAAGCTGAGGGTGACGGGCCACTGGGCGTCCAAGGGCTGTGGGACAAGCTCTGTGAGCGTGACCCGATTGCTGCGTCCCGAATCGACCCGCATAACGCGCGCCGAATTGTGCGCGCACTTGAAGTGATTGAACTGACGGGGGAGCCGTTCTCAGCGCGTCTGCCGCGCTACGAGTTCGCCCAGCCGGCGGTCATGCTCGGAATGAGGCGTGAGCCTGCCCGCCTCGATGAGCGCATCGCGGTCAGAACGCACGCCATGTTTGACGAGGGCCTGCTTGACGAGGTTGCCCACCTGATTCCTCTCGGATTGCGCGAGGGCAAGACGGCATCCCGGGCAACGGGATATGCGCAGGCTCTGTCCGTGCTTGACGGTCATATGAGTCGTGATGAGGCGATTGAGTCGGTTGCACTGGCCACCCGTCAGCTTGCACGGCGACAGATCAAATGGTTCAGACGGGACCCACGCATCATGTGGATCGATGCAGACGGGTGCGATGAGGCGGCACTGCGCGCGAACGCGTTGAAGTTGATCGAGCGCGCACTCAGTGATGCACAGCCCGAATCGTTCTAGCGCTGCGCAGCCTGAATCGCGATCTAGCGGCGCGCGACCCGAATAATGCGGTAGCCCTTCTTGGATGCAATCTTGCCGGCATCCCAGCCTTGCTCGCACAGCCAGGAGATCAGGGAATCTGCGCCAAGGTTGCGCTGTACCACCAGGTACGCCTCACCCTCATCGGCCAGCAGGTTGAGCCATTGAGTCAGCAATTCACGCAATGCTTTTTTCCCGATACGCACCGGAGGGTTTGACCAGATCAGGTCGAAACGCACGTTCTCGGAGTGAGCTTTGGCCAGGGCAGCGGGCGCACGGTACGCCGTGATATTGGACACTCCCGCGGCTGTGGCGTTGCGGCGCGTCAAATCGAGCGCCCTGTCTGTCACATCGACTGCCCACACCTGAGCCTCGGGCGACTCCAGCGCCATCGCCAGCGCGATCGGCCCCCATCCGCACCCGACATCCACAAACGTTCCTGACGAAGGCGGCGTGGGAGCTTCTGCCAAAAGCTGGCGTGTCCCTAGGTCCAGACGGTTGGCAGAAAAAACATGATCACTGACCCAGGCGCGAAAATCGTGTCCGCGCAGCGCCACGTCAATGCGGCGCAGTTCAGATTCTTCGGCAGGAGCAGCGTTGGTGAAGTACTGGTCAGTCATGATGTCCAGCCTAGTGGATCACTCAGGTGTCCACACCCATCGCTGTCTCATCTGCGCGGGTGGGTCTGCTCGTGGCACACTAGGATGAACCCGCAACGAAGGAGATCAGTGGCCGACTCACGTGATTCAACCTCAGCGCATGACGACGAATCGTTCAAAGCAGCAGAAGACGTCGTGGCGCGTATCCTCGCCCGCCAGGGCACAGCACTGGCATCCACGCGCTTTCAGGACACGACGCACGATGCTGGCGACCTGGAACGGGAGGCGCGCGCCGGTATGCGCCGCGTCAATGACATTGCGAGCCAGACCGAGCTTGACGAAGTCAGTGAAGTTGAATACCGCCAGGTGCGTCTCGAACGTGTGGTCCTGGTGGGCCTGCGCACAACGCAGAGTCTGGAGGAATCGGAAAATTCGTTGCGTGAACTGGCAGCACTGGCTGATACAGCCGGATCCCACGTCCTCGATGGCATCATTCAGCGGCGCCCCACCCCAGATCCTGGCACCTACCTCGGCTCCGGTAAAGCGCGTGAACTCGCTGAAATCGTGGCGGATAGCAGGGCAGACACGGTCATTGTGGACGGTGAACTGACCGCTTCTCAGCGCCGCGGCTTGGAAGACGTCGTCAAAGTGAAAGTTGTTGATCGTACGACGTTGATCCTTGATATTTTCGCCCAACATGCCAAGTCTCGTGAAGGCAAGGCACAGGTGGAGCTCGCTCAGCTCGAATATCTGTTGCCGCGACTGCGAGGTTGGGGTGAGTCCATGTCGCGTCAGGCCGGTGGCCGTGTGGCCGGCGGTGAAGGTATCGGCTCACGAGGACCCGGTGAAACGAAAATCGAACTGGATCGGCGCCGCATTCGATCACGCATGGCGCGCCTGCGCGCACAGATCCGTGACATGGAACCCGCCCGACGCACTCAACGAGCTGCACGCCGTCGCATGGGTGTGCCCTCTGTGGCGATTGTCGGGTACACGAACGCTGGGAAATCTACCCTGCTCAACCAGCTCACTGATGCCGGCGTGCTTGTGGAGGACGCGCTGTTCGCGACTCTCGACCCAACTGTCCGCCGGACGCAAACTTCTGATGGCCGGGTCTTCACACTGTCTGACACGGTGGGGTTCGTCCGTAATCTGCCGACGCAACTGGTGGAGGCCTTCCGATCCACGCTCGAAGAGGTCGGTGAAGCGGACGTGATCGTCCACGTCGTTGATGCGGCTCACCCTGATCCGGTCGGCCAGGTCGAAACCGTGCGCGGCGTGCTGGACACGATTGACGGCACGGAGACGATTCCCGAAATTCTTGTGCTCAACAAGAGTGACCTGGCCTCGCCTGAACGCCGGGCGCTGAACCGTACGTTGTTTCCCAAAGCTGTTGCGATCAGTGCTCGCACTGGGCAGGGAATCGAGGAGCTGCGCCAGCTCATCGAAGACACGTTGCCGCGTCCGCGCGTCTATGTTGACGTGGTGATCCCGTACGACCACGGCGACCTCGTCCATGCCGCCCACGAACAGGGCGAGGTCCTCAGTGAAGACTACGAGGCAGCAGGCACGCATATCACTGCTCACGTCGACAGTGCGCTTGCAGACCGACTTCATCATGTGAATGCCGCGCCCCATGAGTGAGGCTGACGAGCAGGAGACTGCCCTCGAACATCGTATTTTGACCCGAGTGCTCACCGCGATGGGAGGCAGTCGGCGCGACGGCCAGGTTCGCATGATTGACGAGGGCGCCTCCGCGCTGAAATCAGGTCACCATGTGATGATTCAGGCGGGAACCGGCACGGGCAAGTCGATTGGTTACCTGATTCCGGTGCTGGCTCGGGCAGCTGAATCAGGCGCACGAACCCTGATCACAACGGCCACGCTGGCACTGCAACGCCAGATTCTGACGAAGGATGCTCCTTTGGTCATTGACGCCGTGGCGGATGAAACGGGTGTGCGTCCGCATGTCGCACTGCTCAAAGGATGGTCGAATTACGTCTGCAAGTATCGAGCTGACGGTGGGCGCTCCCAGCTGGATACTCTTTTCGACGCTGCCGACGCGCATCAGGGACCAATCAGTGACCTCGGCAAAGAAGTGACGCGGGTGCGAGAATGGGCGCGCATCACGGATACAGGTGATCGTGATGATCTGATCCCCGGCGTCTCCGACCGGGCGTGGAGACAGGTGAGTGTCTCGAAGCGTGAATGCATGGGGCGCGACTGCCCATTTGTGGAGGAATGCTTTGCTGGCCTCGCGCGCGATGAAGCGCTTGAAGCTGACGTGGTGGTCTCAAACCATTTCCTCTTCGGTATTGACACGATGAGTGCGCTCAACCTGTTTGGAGAGTTGGATCATGTGGTGGTTGATGAATGCCACGAACTTGCTTCCCGCGTTCGCTCTCAATCCTGTTGTGAAATATCCAAGGCACTGTGTACGCGGGTGGCGCGAGTAGTACGCACGCTGATCAAATCCGTTGATATTCAACCGTTCGAGCAGGCAGCGACCGCATTGATGGATGCCCTCGACGCGCAGCCTGACGGGCTGATGGTGTGCAGGCCAGATGCGGTAGTTGAGGCGATCAGCGTATGTGATTCAACGGTGCGTACCGTGGCCAGTGAAGTTGAGCAGTCCTCGGTGGAGCAAAGTCAGAAACTCATGGCGCAGGCGGCGTGTGATGAGTTCATCGAGGCGGTCGACGCGTGGAATGTCGATCCAGCTCAGACGATTACGTACATCGAGAGGGACACGGATAGCAGCGCTGTGTCGTTGAAGATTGCGCCTCTGGATGTCGCCGGACCGCTCGGCGCGGTCGGGCTGGGGGAGCGTGCGGCGATCTTGACGTCTGCCACGCTGGCACTGGGCGGGTCTTTTGATTCGGCGGCTCGGGAATGCGGGCTGATGGTCTCCCACGTGCCCTGGCATGGCATTGACGTTGGTTCGCCCTTCGATGTGGCTCGTCAGGGCATCATCTACGTGGCACAGCATCTGCCAGTTCCGGGTCGCGAGGGCCCGAGCGAGGAAGCGCTCGATGAGCTTGTCGCCCTGACTCAAGCGGCAGGTGGAGGTGTACTCGCCCTGTTTTCAGCCTGGCGTGGTCTGAAGGCCGGTGCGCGAGCGCTTCGCGAGGGGACATCTCTGGACGTGTACGTGCAGGGCGAAGAAACCACGTCGGCACTGGTGTCGCGTTTTCGAAACGAACGTGATTCGTGTCTGGTTGGCACACTGTCACTGTGGCAGGGGGTCGACGTTGTGGGCCCGTCCTGCCGGCTTGTTGTCATCGACCGGATTCCGTTTCCTCATCCTGACAACGCGGTGTTCCAAGCGCTGCAAAACGATGCAGCGAAACGGGGAGTGAGCGGTTTCGGCGCGGTGGCACTGCCTCACGCAGCACTGTTGATGGCCCAGGGTGCTGGCCGACTGCTGCGTTCCTCGCAGGATCAGGGAGTTGTGGCAGTGCTGGATCCGCGACTGGTCACAAAGTCGTATGGCAGCTTTATCCGCGCCACCATGCCGCAGATGTGGCCGACGACAGATTCGCGCATCGTGGTACAGGCGCTTGAACGTCTTGCAGCCACTCTTGACACATCCGATTCGTCCAGTCGCCCTCGTGAATGAGGCCATAGACCACTTCTCAAAATTCATCTGATTTGGGATGATGGTGCCGGATCGGAATGAAGGAGGCATCAGGTGCACCACATGACTGCTCAAACCTTGTACCCCTCAGGGACGGAAGGACACCCGTCGAAAATTGCGGTGATCGGGGCTGGAGCGGTTGGCACCGCAGTCGCCTATGCGTGCGCCATGAGGGGCGACGCCCGCACCATCGTCCTCCAGGACATCAACAAGAAGAAGGTCGAGGCTGAAGCGCTCGATATCGCTCACGGCATCCAGTTCACCCCATGCGGCGCCGTTGAAGGATCCGACGATGTGGAAATCGTGCGAGGATCCGACCTGGTGATTGTCACCGCCGGTGCGAAGCAGAAACCGGGACAAACCCGCCTTGAGCTGGCTGGCTCCACCGTCAACCTCATGAAAACCATCGTGCCGAACCTGCAGAACGTCGCACCGCACGCCCGCTTCATGTTCATCACGAACCCCGTTGACATCGTGACCTATGCGGCGCTGAAAATCATGGGTGTTCCACGCAACCAGGTCTTCGGCTCGGGCACCGTGCTCGACACATCGCGCCTGCGCTACCTGGTTTCGCGCGAAACCGGAGTGGCCACACAGAACATCCACGCCTACGTGACAGGCGAACATGGTGATTCAGAGGTGGCACTGTGGTCATCCGCTGAAATTGGAAACGTGCCGATCCGGCACTGGGGGCCCACCCTGAGCGGCAGGCTCTTCGACAGTGATCTGCGCAAGGAAATTGCGGAAGAAGTCACTCAATCGGCCTACAAGATCATCGAAGGTAAAGGCGCCACGAATTACGCGATTGGCCTGTCGGCAGCTAACATTGCCCGCGCGGTGCTGCGAGACGAAAACCGAGTTCTGACGATCTCCTCGCTGCTTGAAGACTGGGAAGGCATCTCAGATGTCTGCATGGCTGCACCCACCATCGTTGGGCGAATGGGTGCAGGACGGGTGCTGAACCCGCCGCTGACGCTGGCTGAGCGCGACGGTCTGACCGAATCAGCCCGACGCTTGCGTGCTGTTGCGCAAGAGCTCGGGTTCTGACCTACAGGCAGCGGATCACGGTGACGACGAGGCCGAGGATCGTTGCCTCGTCACCAGGGATCGGACTGTAGGACTCGTTTTTCGGCAGCAGCCACACATGACCGTCGGCGTGAGACAGAATCTTGACAGTTGCTTCACCATCGATCATCGCGGCAACCGTCTGCCCGTCAACAGCGGTGGGCTGAGAGCGTACCACGACATAGTCACCATCAAGGATCCCCGCATCAATCATTGACTCGCCGTTGACACGCAGCATGAACACGTTGCCTTGCCCCGTCAGTGAGGTGGGAAGCTCGAACGTGTCCTCAACATGCTGTTCTGCCGTGATAGGCGCGCCGGCAGCGATCTGCCCGACGAGGGGGACAGGAACTGTGTCCTGGTCAGCATGGCTGACCGGGATCTCGATTTCATGGACAGTGGCAGGTGCCTGATCCTGAGCATCGCGGGGATCGCGGGAATCTCCAAGACCCTGCTCCGTGAGTTCAATGCACCGCGCCTGGCCAGGAAGACGACGGATAAAACCAGCCTCCTCCAGTGCGTCAATATGATGCTTCACTGTCGAGGGGGAAGCCAGCCCCACGTTCTGTGCAATCTCACGCACCGAGGGAGGGTAACCGCGTTCGCGGATACTCTCACGAATCGTGTCGAGAATCTCACGCCTGCGACGGCTTAACGTCGCCTCATCCGTCTTCTTCGCCATCGATCCTCCCGTTTATGCAGGTCAATCAGTATTTGGAACGCAAATGCACATGGTCGTTGTTTCACTGTGTTTACAGGGTACCGAAGACTTAGGCAAATGTGAAACATTTGTTCGAGCAAGTCTTGTTGCCCTCATAAAATGATGATATCGTACAAGTGTTCGACGAACATTTGTACGACGATTGAAAGTGAGGGATTCTCATGAGCGCTGCGATTCTTGGAGCAGCTCGAACCGAACACTCCACAACGCGTCATGCTGCGAATCTGCATGTGGTGGACACCGGCGAACTCGCGACAGTTCGTGACATCTCCACTGCACCGTCTCTTCAACGCAAGCGTGCTCGCCTGCTGGAAGAAGACCCCGCCATTCGTCGTCATCCTGTTTTCGCGCGACATCGCGAGGCAGCCACGCCGCGGCTCACTCTTCGCTCTGTGGTGTGCACACTGAGCACATTGGCTGCCGCCACGACACTGAGCGTGGGTGCCGGTCTGTATTTCCAGCCAGACGACTACTCGGGGCCGACCGTGGCGCATTCGGTGACGAATGGAGAGTCAGTGTGGAGCCTTGCTCAAGCCGTGGATACTTCCCGCCCGCTCGAGCAGGTTGTTGTCGACATTGAGCGCCTCAATGACATTGACGGTCCCCTTCAGGTGGGGCAGCGTCTGCAAATCCCAGCAGAGTAGGATTGCGAGCCTGTTGTCACTGTGTCTCGTGTTGCAAATGAGGTGTGAAAACTCGTAGCGTTGAGCTAACACTAGATGGAGGCTCGCGTGCACTGCCCCTTTTGCCATAATCCTGACTCACGTGTCGTAGACACCAGGATCGCTGATGACGGAGCGTCAATTCGACGCCGCCGCGAATGCACTGTGTGCAAGAAGCGCTTCACCACGATTGAAACCTCCTCATTCCTGGTCGTCAAAAACTCAGGAGCAGTTGAGCCTTTCTCCCGAAACAAGGTTATCGCCGGCGTGCGTAAAGCATGCCAGGGAAGGCCAGTTACAGATCACGACCTCGCATTGCTCGCTCAACAAGTAGAAGAGCATCTGCGATCCAGTGGCGTCTCGAACGTCTCGTCAGAAGAAGTGGGCAAAGCAATTCTGCCGTTCCTGTCTCAACTCGATGAGATCGCATTCCTGCGGTTCGCATCTGTCTACCGCTCGTATAACTCGCTCGAAGACTTCGAAGATGCGATTGCGCAGCTGCGCCTGCAGCGCCAGGAAAATGACGATGCTGACAAGACGGCCGATGACAAGGAAGCAACGGTGTCTATCCCCGGCAACACCCGCGACAGTGCGGCTGGGGTACCGCAGCACACTGGAGTGCACAAGCAGCACGCCCGAAAGGCTCGCAAGAAGCAGATCAGAGAAGAAGAGCCCACACTGCTCGACTCCTAATCGCCAGCGTGGGCTCCTACAACCGACTCCTACAACCGAGCGGCCTACTTGTCGCTGCGGCTCGAATCCTGATCGCGGTGCGAATCTCCCTGCCGTTTATCACGCAGACGCTCCACTGCAGCAGACACGGCAGACTGAGCCTGGTCGACAACCTCCTGGGCCTGCTGCGCAAGGTCAGCGGCACGCGACTGCATCGACAAAATATCCTCACGCACCCTGCGGCGCATCACCTTGCCGATCTGAGAGCGCGGCAACTCATTGAGGACAACGAGCTGGCGTGGCAGCGCATAGTGCGACAGTGACTTTTCAGCCCACGTGCGAATGTCATCCAACGTGACAGAGGCGCCCGCCTCCAGCACAATCGCTGCAGCAACCGACTCGCCCGACTTCTTGTCAGGCAATCCCACCACGGCAACATCGCGAACACCTGGCATTGAGCGCACCGCATCTTCAACCTGGCTCGGGAACACCTTGAAGCCCGACGAATTGATCATCTCCTTGCGGCGGTCGGCCATCGTGATGAAACCGTCATCAAGGACCACCAGATCGCCCGTGCGCAGCCATCCGTCAATCAGTGTCTGTTCGGTTTCATCCTCACGGTTCCAATACCCGGCAAACACCTGGGGACCTTTGACGATCAATTCACCGATCTGACCGTCGGGAACATCCTCGTCAATGTTGTCAGGATTGACAATTCGCACCTCGGTGGACGGGAAGGGCAGACCCAGCGTGCCGGGGCGGCGCGCGGGGGAAAGCGGCGAACCCAAGATAATCGGGCTTGCTTCCGTCATGCCGTAGCCCTCCACGATCAGGCCCCTGCTGGTTTCTTCCCAGCGGGCCGCAAGCTCACCATCCAGCGGCATCGCGCCCGAGATCGCAAATCGGACTGACGTGAGATCGGAATCAAGTTCTTCTGCCGCATCCAGGATGCGCTCATACATCGGCGGAACGCCGACGAAGAAGGTACACGGCAAACGCTTTTGTGCAGTCAGCAACATCGCGGTGTCGAACTTTGGGAAAAGCGCCAACGTTGCGCCCAGGCGGATACCTGCCATAAACGAAACACCGAAGCCAAAGGCGTGGAAGAGGGGGAGCACGCAGTACACAACCTCAGAGCCCTCGTGCAGATCTGGAACCCAGGCAATATCCTGCGCCACATTCGCCATGATGTTGCGGTGCGTAATCGTCGCAGCTTTCGGAGTGCCTGTCGTGCCGCCTGTATGCAGCAACAGCGCAGCATCGTCGGGGCGAGCAGGACTGTCACCGGACATCGGCTCGGCATGCTCAACCAACTTGTCCCACGAGGGTACATAGGCGGGAACTGGAGCGGAGATCTCCTGACGTTTTTCCCGCGCAGCCTTAACCGGCAAGCTCAGCAGGAAACGCGTCACCTTCGGCATGGCGTGCGTCAAATCCATTGCGAAAACCCTGCCGGTTCCGCGCAGAAAAGCCAGCTTGTCCACCACTTTTTCCCACGCGATAGCGACGCGCGCACCATGACGGTCAAAAGATTCGTGAATTTCGCGCTCAGGTGCCAGCGGATTGTGCTCCACCACAACAGCACCCACGTACAGCGCTGCGTACACCGCCACAATGTGCTGTGGGCAGTTCGGCATCAGAATTGCCACGCGATCGCCTGGTCGCACACCGGCTCTCTTCAGCACCGTCGCACCCTGCCGAGCCTGCTTCACCAACTCCTGATAAGTGGTCGGGCGTGAGAAGAAATCTAGCGCCACGCGGTTCGGATAACGCGAAGCGACATCCTCAAGAACGTCGGTTATGCGGTGGTCCTTGATGTCAACAGAGTAAGGAATGCCAGGGGCGTACCCAGCCTGAAGCTGGTGCATCAGTGTCATTGTTCCTCCTGGATCGTTCCACTAGGATTTACCTACCCTACGGTAGCGTAGGTTGGCAGGCCAGGAGAAACGCGTATCACACTACAAACTGGTCACGGTCAGACGAATCGTATCGTCCATCGACTCAATGGCATGAAGAGCCTCACGCGGCAATTCCGAAGAAATGTCGGTCAGGGCGTAGCCCACAAACCCCTGCGTCGACAGAATCTGGCCGTCAATGTTGGCCCCGGACTCAGCAAATGTCTGGTTGATCAAAGCCAAAACGCCGGGCGTATTGCGGTGAATGAGCGCAATCCGGTAACGCGACTGTGCCGAAGCCGCAAGCTGCAGATTCGGCAGATTCACACTCATATCCGTCGATCCTGTCGTCAGATAATCGCACAGCTTTGTTGACACAAAGTGTCCGATGTCCAGCTGAGCCTCTTCGGTGGAGCCACCCACGTGCGGCGTCAAAATCACGTTATCCATCCCCACCAGCGGCGAGGAGAACGGCTGGCCATTCTTTTTCGGCTCCTGCGGGAACACGTCGATAGCGGCGCCCGCCAGATGACGAGACAACAAGTGTGAGCGCAGCGCGTCAATATCCACCACGAACCCGCGCGACAGGTTGATGAAAACCGCCCCGCTCTTCATCATGTCGAATTCTTTTTCGCCAAATAGATTCCGGTTCTGCGGTGCGCCGTCAACATGGATCGACACAATATCCGCCTCACGCAACACCGATTCCATCGTCGGCATCTGCGTGGCGTTGCCCAGGGCGAGTCGCTCCGCAGTGTCGTAAAAAATAACGTTCAGCCCCATCGCCTCGGCCAGCACTGACAACTGCGTGCCGATGTTGCCGTAGCCGATAATGCCGAGGGTGCGTCCGCGTACCTCGTGCGATCCGTCCGAACTCTTCTCCCACACGCCGCGGTGCAGACGCGAGTTCTTGACCGTGACACGACGCGTCAAGTCAATGATCAAACCGATCGCCAGTTCCACAACCGAACGGGTGTTGGAATACGGAGCGTTGAACACGGCGATACCGTGCCTGGTGGCCGTGGAAAGATCAATCTGGTTCGTCCCAATACAGAAAGCACCAATTGCTTGAAGCTGAGGGTTCGCTTCAATGGCACGCTGTGTGACACGGGTCTTGGACCGCACACCCACCATGTCAAAACCGTGAAGCGCCTCAATCAACTCATTTTCGTCCAGGGCACCGCTGACGCGTTCAACCTCGACATTGTGATCTGCGAAGATTTGATCAGCGTCAGCGTGAGGATTTTCAAGCAAGAGAACACGAGTCATAAGCTCATATTCTCACAAAGGTGACCTGAAAGTCAGTTCTGTTCAAGTCCGGACAGAACCTGTCCGCTGGAGACGATATGCAGGCGCTGAGTGGATCGCGTCAGCGCCACAAAAAGATCACCCGGCCCGTCGCCCAGAATCTCAGAAGGCTCCACCACGATAACTGAGTCAAACTCCAGCCCCTTCGCAGCCGTCGCACTCAGCACTGCGACCCGCTCACTGAGAGTGGTGTGCCCATCTGTGTCAGCGTTCCACTGGTCGGCGCGCTCCGATCCCATGATGATGGCCAGGCGCCCTCGTCCAATCCCAACCGTGTGGTCAAGTACGGACAATTCTCGCCGAATCGCCTCACGCGTCGGCTCCCACATGTCGTCTGTTTCAGGTGACGAGGGTGGCTGGTGCTCCTGCGCGAGATGCGTGAGCTCATAGGCATCGGTCACATCACGCACAGCCTGAAGCTCACCGGACATGGGTTCGCCTACCGCCGCCATAACGCGCTGAGCACGGTCAATGAGCTGGCGAGGCGTGCGATACGAGATCGTCAGCACATACTCCTCGCTCAAGGCGCGCGCAGCTGGCCCAAGAGCCTCGTGCCACGTGGACGGGCGATCATGTCCGCGACGCTGATCCAGATCACCGACGACAGTAAACGAGCGGGACGGGCAGCGGCGCAACAGAGCGCGCCACGCCATAGGGGAGAGCTCCTGAGCCTCATCCACGACGATATGCCCATATGTCCACGACCGGTCGCGTCGCGCACGCTCAGCCAGTGACGAATGAGATTCCCCTTCACGTGTCGCATCAGCCAGCATCTGAGCCGTGACGATACCGTCGCCCAGGTTTTGGCGCTCAATGGCTTCGCGCGCATATGCCAGACGCTCGGCGCGCTCATTATCCTCACGCTCACGCAAGGCCGAGGATGTCCCCAGCAGCTCCGCACACTCATCAAGCAGAGGAATATCACTAACTGTCAGCGGGGAACCTTTCGGGCGCCGAAGCCCAGCAATCTCATCGAAAGTGAGGCGATTGGGAACCGAAGCGTTGAGCTGTTCCAGATAGCCCGGGCGAGCAAAAATCCTCTCCAGCAACGTGAGCGGAGAAGTCGGCATCCACGCCAGGTTGATGGCGCGACGAGCATCCACCGAATCACGGATCTCCTGACGCCACATCTCCACGTCGTTGCCGTCCACGTCATGCACCCCTTCGCGCGAACGGCGATCACGTTCATCGGCAGCCAGTCGGCGCGCCAGAACATCCATGAGCTCCAGCGCAAAACCGTCACGCGCCTCATTGTGGGGCTTGCCCGTGCGGCGGGCGTGAGCATGCGCGGCGCGGATGTCCTCTACGGTCAGCGTGACGGTGCGTGACCACACGCGCAGCTCCTGATCAGCGTCAGGTACGCGCTGCAGCCCCTTGACTGCGCGGCGAATAATCGACTGCCACACCGCCTTGCCTTTGATGCGTGCCACGCGCTCGCTGTCGTGGGCCTGTGCATGGAATCCGGGCAGCAGGTCACCCATCGTCACGGACACGACGCCTGTTTCACCTAGAGACGGCAATACCTGCTCGATGTAGCGCAGGAAAACGTGGGAGGGGCCGATCAGGAGGACACCGGAATGCTGGAGCCTGTCACGCTGTGTGTACAGCAGGTAGGCGGCGCGATGCAGCGCAACAGCGGTCTTCCCGGTTCCCGGACCACCCTGAACGATGACCAGGCCGGAATCTTCTGAGCGGATCACGCTGTCCTGCTCGGCCTGAATGGTCGACACAATGTCGGTCATGTGGCCCTGACGGGCTTCGCTCAGTGCGGACATGAGTGCGCCTTCGCCCTGGAGCGTCATATTCCGTTTGTTTGCGGCCTCCTGATCCAGTGCTTCATCTTCGATTGCGGTGACGCGGCGGGCTCGGGTGGTCAGGTGGCGCCGCCGGATTACACCTTGTGGATCAATGGCCGTCGCCTGGTAAAAGGGTCGCGAAGCGGGGGCGCGCCAGTCAATCAGCATGGGTTCGCCCTCGGCAGTTGAGATGCCGATGCGACCCACATAGTGAGTGAGGTCATCTTCCATGTCGATCCGGCCGAACACCAGGCGGTCCTCCACCTGATCGAGGCGCTCACGCAGGTCAGAAAAGTGTGCTGAGAGCACGTCACGTTCTGTGAATCCCTGAGCGTTGCCGACACCATGCTGGCGGTGGGCGCGTTCCTGCGCCAGACGGTACTCATCCTTCAACTGGTCAAGTCGGTGGTACGTCGCATCAACGACAGCCTGCTCATGAGCAATCTCGGGGTCCTGTGAGCCTGCGTCGACGGGTTCGAACATGCATCCTCCTGGCTAACTGACGGCATACTATTGTGCCCTATCTGGAGGACTTCGGCATATACAGCGAGATAGAAATTTCACCTTGTAGCTCAAAGCTCGCCTGAGGGCACGGATTTGGGTACCGTGGTAGTAGCGACACAGCTGAAAGGAGGCAGCGATGGCTGACAATACGCTTGATCAGTTCCTGGACGACCAGGAAGCGTACGACGACGGCCCCGCCAAAGGCGCGCGTGCCCCCATTTTGCTGACACACTTTGACGGTGCGATGGATGCGGGAACCGCCGGCCACCTCGCAATCGAGCAACTGTTGCACACGCTGGACACCCAACGCGTGGCCACGTTTGAGTCGGACATGTTCATCGACTACCGCTCACACCGCCCTGTGATGAATATTGACGACTGGGTGACAACCTCTCTTGAAGTGCCTGAAATTGCACTTGACCTGGTCTACGACGATGCGGGAGTGCCGCTGCTGGTTCTCCACGGGCCTGAACCCGACGCGAAGTGGGAAACGTTCGTCCGAGCCGTGTCCCACCTTGCCGAGCAGGCAGGCGTGGAGATCTCGTTCTCGCTGCACGGCATCCCTTCCGGTGTGCCGCATACCCGGCCCACACCTGTTCATATGCACGCCACAGACGGCTCCTTGTTGCCTGAGCAGCCACAGATGTCGGGAACGATGCGCTTTCCGGCACCCATGACGTCATTCCTGCAGTCCCACCTGGCCAGTCAGGGCATTGACGGTGTCACCATGCTGGCGGCAGTGCCGTATTACATGTCTGACACGCAGTACCCGCGTGCCGCTTCAGCGCTGTTGACCTCGCTGTCGGACTACGCTGACCTGTCTCTTCCGGTTGGCGACCTGGAGCGCGGTGCCAGCGAGGAGATTGACCAGGTAACTCAGCTCATTGAGGCCAACGAGGAAGTCTCGCGTACCATCGCCGCCCTCGAAAAGCACTATGACGCGCTGGCGACCGCGTCGAACAGCACGGAAACCTTCCGGCTGCCTGACTCGGAAAGCTCCGCAATGTCGGCGGAGGACATTACCGAGACCATCGAGGAGTTCCTGCGTACCCGCTCACAGCGTTCAGCCGAGGCTGACGCGACCAGCGCGAACACCGACGAGGCAACGCAGGGTGACGAGGAGGATCAGGTCACCATTGATGATGTCCTCGACCGCCTCGAAGAAGGTTCCTTCCACGCGCGTCCTGCTCGTGGCGCCGAAAGCGAATCATCGGCGCGCCCATCACAGGGCCAGCGCGAAACTGTCGAGGATGTTCTGCGACGCCTGCGTGACCGCGGCAATGACAGTGAGGCAACCGAACGTAACCAGACCCTGCGCCACCGTGCCGATCCGACATGGGGACCCCCTCAGCAGCCATCCGATGACTAGGCGGGCACTTCTCGTCTGGACGAGCGCCATGTTCGCCTACGTGCTGGCCGTTGCTGCACGTACATCCCTGGGCGTTGCCGGTATTGAAGCGATGGATCGTTTCGCCATGCCCGCATCCGTGTTGGCTGCGTTCTCCTCCGTGCAGCTGTTCGTCTACGCTGCGATGCAGATCCCATCGGGACTTGCGCTGGATCGGTGGGGGCCGCGACGCGTTCTCATGGTCGGCGCAGCCCTCGTGTCCATCGCCCACATTGCCATGGCGTGCGCGACGAACCTGCCGCTGGCATTTGCTGCCCGCATTCTGCTGGGAGTGGGTGACGCGACGGCCTTTATTTCTGTGCTGCGCCTGGTACCGAGCTGGTTCACCCCATTTCGCGTACCGCTGATGACTCAGCTCACCGCAATTGTCGGACTGCTCGGCCAGGTGGTGTCAGCCGTTCCCTTCCTGTGGGCGCTGCGCGCCTTCGGCTGGACTCCAGCCTTTTGCATCCTGGCGGGTCTTGGATTTTCGGCAACCCTCCTCATCGGATTGGCTGTTGCGGACAAACCCGGAGCGAAACGTGAGCGTTCAGATCAGCAGGGGGAGCACGCACTGACTACCATTAAGTTCGTCATGCGTGACCCGTCGACATGGCTCGGGTTCTTTGCCCACTGGACAGGCGGAATGCCCGGCATGACGTTCACACTCTTGTGGGGCGTTCCGTTCATGACTCTCGGCATGGGACTGAGCCCCGCTGTCGCCTCAGCGGTGCTCGTAGCATTCACCTGCGTCAATATTGCGATCGGTCCAGTTGTCGGTCAGCTGACCGCGTTACGACCCGGTGGCAGAGTTCTGGGCGTGTTGGCCGCGGCCGCTGCCTCCACCTTCGCATGGGTCATCGTGCTGGCTCGCGTGCAGCCTGTCGGTGCCTGGGCAGCATTCTTGCTGGGAATCGTGCTTCCCGTCAGCGGCGTCGCTTCAACAATTGCATTCGACTTTGTGCGCCGCTCTTCACCCGAACACCGCCTGGGTACGGCAACCGGAACGGTCAATATGGGCGGCTTCGTTGCCACGATCGTGACAGTGCAGGTCATCGGCGTCGTCCTTGACCTGTTGAACCCGACACGCGAATACGGGTGGAGCGAGTTCCGCGTGGCGATGTCCATCCAGGCCATCACACTGCTCATCGGGGTGATCGGTGTGATCGTGAATGCGCGGCGTGCTCACGTACGCATCATTCGCCCTGTGGATCTTCCATAGGCCGAGCCCCCGCAATCCACTGGTTTAACGACTTACCTGCCATGATGCGCGCTGGAAGTGCGAGCTTGCGCAGCAGCCGGTCCAACTGGGCAACATCCAGCGGCGCAAAGTGAGGCGACTGGTCGCGGACCGTCTTCCGTCCGGCCACCATGACATTGCCCCACCTGCCTGAACGCGCCACCTTCGGGTCCGCAACGGCGACAACTTCGCCGAACGCCTCGCTGATTGCAGCAACGTCAGGGCGCCCGTTTGCCTTCCCACCGTGCGGCACGTTGGCCACGTACAGTCCACCCGGTACGAGGGCATCCCATGCTGATCGAGCCGCCTGAAGCGTCATCAACTGGCGGGGCACGCTCTGATCGGAAAAAGCGTCACGTACGATGACGTCCCACCGCTCAGGGCGTGTCGAATCGAGGACCTGGCGCCCTTCGCCCACACGTATCTTGAGTTGAGGCGAGCGCGGCAGATCAAACAGGTCACGCACGGTGTGCGCCAGATCTTCATCGATTTCAACGACGCAATGGCGCGACTGTGGACGCTTGATGCTCCATGCCCATGCCAGAGCGCAGCCGGCTCCGCCGATATGGAGGACACGCACCGGCTCAGGTGATGGTGCAAGCGCTTCGAGGGCGGCATCCATATGCTGCATGTATTCAAATTCGAGCACCTCAGGATGGTCGACATCGACACTGGAGGACTCCGCACCGTTGACGAACACTGTCGCATGGGAACCATCCCACGTCACCCGTGCCGAGCCAGTGGAGATCGCAAATTCGTGAGCGTCGCGTGAAGACATACCCGTTACTGTAACGCCCCTAAGATAGTGATGAGGGGAGGAGCCATGTCGAACGCGCCGCGCGACAAGCGCGCCAAACGCAACTGGGGCGATGACGATTCAGCCACCCCGATCATCCACGTGGATATGGACTCCTTCTTTGCTTCGGTTGAACTGCTGGAAAATCCGCAGCTGCGTGGCAGACCGCTGATCGTCGGCGGATCAGGAATGCGGGGCGTGGTCACATCCGCAACCTACGAAGCACGTGAATTCGGAGTGCGTGCCGGTATGCCGATGGCGCGGGCGCGCGCACTGTGCCCCAGTGCGCAGGTGGTCTCCGGACGCCGGGAAATATACAGCGCATACTCGACGCGCGTGATGGCGATCCTCGCTCAGATCACGCCACTGGTTGAGCAGGTCAGTATTGACGAGGCCTTCCTGGACGTCGCCGGCGCCAGGCGCCGGCTCGGGTCACCCACCACGATCGGACATCTCATCCGCAGGCGAATCCGGGAGGAGGTCGGCCTGCCGGCCTCAGTCGGGATCGCTTCCACGAAATCCGTTGCAAAGATCGCGTCATCACACGCCAAGCCGGACGGACTGCTGCTGATACCTGAGGATCAGACGGTGGCATTTCTGCACAGTTTGCCAGTGGGCGTGTTGTGGGGCGTGGGAGGTCGAACGCTGGATGTGCTGCAGCAGGAAGGCGTTGAACGTGTCGCCCAGTTGGCGCAGATGCCGATGACACGGTTGACGAAGCTGTTGGGAGTGGCCAGTGCGCACCACTTGCACGACCTAGCGTGGGGCATCGACCGCAGGCGCGTGCATGTGGAACGCGAAGAAAAATCGGTCGGAACCGAAACAACCTTTGAGACGAACGTGACCAGCCGGCGTGACCTTGAGCAGTTCATCGTGCGAGCCGCCCACAAGTGCGCTCGTCGACTGCGAGCAGGCGGACAGGTGGCGTGGACGGTTACGATGAAGATGCGCGATGCCTCATTCCGCACGATCACACGATCCGCCACACTGGTGGCGCCTACCGATGAAGGCCGCGTCATTGCCCGCGCTGCCCACGACCTGTTTGCAGCCGAAGTGATGCCGAGCGGGGGAGTCAGACTCATGGGCGTGCGAGCCGAAAATCTGCAGCTGCGCCGGGACGGCGTGGCGGTCCTGATGGACAATGACGGGCGCTCGCGGGCTGTGGAGGAGGCGATGGATCACGCCAGTGAGCGTTTCGGTGACGGAGCACTGCGACCAGCTTCTTTGCTGGGCACTAGCGTCAAAAAAGACGATGTGTCGCCTGCAGATCGTGGCCCGAATGGTCTTAGGGAACCTTAGACCGTTACACTGGATCCGTAACGTCCACAGCCGAAGGAGGTGCGCGATGGCCCTGTCCGACTATGAAAAAGAAATACTCGAACAAATGGAGAGCCAGCTGCGTGAGGACGATCCGGAACTCGCCTCGACCATGTCGGCTCGCACCTCGCGATCCTCACGTGCACGTTCCTCGTACGACACTTCCGCTGATTCCCCTCGGCGCTCCAAACTCTCCCCGCGCAACATGATCCTCGGCGCTTTCTTCGCTGTCATCGGCATGTGTGTGGTGCTCGGTGGTGTGACGCTCGGTTACGGCATATGGTCGATCCTTCTGGGAGTGCTCGGATTCTGCATCATGGTCGCCGGTATTCTCTTCGCGTTGCATACGCGCCCGGTGGATCCCGCCTCGTCGAAGAAGTCTGGCACGAAGCCGTCCAGTGGACGTTGGACGGATTTCGTTGCGAATCAAAATCGCCGCTGGGACGAACGCGGCCGCGACTAGTCACTGCACACTCGCCGTTCCTTCGTTCTCCATTCTTGCCGCCGCTCATTCTTTTGTGCCCTCATCGACGAGGGTGACTGACGTGAGTTGGCGCTGGCTGCCCACTGATATCACCGCGCCGCGAATGTCGTGGACGTCCACCACTGTGCACCACTGCGTGTGCTGACCCCTCATCGATGAGGGAATACCCCTGCGAAATCTGCAGCCTCGACCCTGATATGCCTCGATGTGGCACATATTCATGCCCGTCAACACCCGGCGTTGAGAATTTTCCCTCCACCTTCCTCCACCCTGATTTTTACGCGATTTTCCAACGTTTATTTTCAAAATAAACCGAAACATGGGCGCAAAATGTTCCCATAGTGGTTGAAAGTGGGTTAAAGTGGAGCTGCGTGTCACGGAGGGGAAGGGAGGTGTGGCATGTTCCTGGGAACGTACGAGCCGAAGCTCGACGACAAAGGGCGTGTCATTCTGCCTGCTCGTTTCCGTGACGACATGGAAGGTGGAATCGTCCTCACCCGTGGTCAGGAACACTGCATCTACGCATTCCCTGCCCATGAGTTTGAGTCCATGGCACAAGAACTGATGCGCGCGCCCTTGTCATCGAAACAGGCGCGCGACTGGGTTCGCGTCATGCTCTCAGGTGCCTACAAGGAAATTCCAGACAAACAAGGACGCGTTGTCGTTCCAGCTGACCTGCGAGCATACGCCGGACTTGACCGGGAACTCACAGTCATCGGAGCTGGCGCACGTGCTGAAATCTGGGACACCACAGCGTGGCGCGAGTACCTCACCGTCCAAGAAGATGTTTTCGCCAATACAGCGGACGAAATCATCCCCGGAATGTTCTGACCCCACCGTGCCCTCCGCCCGACGCTCTGACATCACTTCCCCGATGGCAGATCGGCGGGGGAGAAGCAGGTGGGAAGAACGCACACAGGCAGATCACGGACAAGGAGGCAACGTGAGCGCAGAAACTACACGCGATGCAGCTCAGCTGCACACACCCGTCCTTGTCGACCAGTGCATGGATCTGCTCGCCCCTGCCCTCACTCGGCCCGACTCTCTTCTGATCGACGCCACCCTGGGAATGGGCGGTCACACGCACGCAGCCTTGACACGCTTTCCCCATATCCGTGTGGTCGGAATTGACCGCGACCCGCAGGCCATTGCGCTGGCAAGCGAACGTCTGCGCGAATTTGGACAGCGCTTCGAAGCCGTGAACACAACATACGATCAAATCGGCCAGGTCATTGACGACCACTCGGCAGACGGACTGGCAGATGCCGTCCTGATGGATCTGGGCGTCTCCTCACTGCAGCTCGATGAGACAGAGCGAGGCTTTTCCTACGCGCATGACGCACCCCTCGACATGCGCATGGACCCGACCCGTGGACGCAGCGCAGCCGAACTCATTGCAGATGCGAGCGTGCAGGAACTGACGGACATCCTGCGCACCTTCGGGCAGGAACGCTTTGCGCACCGCATCGCCACGTTGATTGTCAAAGAGCGCGCCGAGCAGCCCATCACGAGAACCGGACAGCTGGCGGATCTGGTCAAACGCGCCATCCCTGCGCCGGCACGCCGCACGGGCGGAAACCCCTCCAAACGCACGTTCCAGGCGCTGCGAATTGCCGTCAACAACGAGCTGGACATTTTGCGGGCCGCCATTCCGCAGGCACTGAGCCATCTGCGCGTGGGCGGACGAATGGTTGTCGAAGCCTACCAGTCCCTCGAAGACCGCATCGTCAAAGAGATCTTCGCTCAGGGCGCCCGTGACAATGCGCCGCCCGGACTGCCGGTGGTGCCTGAGTCCATGAAGGCGACACTGACACTGGTCACACGTGGCGCTCTTCAAGCTGACAGCGCTGAACAGGAATCCAACCCTCGATCACGATCCGTGCGCGTGCGTGCCGTCGAAATCCGTTCCCCATGGAGGCCACAATGACAAACGAAGCAGTGGCGCGTACACGTCCAGCATCCCGTACCCGCGACACGCTGCGGCCCACCCTGCACCTGATCGAGGGAAAGATTCCGCAGCGCTCAGTCATCCCGCTCGCACTCCTGGCGATCGCGATTCTGCTGGCGGCAATTGTCGTGCCGCTGGTCGTCAACACGCAGATGGCTGAAACTGCGTTTGAGATCAGGGAGATGCAGCTGGAGGTCAACGCGCTAGATGCTGAAGCGTGGACCCTGCAGACGCAACTGCACAACGCATCGTCACCTCAGGCCCTCGAAAAATCTGCACGCGATCTTGGTATGGTTCCGGCAGGACCCACCGGGTTCGTCACGTTGTCGAACGGCACCGTCGAGGGCGGCCAGGCCGCTTTTCGTAGTGAATAACGCGCAGCTAGAAAGGCTCACTAGATGAACACTCGTGCGGGGCGGCAGGAGTCGGCTCGGCGCGCCCACTGGATCTTGTTCATCACCCTTTTCGCACTGTGCGCATGTGTGCTGCGCCTCTTCCTGCTGCAAATCGTCCAGGGGCCAGCTCTGGCTGCCGAAGGCCTCGAAGTGCGAACATCGGCCTCTGATATCACCGCTCAACGTGGCTCCATTACTGATGACACCGGAATCGTTCTAGCTGAATCCGTGCAGACTTACCACATTGCCGTCAACCAGATCAATATCCGCACCTACGAACATGACGGTCAGATCGGGCCGGCAGCAGCAGCCTCGCAGCTTGCCCCACTGCTCAAGATGGACCCGGTCGAACTGGGCGGACTGATGGTCGGTGATTCGACGTATGCCTACGTCAAGAAGAACGTGGATGCGGTGACCTATCGCAAGATTCGTGCCATGGACATCTACGGCATTGAGTGGGAATCAGCTTTTGAGCGCACCTACCCCAATGGCTCGACCGCAGGTCCCGTCATTGGCACCATCAATGCCGAGGGGGTCGGCGCCTCCGGTCTTGAAGCCACGATGGATCAGATTCTGCAGGGCAGCGCCGGACGTGAAGCCTTCGAAATTGCTCCGAACGGCGCCATTATGCCGGGCGGAAAGCACACAGTGGTTGAACCGGTCTCAGGCGGATCGGTGCGCACAACACTTCGCGCCGACCTTCAGCATGGTGTCCAGGAAGCCCTCGATGCGCGCGTGAAAGCACACAGCGCCGACTGGGGTGCCGTCGTCATCACCGACGTGAAGACCGGACGAATCCTCGCCCTGGCTGATTCCAATTCCACCGCGCCCAACAGTGCCACACCTCAGCCGGTTTCCGCCGTCCAATACGCATTTGAACCCGGATCGGTCGGCAAGGTTGTCACTGCGGCCACAGCCCTGAATAAAGGCACAATCACCCCGACCAGTGAATTTACCGTGCCCTACTCTCTGGACGGCCTGCCGGGAGCTGACGGCCCGATTAGTGACTTCCACGAGCATCCCACAGAACGAATGACGGCAACAGGAATCCTGGCAGAATCATCGAACACAGGCACGATCCTGATTGGCCAGACCGTTGACGATGCCGACCGGTATGACATGATGCTGAAACTGGGTCTCGGTGCCCCTAGCGGCATTGAACTGGCCGGCGAATCATCCGGCGTGGTTCGCACACCCGACCAGTGGATCGGACGAGACAAATGGGTGTCCATGTTCGGACAGTCCTACTCCATGACAGCCGTCCAGGAAGCCACGATGATGGCCACAATCGGCAACGGCGGCGTGCGCATGCCGCCACGCATCATCGACTCGTGGCAATTGGCCGACGGTACTGTCCATACCCCCGACCCAGTCCAACCAGTCCAGGCGATGAGCGCACAGAGTGCATCCGACCTGCTGAAGATGATGGAATCAACCGTGGCGACGGACGTCGGCACGGGACAGACAGCCAAGATCGACGGATACCGGCTGGCCCTCAAAACGGGTACTGCTGACATCTTCGTGGACGGCGTGCCCGCAACCGTATCCACTGTGGCAGGTGTCCTCCCCGCCGAAGCGCCTCAGATCGCAGTGTCAGTTGTGCTCTACAATCCGAAAGTCGGAGTGATCTCATCCGATTCGGCGGCGCCCCTCTTCGCGGAGGTCGCCTCACAGGCGGTGCGAAATCTCGCAATTCCCGCATCACAGGAACAGGCAGACCTATTCCCGCTTAGACCGGGCTCATGATAGAGGACAGGGACAACCTGCTGAAAGAAGGACGATGAACAGGCAAGCAGAATGGGTAGCCCGAGCAGTGGGCGGGCAGATGATCGGCCCCGATGTGACGGTCACGGGACCAGTGGTCACCGATTCGCGTGAAGCAACCGCAGGATCGCTCTACGTCGCCCGTCGCGGCGAGAACGCCGACGGGCACGACTTCATCGCCAGTGCGCGAGACAACGGAGCGGTGGCCGCCCTGGTCGAACGTGAAATACCACAGGCCGGACTGACCCAGATCGTCACCCCCGAATCGACCGAGGCGCTCGGCGTCCTCGCCCATGCACATCTGGAGGACCTGCGACAGGCAGGCCCCCTCGATGTCATCGCTGTGACAGGGTCCGCCGGAAAAACCACCACCAAGGATCTGCTTGCTGCGCTCATGGCGACCGACGGGCCGACCGTTGCGCCCAAACTGTCCTTCAATAACGAGGTTGGCCTGCCACTGACCGTCCTCAAGGCCGACGAACACACACGTCACCTGGTGCTGGAAATGGGTGCATCGGGGCCCGGACATCTGCGCATGCTCACCGGCATTGCCGCTCCGGATGTGGCGATTGAACTGATGGTGGGCACAGCGCATCTGGGAGGCTTTGGATCGCGCGAAGCCACCGCCTCCGCAAAAGCCGAACTGATTAAGGGCATGAAACCTGACGGGACAGCTGTACTGAACGCTGATGATGACTACGTGGCGGCGATGGCTCAGCGTGCGCCAGGACGCATCATCGGATTCACCACGCGCACTCAGTACCCGCAGTTCACCGACACGTGGATCCGCGCGGAAAACATTACGATCGACGCTGACGAACGCGCCGCATTCGACCTAATCACACCCGAAGGACGTGCTCACGTGCACCTGACACTGGTGGGTGCGCATCATGTGCACAACGCGCTGGCAGCCGCAGCCGGAGCATACGCGTGCGGCGTCGACACGCAGACCATTGCGCAAGTCCTGACCGCTTCGGGGCCATCATCACCACACAGGATGGACATCGAGACAGTCACGCTGGACGAGGGACGCACCATCATCCTGATCGATGACGCCTACAACGCCAACCCGGATTCCATGCGCGCAGCACTGACCGCTCTGAAGCATCTGGGTGCTCAACGCAATGCGCGAACCGTGGCAGTGCTGGGCGCCATGCTGGAGCTGGGGGAGCAGTCCGAGGCCCTGCACCGAGACGTTGCCCAAATGGCACTTGATGCAGGCGTGTCCCATATCTTCACGTGGTCAGCTGATGCGCAGCCACTTGCCTCCCACGCGCAGGCGAAAACAGATTCAGGCACCGAAGTGACATACAGTGAAGACTGGAATGAGACACTGGGCGAACTCACCAGCGCCGTTCGTGACGGCGACATTGTGTTAGTCAAAGGCTCATACGGATCTCATGCGTGGCAGATTGCCGCAACACTGATGGAAAGCGGGTGCAGTCGATGATCGGGGTTATTGCGTCATTCGCGGTCGGCCTGGTGCTCTCACTGGGCCTGACACCCCTGTTTATCCGATTCCTTGTCCGTCACCAATACGGACAGTTCATCCGCCAGGACGGCCCCACCCAACACCTGACCAAACGTGGCACACCGACAATGGGTGGCGTTGTCTTCATTGGCGCCACCATCATCGCGTGGCTTGCTGGCAACGCCGTAAACCGCACGCTGCCCGCCTATTCATCACTCCTGCTCGCATTCCTCTTTGTCGGCTTGGGAATCGTCGGCCTGCTCGACGACGGCATCAAAATACGCAAACAACGATCCCTTGGCCTGCACGCAGGTGCGAAGATCATCATGCAGGTGGCGATCGGCTCCATCTTCGCCATTTTGGCACTGATGCGACCCAACGAACGCGGCATCACACCTGGATCGACGGCGATATCCGTGGCACGTCCCACCGGTATCGATCTGGCGTTCGCGGGCATCATCGTGGGCGGCATCCTGTTCGTCCTGTGGGTCAACTTTCTGGTTGCCGCATGGTCCAACGCCGTGAACCTGACAGACGGCCTGGATGGTCTGGCGACCGGCGCATCAATCTTCGTCTTCGGAGCGTACGCGCTGATCTCAGTTTTTCAGGTGACACAGTCGTGCTGGGGAACGACGATCAACACGGCAGCCTGCTACACGACCCGTGACCCCTTGTCACTGGCAATTTTCTGCGCCGGCCTGGTGGGAGCGCTGGCCGGTTTCCTCTGGTTCAACGCCTCACCCGCACAGATCTTCATGGGGGACACCGGATCTCTCGCCCTGGGCGGCGCAGTCGCCGGCATGTCGATTTTCACGAACACGGAGTTCCTGGCCGTTATCATCGGCGGACTCTTCGTCATCATCACGATGTCTGACGTTATCCAGATCAGTGTGTTCAAAATGACGCGCAAACGTGTCTTCCGCATGGCGCCGCTTCACCACCACTTCGAACTGAAGGGTTGGAAAGAAATCACCATCGTGATCCGTTTCTGGCTGATCGCCGCACTCCTGGCAGTGATCGGCGTCGGCCTGTTCTACGCGGAGTGGGTGTCATGGCTGTAATGGAACAACTGCCCCAACCCGGTCGTGCAGCAATCATCGGATGGGGAATGTCCGGTCGGGCCGCAGGCCGCGCCCTGAGTTCACGAGGCTGGGACGTCACGGGCTTCGACCAGCACGACGTTGCCGAAAACAACGACCGTGTCGAGGTTATCGCTGACGCCGATGAACTGGCCACACGCGTCGTGCAGACCGCGCCCGACCTGATCGTCATGTCTCCGGGAATCGCACCCCACGAGCCAGTATGGCAATCGGCATTGTCTGCGGATATCCCAATCGTCGGCGAGATGGAACTGGCGTGGCTCCTGCAGGAATCCGGCCTGCATGCAGGCCGCCCCTGGCTGATGGTCACCGGTACGAACGGCAAGACCACAACGGTTTCGATGCTGGCGGCCATGCTGCGCGCAGGCGGAGAGAATGCCCTCGAAGTAGGCAATATCGGCGTCCCCATCACGCAGCTCATTGACGATGATGCTGACGTGTTTGCAGTGGAGGCATCCTCATTCCAACTGTATTCGACCCGCACCGTATCCCCGGAAGCGTCCGTTGTCCTCAACGTCGATGCCGACCATCTGAACTGGCACGGCAGTGTCGAGGCCTACGCGCAGGCAAAGGCACGCATCTACGAAAACACACGCATCGCATGCGTTTATCCGTCAGCTGACCGTCGCATCGAAAAAATGGTGGAGAACGCGGACGTCATTGAAGGGGCGCGCGCCATCGGATTTACACTGGGCACCCCTGCTGTCTCACAGGTCGGCATTGTCGAGGACACCCTCGTCGATCGGGCCTTTCTGGATGAACGACGCACGCACGCATTGCATCTGGCTGAATTCGATGACCTCGTTCATGTCTCCGGTGCACAGCCCTCGCCCGCACTCCTGATGGATGCGCTGGCGGCCGCCGCTCTTGCACGCGCACACGGAGTGACGCCCGAAGCTGTTGCAGAGGGTCTGCGCACTTTCACGCAACCCGCCCACCGGCGAGCCATTATCTCGCACGCAGCGGACATGACGTGGATTGATGATTCAAAAGCCACCAATGCGCATGCCGCCGCTGCTTCCCTGGCTGGTGTCACGCCGGGAACTGCCATCTGGATTGCTGGGGGAGACGCAAAGGGGCAGAACTTCGACGACCTTGTCACCCGCGTCGCCCCGTTGTTGCGCGGCGTGGTGCTCATTGGCGTCGACCGGGCGCTTTTGAGGAACTCACTGGCGGCGCACGCTCCGTCGGTGCCTGTCGTGGAAGTCGATGGTCATGATGACTGGATGTTCTCGGTGGTGAACGAGGCGGTTGGCCTGTCGCGACCGGGCGACACCGTGTTGCTGGCTCCGGCAACCGCATCGTGGGATCAGTTCGACAACTACGGCCAGCGAGGCGATGTTTTTGCCCAGGCGGTGCAGCGCCTGGAAGACATGTGGAACACCAACAAGTAGGGGAGGCAGATTGTGGCGGACCAGGTGACCCGCAGTCCGCGCGAACGGCTGGCGCGCCTGTGGCATCGCATACCGGCGATCCGCTTCGGGCGGGAAGGCCAGTCATCTGCCGCGCGTGAATCCTCGCCTGTCACGTCCTACTACCTCGTCATCATCCCCGCAGTGCTGCTGGCACTGATCGGACTGCTCATGGGGTTTTCTGCCTCCGCCGTCACCAACATTGCCCAGGGTGAAAACCCCTATATCGCTTTCCTGAAGCCGCTGGCGCTGACGACAATCGGGCTCATCATGATGTTCGTGGCACAGATGGTGCCCGAGAAGGTCTACTACGCCGGAGCCCTTGTGCTGTTCGCACTCGCCTGCCTCCTCCAGGCCCTGGTCATGGTGCCGCTGTTTGGCCGTGCCGAGGGCGGCAACACGAACTGGATCCATATTCCCGGTCTGCCGTTCCTGATCCAGCCATCCGAACTGCTTAAACTGGCGCTCATCATCGCTTTGGCCCAGCTCGTCGCCCGCAGGGATTCGCGCCGTGATGACTTCAAGCAAATGGCGATCCGCTGTGGTGGTGCGACCGCCGTTGCGCTTGGCCTGGTCATGCTCGGACACGACATGGGGACAGCCCTCGTCGTCGCCACGTGTGCCTTTGGCGCGCTGTGGGTGGCAGGACTGCCCAGGAAGTGGTTCGGCTATGCGATCCTGGCAGCAATCCCGATTCTGGCATTCCTCGTCGTGCAGAACCCCACGCGACTGAGGCGCATCATCGCCATTATTCCCGGCATGGGGCCGGAGCGCTCCACCTCAGCTCCCGAACAGATCGACCACGCGCTGTGGGCATTCGGCTCTGGAGGGCTGATGGGGCTGGGACCGGGCGCATCGCGTGAAAAGTGGGAATACCTCCAGGCCGCGCACACCGACTTCATCCTTGCCATCGTGGGCGAGGAGTTCGGCCTGCTGGGCACATGCTCGGTCCTGGTTCTCATGATGCTGATGGTGTGGGGAATGGTGCGCGTCAGCAGGGAAACCACATCGCTTTTTGCCGCTGTTATGTGCGGCGGCATCGCATCGTGGATCGCTGTTCAGACCGTCATCAACGTCATGTCGGTAACCGGCATCGGCCCGGTGATCGGCGTGCCGTTGCCGCTGGTGTCCTCTGGCGGTTCGGCGTTCGTATTTACCGCTAGCGCTGTTGGGGTGGTAGCGTCATGTGCGCGCGCGAATGCTCGCATGCGAATGTTCGGCTCTCCCGACGAGGCTTCCGCAGGACGCGATCCACGCCGACGCATTCACAAGCGTCCCGCGCGCACACGACCAGTACGACAGGCACAGAAGGCGCGATGACACACACAATAGTTCTGGCAGGCGGCGGCACAGCCGGTCACGTCAATCCGTTGCTGGCAACGGCCACGTGCCTGCGTGAGCGCGGATGGGATGTGCGAATCCTCGGCACGCGCGAAGGCCTGGAAGCAGATCTGGTCCCGGCAGCAGGATTTGAGTTTCACGAAATTGAACGTGTGCCCCTGCCACGCCGACCCACCCCGGCATTGCTGACAGTTCCGCAGCGACTGCGCCACGCAATCGCGCAGTCCCGCAACGTGATCACAGGAGCTGACGGGTTGTTGGGTTTTGGTGGATACGTCTCCACCCCCGCCTACTTTGCCGCACGTTCAGAGCACATCCCGATCGCCATTCATGAACAAAATGCGCGCCCCGGCCTGGCGAACCGACTGGGAGCCAGATGGGCCGCCCTCGTCGCACTCACGTTCGCTTCCACGCCGCTTGCAGCACGACAGGGACGCACCGAGGTCGTCGGATTGCCCCTCCGCCCGCAGATCGCGCGCCTGGCGCATCTGCGAACCACCGACGAGGGTGCCCGCACCGCCCGCGTCGAAGGCGCGCAGCGCTTCGGACTTGACCCGGATCTGACCACGCTGGTCATCACGGGCGGCTCCCTGGGGGCGCTTCACATCAACACAGTCATGGCATCCATCGCCTCCGAGCTGCCTGAGGGCTGTCAGGTTCTGCACCTGACCGGTAAAGGCAAGGACGATGCCGTGCGTGCCAGTATTGACGAGGCGGGAGTGGCTCACCGATGGCACGTGGTGGACTACACAACTGACATGCATGATGCGCTGGCCGTGGCCGACCTGGTGGTCTGCCGCTCAGGTGCCGGCACCGTCGCGGAGCTGAGCGCCCTCGGACTGCCTGCCGTCTATGTCCCCCTCCCGATCGGCAACGGTGAGCAGCGTCTGAATGCGCATGACCACGTCGCAGCAGGCGGTGCAGAGCTGATCAACGACGCGCACTTCACCGTTGAACGCGCACGCACCGACGTCATGGGCATACTGACTGACCAGGAGCGCCTCAGCCGGATGCGCAGCGCGTCAGCTCATGGATCCTCTGCCAACGCCGCTGAGCGCCTGACAGACCTCGTGGAGGAGATGTGCAGATGAACGCGCAAACCGGTATCAGCACAGTTCATCTCATTGGCGTCGGCGGAGCCGGTATGAGCGTGGTGGCAGAGCTGCTTCATGCTCGTGGTTGTACCGTCAGCGGGTCGGATCAGAATCCGTCATCTGTCATTGACAGGCTTCAGGCAGCGGGAATTGACGCCTATGTCGGCCATGACGCCGATCGGGTCCCGGCCGACGCCACAGTTGTAGTCTCGACGGCAGTGCGTCCAACGAATCCGGAACTGGTCCGTGCCACCGAGCGTGGCCAGAGTGTTATTCACCGCTCCCAGGCACTTGCCTATGCCGCCAGGGGCATGCGTTTTGTCGCTGTTGCCGGCGCGCACGGCAAGACTACGACATCTGCCATGTTGACTATTGCGTTAGCTGAAGCAGGGGAGGATCCCTCGTGCGCGGTCGGCGGTATCGTGCCCCAATTTGGCACTGGTGCGCACCTGGGCGGCGGAGACATTTTTGTGGCCGAGGCAGATGAATCCGATGGCTCATTCCTGAACTACCATCCGACAGTCGCCCTCGTCACCAATGTTGAGCCGGACCACCTGGATCACTACGGCTCAACGGAGGCGTTCGAGCAGGCATTTGTGGACTTTGCGCACCGCATCGTTGCCGGTGGAACACTGGTGTGCTGCGCGGAAGATCGAGGTGCGCGGGCGTTGGCGCAGGCAGCTCGTCGCGATGGCATCACCACGCTGACCTATGGCCGCCCTGAACACTGTGAGGCGGTGCCGGATGTGACGATAACTGATGTTGCGACAACTGATCATGGCTCGAGCGCCCACCTGTGCGGACCTGACACGCTGGAGGCGACGATTCGCCTCGCCGTGGTGGGTGATCATAACGTGCTCAACGCGGCGGGTGCATGGGCGGCAGGATGCGCGCTGGGGGTCGATGCCGGCCGTCTTGCCAACGGTCTGTCGCATTTTTCAAGTACAGGTCGCCGATTCGAACTTCGCGGCCAGGTGGGCTCCAGACGCGTTATTGATGACTACGCGCACCACCCGACCGAGGTGGAAGCAGCTCTCAGGCAGGCCCGGATCGTAGCTGACGGCGGCGAGGTAACCGTCGTCTTCCAGCCGCATCTGCTTAGTCGCACACGTGCTTTTGCCCAGCGTTTCGCTGACGCTCTGGCGCACGCGGATCATGTGGTCGTCACCGATATTTACCCGGCGCGTGAAGATCCGATCGAGGGAGTCGACTCTGGATTGATCGTGGCGCACCTGCCTGGAGCCCAATGGATCCCGGACATGCATGAAGCTGCCCGCCTGGCAGCGCGTCAGACAGGAGAACATGGCATAGTGATGACCATGGGTGCCGGCTCAATCACGCAATGCGCGGATGACGTTCTCGATGAATGGCGCAACGGGGACGTGCAGTGAGGCAACCACCCCGGCCTCGCCCTCCCCACGAGCCTGCCGAACAGCCTGAACGCTCCACCGTGCATGATCGCCATGCAATCGGTGGGCGATCCGCATCAACGCAGCATTCCGAATCGAGCAGGCGGCCCGCCTCGACTCAGCGATCTGCGTCGGCCACGCGATCCGCGTCGGTGGAACGTATCCGCGGGCCACGCCAGATGCGCACGCCGCTGTCCTCGTCCAGTGCGGTCGACGCATTCGGCGAGCGGCGCGCGAGGGGCCAGAAAAACTCGAAGGTCACCCGTCTTGATGAACGACGCAAAGCACGTAGACGGCTGTCTCTTCGCACTCTGATGTCGATTATTGTCACTGTCCTCCTTGCTGCAGCGGCGATCTGGGCCATCTTCTTTTCGCCACTTTTCGCCCTCACGACCTCGCGCATCACCGTCGAGGGCGCGAATGACGTCGTACCGGCCGAGCAGGTGATTGCCAGCGTCGACGAATTCAGCGGAACCCCGATTACGCGACTGTCGATGTCATCAGTTGTGCAGGCTGTGAATTCGCTGACGCTGGTACGCGACAGCCAGGTGCAGCGTTCGTGGCCCGATGGGCTGACCATTACGATCACCGTTCGCAGGCCAGTGATGGTGGAAATGGTCGGTGAAAATGCCCGCGTCATTGACGAGGACGGCGTGGAGATACCCGGGGATCCGCCCGAGGGTCTGCCTGTTGTCGCGCTTCCATCTGAGGACCCTCTCAGAGCGCAGGCAATTGAGCAGGTCCAGACGGTGTGGGCGGCGCTCAGTTCTGAGCTGCGTCAGATGACAGGAAAGATCAGTGCCGACGGACAGCAGCTGACCATTACCTTGGCGGATAACCGTGTGGTGCGGTGGGGGACCCAGGATGATTCGGATCTGAAGTCACGCGTCCTGAAGGTTCTGATCGACCAACGACCTGCGCAGGTCTATGACGTAAGTTCTCCGACCCGGCCGGTCACGTCCTAGCGACACGCCCACATCTTTCCTTGCAGTTTGAGGTGTTGTTTTCTACCGTCTTTCCGGCAGAATACAGGAGAAACACCAACCTTCAACTTGAGGTTGAGGGTTGAGTGGGAGGGGCACAAAATGGCAGGACCTCAAAACCACCTCGCAGTGATCAAGGTGGTCGGAGTCGGCGGCGGCGGCGTCAATGCTGTTAACCGAATGATCGAAGCAGAACTCAAAGGCGTCGAATTCATTGCGGTGAACACAGACGCCCAGGCTCTGCTGATGTCAGATGCTGAAACCAAACTTGATATCGGTCGCGACCTGACCCACGGCCTGGGAGCGGGAGCTGACCCGTCAGTGGGCCGTCAGGCAGCTGAAGACCACATCGATGACATCAAGGCCGCCCTTGAAGGCGCCGACATGGTGTTCGTCACCGCCGGTGAAGGAGGCGGCACGGGAACGGGCGCAGCCCCCATCGTTGCCAAAGCCGCCCGCGACTCCGGCGCTCTGACAGTCGGCGTCGTCACCCGCCCCTTTTCCTTTGAAGGCATGCGTCGCGCCGCCCAGGGTGAACAGGGCGTTGAGGCACTGCGCAAAGAAGTCGACACGCTGATCGTCATCCCGAATGATCGCCTGCTGTCCATCTCGGATCCCAATATCTCGATCCTTGAAGCATTCCAGGCAGCCGACCAGGTCCTGCTCTCGGGAGTGCAGGGAATCACTGAACTCATCACCACCCCGGGTCTGATCAACGTCGACTTCAACGACGTGAAGTCCGTGATGCAGGATGCCGGATCCGCGCTGATGGGTATCGGTGCTGCTACAGGTGATGACCGCGCGCTGCGCGCCGTGGAAACCGCGATTTCCTCCCCGCTGCTTGAAGCCAGCATTGACGGCGCTCACGGCGTCCTCATGTTCTTCCAGGGTGGCTCGGATGTTGGCCTGCAGGAGATCTACCAGTCCGCACTGCTGGTGCGCGAAGCCGCTCACCCTGAAGCCAACATCATCTTCGGCAACGTCGTTGACGATTCGCTGGGCGACGAGATCCGCGTCACCATCATTGCGGCCGGATTTGACGACCAGCCCGTGACGTCAGGTAACACCGATGCGACAGCGAAGAAGCCGGAACAGCCGGCACCTGTCGCCGCGCCGGCCCCGAAGTCTGCGGAAGAACCCTTGCGTGAACGCTCAGCGGGAACCATTTCCCAGACGCCGGTTCGCCCCGCACATCGTGCAGAACCTCGCGTGCCTACCCGCACGCAGGCGCCGTCCGCCACACCGTCGGATGTGCCCAGTGCTCAGCCTGCTCCGCGAGATGCCGATTCGCTGGAAGTGCCGCGCATCTTCGACGAGGATGACTCCGCTGACGACCTGGACATTCCTGATTTTCTGCGCTGAAACATGATCACACCGATCGAGTGGGCAGGCGCCCTGATCACGCACACGGAAGCGGGGTCGGGCACCTGCCCACTTCGCAATAACGTGGGATACCACGTTGGCGATGATGCTCAGGCAGTGGCGAAGCGCCGCGATCACCTGAGCAAGCTGACCGGAAGCCCGCTGACCTGGATGGACCAGACGCACTCCACGCGTGTCCACGTCGTCGATGCGATCAGCGACCACATTGACGCAGACGCCCTCGTCGTCAATCTGGCCGAGGGGCCACGCACGGGACTGGCCGTGATGGTTGCCGACTGCGTGCCTGTGTGCCTGAGTGCAGCTCATGGGACGATCCTGGCGGCGATCCACGCCGGACGCACGGGGCTGCTCGGTGGAATACTCAGCGCGACAGTTCGCCGGATTCGCCGCATGAGCGCGGAGCCGATCAGCGCCTTTGTCGGTGCCTGCATATGCGGCCAATGCTACGAGGTGGACCGCGCGCTGTGGGACGACGTAGCAGCCGTTCGACCACATATGTGTACCCACACCAGTTGGGGCACCCCCGGCCTTGATCTTCGCGAGGGGGTATGCAGCGAACTGCGCGAAGCAGGCGTCGACACAATTGAACACGACCTGCGGTGCACCCGGGAAACGCCGGCCCTCCACTCCTACAGGCGCGACCCCACCTGCGGACGCCAGGCATTGATCATTTCGCCATCGTTGCGACATGCCGAGGCAACTTGAGGCCTGTGCGTTATCTTCTCGATTAGCGTGAGATCAGCGGCCTGACAGAGGAGAAACGATGGCGGAATCATTTTCTACGCGCGCGAAGAAATTCATGGGATGGGACACATCCGACGACGAGTTCGATGAACCCGAAATGGAACAGGAAGAGCCCGGACAGTGGGCAGACGTCACTGAACTGTCCGACTATGAACCCACACCTGCAGTGCGCCGCACTGAAACAGTGCAGCAAACTGAGCCGAATGATCTGGCCCGAATTCAGACCATTCACGCCACCTCCTATGCGGATGCGCGCAGCATCGGCGACGCCTTCCGCAGCGATATCCCTGTCATCGTCAACATGACCGACCTGCCTGACAATGAAGCGCGCCGCGTGATCGATTTCTCCGCCGGGCTGGTGTACGGCCTGCGCGGACACTTTGAACGCGTGACTCAACGCGTCTACCTGCTGTCGCCGCGATCTGTCAAGGTGTCATCCGGAATGGCCCCCTCCCACGGTGCGGAGCTGTTCAGCCAGGCAGAGTAATGCCCGTGTACATACTCGGCGCCGCTGTACACTTCTGTGCCAGCTTGTACCTGCTGGTGCTGTTTGGACGGATGATCTTTGACTGGATCCGTATTCTTGCCCGCGACTGGCATCCGCGAGCAACGGCCGTCATTGTGATCGGTAATGTGCTCTACGCGTTGACTGACCCACCTCTGCGTTTCCTGCGTCGCTACATTCCGCCGCTCAGACTGGGTAACGGGATCGCACTCGATGTCGGTTTCATGGTGCTGTTCATCGGTATTCTGCTTCTTCAGCGCGTTGCACGATTGATGATGGTATTTGGCTAGTTAGGCGTTCAAACGGTAGATTAATTGAAACGCATATTGGAATGTGATGTCGCTGTGACTGAAGTTGCCTCAGTGATTCATGTGTCCGATAGAATAAGTATCACTTACAATCAGTGTCATCAGGTTGAATGCTGGTGACACCACGATCGTCGGGCGGTTACCAATCGGCGTTCGACAGGGCAGATACCGAGAGGTGAGGAAATGGACGAGCCCACAGGTCAGGAACAGATTCAGCTGCTGACAACGGACGAAGTTCTGAACAAGAACTTCCAGGCAGTGAAGTTCCGTGAAGGCTACGACCCCGTCGAGGTTGACAATTTTCTCGACCGAGTCGTTGCGACGATCTACTACCTGAACATGGAGAAGCAGAATCTCCAGGAAAAGCTTGAAGCAGCCGAACGCCGCATCACCGAACTCCAGGAAGGTTCGGCCGACGCATCTGGCTTCTCCACTCCTGCCGAAACTGCTCAGCCTGTTGTCGAGGAAGAACCGCAGGTCGCGCAGCCCGAACCAGAACCAGAACCAGAACCCGTTCAGCCTGTGCAGCCGGTTCAGCCTGCCACGCCCAGCGAACCCGAATCCGCAACCTCGATGCTTGCTTTGGCGCAGCGCGTCCACGACGAGTACGTGCGCGACGGCCGCGAAGAATCAGAACGCATCATTGCTGAAGCTCGCACCAAGGGCGATGAGATCGTTGCCGACGCAGAGAGCAAGCATGAAACGATCCTTGCTCAGCTCGACCAGGAGCGCGGACTGCTGGAAAACAAGATCAACGAGTTGCGTGGATTCGAGACGGAATACCGTCAGTCCATCCGCACTCACCTCGAGAAACTTCTGACCGAAGTGAACGAGGACAGCTCGGAAAACTGACGTTTCTCAAGCCAATGACTGTGTGGCGGCGGCGTACCAGACGCTGCCGCCACATTTATGCCCCACCTGTTAGGAGAACATGTGTCAACGAGTCCAGCTGCAACGAATGTGTCACGGCGCCCACTGGTCAGCGCCATAGTTGTAGCACTCGTCGCACTGATCAGTGACCAGGTCACGAAGTTCTGGGCTTTGTCCTCGTTGTCCGAGGGGCAGCGCCGTCCACTTATTGGTGACTTCCTGAGTCTCCAGCTGGTCAGGAACTCCGGAGCCGCCTTCTCGATGGGGGCAGGCTCAACGTGGATTTTCACGATCATCTCAGTGGTCGTGCTCGGCGTCATCATCTGGGTCCTGCCGAAAATCACCTCCACGAGTGTGGCAGCCGTGGTGGGTCTTCTTGCCGGGGGAGCGGCGGGTAACCTGGTGGATCGCCTCGTGCAGCCTCCCTCGTTCGGGCGCGGACACGTCGTTGACTTCATCAACTACAACGACTACTTCGTTGGCAACGTTGCCGATATCTGGATCGTTGTGGCAGCAGTGTCGATGGTGATCATCTTCCTGCGAACAGAACACTCCCATTCCGGTGCGCGCACCGATGAGTGACGAGTTCGAGCACCGCTACCTGCCAGTGCCGGACGCGCTGGTCGATACCCGCGTGGACGTGGCACTCTCACGCATGCTCGGCATGTCACGCTCTCAGGCCGGTGACCTTGCCAGCGCAGGACACGTGCGCATCAACGGTGCCGTCAGTCGGAAGTCGGACCGGCTCAGCCTTCAGGACCTCATTGAAGTCGACATACCGCAGCACCGTGTGCAGCCGGCACCCGTGACCGGCATGGACATCCTCTACGATGATGACGACATCGTCGTGGTCAACAAACCTGTCGGCGTTGCGGCACACACGGGCCCGGGATGGACCGGTCCCACAGTGATCGGCAACCTGGAAGCCGCAGGCTTCCGCATCGCACTGTCAGGCCCGCCCGAACGCCAGGGAATCGTGCACCGCCTGGATGTGGGTACATCTGGCGCCATGATGGTCGCCAAATCCGAACTGGCATATTCGGTGATGAAACGGGCCTTCAAGGAACGCACCGTCACGAAGATTTACCATGCCGTGGTCGCCGGACACCTGGATCCGCCATCGGGCACCATCGACGCGCCCATTGGCCGCCATCCGTCGCGCGAATGGCGCATGGCCGTTATCGAAGGTGGCAAGCGTGCCGTGACACATTACGACACCCTTGAACTCATGGCTGGTGCAGCCCTGCTGTCAATCCACCTGGAAACCGGCCGCACACACCAGATCCGCGTCCACATGGCAGCGGTCAACCATCCGTGTGTCGGCGACGTGTTCTACGGCGCTGACCCCACGCAGGCTGAACGCCTCGGCTTGGAACGTCAATGGTTGCACGCCGTCCAGCTCGGCTTCGCACACCCACGCACCGGCAAACACGTCACCGTGGACGCACCGTACATGGACGACCTTGATGCTGCCCTCACCCTCCTGAGAAAACCACGATGACCACTCTTCACGTCCGACGCGCCACCGACTCCGACCGCTTCGCCATTATCTCGATCAGGTGGGATGTGTTCGTTGTTGAACAGCACGTTCCTATGGTCCTTGAAATTGATGCACGCGACTTCAACCCCGCCGTCACCCAATTCATTGCCGAGGACGAGGCTGGCCACCCTGTTGGAACCGTGCGCCTCATCCCGGATGGTGATGATTGCTATCACCTGGGGCGCCTTGCTGTCAGACAGGAGGCACGCGGCAGTGGATGCGGAGCCGCCCTCGTCAATGCTCTGCACGAAGAAGTCACACGACGAACCCCTGCCGGCAGGCACGCCCGGGTCGACCTCGACGCGCAACTGCAGGCACAGGGATTCTACGAACGCCTCGGATATGCGTCACACGGCGACGATACATTCTGGGATGCAGGAATTGAGCATCGTCACCTCGCTCAGCTCATCGAGGGCACTGCAGAACCATTAAGATGACACGTATGGCCACCCGTGACAGTTTCGTTCATCTTCACAACCACTCCGAATACTCCATGCTGGACGGCGCAGCGAAAATCGCGCCGATGGTTCAGGAAGCTGCCCGCCTCGAACAACCGGCAATCGGACTGACCGATCACGGATACCTGTTCGGCGCCTTCGAATTCTATTCAGCGTGCAAAGATGCCGGAATTAAACCGATCATTGGCCTTGAAGCATACGTCACTCCCGGCACGTCCAGATTTGACACGAAGCGTGTCCACTGGGGAGAACCGTGGCAGCGCAGTGACGACGTTTCGGCCAATGGCGCATACAATCACCTGACACTGCTGGCCTACACGACCGAAGGCATGCTGAATCTGTTTCGCCTTGGTTCACGCGCCTCCACGGAAGGACAGTTTGGTAAGTGGCCGCGTGCCGACAAGGAACTGCTGCAGGAATACCACGAAGGGTTGATCGTTTTCTCAGGGTGCCCGTCGGGAGCCGTCCAAACCCATATGCGGTTGGGTCAGTGGGATGAAGCAGTGCGTGAAGCAGGGGAGCTGCGCGACATTTTCGGGCCGGAGAACTTCTATGTCGAAGTCATGGATCACGGCATCGAATTTGAACGACGCACACGCAATGACCTGCTCAAATTGGCCAAGCTCATGAATGCTCCACTGGTAGCGACCAACGATGCGCACTACGTGAAAAAAGAAGACCGAGATGTGCAGGACGCGTTATTGTGCATCAACTCGGGTGCCAAGCTGGCTGACCAGGACCGCTTCAAATTCGACGGCGACGGCTACTATATCCGCTCCAGCGAAGACATGCGTCGCACCTGGGCTGAACTGCCCGAAGCATGCGACACCACCCTGGATATTGCTGAACGCTGCGACGTGCACTTCACCACCACCAAAGAGGGCGCCAACTACATGCCCGATTTCCCCGTGCCCGAGGGCGAAGACAAAACATCGTGGTTCATCAAGGAAGTTGAACGAGGGCTGGCCGACCGTTTCCCGGACGGCGTTCCTGATGACGTGCGTAAACAGGCTGAATACGAAGAAGACGTCATTATCTCGATGGGGTTCCCCGGCTACTTCCTGACGGTGGCGGACTACATCAACTGGGCCAAGCATCAGGGCATCCGCGTGGGGCCTGGCCGAGGTTCCGGTGCTGGCTCCATGGTGGCCTACGCGATGCGTATCACCGAGCTGAACCCAATGGAACACGGCCTGATTTTCGAACGCTTCCTCAACCCCGAGCGCGTCTCCATGCCTGACTTCGATGTGGACTTCGACGAACGTCGCCGCGACGAAGTGATCGAATACGTGAAACGTAAATACGGCGAAGACCGGATCAGTCAGGTCGTCACCTTCGGACGAATCATGACGAAACAGGCACTGAAGGATTCAGCACGACTGCTCGGCTACGACTTCAAGACAGGCGAGCAGCTCACCAAGGCACTGCCCCCGGCAGTGATGGGCAAGAACATTTCAGTGCACGGCATTTTCGACAAGGAAGACAAGCGCTACGGCGAGGCAGCGGAGTTCCGTAAATACTACGAGGAAAACCCGCAGACTCACGACATCGTCAACCTGGCGATGGGACTGGAAGGACTGACACGACAATGGGGTGTCCACGCATGCGCGGTGATCATGTCCTCGCATACGCTGACCGACATTATTCCGATCATGAAGCGCCTCGCTGACGGCGCGATCATTACGCAGTTCGACTATCCCACGTGTGAAGCGCTGGGGTTGCTGAAGATGGACTTCCTGGGGCTGCGAAACCTCACGGTCCTGTCAGACGCCCTCGAAAATATCAGGCTGAACAACAAGGATGTCCCGGACCTTGATCAGTTGCCGCTCAACGACCCGGCAACCTACGACCTGTTGGCACGCGGCGACACGCTCGGCGTGTTCCAGCTGGATGGTTCCGGGATGCGAGAACTTCTCAAACTGATGCGCCCCGACAACTTTGAAGATATTTCAGCTGTGGGCGCGTTGTACCGGCCCGGCCCGATGGGCGCAGACTCGCACACGAACTACGCTCTGCGTAAGAACGGGCGTCAGGAAATCACTCCCATTCACCCTGAACTTGCTGAGCCGCTCAAAGACATTCTGGGCACTACGTACGGTCTGATCGTCTACCAGGAACAGGTCATGCAGATCGCGCAGAAACTGGCCGGATACTCACTGGGTCAGGCAGATATGCTCCGACGAGCGATGGGTAAGAAGAAGAAAAAGATTCTGGACCAGGAGTTCGGACCGTTCTCGCAGGGGATGCGCGAACATGGCTATTCCGATGACGCGGTGAAAACACTGTGGGACATTCTGGTTCCGTTCTCGAACTACGCGTTCAACAAGGCGCACTCGGCGGCGTACGGATTGGTGTCGTACTGGACTGCCTACCTCAAGGCGAATTTTCCCACTGAATACATGGCCGCATTGCTGACCTCGACCAAAGACAACAAGGATCGGCGAGCCTTGTACCTGGCTGAATGTCGTCACATGGATATCACCGTTTTGCCCCCCGACGTCAACGCTTCGATGGGCACGTTCGCGCCAGATGGGTCGAACATCCGTTTTGGCCTGTCTGCGATCCAGAACGTCGGCGCGAACGTGGTGGACGGTATCGTGCAGGCGCGCTCGGAAAAAGGCGCGTATATCTCCTTCCAGGACCTCCTGGACAAGGTACCTGCCACCGTGTGCAATAAGCGCACCATCCAGTCACTCATTAAGGCCGGCGCCTTCGACTCTCTGGGGAAGAACCGGCGCTCCCTGCTGTCCCGCTGCGACGAGGCCGTCGACGCGGTCACCGACCTGAAACGCAATGAGGCCATCGGCCAGTTCGACCTGTTTGCCGCCATGGGTGGAGCAGCAGCACCTGAACAGTCCTCCCTCACGGTCGAAATCCCTGACCTGCCCGAATTCGACAAGCGGCACAAACTGGCCGATGAACGCGAAATGCTTGGCCTGTATGTCTCCGACCATCCACTGCGCGGTGTGGAAGCGGCGCTGCGCCGATACCAGGACATCGACATCGCCGCGATCGTCTCCTCCGAAGAAGCCATGGCGGACCGCAAGGTGCGCGTCGCAGGACTGGTGTCGTCGGTTCAGATGAAGGTCACCAAGCAGGGCAACCAGTGGGCGATCGCAACGGTGGAAGACCTCAGCGCTTCCATCGAAGTGCTTTTCTTCCCTCGCTCGTTCGAAACAATTCAGTCCTACCTGGCTACCGACACGATCGTCCAGGTCGAGGGGCGCGTCACCCAGCGCGATGAGAACGTCGAACTGATCGGCCAGGCCATGACGTTGCTGGATCTGCGTGACGATCAGGACTCCCCGCTGGACCTGCAGATGACTCCTGGCCGATGCACTCGCTCAATGCTGACCGAACTCAAAGACGTGCTGGAAGCTTTCCCAGGCGAATCACCTGTGCGCATCCACTTGCGCCAAGGCGGGCGCGTCACAATCGTCGAAGTTGACCCGAAGTACCGCGTCGAAAAATCCAGCGCATTTTTCAGCCAGGTCAAGGCCGTGGTCGGAGCAGACGGAGTGATGACCTCCTGAGTTAGGCTAAGAGTTATGAAACGCATGGATCTTCGCGGCACCAGTGCCACCACAGATGCAATCCGCCGTCAACTGCCACGAGCTGCATTCGACATCACCGCAGCCGTCGAGGCTGTCACGCCGATTATCGACAGCGTCATCCACGAGGGTGCGAGCGCCATCAAGGACTGTGCCGAGCGTTTCGACCATGTGCGTCCTGATCGCCTGAAGGTACCGGCCGACCAGATCCGTGCCGCCCTCGACGGACTTGACCCTGCGGTGCGCGGCGCGCTGGAAGTGTCGATCGAGCATAACCGCGCCGGCCACACTGTCCAGCTGCCCACCACGCAACACGCCACCATCATTCCCGGCGGCACGATTACCCAGCGGTGGGTACCGGTGCAGCGCGCCGGTGTCTACGTCCCAGGTGGCCTGGCTGTCTACCCCTCCTCAGTTGTGATGAACGTGGTGTGCGCGCAGGTCGCCGGCGTCAGCTCAATCGCCCTGGCTTCACCGCCGCAACGCGAGTTCGGCGGACTGCCGCACCCGACAATCCTTGCAGCGTGCGCACTGTTGGGCGTGGACGACGTGTGGGCAATGGGTGGTGCGCAGGCAATCGCCGGCCTTGCCTACGGATTTGACGACGAGGGTGACGTGTGTGAACCGGTTGATGTCGTAGCAGGACCGGGCAACATTTATGTGGCCGCAGCTAAGCGGGTGGTGTCTGCTCACGTGGGGATCGATGCGGAAGCGGGAACCACTGAAATAGCGATCCTTGCCGATGGTGATGCTCACCCCGCTTTCGTTGCCGCTGACTTGATCAGCCAGGCGGAGCATGATCCTGCTGCCGCATCTGTTCTGATCACGGACAGTGAGCCGCTTGCGGATGCAGTGGAAGCTGAGATTCAGCGGCTGGCACCGCTGACCGCGCACACCGAACGCATTATGACGGCGCTGAGCGGACCGCAGTCGGGCATCGTCCTCGTCGATGATCTGGATGCTGGGCTGCGCGTTGTGGATGCGTATGCTCCCGAACACCTCGAAGTACAGACAGAGAATGCTGCCGAAGTAGCGCTGCGCGTGCGCAACGCAGGTGCCATTTTTGTCGGCCCGTACACGCCGGTACCGCTGGGCGACTACGTTGCAGGCTCCAACCACGTCCTGCCCACAGGAGGCACCGCCCGCTACGCTGCCGGACTGAACGTGGGACAGTATCTGCGCAGCCAGCAGGTCGTTGAGTATTCACACGATGCGCTCGAAGCGCTCACCGATGACCTCAACACGCTGGCATGTGCCGAAGACCTGCCGGCACACGGAGCAGCCGCGCTGATCCGGCGCGAGGAAGGCGGACGCAATGACTGATTTACGTTTGCCGCTGCGCCCTGAACTTGCGGGGCTGAGCCCGTATGGCGCGCCCCAATTGGATGTGCCCGTACGCCTGAACGTCAATGAGAATCCGTGGGCGCCTTCTGACGAGCTGGTTGACGATATCGCGCGCTCAGTGGCTCGCGCCGCCAGCGGGCTGAACCGCTACCCGGATCGCGATTTTCTGGAACTGCGTGGGGAACTGGCACGATATCTGGCTGACGAAAGCGGTGTAAGTGTTCCGCCCGAACATGTATGGGCAGCCAACGGTTCCAACGAAGTCATGACCCAGATTCTGCAGGCATTCGCCGGCACGTCACGGACCGTCGTTTCATGTGCCCCGACATACTCGATGTATCACGAGTACGCGCGCGACACGTGCTCACGGTGGGTCACGTGTGATCGGCACGAGGATTTTTCCATCGACCTGGATGCCCTGCGCGACCTGCTCGAAACTGAGCACCCGGCAGTCGTTCTGCTGGCCAGTCCGAACAATCCCACCGGAACAGCACTGTCACTTGACGACATCCGCTCCCTGGCTGACGACACGCGATTCAGCGGGCCTGTCGGGCCGGACGGACAGCCCACAGCGAGCCTGCTGGTCATCGATGAAGCGTACGCGGAATTCAGGCGTGCGGGGACATCCTCGGCACTCGAACTCGTTGAGCAGAATCCGCACGTGGTCGTCTCCCGCACTATGTCGAAAGCATTTGGAATGGCGGGGTTGCGTCTGGGATACATGGTGGCCTGCCAGGACGTCATTGACGCGATCATGCTGGTGCGCTTGCCCTACCATCTGTCAGCCATCACGCAGGCAGCGGCACTGGCGGCGCTGCGTCACCGTGAATGCCTCATGCAGCAGGTGGCCGACCTGCGTGACAGTCGGGACGCCCTCGCGCACTGGCTGGAATCACGAGGGCTGCAGGTGGCTCAATCTGACGCGAACTTCATTTTCTTTGGACGTTTCGATAACCGGCAGGACATCTTTGACAAGCTCCTGGAGCGGGGCGTGTTGATCCGCGTCGTCGGCCCTGACGGCTGGCTGCGGGTCAGCGTAGGGACACCTGAGGAAAACCAGCAATTCATGACGGCACTGGAGGAGGTTCTCTCATGAACGCGCGAACTGCGACAATTGACCGCGAAACATCAGAGTCAACAATTCATCTGGAAGTGAATCTTGACGGCAGCGGCGTGACCAACATTTCGACTGGTGTGCCGTTCTACGACCATATGCTCACCGCATTTGGGCGTCACTCCCTGATTGACCTGACTGTTCAGGCGCGCGGGGATGTGGACGTGGACGTGCACCACACTGTCGAAGACACCGCGATCTGCCTGGGCCAGGCCATCAAGTTGGCGCTTGGTGACAAGGCAGGAATCCGCCGTTTCGCAGATGCTACGGTGCCCCTGGATGAAGCCCTCGCTCATGCTGTTGTGGACATTTCAGGGCGGCCGTACCTCGTGCACGAGGGCGAGCCGGCCGGCCAGGAATACCACCTCATTGGCGGGCACTTCACCGGCTCCATGACACGACACGTGTTTGAGTCGCTGGCCTATAACGCCGGAATCTGTCTGCATGTGCGTCTGCTTGCCGGTCGCGACCCGCACCACATTGTGGAAGCGCAGTTCAAGGCACTTGCCCGCGCGATGCGCGGCGCTGTTGAACCGGATCCACGGGTGAGTGGCATTCCGTCTACCAAAGGAGCACTGTAATGGTCCAGGATGTTCCTCAGCGTCCTGACGATGAGGACATTGACGCTAAGTTCGCGGGAATCGTTGCGGACTTCGAGCGCTCAAGCGCACCTGCCGAACGGCATGACCTGGACACTCCGGTTGATGAATCCTTGCACCTGGAAGGTGGATCCCTGTCGGTCGCATTGGTGCTCACACCGATTCCGTCAGCCGAGGCGCTGCACAAACTCCTGCAGCTGGCCGGGCTTTCCGTCCACGTCGTCCCGATTAAGCCGTGGACCGCGATTTGGCTGAAAGTTGATTCCAATCAGCCGATGACCGAGGAAGACGAGCTGGCCTCACTGATGGGCAAGTGCCGCTCCATGCCACCCGAAGTGGATCAGGTGGCACGACTGACCTCACGCCTGTCCAAGCTGGGCTCCGTGGCAATCATGTCGTGGCTGGTTGAAGGTGACGAGGAAGATGTGGAGCCGGGTGTATCCGGACAGATCAGTGCACGCCGATACGTGTCGGGCGAGCCGGAAGACGATATTCCAGCTGGCGTGCTGATCGGATCAATGCCGGTGGCCCTTGAAGACCTGCTGCTGGGCAGAACCACCCCGGATGACTACAACGGGTCGGTCGCACCTGATGGCACATGCCTGAAGCGGCCACGCGGCCCATTAGGGTGGTTCAGAAAACCATGAGCATGATGCAGCGACGCTCTCGAATCGTCGTCTTGAAATTCGGGTCAGGCAACGTGCGCTCAGCGTGCAGTGCGCTGGAACGAGCCGGTGCCGACGTCTCACTGAGCGCCGATCCGCAGGAAGTCAGCGAAGCTGACGGCCTGGTGGTGCCAGGTGTGGGAGCATTCATCACGGTGATGGACCAGCTGCGCGCAGTGCAAGGCCTGAGGATGATTGAACGCCGGATCGCAGGTGCAAGGCCCGTGCTGGGAATCTGCGTCGGGCTGCAGATCATGTTCGACCGCTCCACTGAAAAGGGCACGACCGAGGGCCTGGGGCAGTGGGACGGAACCGTGGACCGTCTGGACGCGCCCATCATTCCGCACATGGGGTGGACACAGGTTGAAGCCGCATCCGATACGACACTGTTCGACGGACTGGATGAGGAGTACTTCTACTTCGTGCATTCCTACGCCGTGATGGATGATCCGGCTCGGACATCTCGCCCTCGCACGGCAGCTGCTCCGCAGACGAGCTGGGCAACCTACGGTCAGCGCTTTGTCGCAGCCGTGGAAGACGGAGCGCTGAGCGCCACACAGTTCCACCCCGAAAAATCTGGTGCCGCCGGCTTGAAGCTGCTGCAGAATTGGTTGGCGACCACCGTGTCTGACTAAAACCGCTCTATCTGACTAGAAAAGGTGACTGATGGATACTCCGTTGATTCTTCTGCCTGCCGTTGACGTGGTTGAGGGGCAGGCAGTGCGCTTGCGCCAGGGTGAGGCAGGAACGGAAACACAGTACGGCGCACCCCTGGAAGCTGCACAGGCGTTCACCCACGCAGGCGCCGCGTGGCTGCACCTGGTTGACCTGGATGCCGCTTTTGGACGCGGATCCAATATCGACCTGCTGGCTGATGTCGTACGCCAGATCCCGCTGCACGTTGAACTGTCGGGCGGCATCCGTGATGACGCCTCACTTCAGCGCGCCCTGGCCACCGGTGCACGCCGCATCAATATCGGCACGGCAGCGCTGGAAGACCCCGAATGGACCGAATCGATTATCCAGCGTTACGGCGATCAGGTTGCCGTGGGCTTGGATGTGCGCGGTGAGACTCTGGCAGCACGAGGCTGGACGAAACCAGGTGGAAATGTCTGGAAGGTCCTGGAGCGTCTGAACGAGGCTGGCTGTGCCCGATACGTGGTCACCGATGTGGCGCGTGACGGCATGATGCAGGGGCCGAATATTGATCTGCTCCGCGCCGTATGTGAACGTACCGATGCGCCGGTTGTCGCCTCGGGCGGCGTGTCCAGCATTGACGATATTCGAGCCCTGCGTGAACTGACGTCGATCGGCCTGGAAGGCGCAATCATTGGTAAAGCCCTGTACGCCGGGGCGTTCACGTTGGAAGAGGCGCTGGAAGCGGCCGGCCCTCAGCAGTCATGATGGAACTGAGCGATGAGCAACGCGACAAGATTGCGCAGCGCCTGACACTGCACACCGACTCATCGGATTGTGGCCAGACGTTGCCGTTGACGCGTCACGCACTCGGACTGCCAGCCGGTACCCGCAGCGAGCAGGGCGAGCGCCTCGAACAGCTTGTTCACGCACTGAGCAGTGAGCGCGTCATTATTCCAGTTGTCCTCAATGGCGGAAACTCTGACAACCACGTGGAGTTCACCAGGGCGGAAATACCTGAAGGCCCGGCATTGGCCGTGTTCACGTCAACGGATGAGCTTGCAGCGTTTGACCCACAGGCACGCCCATTGCCTGTCTCAACGCGCCTTGCCGCGTTGAGCGCCCTCGTCGAAACCCGAGGGCTGATAGTGGCCGATCCGCGCGGTGCGAATATCGTGATCCCGCGCCCCGCGTGCAATTCGCTGTCAGTGGGGGACAGGTGGCTGCCCGCGTGGAAAGATCGCGAACTTGCCGCCGGTCTGCTGCGCATCATCATGGACGAGGGTGTCCGATGCGTGGTCGATGTGCGTATCCATCATGGAGGCGGCAGTCGCGTCATCGTCGAGCTGTGCGCGGCCGCCGGTGGTGATGAGCGAGCGGTCCGACGCGAATTGTCCCGCGCAATCAACTGCATTTATGGCAGTGATCGTCTCAAAGCTGCGGCTGACCAGATCATGATCGCGCCAACGTGGGTTCATGCGGTATAGCTGTTAATCCTGAACGTGGTCTCTTACGATGATCATAACTTGTCACGACGCAGGTAAGGAGACCAGCCGATGACGCAACCTGCTCCGCAACCCACTCCATCCCGGCCGACCAATGTGCAGTCCACGCTACCCAGGAAAAACCGGTCTGATTATTGGCATCGTATGTGCAGTGGCCGCTGTGGTGGCCGTGGCTGCCATCGTGATGGTGATGATGGCCCGCCCGTCACAATCCGACAGCCCTGAGGTGTCTGTTCGGCGTCACTTACCTGCTGGGCGGACAGGAATATGAAGTGGAAATCGAGGTGAGCCGGCCCGTTGGTGAAGATACCTGGCAGATCACCAGACCGCTGGCTACGACTGTCGTATTTCCTTCCGGATTCGCCGATCAGGATCTGACTGTGGCACCTGACGACAGTGATCAATACTCTCCGGAGTCGGTTGTTGAATGGGAGCCGGAACTGACAGACACATTCACTGCGGCATTTGTTGACTGCGCGAACCCTTTCCTGCATGAATGCCGGGAAAACCGCGACGATCCTGATGAACAGTGCGGATTCATTTACGCTTTCTACACAGATGAGCAATCAGAATCAGCCACCCTCAATGGAGAACTGACCACTGCCGGCCCCGCTGGCAACCAGCTTGTGTCGATGGTGCACTCCACGGGGATTCCGGACATGCGAACAGATGTGACGAGGGCGACGCTCCATTTCAGGGATGACGGGCTCAATATACCGGACAAGGAGCAGAAACTCGCCGTCCAGGGCACGGTCGAATTGTCGAAGAGATCAGATCCTGTTTTCCATATGAAGATCGTGACTCCTGAGGATTGAAGCGGGATAATGTTGTCAAAATGCTGCGTTAAGCGATAGTTTGGAATAATAGAGTTTGTAGCATCAATCAAGATCGCGGGCCGATAGAGAAAAGGATGCTCACACAGCTCAGAGCTTCAACTCTGCAGTGTTCGAGTCCAAAGTAACGGACACGTTCCGCCAGAGCATTGTTGACGAAGCACAGAAGTTCGTCGACCAGTGCGCAGCCGATGTGAAGGCTGATCAATGCGGGTATATGTCTGTCGCCGCACAACATTTTGGGGCGAAGTTGGCAGAGCTGAAAGAAGGAATTTCCGTACAGGACTACGCCTTTAACCCGTATCAAGCGAAGCTCGACGTCGCATTCGACCCGCTGGTTATGCTCTTCCATAGCGATGGGGCTGATTCCCCTCACGAGGATGAGCTCGAGATGGTCGGAGCCGTTACTTTTGATGACAGTGGAGCCCCTGCATGCTCGTTCGACTTCCCCTTCCAGTTCTGAAAGCGGGCGCGATCGGCCACTTCACGGTGAAAGTAGACTAGGATTGAAGCGCTTTCATGCGTTAAATCTATTTACCGGGGGTATGGCACTATGTCCGAAAATGCGAATGGTAACGACCTGAGCTCACACTCGGAGACTCAGGGGAGTGCTGACTCGTACATGCCTCCTCCGCCACCACCCACCGATTCGCCAGAACCGCAGCAGGGGCAGGCACAGCAATACGCGCAAGCGACGCAGCAACCGCAGCAATATGCCCAGCAGCAGTACTATCAGCAGCCCAACCCGCAACAGTACTCGCCGCAACCACAGCCGCAGTTTGCTGCGATGGCTTCTGGCGCCGGGTCTTCCTACGCAGCGACCACGACTAAGTCCTCGTCCGGCAAGACTGTCCGCATCGTGTTGGTGGTCATCGGCGTACTGATGGCACTCGCGTTGATCGGGACAATCGCTTTCTACATCCTCAACAGCACGCGGACCCCTGAAAAAGCTGCTGAAGAATACCTGGGATATCTTGCAGCGGGTGACGCGAATGCTGCATCGCAGATGGTGGACCCCGGCAAACCCAATAATCAACGAGCGTTTCTGACAAACGAAGCAATGGCCGGCGCGACCGCGCGAATCGAAAATTTCTCGGTGACGCGAACTGATTCCGGCAGTGATGACTATTCACTCAGCTCCGACAAGCCGCGTGGAGTAATGCTGGATGTCGAATACTACCTTGATGGGCAAGTCGTCGATACGACACTTCAGGTCACCCCTGCCCAGCCCACCTTCCTCGTTCTCAAGAACTGGAAGATTGACGACACACTGGCCACAGAGATCACCCTCCAGCCAGGCACTTTTGACTCGGTCACCATCGGCTCTCAAAGCGTTCCGATCACGAACGATGATCAGAACTCCCAGGAGTATCAGACGTTCTACCTGTACCCCGGAATCTACCCAGCGCAGGCATCCTACGGATCCAATGAGTATGTGAACTATCCCGACAAGAGCCTGATCGTGGGGGGCCCGGAGTCATCCTCGACGCTCTGGTGGGACGCACCCGAACCGACCGAAAAACTGCAGACACTGATGCTTGATCGGGCCAAGGAATTCGTGGAAAGCTGTGCCTCCATCGACGGTGGAAATCTGAATGAAGCATGCCCCAGCGGCGTGCAGAGCACCAAACTCGCTGTTCTGGAAGTGACCAAACTGCCCACCACCCTTGAAGACTTCACCGCATTTGAGTTCGTCACGGATAAGGCCACGATCAAGACCCAGACAAATCCGACCGAATTCAACAAGAACCCCTCACCGGACAACGTTGAATTCCGTGTGTCAGGCCAGGTGACATTCCCCGAGGGAAGCACTGAACCTGAAATCACTGAACTGAGGTCGTCAGGATCATGGTGGTAAACCGCGAGTGATTCGCATACCGCCGCATCTCAGTGACGAAGGCCCTGTGTGTGACCAGATGTTGCACGCGGGGCCTTCCACATCTGGCAGTGTGAGGCACCCCATGACGATCCTGCCTAATCTCGCTGGATTTGCCTTCGACGGCAGTGATACAGTAGCTGTCGATTGTCCGGGTACCGTACCCGGGACGTAAGCGGAGATACTCCCACCTTGATTCCCGCCTCAGGGGATCGGGTTCCTGGCTTGAGCCGATGCTGCGTGCAGCATCGCTGTGGCCACGTGGTGTCAGTCTCCGTTGCGTTGCGCACGGAGATTTTTTCGTGATGCACCACCATGGAAGGAGCCACCCATCAGCGAGCCTCGGATCAATGAGCGCATCAAAGTAAACGAAGTACGTCTTGTCGGCCCATCGGGAGAACAAGTCGGAGTCGTGCGCGTCGAAGACGCATTGCGTCTGGCAGACGAAGCAGGCCTCGACCTCGTTGAAGTGGCACCCAACGCGAAACCTCCAGTAGCCAAATTGATGGACTACGGCAAGTACAAGTACGAAGCCGCACAGAAAGCGCGCGACGCGCGACGCAACCAGGCAAACACCCAGCTCAAAGAGATCCGTTTCCGCCTGAAGATTGATGACCACGACTTCAACGTGAAGAAGAACCACGTGGAGCGTTTCCTGAACCAGGGAGACAAAGTCAAGGTCATGATCATGTTCCGCGGACGCGAGCAGTCTCGCCCCGAAGCGGGAGTTCGTTTGCTGGAGCGTCTGGCAGAAGAGGTCGGTGACATGGCGACGGTCGAATCCGTCCCACGTCAGGATGGCCGCAACATGACGATGGTGCTCGCCCCAACGCGACGCAAGTCAGAAGCAATGAGCGAACAACGCCGCCGCCGCAAGGCTGAGCGCGAAGCCCGCCGTGACAAGCAGGCAGAACGTTCCAGCAAGGAGCAAGCTCGCAGCGCCAGGAACGCTGAAAGCGCGGAACAGTAGCTACTTTCTTGGCACCAGTGCCAAGAGGTGTTGAAGGTTAGGAAACGACACTATGTCAAAAGGAAAGAACAAGACGCACTCAGGAACCAAGAAGCGCTTCCGCGTGACCGGTTCCGGCAAAATCATGCGTGAACGTGCTGGTAAGCGTCACCTGCTCGAGCACAAGTCTTCACGCCGTACTCGCCGCCTCTCCCGTGACCAGGTGCTGGCACCTGCAGATGCGAAGCGAGTTCGTACCCTGCTGGGTAAGTGATAGCGAAGACTTGTAGGTAAGGAGATAACAACATGGCACGTGTGAAAAGGTCTGTCAACGCCCGCAAGAAGCGTCGCACCACACTTGATCGCGCATCCGGATACCGTGGGCAGCGCTCACGCCTGTACCGTAAGGCAAAAGAGCAGGTCACTCACTCTTTCGTATACAGCTACCGTGACCGTAAGCGCCGCAAGGGTGACTTCCGTCGCCTGTGGATCCAGCGCATCAACGCTGCCGCACGCGCAAACGGCATGACGTACAACCGCCTCATTCAGGGTCTGAACCTTGCCGGCATCGAAATCGATCGCCGCATGCTGGCCGACCTGGCAGTCAACGACGCAAACGCCTTCGCAGCAATTGTGAAGACTGCCCGTGAAGCGCTGCCCGAAGACGTCAACGCTCCCAAGGCATCCTGATTGACTCACAATTTTCATCCTGAGCGCCCGCCTGTGATGGACAACCCGCGTGCCGACCGCGTGCGAACAGTCCGTTCACTCGGCGGGCGCTCAGCACAATCACGCACCGGACTCCTCCTGGTTGAAGGCCCAGGAGCAGTCCTCGAACTGGTGACATGGCGCCCCGAGTGCGTCACCGACGTCTACGTCACCGAACGAGTCGAGGAATCCCAGCCAGAAATCGTGGAGCAGGCCCGCCAGGCCACACGGTGGGTTCACCGCGTCACCGACGAGGTTGCTCACGCGATGTCCCCTGACTGTCAGGGCATCATCGCGGTCGCTCGACACGACGCGATTGTTACGCAGATGCCGAGCGTTGACGGACTGGCAGTGATCCTTGCGCGCATCCAAGACCCCGGCAACGTCGGTACGCTGATACGCACGGCCGATGCGATGGGTGCGCAGTGCGTCCTGACCACGGTGGGCACCGCTGACGTTCGCAGCCCGAAAGTGATCCGCTCAACAGCGGGATCAGTGTTCCACCTGCCGATCATGTCAGGCCTGACTTTCGATGCGGCGATCGAGCGCGCTCGCACCTGGGGTGCACTCGTCCTTGGGACGTCCGGAGGGCACGGATCTGTCAGCCTTCTCGACATTGACGAGGGCGACTCGCCGCTCCTTTCCCGCACACACGCATGGGTTTTCGGCAATGAAGCGCGAGGCCTGTCACCCGATGAAATGCGTCAGTGCGACCATCTGGTGTGCATCCCGATGGCAGGGAAAGCTGAATCTTTGAATGTGGCCTCGGCGGCAGCAATGTGTCTGTATGCGTCAGCACGCTCACGTACACTGACAGCATGAAGGTCCGAGACTGTGATGAAGGCGACCTGATCGCCCGTTTTGTCAATGTTCTTCCCCAAGGTGAGCGCACCATCGTCGGTTCAGGTGATGACTGCGCGCTGATCTCCTGCCCTGAACCCTCATTCCTGGTGACCACCGATACATTGGTCGGAGAGAGTCACTTTCTGAAAGCCTGGTCCACCGGCGCTGAAATAGGTGCGCGGGCTGCGGCCCAGAATCTGGCAGACATCGCTGCGATGGGTGGGCGCACGAGCGCGCTTGTTGTCTCCCTTGTTCTGCGCGGTGACTACGACGTTGACTGGCTTGTGGACATGGTGCAGGCCTTCGGTCAGCGTGCCCGTGAAGCGGGCGCAGGCGTGGTCGGCGGCGACCTGACCGGGGGAGAGGAACTGATCATTTCAGTCACCGCACACGGGTGGGTCGATGGGCCTCCCGTCCTGCGTTCAGGTGCACGACCCGGTGACATCGTAGCGATAGCCGGAACATTGGGGCGTTCCGGCGCAGGCCTGGAATTGCTGTCACGCCGCATCGTTGACCCCTCAGTTCATGACGATATCCTGCTGGGAGATTTCGCTGAAGCGGTGAGGATCTACCGTGCGCCCGAGCCTCCGCTGGAAGCCGGTCCGATTGCCGCTCGCCACAATGCCCACGCCATGATGGATGTGTCCGACGGGCTGGTGCGTGACGGAGGCAGGATGGCACGCGCGTCGGAGGTGATGCTCGAAATTGATTCGTCTCTGCTGGCCGATGACGTCGAGGCGCTGGATGCTGCTGCACAGGCATGCGGACATCACGCTATGGAGTGGGTCCTTTTCGGCGGTGAGGATCATCCGATGTTGGCTACGTTCCCGCCTCAGGTTGTGTTGCCCTCACCGTTCAGGGCAATTGGCGTGATCGGAGCAGTGAGCCCGGGAGATCAACCTGGGATTCGTCTTGATGGGCAGCGACTGAGTGGTGGCTTCGACCATTTCCGTCAAGACAATAGTTAAACCGATACACTAGGACTACGTGTAACCTGTCAATACGCTAGTGAGGGGACTTCATGAGCAACGAAAACGTTCATGATAGCAACCAGGACGCTCCAGTCCAGGGATCACAACCAAGTGAGCCTGTGACCGAGCCGGAAGCCGCCGAAGAACAGCCACTCAGTCAGCCGGAGCAACCTGCGCAGCAGCCGCAGTTTCAGCAACCAGTTGCTGACCAGTCGCAGGTGCAGCAGGGCCAGCAATATGCTCAACAGCCCATGCAACAGCCGCAGTACCAGCAACCGGTTCCGCCGCAGCAACCGCAGTACCAGCAGCCTTATGCTCAGCCCGCTCCTCAACAGCCTTACGCGCAGCCGGGCCAGCCCTATGCTCCACAGCCCATGCAACAGCCGCAGTACCAGCAGCCGGGCCAGCCCTACGTGCAGCAGCCTGCGCAACCAGCAAAACCAGTGCTCCCGCCAGCATTTATGGGCGAGCTCAAGGCCGGATTTGCCAATGGGCGCGGCCTCGCTGCCCTCGGCGCCGTGCTGGGGGTGCTCGTCGTCGTCTCATTCATCTTTGGCCTGTTCCTCATGCCTCTGGGATCGGCGATGGGCGGCGCGGCCGGCTCAGATGACTCCATACTGTCGGGCCCCTCGCCCCTCGTATTCGCCGGTGTTGTGCTGGGAGGCTACATCTTTGCAGGTGCTCAGGCTATGGGCTTCACAATAGCCGGAGGAACACTCTCAGTGCTGTTCATCCTCGCCTGGGCTGTCATCTGCACGCTGATCTGGGTCGTGCTCAAACGATTCTTCAAAGTCCAGCGCGATAACACCAACCTGGTTGCCCACCTAGTCCGCACAGTGCTGGAGGCTCTGGCTATTGGCCTCGTTACCTCGATCCTGTTCGGTTTTTGGAGGCTGCGGCTTGTCGCACCGCTCGACGGCGGTGACCTGTCCTTTGACAACCTCGGCAGCCTGTCAATGGGACCCGGTTTCTTCCACATCTTCCTGAACGTGACGTTCTTCGTTGGGATCACGCTTTTCTTTACTCGTAAATCTCTTCCTGCCAGCTGGAAAGACAACAAGTTTGTTGCGGAGCTGCTTACTGGTGCTCGCGAATTCGTTCAGGCACATGCGGTGCTCTTCGCCATCTTCGCTCCCTTCGCTCTGATTCTTGGGATCGTGTTTTTTGCCAAGACAGATGGCGTGTCCGTCACGCTGGTTCTGCCGCTGTTGGCCAACATCATCATCTGGATTACAGGCATGTGCTTCTTCGGTGGATTCTCGGTGGGTGGCTCAATGATGGACATGTTCGGTTCGGGTGGATCCTACGGTGGCAGTGGCACTGCCATGATCTGGAATTTCCACCCCATCGCCGCCGTCATCGGTTTCATCCTCGCCATCGTCGCCATCATCGCAATGGCGATCCACATCGGGGCTCGACGCACGCGCACCGGCTCGATTCAGTGGGCCAGGATCTGGCAGATGCCAGTCATCGGTCTTCTGGCGTGGCTCATTGTTGGCCTGTGGCTTTCCAACGTGTCGATGCATATGTTCGGTGAGAGTGCTTCTCTCGGCATGTCATGGTGGACGCCGTTCACGGTCGCCATCCTCGGACTCTTCTTCGCCTCACTGCTGGCCGAGATTCTTCCCGAAGCATTGGTCGACACGCCACTGCTGCCGTTGCTCGCTGGAAAGAAGACGGCGCAAGCCTGGCGTCAGCAGCCAGCTCCGGTTCAAGCTGCTCCTCAGCAGCAGTACGGGTACGGAAATGGGATTCAACAGGGCATGAACGCTCCTCAAGGCCCCCAAAACTCGGCGCAGTACAACCAGTACCCGCAAGGGGCAGCCGCAGCTTACCAGCAGGAATTCGGTTCGCAGTACCCGAATCAGGGGTACCAGCCTCCGGCTCAGGACCCGTCAGGATCAGCTGATAACCAGGCAGAACCGCCGTATCCGCCGCAAGACTCCTCACCTCAACAGTGAAAGTGAGTCGCTGAATCGATCACTGAAATGAAGATGGTCTCCGAACTGACTTCGGTCAGATCGGAGACCATCTCCACTTTTCAGATGCGCCCGGTTCCTGCCGCAGGCGCAAAAAATTCGCCGCCTACACTGTAGACGGCGAATCAGAAAGCAGCGTATCAGCGGGTGTGACGCGCCACCCGTTCAGACTTCAGGCACTTCGTGCACACATTCAGTCGCTTGGGTGTGCCGTCAACCAAGGTACGAACGCGCTGGATATTCGGGTTCCAGCGGCGATTCGTGCGCTTGTGGGAGTGCGAGACACTCTTACCGAAGCCCGGTCCCTTGCCGCAAACGTCGCATACGGAAGCCACGATGATCTCCTCTAAGTAGTCAGTTATCGTCCCAAATGAGACAGTCGATGTGGTGCGAATCCACCACGAGCAACCACAAAATGGTAGCTGATGGCAGGCCTATTCTCCAACTCTTTGAACCACATTGCCTGTGTCAGTTCCACCACATCTGCGCGCGAGCGACCAAAAGTGAGACGATAGGATCACCCGTGACTACTCATAGCGAAAGGCCTATCCGTGACCGGTGAACTCTCAGCACACACGCTGGCAATCACGCTGACAACAGCCGCCACGGAGCTGGCCAAATTGCGTCCCTTCCTGGATGACCTCGATGGATGGAACTCCCACGACTGCGACACGGGCACCAACGCGCTTCTGACAGTGGAATCCATGAGCCGCCTCGCCCCAACTGACCCGGACATGCCTCTGGCTGATTACCTCGACACGTTGGTCAGCGAGGGGATCCGCACAGGGCACGGACACGTCGGATTGCTCATTACCGCTCTATGGAGTGCCTGGGCACACGCCCTGCGACAAGAGTCCGGCGCAGATCTCAATCCGATCATCGTGCGACGGATGCTCACATCCGCCCCCTGGGATGCGCCCGACGCCCACGTGAATGTCGCACCTGCCCTTGCTGCAATGTTTGATGAGGCAACCAGCGAACTCGAGGTTCTGGGAGCAACGGTTCCTGATCAGAGCGACCTTGTCTCCCTGTATTCCAGCCAATTGCAGTATGGGCTGATCAACGCGACTGATGACTATATCGACGCAGGTGCAGCAGCCCTGATCGTCATCGCCGCATCACTGGACTGCACCATGCGTGACGATCCAGCCATCCTGGACTCACTGGCACGTATGATGAGCGACCTGGCTCATTCACATTCGCGCCTGGTTTCGACCGCTGCCCGCCCGCGCGACGCCTTCAATGTGGACATGATTGTGGCAGGCAGTACTGACGATGCCACGAATGCAGGCGACTATCTTGATGCACTGGAAGCTCGGTGGGCGGCAGTGGGAGCCACCGATTTGTTTGCCTATGGCACCTGGCGTTTCCGCATCGACACATCGGCGCCATTGGCAGTTCGACCACCCCACGGTACCGTCACCCGGTTTATGGTCCGTGACGGCCGACCCGACGAACTCATCGGCGTGGACACGCTCAGTGACGGTGTGACGCATCGCGGCGCTCAGCTCCTCGAACGCCGCACCCACCAGCGCATCGAACGCGCCACAGTTATAGCGATGACTCATGCACCCGGCCTTGTCGAAGACCTCGCACAGGCAGGAGCACTGACACTGCTCGACCCGAATGACCAGGACATTGAGGCCATCACTTGCGCCCTCGCGCATTCGTCAACAGGAGTGTCGCTCATTGCCGCCTGCGACAGTGCCAGCCGCGCACGTGCCGAACGTATTCGTGATGTATCGCCCCACACAGTCATTGTCGCCCCGTGCGAGGACGACCTGACAGCGCTGGAATGCACCCGAGCGTGCGCCAGCGCCTTCGTCCCACAGCCAGGCGGACCCACCGTCGCACCTGTCATGCAGACCATGCTGACTCAGTCAGCAGCGCGCGCAGCTGCAGCCAGCTTCGCCCTGGCCATAACCTATGATGCGGATGAGCAACTTCCTCTTGCCGTGCGGGAAGTCAAGGCGCGCGCCCCCAGACGCGTGCGTCTGCTGATCGGAGCTGCCGACGGTCCGAATCTGACGGCAACGGTTCGTCAGATGCTGGCACCTGACATCAATGAGCTCGAAGTAATTGACGGCGGACAGGCAGGCCCCAGCATTATTCAGGGACTGACCGTATGAACGGGTTTTCCACCTCCCTCGACGTCCCCCTTGCGCTGCGTCTGCCCGCCTCGACGGCGCGAAAACTTGCCGCACACGATCTGATCTCGGTGGCTGACCTGCTCACGTACGGGCCACGCAGGCTCGACCAGTGGGGCTCGCTTACACCGATCAGTTCGCTGCGCGAAGGGGACACGGTGACGATCCTCGCTGAAGTGCTCAGTGCCCAGATGATGCCCAACCGCACGCGCAAAGGGGTACGCTTCGTGGTTGAACTGACCGATGGGTCCGAGACGATCACCGCCACGTTCTTCGCTTCCACGCGCTATCGCCTCGCGCCCCACGAACGACTGCTCGAACCTGGTGCGCGCATGCTGTTTGCCGGCAAGGTCGGTTCCTACAAGGGGAAGGTTCAGCTGACAAATCCGCAGTTTGAAGGCGCGCAGGATGCCACGATTCCGGAGATCGTTGAACGCAGTCAGCGACTCATCCCCATTTACCCGGCCACTGCCTCGCTCAATTCGTGGACCATTGAGCGCGCTGTGTCTTTTCTGCTTCAGTCCATGCACGAGGGCGACCTGGCTGACCCCGTCCCGGAAACGATTCGCCGTGAAGCTGGTCTGCCTGATCTGGTCACCACGTTGCGCGCACTGCACGAGCCGGACAGCCGCGAGGACTGGAAAACTGCCCGCGCGCACATGGCGTGGCGTGAAGCATTCACACTGCAGGCTGGGCTGGCCTGCGTCAGACGCGGTAGTGACATGGAAAAGGCGCCGGTGTGTCCGCGAGGCGATGACGGTGCCGTCCAGGCTTTACGCGACTCCCTGCCTTTCGTCTTGACGGGCTCCCAGGAAACAGCGGTGGAGGCCATTTCACGTGACCTCATGCGCGAACGCCCCATGCAGCGCCTCCTGCAAGGCGACGTGGGATCCGGTAAGACGGTGGTATCGGCACTGGCCATGTGCCAGGTTATGGATTCAGGATTCCAGGCGGCGATGCTGGTACCCACCGAGGTCCTCGCTGAGCAGCACTACCAGTCCCTGCATGCCCTGATCGCGCGGATGACCACCCACGCGCCACGCATCGAACTGCTCACAGCTTCCACTCCGCGCGCCGAGCGCCGCACTCTGGAACGCGACCTTGCTGACGGCCAGCCCATGATCGTGGTCGGTACACACACTTTGCTGCAAGATAGCGTCACATTCGCGCACCTGGGCCTGGTTGTCATCGACGAGCAGCATCGTTTCGGTGTTGCCCAGCGTGACCACCTGCGCGGCGCGGCCACCGCTGCCACGCTGACGATCCCGCACCAACTGGTCATGACCGCCACGCCCATTCCGCGAACTGTCGCGATGACCGTGTTCGGTGACCTGGACCAGACGTGCATCAATGAGCTTCCACCGGGGCGTCGCCCCGTCAGCACATTCTTAGTCGATGTGGCCAACGCGGCGTGGATGCAGCGTCTATGGGAACGCGCCCGCGAAGAGATCGACCAGGGCGGCCGCATTTTCGTCGTCTGTCCACGTATTGATGAGGGAGACGACGTCGAAGACACCGATGCAGCTGACCACCGTCCACCGCTCGCATCCGTCCACGCGGTGGCGGCCGCACTGCGCACCCAGACAGCGTTGCAGGGTATCGGGATCGAGGAACTGCACGGACGAATCGGCAGTGCTGACAAGACCCGCATCATGGATGACTTCATTGCGGGTCGCGCCCCTGTCCTCGTGTCCACCACAGTGATCGAAGTGGGAGTGGATGTGCCCGAAGCGACCATGATGGTCATCATTGACGCCCAGCAATTTGGCCTCTCACAGCTGCACCAGTTGCGCGGCCGCGTCGGACGCTCGGATTCAGACAGCGTGTGCATGGCGGTACACCGCCACGACCTGTCGGCACCAGCCCGCGAACGGCTCGAGGCCTTCGCGCGCACGACAGACGGATTCGAACTGGCTCGCGTGGATCTGACGCTACGTCGAGAAGGCGACGTGGTCGGCGCCCAACAGTCAGGGCGCACCTCGGGACTGCGTTTCCTGTCGGTCTCACGAGATGGCGACATTATCGAGCAGGCGCGTGACGCTGCGCGACGCACCATCAGCGCAGACCCCACACTGGCCGATCACAGCGAACTTGAACGAGTCATCAGAGCGCGACTGTCCTCACAGGTCGCGTGGATGGAGCGTTCCTAGCCGACCACTGCTGACAGTGCGATACACACGACTGTTCCGCTGAGAATCGAAATCATGAGGTTGTGTTTCCACAGGTGCAGTCCGACCGTCACGACGAGGGCGACCAGTGTCGGCACTGTTGCCTGCAGGTCGCTCCACGCAACATCCATCATCGTGTAGACGCTCAAGATGGCCATGATGCCCACAGCCATGCGCCTGCCCAGCCATTTGATGAGGCGAGATTCGCGGATCGGGGCGAGCAACGCGAACGGCACGGCGCGCAGCAACACGGTGACAATACCGGCTACCGCAAGGATCGCAATCAGATACATCGTATTCATCGCCTCTCCTTCGCGGCGAACATGACAACCAGAACCAGCACATAGGCCGACATGGCGATGACCAGCATTGATCCGGGCACAACAATCGCGGCCGCCACGCACAGGCGCCCCGCATATGCCACGTCGTGTCCGATGCTCACCGAAATTATGGTGGCACGAGGGCCAGTGGCCGCGATGTATGTCCACGCTGCGAACCAGTAGAGTAGGTCCCATGACACGGATTGTGGCCGGAGAGGCAAAAGGGCGCGTACTGAAGGTGCCTGCACGCGGAACGCGGCCCACATCGGAACGCGTGCGCGAAGCACTGTTCTCACGCCTGGATGCCATGAATATGTGCGATGGGGTAGCGGTACTGGACCTGTACGCAGGGTCGGGAGCGCTGGCCTTCGAGGCCCTCTCACGCGGAGCAGCCCGGGCTGACATGGTGGACAGTTCACGTCAGGCTGCCCGCGCCATGAGTACGAACGCAGCGATGATGGGCTACGAAGATCGCACGCGCATCCACACCCTCGACGCGCTGGCGTTTGTGCAGTCAGGCCGCGTGAGCAGCCCGGTTGACCTGGTGTTCGTGGACCCTCCCTATGATTTGGCACAAAATGCGCTCGCGGCCGTGCTGGCCGGACTCGCGGCGCACCTGTCGCCAGACGCCCTCGTCATTGTGGAGCGATCAACCCGCTCACAGGCGCCAGACCTGCCGGATGGCCTGGTGTGCGAAGATCACCGTCACTGGGGTGAGACTGCCGCGTGGTTCATTGGCCGTGCCGATAGGGTGGAGTCATGACGCAACGCCAGCCACTCATCGCAGTGATCCCGGGATCCTTCGACCCCATCACCTGCGGCCATGTCGACATCATCGAACGCGCTGCACGTTTCGCGGACCGCATCATCGTAGCGGTGGGGATCAACTTAGCGAAAACCACGATGTTCGATTCTGCGGCGCGTATCCGCATGGCGCAGGCAGCGTGTGCCGATCTGGACCCCGCCATCGCCGGCCGCATCAGTGTGGAGAAAATGGACGGCACGGCGATTGATTTTTGCCGCTCCCACCAGGCACGCGTGATCGTCAAGGGAATCCGAAACGCTGCCGACATGCAGTGGGAAGAGGTCCAGGCGTGGGTGAATCGCACTCACGGTGAGGTGGAAACATTGTTCCTCCCCACCGCGCCGGAGCTGGCACTCGTTTCATCCAGCATCGTACGCGAACTGTTGGCGTGGCAAATGGACGCTTCTCGGTATGTTCCACCGGCAATTGTGCCGATGTTGACGGACAATAAGACTCATAGACACTCATGAGGCAACAGGCGGAGGACACAATGGCTTACGACGAGAACGTCCCTTCTGACGAGCCGAGTGACAGCTCGGAAGTGTATGGCCCATCGACGGTGATCGCGGCGCTCGAACAGATCGAAGCACTGGTTGAAGAGGCTCGTTCGGTTCCACTTTCAGCATCCGTGATGGTCAATCGCGCTGAGATCCTTGATCTGATTGAACAGGCCCGAGCCGCGCTGCCTGAAGACCTGGTTGCAGCAGACGCCCTCGTCGCTGACGCCGACGCCGTGCTGGGCCGGGCTGACTCGGCCGCTGAAATGACGCTGACGGAGGCCCGCACTCAGGCACGAACCCTCACTGACGAGGCGCGTGAGCAGGCCGAGCACATGATCGCTGAGGCGCAGGACAAGGCACAACGCACCGTGGCCCACGCGCAGGAACAGGCTGAACATGTTGCCAATCAGGCCCGCTCCGACGCTGAAAACACGCTCAGTGATGCGAACGCTCAGGCTGAACGCCTCATCGCGAGTGACCGAATCTCCCAGATGGCGGAAGATCGTGCACGCCAACTGGTCGGTGAAGCGAAGAACGATGCGCGCAAACTGCGCGAAGGTGCCGACCGCTACGTTGTGAAGTCCCTGGGCGAGCTGTCCGACGTGCTGTCGGATCTGCATCGACGTGCGCAGGCCGGTCAGCGCACCATTCTGGAGCGCGCCAGCCAGGAAAAGACGGATATCTCCCTTGACGATGAGTAAACGCGAACCGGTAGCGGCATCCTCACTGACCGTGTCACTGCGCGACGTGCCGCGCCGCGTTGGAACGACTCGCAGTTATGAGCTGCAGTGGCACGTGCCCGCAGGCATCGGCACCCCGATGATGGCGATTCGAGAAGGCGCGCTCGTCCCCGTCACCGTGGACATCACGTCGATCGACGAGGGAGTCCTGGTGCGCGCACGCTGCCAGTGCGACCTGGAGGGTCAATGCGTGCGCTGCCTGGATGACATTGTGCAGGAAGCGGACGTGGACGAAAGCGTCGTCTATTACGATCAGCAGCCGGAAGGTGACGAGGACGCCCTTGTCATCAGTGCGCACGACATGCTGGATCTGGAACCGATGCTGCGTGACGCAATCGTGCCGCTGATTGATCCGCAGCCACTGTGCGGTCCGGACTGTCAGGGGCTGTGCCCGCATTGCGGTGAGCGTCTGGATGATCTGCCTGAGGATCATCACCATGAGGTTATTGACCCTCGGATGGCTTCCCTTGCGCAGCTGCTGGATGATCTGAACGTACAGGACGGGCAGGATCGTGGCTAAGCATTCGAAACTTCCTGAACCTGTCAATGTGGATACGGCTGAGCTGGAACGCAACTGGGGGATTGAGGTTGACCCCTCGCTGCTGCATCGCGCGCTGATTCACCGATCTTTCGCCTATGAGGCCGGCGGGATTGCGCATAATGAACGCCTGGAATTTCTGGGCGATTCTGTCCTGTCCATCGTGGTGGCAGCCCGCCTGTTCGAGGATCACCCTGACCACAGCGAAGCAGACCTGTCGCGCATGCGTGCGGCCACCGTATCGCAGGAGCCTCTGGCATACGTCGCGCGGCGCATCCACCTGGGTGATTTCCTGTACCTGGGCAGGGGCGAAGATATTCACGGTGGACGTGACAAGGACTCTATCCTCTCCGACGCGCTCGAAGCGCTGATCGGGGCAACGTTTCTGACACACGGGTTTGAGAAGACTCGTCAGATCGTGCTCCATCAGCTTGCTGACCTGCTGGATCGCGCTGTTGTGCGCGGACAGATGCAGGACTGGAAGACAACGCTGAGCGAATATGCGCGCGACCACGGTCACGAGCTGCCCGTCTACCAGGTCACCAGCACCGGCCCGGATCATGAGCGCAGCTTCACCGCCACCGTTGCTTTCGGTGAGGTGGGCTATGAGAAATCGGCGCTGGCAACAGCGGAAGGCACGTCGAAGAAGCACGCTGAAAATGCGGCGGCTCGAGCTGCGATCGCGCGGCTTGACCCGGATTACCCCATGGAATGATCGCGCCGCCAGGCACACTATGATGGGACATGTGATGAGTAACGAAAATCCTGAACGTCCAGATGTTCGCGTCATGATCGTCGATGATCATGAGATTGTGCGTCGAGGAATTGCTGAAATCGTCGACCGGGCCGATGGCCTGGAAGTGGTTGCAGAAGCGGGCACCGTGGCCGACGCGTTGCGCCGCGCCGATCTGGTTCGCCCGGATGTTATCCTGGTGGACTTGCAGCTGCCGGATGGCACCGGCATCGACATTATGGACCGTCTGGGCACTGACCATCCTGAAATCCGCCCGATCGTGCTGACCTCGTTCGATGATGACGAGGCACTGGCTGAGTCCCTTGAAAAAGGGGCTCGCGCCTACGTGTTGAAGACAGTGCGTGGAGCTGAAATCACTGACGTGATCCGCGCCGTTTCAGAAGGGCGTGTCCTGCTCGATGAGCGCACTGTGACGCGTCGCCGCGCTGATCACGATGACCCTACAGCTGACCTGACACCTTCTGAGCGCAATGTGCTCGAGCTGATCGGCGATGGCCTGTCGAACCGTGAGATCGGGGAGAAGCTCGGTGTGGCTGAAAAGACGGTGAAGAACCACATTACGTCGTTGCTGTCGAAGATGGGTCTGCAGCGTCGCACGCAGGTGGCAGCCTGGGTGGCGGGCCAGCGAGCGGCGGCCTGGCGTAACTGACCTATTCCGGGTCGATTTCCGCGCGCCAGATAATTTCTGCACCTGCGCCGTCGATACCTGCGCCGAACACGAAACTGCCGGCGTGACGTCGGGCGCGCTCACGCATATTGGACAGGCCGGAATTGCGTGTGCGGTGCGGGTCGATTCCGCGTCCGTCGTCAGCCACACGCACGCACACTTCTCCAGCAGTGTCATCGGATGGGGACGTCACTTCCAAAATGACGCGCCCCGCCGTTGCGTGCGCATGCCGCGCAATATTGGACAGTCCTTCACGCACGACAGCCACCACATCATCACCCACATCATCGGACAGCATGTTTTCGATGGCGCTCACCATCGCGTCTTCTGCTTCTTCGTCCTCGTTAATCGCCGTGCCGTCCAGTGAAATGACGAGGGAGGGCGCGAATCCGAGGAACGAGCGTGACAGGGAAGATTCCTGACGGACGCGCTCGACCAGACCGACATTCTGGTCGGGCTCGCGCAGGCCGTGGACGATGGCACGGATCTGGCGTACGGCGTCATCCACCGAGGCCAGTGCTTGATCCAGAATCGACGACACCTCGTCGGTCGATGCCTCTTCTTCCCTGACTTTTGAGCGGGCCGCGTCCAGGCTCATCCCCGCCGCGAACAGCTGCTGGATCGCGAAATCGTGCAGGTCCCGGCTGATACGTGAGCGTTCATCGAGCAGGGTTTCCACGTCTTGAATGTGGCGCGCCGATGCCAGCTCCAATGCCAGGGTGGCCTGGGATGCGAGAGATTCAGCCAGTGGCAGGTCTGACTGGGCGAATTCCTGGCGTCCGGGTTTGCGCAGCAGGATCAAGACACCAGACGTTTCGCCACGAGCCTTCAGGGGCGCGTACAGCGCGGGGCCGAATTTCGTGAATTCCGGGACGCGCATGATCTGTGCGTGCTCCATTGAATCAACCATCATGCCGGTGCCTTCCCTCAGCACGGACATGGTGCGGCCTTCTTTCGGGAAGGTCAGTCCCAGCAATCGATCCGCGTCGTAGCCGTCGGTGATCTCCGCCGCATACGTGTCGCCCACGGAGGGCAGCACAATGATCGCGGTATCCGCGTGGGACACGTCGCGCACGGTGTGCGCAATGAGTTCGAGGGCTTCTTCCTCGTCGGTTCCTTCCAGCATTGCTGTTGTCAGGCGTTGTGAGGCTGAGATCCAGCGTTCGCGGTTACGTGAGTGTTCGAATCGTTCAGCGTTTTCGATTGCCAGTCCGGCTGCGCGTGCCAGCGCGCTCACCGTTGCGACGTCCTCGTCGGTAAAACCGCCGACGCGCCCTGTCAGGAACAGGCGCCCGAACACCTGTTCGTGCACGTTGAGGGAGATTCCCAGGAAGTTGTCAATCGGTGAGGAGGACCCAGCGTCGGCTGGTTGGGCGGGAAGTTCGAAATCGACGTTCGGGTTGAGCAGGTCAGGTATGACCAACGGCTCATGGGGCGGGATATGCGCCGTGAGCGTTTCGATCAGGGGCTGCGTGTGAAGTTCCTGGGCTCTGGCTCCGTGACCGACCAGCCGCGCGGTGCGTCCCCACGTGTCCAGCACGGCCACGCCGCCCCACCTGGCGCCAGTGAGCAGGCACGACTGATCGACGAAAGTTGTCAGAATCGGATCCAGTTCCAGTGAAGCCGTCAGGTCCAGTACAGCCTGCAGGATCGACGGGTCCGCATAGGTGTCATTCGTGTGCGTTGGTGGTGTCACTGTTCCTCCTGCTGCAGTGCCCACCGATAGTTTCCAGCGTGAGCGATGAGCTGGTCGTGAGTGCCCGATTCCACGACATGCGCGATGCCGTCCTTATCCTGTTCCAGAACGATCACCTGGTCAGCCTTGGCAAGGCCCGACAGGCGGTGCGTGACGACCACGATGCCGCGTCCCTGGTCAGTCGGGCTGAGCAGTGTATCCATCAAGGCGTCAGCGGTTGTCGCGTCCAGATGCTCGGCAGGCTCGTCCAGCAGAACAAGCGGGGCAGGAGCAGCCAGCGCGCGGGCCAGCAGAAGTCGGCGGCGCTCACCACCGGAAACTGTGGTGCCTCCAGAGCCGATCAGCGTGTCCAACCCTGCCGGCAAGGCATCACACCACTGTCCCAATCCAGCCGTATCCAGCAGCTGCCGGGCTTCTTCACGGGTCACGTCCGACCTGGCAACACGGATGTTCTCATAGACGGTCGTGGCAAAAATGTGTGCATCTTCGGCGGTCATCGTGATGCGGCGGGTCACGTCGTCGCGATCAGCCTGCCACGCGTCCACGCCGTCAATCGTGACACGCCCTTCCTTGGGCGGAAGCATACCGGCGAGCGTAAACAGGAGCGTCGACTTGCCGATGCCGGACGGTCCCACAATGGCGATATGGGACCCCACGGTGATGTCCAGCGAGATTCCACGCGCAATGGTCGGTCCGTCAGGCCACCCAATCGCAAGGTTTTCCGCAACCACTCGAGGAGTGGCGCCGGTGTGCGCAATGGGATGAGTTTGAGGCGCGTCCCCCTCGCCCAGCAGATCCACAATGCGCGTTGCAGCGTCGGCAGAACGCAGAAGTTGAACGGCTGCGCTTGGAAGTTCCGCGGTGCCTTCAAATGCGGCCAGTGGTGTAAGTACGATCACCGCCAGTGCCACCGCGGCAAGCGCGCCCGAGCGTGTCTGCGGGATGCCGACCAGCAGTGCTCCCACGACGGCAGCACCCATGGCCAGTCGATCCAGCGCAGCAGCCCAACCGGCCGGCCACGCTGCCTGTCGTGTGGATGCGACGAGGGAATCCTCAATGCGTTCGATCCGTTCGCGCACATGAGCCAGGCGGCCCTGGATCTGCAGTTCACTGGCACCATCCATGACGGTGACAACAGATTCAGACAGCTGCGTGCGCGCGTGACGCGACGACATCTCGGCTTCTCTGGCTGCATACATGTTCAATGCGGGCGCGATAACGCCGGAGACCAGCAGGCACAGGAGCAGGATCAGCCCGGCGGCAGGGCTCAGCAGGCTGATTCCAATGACGGTCCCGACTCCCACGATGGTGGTGACAATGGAGGGGAGCAGTGACTTGACGACCAGGTTGCCTACTTCATCTACGTCCGAACCGGTGCGTGCCAGCAGGTCGCCGCGCTGAAGCTTGGCAACGGTGTCGACGCGGGTAGTGGACAGGATGCGGTAGACGTTCTGCCGTAGCGCGTCCATTCCCGTTAAGGCGACTTGATGGCTGGCCAGGCGCTGCAGATACCGCATCAGCGCGCGAGAAATGCCGAACAGGCGCACCGCGACGGCCGCGACCGTCAAGTACAGGACCGGCGGGTGTTGGGAGGCGCGCGCGATCAGCCAGGCAGAGGTGGCGGACAGGGCGATTGCAGCGCCTAAGCCGAGTACGCCTAACAGGACCGACAGGATAAAGTTCTTCTTATCGACATCCAGAAGGTCGATGACGCGGCGCACAGCGCGCCGTTCTTTTTGCGTCAGAAACAGGATCATTTCACCGCCTCCGATTCGTCGAGGAATCCGGGCAGCGTCACGCTCAGGTCTTCCAGTTGCTCAATCTGCGTGAGGATGGGGTACTCCTCGGCATCCTGAGCAGTTGCTGCCTGCGCCGAGACGGTGATGACGTGGTCTGCTGCCGCAACGACGGCCTGGCGGTGCGCAATGACGATGACTGTTCGCCCCTGCGCTTTCATCTGCTCTAGGGTGCGTACCACGACGTGTTCACTGACTGCATCCAGGTGCGCCGTCGGCTCATCAAGGATGACGATAGGGGCCGGATCGAGCAGCGCATTCGTGAGGGCAAGGCGTTGACGCTGACCCACTGACAGGCCGACACCGCGGTATCCGATCTGCGTGTCCCATCCGTCGGGTAGTTTGTCGAGCACCGCGTCGAACCCGGTTGCCTTGCTGGCGGCATCACGCTGCTGATCAGTGACATCGTGCGTTATGACGTCTCGGATGGTGCCGGGAACGAACGTGGGGGATTGTGGAACCCACGTGACCTGGGTCCACCATGAGTGTGGATCGATGTCGGCCAGGTCTACAGGTTCATCTGTGCCGGTATCCGGCTGTGCGATGAGGATCCGCCCTCGGGTAGGTGGTTCCAGTGCCAGAAGAGCCATAACCGTCGTTGTTTTTCCGACTCCGGATGGGCCGACGAGGGTGTTGATCGTGCCCGATTGGATCGTGGCGTTCAGACTATGAGGTGCCCACACTTGCCGGGCGGCAACAGACAGGTCCTCGATGATGATGTCGCGCGAACTCATGTCGGGTGACTGGTGCGCGCCTTGTTCGGTTACGGGCGTTTCCAGAATGTCGAAGGCGGCTTCCGCGGCGGCAATTCCGTTTGCTGATGCGTGGAACTGTGCGCCGACTTGGCGCAGCGGTTCGAATACTTCAGGGGCCAGCATGATGACGGTCAGGCCGACGGTGAGTGATACGGTTCCGCCCACCAGTCGCATGCCTACCTCAACCGCAACCAGCGCCACGGACAGAGTAGTGAGAAATTCGAGGACGCCTCCAGACAGGAAGGCGACCGACAGCGTCGCCATCGTGGTGCGCGTATTTTCTGCCCCCAGGCGCTTCATATGCGCCATCGGGCCTTTTTCGCGCCCCAGGCCTCGGAGCGTGGGCAGGCCCGCCATCAGGTCAAGCAATTGTGAGCCGAGCCGTTCCATGGAGGCAAGTTTGCGCCGTGATGATTCCTGCGTGAATCGACCGATGAGGATCATGAAAACCGGAATCAGCGGGATGACGATCGCTGCGATCAGGGCTGACCAGAAATCAAGCAGGAGCATCGTCAGCAGCGCGAGGGGGGTGACCGTCATTGCGAGGATGAGCTGAGGGAGGTATTTGATGAAGTAGGGCTCCAGATCCGCCAGACCGCGTGTGGCCAGGGTGGCTACGTCCGCTCCGTGACGAGCACGCCAACGTGGTCCAAGTTTTTCAACATGGTCGAGGACTGCGCCGCGCATCTCTCGCACTGCTTTTTCTGCGGCGCGCTGACTCAGCGTTTCACGCAGGCCGATCGTCGCCGCCCGCACAGCCAGCACACCGATCAACAGGCCAATCGTCGGCATGACGTCACGCAAATCCGCTGTTCCCTCGATGACGGGGGAGGCGGTCCGGGAGATCAGGAGGGCCTGCACGATGACGAGAGCTGCTGTGAGCAGACCCAGAAATGCGGTGAAGACGATGTGGACCCGTGCTGAACGTGCGTATTTCAGTAGTCGCGGATCAAGAGGTTTCACACGTTCTATTGTGCCAGTTGTGGGTACGAAGTCCCAAAAGGGCGCGCAATAGGGAAGGTCCCCGGCTCCGTTGGAGCCGGGGACCGTGACCCTTGTCAGCGTTCGAGCGCGAAACTATCCAGCCAGGAAGTTTTCGCCCAGGCGAATCTTCTGAGGCAGCAGTCCCGCATTTTCGTGAACGTCCTTTGTCGAGATACGACGACGGAACGTGTAGTAGCTCCATGCCGTGTAGGCCAGGACAACGGGAACCAGGCAAACCGCGACGATTGTCATCACCGTCAGTGTGCCGGTCGTCGATGATGCCTGCTCGATTGTCAGGGAGTATTCCGGTGCAATCGAGGACTTCATGACGTTCGGAGCCATGATCGTGAAGATCCACGCCACAGCGGCGGCAATGGCGACGGTGGAGCAAATGAATGCCCAGCCTTCGCGACGCAGTTGCTTTTGTGAGAAGGCTGCGGCCGCTATCAACGCCAGGGCGGCGATGACCAGCGGAATCCACGCGAACACGGATGTTGCCGATGTTGCGTAGGCGAACTGACCCCACAGGACCCACACAGCTGCCAGAGCCGTCGCGGCAATGGAGGCGGGTCCTGAGATTGCGTTGGCACGCTCACGCAGGATGCCGTCTGTCTTGAGGGACAGGAACTGTGCTGCGTGCGAGAAGCAGATTGCTGCCACTGCGATGCCGCCCAGTAGGTTGAACGGCATGAGCAGTGAGAAGAAGCCGCCGGTCAGCTGGTGCGATGCGTTCGCCAGAACTTCAGGCGTGACCTGCTCGGGGGGCACAACTTCGCCGGCGCGGGTGACGACCTCGATCTTCATGCCGTGCACCAGGTTGGCGAATGCGCAGCCCATGAGGATCGGAACACCGTAGCCGGCGACAACGTGGAAGCGATCCCACATTGCACGCCACTTTTCGGTTGCGATCTTCGAGCGCCACTCAAGAGCGGCGATACGCAGGATCAGCAGGACGAGCACAACGAACAGTGCGAGGTACATGCCGGAGAACATTGTGGCGTACCACTCGGGGAATGCGGCGAACATGGCGCCACCAGCGGTGAGCAGCCACACTTCGTTGCCATCCCAGTGGGGTCCGATGGTCTTCAGTGCTGTGGTGCGTTCCTTGTCGTTCTTGGAGACGAACGGAAGGAGCATTGCAACACCGAGGTCGAATCCCTCGAGAACCAAGTAGCCGATCCATAGAACGGCGATGAGGATGAACCAGAGAATACTTAGCATCAGTGTCTACCTCCTCAGTATCCGAACGACAGTGCGCCGACTGCTTCGTTGTCAGCATCGTCATCGTGAGCTGTCTTTTCAGAAGCCGATGAGATGCCTTCAAGTGCGTAGCGCTTGAGCAGAAGGAACCACACCACGCCGAGAACCCCGTACAGCAGCGTGAAGATCACCATGGTGAGGAACACCTGGATCGGGGGGATCGTTGTGGAAACGGCAACTGATGTCATTTGCATGACGTTGCCGACCGGATCGGCGTTGGCCAGGCCTGGTAGGTTCGGATGCACGATCCACGGTTGGCGGCCCATTTCAGTGAAGATCCAGCCCAGGGACGCCGCAATGAACGGCGTCGGGATGGTCCACAAGGCGAACTTGCCCAGCGCGGCGCTGGTGGAGATTTGATCCTTGCGCGTTGCCCACAGGCCCCATACGGCCATGATTGCGGCGAAGATACCGAAGCCAATCATCAGCCTGAAGGTCCAGAAGGTCACCATCTGAGGCGGACGGAAATCGTACTGTGAGGCGTCACCGTACTGTGCAACGAAGTGCTCGTTGGCATTGAGGGTTTCCACCAGGCGAGCCTGGATGTCGGCCACACCTTCAACCTCAGCGCTGAAGGAGTTGTGCGACATGAAGGATGTGACACCGGGGACCTGGATAAATTTGGTGGGCTGTGATTCGCCGTTGAGAGGGCAGGAACCGAACTGCGCCACGGTGAAAGCGGCAGATTCTGTGTCAACACAGACGCCTTCGGCAACTGCCATCTTCATGGGCTGCAGCTTGACCATTTCCTGGCCCTGGAAGTGACCGGTCACGACGGTGCCCAGACCGCCGACGATGACGACGACCAGACCAAAGCGTGCAATCGGACGCCAGATATCGCGAGCCTGCTTTTCGCCTTCAGCACCGCCTTCGCGGGCTGCGCGTGTCATCCACCATAGGCCAAGTCCTGCAACGAGGGTGCCGGCAATCAGCCAGGAGGAGGTGAGGACGTGGGTGAATTCCCACAGGAGGACCGGGTTGGTCACAACCTTGAGGAAGCCGCCTGCACCATCGAGTTCAGCGCGGCCCACTTCAGGGTTGAACACTGCGCCGGTGGGGTGCTGCATCCACGAGTTCGCACCCAGAATCCACAGTGCTGAAATCGTGGTGCCTGCTGCGACGAGCCAGATGCTGGCCAGGTGCATGCCCTTGGACAGTCGACCCCAACCGAAGATCCATAGGCCCAGGAAGGTGGACTCCATGAAGAATGCGAGAAGTGCTTCAACTGCCAGAGGTGCACCGAAGATGTCGCCCACGTAGCGGGAATATTCTGACCAGTTCATTCCGAATTGGAATTCCTGGACGATACCTGTCGCGACACCGAGCGCGAAGTTGATTAGGAAGAGTTTGCCAAAGAAACGTGTGGCTTTGAGCCATGTTTCGTTTCCGGACCTGTGCCACTTCGTCTGCATGATTGCGACGAGGAGCGACAGCCCGATTGTGAGAGGGACCTGAAGGAAGTGGTACACCGTGGTGATACCGAACTGCCATCGTCCCAGCGTCAGCGTGTCAAACGCTGCCGGAAGCAGGGTCATGATGCTCGCCTTTCCGGTGACGGAATCGTTGTTGTCGATAGAAATACGGATATACGGCGCCACGCGATTGACATGACGCCATGTCAAGAAGATAACTCATTGACCAGGTGGTTAATGGCAGAATCGCCGAAATTGCGCTGATTCGCTGTTTCATCTTCACTTTCAAGGTGTGGTGAAACTTCCAGGTGGCAACGGAATAGGAAACAAGAGTGTTGCCTATTTCGTGTGACGTGGAGTCGGCACTCACATGTGCCGCGTCGCTCAGGCATTGAACCGGTAGATGTGCCACCCGCCTCAGCGCTTCTTATTCCGTTGGCACTTCGCCTGTGTCACAATAGGGGTAACCAAGGCCGTTGCGAGAGCACCCTCGTAACGGGCGTACTGCGTCGACCGCGACTGCTTAAGTCGGTTGCTCCGCTGTGTACGCTATCGTGCTTTGCGCGAGCCTGAACGCTTCCGCCCACGTGGGCGACGACGGGTGGATCCATGGTGCGTGTGGATCCCCTCCAAAATTGGAGAAAAGTGACAACGACCGAACACGAGGGATCGGCAGCACACGTGCCTGCCGCCTCCCTGCTATTTCAAGCGCCGACTTTTACCGAGCCGGCTCCCGCACCATCCCGCTCGGACGATTCGACATCATCGCAGGACTCGTCCGAGGAATCACCCCGACGCTCACGCTCGCGTCAAAAGAATAAGGGCAAGGACAAGGACTCCTCGCAGTCCCAGGACGACGGCAAAGGTAAGAACAGAAAAGGCAAGTCCTCCTCTTCCAAGTCATCGTCTGGAAAGTCTGGCACGCAGGGCAGCTCCGACGACAATGCCGACAATTCGGGTGAGAGCAACTCCGGTAAGAAGGACCGCAAGCAGGACTCCGGGAAATCACAGCGCTCAAGGAAGTCTTCCCGCAAGTCGGCAGAGCCAGATTTGACGTCAGATTCCGCAGATTCTCAGGATTCGTCCGCGCAGGACGGTGATTCTGCTCCCTCCGAGTCAGAATCGTCCGAGGGATCTTCACGCCGTCGTCGCCGCCGGCGTTCACGCTCGCAGTCCGGTGATTCCTCTGACAGCAACGATCAGGTCACCGCGCTGAAGGGATCAACTCGCCTGGAGGCGAAGAAACAGCGTCGCCGTGAGGGTCGCCGCGATGGTCGCCGACGTCACACGATCACCGAATCGGAGTTCCTGGCGCGGCGCGAGTCAGTCACCCGCAAGATGATCATTCGCCAGCATAACGGCCTTGATCAGATCGCAGTGATCGAAGATGACCTGCTGGTCGAGCATTACGTGGCTCGACGCACCCACCAGACAATGGTCGGCAACATCTACCTGGGTCGCGTCCAGAACGTCTTGCCGTCGATGGAAGCTGCGTTCATTGATATTGGCCGAGGCCGAAATGCCGTACTGTATGCCGGTGAGGTCAACTGGGATGCCGTGGGCCTGGAAGGTCGCCCTCGTCGAATTGAATCGGCACTCAAGTCCGGTGACGCGGTGCTGGTGCAGGTCACCAAAGACCCGATCGGCCACAAGGGTGCCCGCCTGACCAGCCAGATCACGCTGGCCGGACGCTACCTCGTCTTCATTCCGCACGGCTCCATGATGGGTATTTCCCGCAAGCTGCCAGAATCTGAACGAGGACGCCTGAAGAAAGTCCTCAAGAAGGTCATGCCGGCCGGAGCCGGTGTTATTGTTCGCACCGCGGCCGAAGGTGCGTCCGAAGAACAGCTCGTTGCCGATGTTGAGCGCCTGTCGAAGCAGTGGGACGACATCACCAAGCGTGAGAAGAACACGAAGTCGGCCCCGACGCTGGTGCGCGGCGAGCCCGAACTGGCTGTCCGCGTCGTGCGTGACATCTTCAACGAAGATTTCGCTCAGCTGATTATTCAGGGCAAGGACACGTATCACACAGTCAGCACATACGTCGAAGAGCTGTCGCCTGAACTGTCTGACCGCGTCGAACAGTGGGTCGGCACGAATGACGTCTTCGCTGAGTTCCGCGTCGATGAACAGCTGGCCAAGGGCATGGACCGCAAGGTGTGGCTGCCCAGCGGCGGCACGCTGATTATTGACCGCACCGAAGCGATGACGGTGATCGACGTCAACACCGGCAAGTACATTGGTGCCGGCGGCACGCTGGAAGAAACCGTCACGCGCAACAACCTGGAGGCCGCTGAAGAGATCGTGCGTCAGCTGCGTCTGCGTGACATCGGCGGCATCATCATCATCGACTTTGTCGATATGGTGCTTGAATCCAACCGTGACCTCGTCCTGCGCCGCCTGGTTGAGTGCCTGGGACGTGACCGCACTCGCCACCAGGTCACTGAGATCACCTCGCTGGGTCTGGTGCAGATGACGCGAAAGCGCGTGGGGGAGGGCCTTGTTGAAGCATTCTCCACACCGTGTGAGGCCTGCGAAGGCAAGGGCTTCATCGTGCACACTCACCCCGTGGAAACGCCTGGCGCGGATCCTGCCTCGCACAGCAACAACAAGCAGAAGGGCCGCTCCAGGCGAGAGACGAAGAATAACGAGGATGGCCCCGGCTCCAAGCGTGCGCGTGAAGCGCTGAATGCCATCGCGGCGGCAGCGAGCCACGCACACGAAAAAGATCAGGAAGATAGCCAGGACAGCCAGGACAGCCAGGGCAGTCAGGGCGGTCAGGGCGGTCAGGATGGTCAGGGCGGTCCAAACGATCAGCCTGCGGCGTCCGCCGAAACCGAACAGACCAAGGCTGCCAGTGAACAGGACAAGCCCGCTCAGCCGAGGAGACGTCGGCGTGTGTCGACCGGAAAGACGGTCGAGCCGGAACCGGTGACTCCCACCCCGGAGCCGACACCGGAGCCTATTTTGGAGCCCGAACCGGCCGATGAGCAGCCCGAACGTCATCACGCGGTGACTTCGCTGGATGATATTCAGTTGCCAGATGCCGCGAAACGCTCCACACCTACACGACGTCGCCGCCGGGTGGCATCGCGTGGCGTCATTGAGCCTTCAGCGTCCTAACCGTGTGGAATTGCACAGCCGTGAGAGCTGGATTTCGGCTCTGACGGCTTGCCCACGGGTCCTGTTTTCGGGTAAATTTGATCCTCGGCGCACCAAGGCGCCAGCGAGTGATTGCCAGACGATACGCCTCAGTATCACAGGCAATTGATTCGTTCCGTACGAGTAAAGAGATGAGCTCCAACGTGGTCTACGCGATCGTCAAGGCCGGCGGCCGACAAGAAAAGGTGTCCGTCGGAGACGTCGTAGTCGTCGATAAGCTGGCCGATGAAATCGGATCCAGCATTGAACTCCAGCCACTGATGCTGGTCGACGGCGACGCCGTCACCACTGATAAAGATGGACTATCAAAGGTCTCCGTTAAGGCTGAGGTCATCGACGCGACCAAAGGTCCGAAGATCTCCATCGTCAAATTCAAGAACAAGACTGGCTACCGTAAGCGTCAAGGTCACCGGCAGAAGCAGTCGGTCATCAAGATCACCGAGATCGCCTGAACGATCCCACTGATCGATTGAGTTTCTAGTCGTTCGAAGAGAGAAAGCACCACTAACATGGCACATAAAAAGGGCCTCGGTTCTTCCCGCAACGGTCGCGATTCGAACGCTCAGCGCCTGGGCGTGAAGCGTTTCGGTGGCGAATTCGTCAATGCTGGCGAGATCATTGTCCGTCAGCGCGGCACACACTTCCATCCCGGACGTAACACCGGCATTGGCAAAGATGACACCATCTTCGCCCTCAAGCCCGGTTCGGTTTCCTTCGGAAAGCGTCGCGACCGCCGCGTCGTCGACGTCGTGGAGTCCGTGTCTGCCTGATTCATTCAGCGTCAAGGGCGTTCGGCCGTGAGCCGGACGCCCTTTTCCTGTTGCGTATCATTGTTTGTGTCAGTCAGTTACACCTAAAGGACCACCATGGCGGATTTTGTTGACCACGTTCTGATTCATTGTGCCGGAGGCAACGGAGGCAACGGCGTCGCGTCAGTCAAACGCGAAAAATTCAAGCCGCTGGGAGGTCCCGACGGGGGAGACGGAGGCAACGGCGGCTCGGTGATTCTGCAGGTCGACCCGCAAACCACCACGCTGCTGGCCTACCACCGCAGCCCACACCAGTGCGCCGAAAACGGCACACCCGGCATGGGAGACTTCCGGCAGGGGAAAAACGGAGCCGACATCATCCTGCCTGTCCCAGACGGCACGACCGTTAAGAGCGCGGACGGCGAACTGCTGGCTGACCTGACAGGCGAAGGCTCTCAGTTCATCGCTGCCGAGGGAGGCCGCGGCGGCCTGGGCAATGCCGCACTGGCATCGAAAGCCCGTAAAGCGCCCGGATTCGCCTTACTGGGGGAGCCCGGCGAGACGCGCGACATCATCCTTGAACTCAAATCCGTTGCCGATGTCGCCCTGGTGGGCTACCCGTCGGCCGGTAAATCCTCGATCATTGCCGCCATGTCGGCGGCACGTCCGAAGATCGCTGACTACCCGTTCACCACGCTGATCCCGAATCTGGGAGTGGTCGAAGCCGGCGGTATGCGTTTCACAATGGCGGACGTTCCAGGCCTGATCCCCGGCGCTTCGCAGGGCAAGGGCCTGGGCCTGGAGTTCTTGCGCCACATTGAGCGCTGTGCAGTGATTGTCCACGTCCTCGACACAGCCGCAGTCGAATACGACCGCGACCCTGTCAGCGACCTCAAGACGATCGAAAATGAACTGGCGCAATACCAGAGCGACCTGGGGACGCCTCACGGGTACGTGCCGCTGATGGAACGCCCGCGCGTCATCGTGCTCAACAAGGTTGACATTCCCGATGGGCAGGACCTGGCCGAATTTGCCCGCCCTGACCTTGATGAGTTTGGCTGGCCGGTGCTGGAAGTGTCTGCCGTGACCCACCGCGGTCTGCGCGAACTTGCTTTCGCACTGGCACCCCTGGTTGAAGAACAGCGCCGGGCAGCTCGGGACGCAGCCGACGAGGCACCCCGACCGGTCATTCGTCCACGCCCTGTGGGTGAGGTAAACCAGGTGAGTGTTGAGCCGTGTCAGTTTGAAGGACGCACCGTTTACCAGGTGCGCGGCGACAAGCCAGAACGCTGGGTCAAGCAAACCGACTTCACCAACGATGAAGCGATCGGCTACCTGGCCGACCGCCTTGCCACCATCGGTGTGGAAGATCAGCTCGCACAGGCCGGTGCCAACGCCGGTGACACGGTTGTGATCGGCCCCCTTGAAGGCGGCGTGATTTTCGACTGGGAGCCCTCCTTGACGACTGGGCCAGAACTGCTTGGATCGCGCGGCACGGACAACCGTGTCGATGCGTTGAAGCGGCGCACGAACCGGGAACGCCGTGAGGAGTATCGCGCCGCGATGGACGCGAAAGCTGCGGCCCGTGACGAGCTGTGGACCGAACGCGAATCGGGTGTGTGGACGGATCCGAGCACCGAGGACGATCGGGCGTGAACGGAGTTACGCGTGCGCGACGCATCGTCGTGAAGATCGGTTCCTCATCGTTGACGCGCCCCGATGGGGGGCTTGACCTGAACCGGATTGACCAGGTTGCGGGTATGGCCGCGCAGTGGTGCCGGGACAACCATGAAATCCTCATCGTTTCCTCCGGTGCCGTGGCCGCAGGGCGCACGCCGCTGGGGATTACCGGGCGTCTCCATGACTTAGCCACTGTCCAGGCGTGCGCGGCAATGGGGCAGGGTCTCCTGGTTGCACAGTGGTCGGCCGCTTTTCAGTCCCACCATCGTCACGTCGCACAGATCCTGCTCACGACCGACGATGTCATGCACCGTGAGCACTACACGAATGCGCGCGATGCGATGGAGCGCCTCCTGTCCCTGGGAGTTGTCCCGATCATCAACGAGAATGACACCGTCGCCACACGCGAGGTGCGTTTCGGTGACAATGACCGGCTGGCCTCCTACGTGGCCCAGATCGTGGCCGCTGATGCGCTGGTCCTCCTGACGGATGTGGATGGCCTGTACACAGCGCCGCCCTCGGACCCTGCTGCCGAACTGGTGGAGACCGTGACGCGCACGGATGATTTGCGGGCGGTGCTGGTGGGCGGTTCGGGATCGTCGGTGGGCACGGGCGGCATGGTCACCAAAGTGCAGGCCGCAACGATGGCTGCTGCATCCGGTATCGGTGTGTTGCTGACAAACGCGGATAAGCTCGATCAGGTGTTCGCCGGGCGTAAGGTCGGCACATGGTTCGAGCCGACGACGTCACGCCCCGCCTCGAGGCGCCTGTGGATTGCGCACGCCGCCCCCTCGTGCGGAGAACTCGTCATTGACGAGGGTGCCGTCCGCGCACTGACTGACCGCAAGAAGTCGCTGCTGGCTGCAGGTATCACAGCGGTGATGGGCAATTTCCGCAGCGGCGACGTTGTCGATGTGGCGGGACCGACCGGGCTGATTGCGCGCGGCATCGCAGCCTACGATGCTGACACAATTGCGCAGATGAGTGGCGAGAATGCGGATGACCTGCGTCGTCAGGGGTGGGATAACCCTCGCCCAGTGATTCACCGCGACGATTTGGCGATCCTGTCGCTTGCATCAGCGGCAAGTATGTCACGATAAGAGTATGACTGAACGTTTAGCTGACATTTCGCAGGTACTGGAAGCAGCCAGGAGCGCCTCGCGCATCTTGTCCACCGTGACGACGCAGCAGAAGAATCGCGCCCTGGGAGCGGTGGCTGCAGCAATCGAGGATCGCAGTGATGAGATCCTCCAGGCTAACGCTGAGGACGTCGCCAGAGCTCAGGCCGAAGGCATGGATGAGGGGTTGGTCGACCGTCTTGCATTGAATGCGCAGCGTCTGGCCGGCATTGCGGACGCGGTGCGCGAGGTGGCATCACTGGCTGACCCGGTGGGAACGATTGTGCGCGGCGCAATGACGGAGACAGGGTTGCGGATCCGCCAGGTACGAGTCCCGATGGGCGTGGTCGGCATGATCTATGAAGCTCGCCCAAATGTCACGATTGACGCCGCCAGCCTGGCGCTCAAATCAGGCAACGCGATTGTGCTGCGCGGTGGCAGCGCGGCTGAGGCGTCGAACAAGGTCATTATCGAGGTCATGCGTGATGCGTTGACGTCGGTGGATCTGCCGCCAGATACGGTCCAGAGCGTTGACCAGTGGGGCAGAGCCGGTGCACGCGCCTTGATGCATGCGCGCGGAGGAATTGATGTACTGATCCCGCGTGGTGGTGCCGGACTGATTCGCACCGTGGTGGAAGAGGCACGCGTCCCCGTCATTGAGACGGGCACGGGCAATTGCCATGTCTACGTCCATGAAGATGCCGATCTGGCTCAGGCGGAGAAAATCATCCTCAACTCGAAGGCTCAGCGCGTGGGTGTGTGCAATGCGGCCGAAACATTGCTGGTGCACCGCGCGGTCGCTGAAAAGTTCCTGGCCAGTGCCTTGTTGCGCCTGACGACTGCGGGCGTGCGCATCCACGGCGATGCACAGACGCTGCAGTACGCATCCGACCCATCGATTGACTCGGCGATGCTGGAGGAAGCAACAGAGGAGGACTGGGCGCGCGAGTACTTGTCGATGGATCTGGCCGTGCGCGTGGTGGATGATCTGGATCAGGCGATCGAGCACATCAGAACGTATTCGACCGGACATACTGAGGCCATCTGCACGCGTTCGCTGGCTGCGGCGAACCGTTTTAGTCGTGAGGTGGATGCTGCGGCGATCGCCGTGAACGCGTCGACTCGTTTCACTGATGGCGGCCAGCTGGGACTGGGCGCTGAGATCGGGATCTCCACGCAGAAACTTCACGCCCGCGGCCCGATGGGCCTGGAGGAGCTGACCAGCACGATGTGGATTATCGAGGGTGATGGGCATATCCGTTCATGACATGTGACCGGAATGCGTCTGCGCAGCCGTGGCTTGGGCTAGTGTGAACTCACCGGTCTGGGATTTACTTAAAGGGGATCTTTGTGACACAGCGACGACGCGTAGGTATCATGGGCGGAACATTCGACCCAATTCACCACGGCCACCTCGTGGCAGCTTCTGAAGTGATGAGCGAATTCGACCTCGATGAGGTGATCTTCGTGCCGACCGCCGTTCAGCCCTTCAAGAAGGGGCGGCGCGTCACTCCGGCTGAGCATCGCTATCTGATGACGGTGATCGCTACAGCTTCGAACCCGCGTTTCGGAGTGTCCCGCGTGGACATTGATCGTGGAAAGATCACGTACACAATCGATACCCTCACTGATCTGAAGAACCAGGATCCGGATGCGGATTATTACTTCATCACCGGTGCGGACGCCCTCGAACGTATTGCTGAGTGGCGGGATTCCGACAAGCTCTTTGAGATGGCTCAGTTCGTCGGCGTGACGCGACCTGGACATGAGCTGAAGAAGCCGTTGACGCCGCATTCGAATATTCGCCTGCTTGAGGTGCCCGCTATGGCGATCTCGTCGACTGACTGCCGTAATCGCGTGAACCAGGGCAAGCCTGTGTGGTATCTGGTGCCTGACGGCGTGGTGCAGTACATCGCGAAGTATGGGCTGTATCGGGATACATCTGCGCCACAAACTGGGATTGATGACCCATACGAGCAGTAGTCGTGGCACACTGGAGGTGTCAGGGGAGTTCACCAACAGTAGGGAGTGTTTGTGACAGTCAGCAGTCACACAAGCCAACTTATCGCCGTTGCGGCTCAGGCCGCGTCTGACAAACTTGCCTCCGACATGAAAATGATTGACGTGCGCGCACGTATGCCGCTGTCCGAAGCCTTTATGATCTGTTCGGCTTCATCTGCACGCCAGGTCAGTGCCATTGCAGAGAACATCATGGATGAGCTGGCAGCTCAGCTGGATCTTTACCCCGAGCGCATTGAGGGACGCACCGAGGGGCACTGGGTTCTGATTGACTACGCGGATGTTGTGATCCACGTCCTGACCGATGAGGATCGCGAGTATTACGCATTGGAGTCCTTGTGGGCTGACCAGCCGATTACTGAGCTTGACGCGGACCGGGACTTGGAAGCGCTCGGCGCGTAAGGGCGTCGGATTCAAGGAACTGTGCCATGTCACCTGCCCGTATCGTGTGTATGCGTCACGGACAGACGGACCACAATGTGGCTCGGCGTTTCCAGGGCATGTCCGATGTGCCGTTGAATGAGTATGGTCGCGAGCAGGCCAGGCGTGCAGCCGGTGTGCTTGCTCAGCGCGTGACCAGTGCGCCTGCCAGTGTCGGTATTTCAGCGTCCGCTGCTGGGGCGGCTGTGCGCGTGCGTGTGGCGAGCTCACCGTTGAAGCGAGCGGCTGAAACTGCCCAGATCGTCGCGGCGGCGCTGCGTCAGCGTGGGACGACGGTTGACGGTGTTCATGCTGATAAGCGCTTCATCGAGCGTTCGTATGGACGTTTTGAGGGTGCGACGATTGAGCAGATCCGTTCTTTAATGCCGGTGTTTTTCGACCAGTGGTCCGCTACCGGTGAGTCTGCGGGTGCGGGTATCGAGCCGTCCGGCGAGGTGGGGGAGCGTTTTGCTGCAGGCGTTGCCGACGTGTCGCAGGGCATGGACGAGGGGGACGTGCTGATTGTCGTGGCGCACGGGTCGGCGATCTCCCGCGGGGTGACAACACTGCTCGGTCTGGATGCGGGTTCTTTCCGCGGTTTGCGGGGCTTGGATAATTGCCACTGGTCGGAGGTTGTTCCCGATCGCAAGCACGGTGGCTGGCAGCTGGCTGCGCACAATGTGGGGTGGAGCGAGCAGGCAATCGGGGCGTGATCACCTGCACATCGTGTGAATTGTGCGATGGCGTCCTGATTCGCTATAGTGAACAGGTCGCCTTTGGTGACACCCATTTGGGGCTATGGCGCAGTTGGTAGCGCGCTTCCATGGCATGGAAGAGGTCAGGGGTTCGAATCCCCTTAGCTCCACCACGAGCACACTGAATTGATACAGTTGCGCAAAACTAGGGTTTTGCGCAAAGGTGCGCGCAAAATTTGAAAACGCGCGCAAAATCTAAAAGTCCTGCTCGCAGGCATAAAAATAGGGCTGACTACCTGAGTGGTGGTCAGCCCTTTTGTTTTGCGTGGCTCTAATAGCTGTCTGCTGGGATTTTTATTTTGGTGCCGTCAGCAAAGATTACGCTCGCCTTGCCCGATGGTGTGATCTGGATGTGCTGGCAAAGAGCACGCAGGGTTGCTCGATCAAAGTCTTGGCTGAGGGTGGCGTTTTGGATGGTTTTCTTAAACCTGGTGAGTTTGGCTTTGATACCGTGGCGGCGCTCAATTTCTACCTGAGTTGTTTCGTAGGCGGTAATGGCTTCACGTTGGCGGGCTTTGAGCTGGGTGAAGCGCTCTTGGTAGTCGTCTTGATTTTGGGAGTGATGAGCGTTGCGGGTGATGGCTTGGTTGATGAGCCTGGTAGTTACCTCGATTTCACTTGCTTGCTGTAAGGCTTGTTCTTCTAAATCGGTGGTGTCTGATGTGGTGGTAATCAGGTAGTCCCAGTCGATGAGTTGCTGGCTTTTGATGAGCTTGGCGAGTGTTGTTTGGAAGATTGTCTGCAACTGACTATCGCGTAGTACGGGCATTTTCTTTGGGTGAGGAACTGCGAATTTCTGGTTGCATTGCCAGACGATAGTCCGATATTTATCAGTGGAATGCCAGGTCTTACTGCCGTAGGCTGCGCCGCAGTGAGCGCAGTAGACCATACCGGTGAAGGCACGCTCGCGCCGGCCTTGGTTCGTGTTTTTTGCTAGCTCGTAGCGCACGAGTTCCCAGGTTTCAGGATCGATGATGGCTGGGCGAGATCCGGTCACGTAATATTGTGGGACTTCACCTTCGTTGGTTTTGCGCTGCTTGGTGAGGAAATCTACGGTGAAACGCTTTTGCAAGAGTGCATCGCCTTTGTATTTCTCGTTGGTGAGGATGGAGTGGATGGTGGTGTGGCTCCATTTTGCCCGCCGCATCGGTGTGGGAATCCCATCCGCTTCCAATGATGTCGCTATTTGGGGGATGCTCATGCCTTCGAGGTATTGGCGGTAGATGCGGCGCACGATTTGGGCTTGCTCAGGGTTGATTACGGGCTTGCCGTCTGGGCCGCGATTGTATCCGAGGAAGTTACCGTAGGGCATATAAACTTTACCGTCTTGGAAACGCTTCCTGTGACCCCACGTGACGTTCTCGGAGATAGATCTGGATTCTTCTTGGGCAAGGCTCGACATGATGGTGATGAGTAGTTCGCCTTTGGAGTCGAGTGTCCAGATGTTTTCTTTCTCGAAAAACACCTCCACACCCTTATCCTTCAATTTCCTCACGGTTGTCAAAGAATCGACGGTATTACGGGCGAAACGGCTCACGGACTTGGTGACGATCATGTCGATGCGACCAGCTAAGGCGTCGGCGATCATGCGGTTGAATCCCTCGCGGTGTTTCGTGGAAGTGCCAGAGATTCCTTCATCGGTGTAGATGTCGACGTATTGCCAGCCGTCGTGATTTTTGATGTAGTGCTCGTAATAATCCACCTGCGCGCTAAAAGGTAGGGGGATTTTCGACACTTACCACATTTACTACGACATGACCGAGCCTGGGGGGATGCTCGAGCTGGACTATGCGCGTTTCGTAGCAAATCCAGCCGAATGGCGGATAGGTGTATATAACGCGCAGCGCGGAGAAGAAATATATTTTTCACAGATTCAGGTGGATTCGGAGCAAAAACTAACCCACGTATGCAAGGCTTCGGGATCCATGCCTATAGCTACACCAGTCACTTATATTGCAGGTGAGGCGTACATGGACGGAGCAATAGGACGCTCTGGCGGAATTCCTTTGGACGTGGCGCAGGCAGATGGTTACGAAAAGTTCTTGGTTCTATTGACCCGACCGCGGGAATACGTGAAAGAAAATCGCCTACCTGATTTGGCGTACCGCTGCTTGCTAGCGCGGTACCCGCAGGCAGCTCAGAGTCTTATTGAACGCCCTATAAATTACAACCGAACCCGAGCCGAACTAGACCGTTTGGAGTCCGAGGGAAAGGCTTATGTGTTTTATCCGCAGCATATGGGGGTGGCGAATTTTGAAGATAATCCCGAGAAACTGGAAGAAAGCTTCGCCGCCGGATACGAACAGATGCGAGGGGAACTCCCAAAGGTCAAAGAGTTCTTAGGGATGTAATTAGAGCGGGTCTGCCTGACCTAAATCCCGCGATGAACGCGTAAAACTTTCGCAAACTAGGATTCCTCCGCGTGGGATTTTGAATGGGATATAGAGCGAAATTGCAGAATCTGAACACAAGGTTATTATGGCAGGGTGAAAGATAGCTGCCGGGTGTTTGCTCGTGACGTAAAGCGGATTTTTGCGGTTCCGCGATCCCTGATTATGGTCATCGGTATCTTGGTCACCCCAGCCCTGTACACTTGGCTGAATATTTTGGCCTTTTGGAACCCCTACAACGCGACGGAAAACCTACCCATAGCGGTAGTGAACAACGATGTGGGAACGGAATCCGCACTAACTGGTCAGCTAAATGTTGGCAACCTGGTAGTCGACAAATTGTCAGAGAATAAGCAGCTGGGCTGGCAGTTTACTGATCAAGCCACAGCCAATCACAAAATCAGAACCGGGGAAGTTTATGCGACTTTTGTCATCCCTAAGACCTTTAGTAAAGATTTAGTTGATATTTTCAGCGGCCAGCTCCATCAGCCGACCATCGAATACAACGTGAATGAAAAGAAAGGCGCCATTGCCCCCAAAATTACCGGTGCGGGAGCAAATGAACTCGATATTCAAATCACCTCAACTTTCCGGGGCAAGGTAGGCGAGGCCATTGCGCAAGCTTTGCGCGACGGTGCCCTAGAGATCGACGCAAATATTGCTGGTGCTGAGGGCAGTGCTTTAGATGCCTTGAGCGGTATTAACCGGGATCTGGTCGATGCGCAAGGCACCTTGGATTCCGCCAGTGCGTCTGTGACGGGTTCCTTACAGACTATGAAAAAAGTCCGGGCTACGCTGGCTGCAGCTGACCCGGCATTGGCTGATGTTTCCGCGGCTTTAAGTGATGCGCAAGGAATTTTAGGGACGGTCGTCTCTGATGCTTCCGAGTTTGCTGCTCAGGCGGGACAAGCCAGTATTAACGCCCAAAAAGCACTCAATGAATCCTCGGCGGCGGCGGATTCGGCGGTCTCCAATGCGACAAATAAACTTACCGAAATAGACTCGCAGCTGCAATCCGGAATTAAAAGAGCGAATACCTCGATAGAGAAAATGCGTGAGCAGATTGCGATTTTAGAAAGATTCCCGCAGACACAAGAGCTCGCTGCAGAGTTGAAATCTCAGCTGAACGAGATGCAGGATTTGCTCGACAAGGTCGGGAAAACCGGGGCGGATGCCACCAAGGCTAGCAAGGATTTGCAGGCACTGATGAAATCCTTTAATCAGGCTCTGACGGACGCGCAACACGGCGCCACTGGTCTGCGGGAAGAGTCCACTCGAACCGCATCTCAGTTAAACTCCCAGGTAACGCAGCTGTCGGCGCAGCTGGGAGCCATCAACTCCGCGGTGAGTACCGCGCGGATTTCCCTTAAAGAAATTTCTACGCTTACCCGCGGAATCGATGACCAGATTGGGGACACCCAAAAGGTGCTTGATCAGGTGCAGGACGACCTGAACCTGCTGTCCAATACGGCTAGCGGGGCGCAAAACGATGTGGCGACTCTGGCTACCGCGCTTCGGACGGGAACTTTGAAAACAGTCATTGGGCTCGATCCGACCAATATCGGACGCTACTTAACCTCACCAGTAAAATTCGACCAGAAGCCCCTCTTTCCCATCAACTCATATGGTTCGGGAATGGCGGCTATGTTCCTCAATCTGTCCCTGTGGATTGGTGCGCTCATCCTGGTCATAATTTTCCGGGTAGAAGTCGATAAAGAAGGCTTTGACTGGTTGAGTTTGCGCTCGGCTTATCTGGGGCGCTTCATGCTCTCCGGGGTGCTGTCCATAGGGCAGGGGTTAATTGTCAGCGTAGGCAGTTTGCTGCTGGGAGTGAAAGCCGCCAACGCTCCCGCTTTCATTGCTACCTCTATGCTGATCGGCCCGTGTTATTTGGCAATTATCTATGCTTTAGCAGCCGCGTTCAGTCACGTGGGACGAGCCCTGGCAATCTTGCTGGTGGTGTTGCAGATTCCCGGTGCCTCGGGCATTTATCCGATCGAGCTCATGCCCAGATTCTTCCGCCAGCTTTCCCCGATGCTCCCGTTTTCTTACGGCATCAACGCGATCCGAGAGACTATCGGCGGGTTCTATCACGGGCGATTCTGGCATGTTATGGCGGTTCTATTGCTCATGAGCGTCACCATGTTCCTTCTAGGGTTTGTGGGGAGGCGTCGTTTCGGTTACTTCACCCAGCTGTTCTACGATGATTTGGCTCGCACTGAACTGGTCGTGAATGAAGACGTTCAGCTACAAAGTCGGGGTTACCGCTTGAGTAACATCATTGCGCTGCTGGCGAACCGAAAAGAATTTTCCACCCGTATCCGGCGACGTCAAGAAGAGTTCAATGCCCGCTATCCCGCTTTGATTAAGGGACTGAGTAGCGTGGGGATTTTGGTACTGGTTGTGCTCGGGATGATTTCCTGGCTCACCTCCGCCAGTAAACCCGTGCTCCTGGGATTAGTAGCGGTTTGGGGAGTGGCCATCATGGGGACTCTGGTTGGCGTAGTTGTACTAAAGAGCTCAATCGAACGAGCCGAGGGACTGTCGCATCTGACGGAAGATGAACTTTTCGAGAGCCTAGCTCGCCAGCGAGACGCGCATGCTATCAAAACCGCAAATCGGTCGGAGAACCTGAGCAGCGAACATTACCGCAGTCGCAGTAAACGTCGCCTCATTGGCGCGTCTGTGCGGGTAGACGCTGCGGATGATAGTTCTGAGCAGTCGGCTGGCGAATCCGATGCCTCCGCAACCAGCGAGGAGACGCGATGAACGAAGTACTTTTCATCATCCGAGACGATTTCCGTCAGATTCGCAGCAGCATTATGGTTCGGATTTCCCTGGTCCTGTTGATTGTCGTGCCCATGTTCTTCACCTGGTTCAACGTGTTGGCTACTTGGGATCCCTTCTCAAATTCGGGACAGCTGAAGATTGCTGTGGCTAACACCGACGACGGTTACACCAGCAAGATACTGAACGTCAAAGTAAATGTGGGAGACACGGTACTTAAGGAACTGGCAGTAAACGACCAGTTTGATTGGGTAATAACCAGTAAAGATCAGGCTTTGGAGGGTGCACGCTCGGGGGAATATTACGCGACAATTGTGTTACCGGCGGATTTTTCAAAGTCCATGTTTACCTTCTATGCCGGCGGAGCAGCCCCGGCAAATATCACGCTGCACACCAATGAAAAGAAGAACCCGCTCTCAGCCAATCTCACCACGCAAGGCGCCCAGGGAGTCACCGCGCAGATCAACACGGTGTTTTCGCAAACCTTGGCAGAAGCCACCGTGGCTATCGCTGAGGACGTGTCCTCTTATCTAGAGCATGCTGATACTCAGGCAGCTCTGGATCGGCTGAGCAACCACCTCCAAACCCTCTCTGCAGAACTGAATTCCGGGGCGAACACCGTTAGTTCTCTGTCTACCTTGATAGGTTCGGCGGTGCCACTCGCCACCGGAGCAAAACAGCTGGCTGCAGGGGTGCAGGATTCCTTTGAGGAGGCTGTTGACTCCACATTTGATTCCGGGAAAAAAGGTGCCGGCGGAACAACCAATCCCCTCGCATCCGTATCCTCTGGGCTCGACGATGCTGTGAGACTGGCAGAAGGCAATATCTCCGATCTGCAAAAGCAGTTAGACGAGTTGCTGAATTCGGCCAATAGCACCAGCCAGAGCAGTGCGGACACAGTCGAACAGCTGAAAACTTTGTTGGATAAACAAATCGCTGGCTTCCAACAAACACGGGACGCACTCGAGCAGGCACTGGGACCGGACGGGGCGGATTTAGAAGGGAAGGATCCAGCCGTTGACCGATTGCTGTCCGAGCTGGACGCGGCGATAGCTCGCCAACAAACCTTGTCCGAGCGACTGGGCAGTATTGCATCTGACCTACGCAGGGGAGTAACCCTCGATTCTGACCTGAGAGAGAAAGCCCGCCAAGCCATAGCAGACGCGCAACAGGCTATTGCCACCGCTCGATCCAATTTTGAGAAAAACTTACAGCCAAGAATTGAGAGCCTGCGTAAGAACCTGGATTCTGCCGGGAAAAATGTGAAGATTTTCCGCTCCTATCTGCAGGCGGTGCAAACCGATCTGTCGGAAAGTGCGGGCGGGATGATAGCGAGTATGCGTCGGGCTCAAAATAGCCTGGACAATACCGCGACAAAGATGCGTGAGGGAGCCCGCCGCTTGGATCAGGCTCGGGAACAGATTTCGTCTGCCCAGTCGCAAGGGGACTTGAAAAAAATCGTCACCACGTTAGGAGCTGACCCCAAAGATTTTGCCCGACTAATTTCGTCCCCGATAGCGGTAAAACGCAATGCGGTGTTCCCAGTCGCCACCTTTGGGGTGGGGATGACTCCGCTTTTCACCGTTATCGCTCTATGGGTGGGGGCGCTCCTGGCGGGGGTTTTCCTGCGCACTGATGTTTCTGAGAATGTGGCTAAACGCTATCTGGCCAGCAGGGGAGTCCGGAAAGATCCTGATGCAGTCGCCGGTGCGGATGCGAATGCAGAGGAATTGTCCCGGTCGGAAGGGGCGGAAACGAAGGCAAGTGAAACCGCACCTACTCCCGATGCGAAAACAGCCGCGAAAGCCGCAGAAAAAAAGTCTATATTTACCGGGGCGCAAGAATATCTGGGGCGTTACTTTATGTTCTGGGTAATTGGGATGGCACAATCCACATTGCTGATGGTCGGGCTGATTGTGTTTGTGGAGATTGAACCAGCCCATCCCTTCCTGCTGATTTTGGCAGGCTGGGTTATTTCCACCGTCTTTACCGTTATCGTTTATACGCTGGTGGTGGCACTGGCTAATGCGGGTAAAGCCTTAGCAGTGTTGTTACTGGTGCTACAGATTTCTGCCGCTGGTGGAGCTTATCCGTTGGAACTATTGCCGCAATGGTTCCAAAACATCAGTCCCTGGCTGCCCGCCACCTATGCGATTAATTTGATGCGTTCAGCTATCGCCGGGATTTATGCAGGGGATTTTGCCTATAACCTGGTGATGATCCTGGTGTTTGTGATTCCGAACTTAGTGCTCGGTCTGGTATTACGGCATACGATTGCCGGGCGGATCCACGATATTGCCAAAGAGGTCGAAAAAACGAAAGTCATGTAGCCAGGCGCACACCGGGCACCTCCCACTCCGTCCAGCACGGGAATAAGTTTTTCCTCCTGCCCAAAATCCGAAAAAGACAGCGTCTTTTTCGGATTTAACGCCCGCCTAGCCGACTCGGATAAAACTTATTCCCGTGCATAATGGTGGGGTGGGCAAGTTTTACAGGAACCGATCTTTTGTCCCGCTTAATACCTACGCTCCCCGGCACAATCAGCTAGGCAGGTTTTCTTTGGCTTGGCGGGTGCTTTGGTCAAAGTCCTCAACGTTATTGGCAGAGTTTGCCCCCAAGGGCGAAGACACCGAAGGAACCTTCTTAAAAGTCAGTGCCGGATCATAGGGCATGGGGCGCTGACCTTTGCGGCGTGCCGCTGAAATAAGAGTTGCCACCCAGGACAGTAGCGTCCAGATTGCCAATACCACTAGCGCCTTACCTAAGTGCAGTTCTCCGCCCGCAATCGCCGCGCGAATAGTGCGCGCCACATGGGTCATGGGGAGCAGTGGGCTGAGGAACTGGAAGAACCTAGGGGCGGTTTCTACCGGGAAGGTAGCTCCGGTAGAGGTGATTTGCAGGCAGAGCAGGATTACCGAAGGGGCGCGTCCTCGATATCCGAGGGCGGCTACGCAAGCCTGGTTCACTGCCAGGTATCCGATAGAAGCCAGTACCGCTATCAAGATTAAGGCCCCGAAGTTTTGGGCATCTAGCTTTAGGAACAGTTGCAGCCCAGTTGCTACAGTAACTGCTTGCAGAGCGCCAAAGAGCGCCCCGATAGCCATAGACCGGAAACCACATCTCCAGAAGCTCTCTTCGGGGTGACGCCGCAAATCCAGGGCGGGGAAAATCAAGAAGATAGCAATCCCGCCGATCCACAAACATAGCGCCATGAAGAAGGGGGCGAATCCGGCACCGTTATCGTGAACCGGATTTTGGCGTACCGATTTCACGTCCGTGACCCCACTAGCGGCCTTCGAAACTTTTTTCGCCTGTCCCTTATCTACAGTGGGAACCTGCTCAGCGCCATCACGTAGTCCATCTTCTAGGCTGGAAGCACCGGTGGTTAACTTGTCGATTCCTCCCGCTAACTGTTTTCCACCCTCGGAGGCTTTGCCCGCACCCTGGGAAAGCGAATCAAGGCCGCCGCTGAGAGCATTAGCCCCCGTGCGTAACTGTCCGGAATTTTTATCTAGGGTAGAGGCTCCGGCAGAAAGTTTCTGAACCCCCCGTTGCGCCTGGTCTAATCCGTTCGCCAAGGCATAAGTGCCATCTCTTAGAGTCGGTTTTTGCTTTCCGGTCGAGCCTGTGGGGTAAGGGCGGTTTGCCGGCTAAGTTCCTTAACTCCTTGATCTGCTGCGTTCAGCTTCGCCTTCATTTCTTGTGGATCAGCCTGGGAAAGTTTGTCCGCGATCGCCAGCAGGCCTTGACCCTTGGTGATATTTTCGGACAGCTGCTGCAGGGTGATGCCCTGTTTGTTCGCTAGTTCAGTAAGCAACTGGCACTGGTGGAATGACGGAAGTGTCGCCGGGGGCACCTGGGCGCATTTGTCCGCTGCTTGTTTAAGTTCGTTCAACAATTGGTTGATTTTGGCGGTATCGATGTCGGCTTGCGAAAGTGGGGTAAAAAGATCCACCAAGTCATTCCCGGGTTAATACCTGAATTGTGTGTATAAATTCGTTATTTTTTTGGGGTTTGATCAAGGGTTATGACGGTTTGAATATGCTTTGAGAGCATATTGTGTGAAGAGTGCTTGTAATCGACCGGTTTGTGGTGTATGCGGACAAAGGCTTGTAAAGAACGGTAAGACTAGCTCTAGGCGAACTAGGTGGCGTTGCCTGGCCTGCGGGTCCTCGGCAGTTAAATCACGTCCTGATATGAGCGCTAGAGCCCAAGCAGACCTGTTTATAAAATGGCTGCTAGAAGGCTATTCGGTTAGCCAACTCGGGGTAGCTAAAACCTCTTTTGCCACTAAATGCGCCTGGTGTTGGCAAGTCGAGGTGCCCAAGCCATCGGTCACTGGCGAGGTCTACGATCAGGTGCTACTTGATGGAATCTATCTTGCCTACGGCTGGTGTCTAATCACCGCTACCAACGGGGAAAAGATTATCGCTTGGCAGTGGTGCCAACGGGAAAACTCTGCCGCCTACCAAGCATTAATGAACCGGCTACCAGCCCCGACGGTAGTGGTAACCGATGGCGGGGTAGGCATCATCAAAGCACTACGTTTGACCTGGCCTGAAAGTCACATCCAACGCTGTCTTTTGGGTCTGCTGAGGGTCTGGTTGACAGTTTTCCTTCTGATTTTTAGGCCGCAAGGGATGCGGCTGATTCCATGATTGTTTCGTATTCGATTGGTGTCAATTTACCCAGTGCTCGTTGCCGTCTTTTCCTGTGATATGTCCGTTCAATCCAGTGAGTGATCGCGGCAGATAATTCACGGCGCCTGTTCCAAGAGCCACGATCAAGAACGTTCTTTTGTACAAGAGCGAAGAAAGATTCCATCGCAGCGTTATCCCCACACGCTCACCGCCTCTGGACAGGTCACCAACCCCGGACTGCTCGACGCGGTACCGATCATCACGATCAAAGGCACCGGGGCGATGACACTGACGGTCAACGCCGCCACCTACCGCGTCCAGTCACCGGCAGGGCAGATACCTTGGACTCGGCACAAAATCAACTTCAACAGCTCATTCAGGGGTACGTGCACCAGATTCTGCAGTCTACTCGTGAGGTGCCTAAGGTCTATCCAAAGGTGATGCGGATCGAGGACCACAGCCTGCCGATCGGAGAAACGATCCACGATCAGGTTGAGGGCCGCGCCGATTTCGTGGTGCGCCGCACCTATGGTGGCTGGTTCAAGTCCCTAATGGAGTCTGAATCATTCGACTCTTACAGCGGAAAGTACGTGTTGGCGAAGCTCCTGAACACCTCCTCAAGCATTGTGTGGTGGCATCGCCTGCACCCACACGCAGGTGCATTCGTCTACTACAACCCGAAGGATCGCTACTTCCCGGACTTCGTTGCCCTTGACACCGATGGTGTCCACTGGATCATCGAGGGTAAATCCGAGAAGGGATGAGAAGACGCGGTTGTGCAAGCAAAAGCGCAAGGCTGCGGAATCGCTCGTCCGTCGATTGGTCGCCGAGGATGCCTTCGAAGGCCAGCGATGGGGCTATCTCATCGCGTATGAAGATGACATTGCTGATTCCGATTCGTGGGAAGACCTCAAGACTCGGAGCCAGCCTGTGAGCAACGCTTTATAGCGCGATGTGTGCGCGACTGGTCGCGAGCTACTCACCGCGTTGACGCTAGCTGCCAAGCACGAAGCGGTGGCCGAGGCCCGGCTCGGTGAGGAAGTAGCGCGGGGCGGAGGAATCCTCCTCGAGTTTCTGGCGGATCTGCGACATGTAGACGCGCACGTAGCCGGCCCCGTTCGTGTATTCGGGGCCCCACACGTTCTCGAGCAGTTCGTCCTTGCGCACGAGCTGATTGGGGTGGTTCACGAGGTAGCTCACGATGCCCCACTCGTGCGGGGTTAGGCGCACGGGCGTGCCGTTGACGGTCGCGGTTTTTGCGGCGAGGTCGATCGTGAGGCGACCGTCGGTGGTGGTCACGACGGGGGAGGGGGAGCCCGACGTTCGCCGCCTGAGGTTGGCGCGCAAACGCGCAAGGAGCTCCCCGAGCGCGAAGGGCTTGGTCACGTAGTCGTCGGCGCCGCGATCGAGCGCCTCGATCTTCGTGTAGGTTTCGTGGCGGGCGGTCACGACGATGATCGGGACGTCTGACCAGCCGCGGATCCCGTCGATGACGTCGAGGCCGCTCATGTGCGGCAGGCCGAGGTCGAGGAGGACGGCCTCGATCGGGTTGTCGGCGACCATGACGAGCGCCTCCTCCCCGGTCGTTGCCGTGAGCACCTGGTATTTGCGGGCCGTGAGGTTAACGGTCATGGCCCTGGCCAGTGCCGGATCGTCCTCGACGATGAGAATCATGACGCGCTCCCAACGGTGGTGGTCTCGTGTGCGGGGGTGGGCACACTGTCGGTGGTGGCTGGGGTGATCGTGAGCGGCAGTGACAACACCATTGTGAGCCCACCTCCTGGAGTATCGTCGGCGGTGAGCGTGCCGCCCACGCCTTCCGCGAGCCCGCGCGCAACCGCGGCGCCGAGGCCAAGCCCGTGGCTGTTCGTCGTGTCACCGAAGCGCGTGAAGGGCGTGAACAGGCGCGCCTTGCTCTCCTCGGTGAGGCCGGGTCCGTAATCGATCACGCGAATGAGGATACGCTCGTCATCCTGTGTCGCGTCGATCGTGACCCCCGAGTCGGTGTGTTTGGCGGCGTTGCTGATGAGGTTCTCGAGCACGCGTTCCATGAGCGCCGCATCCGTCGTGATTGCCGGCAGTTCGCGCGGGACGCGCTCGTCGAGCGAAGGCGGCACGAGGGAGGGGTCCATGTGGCGGAGGGTTTGGGCAACCAGTTCGGCGGGTCCGATGGTGACTGCCTTAACCTTGAGCTTATTCGTGTGGATGCGCGACATATCCAGGAGGTCCGCGACGATCCGATCCAGCCTGTCCGAGGACGATTCGATCGTGCGCAGAAGCTCCACCTGTGCGTCGCGGGGAAGATCAACGTCGTCGAGGAGGAGACCGGAGACGGCCGTTTTAATCGTCGCGAGCGGGGTGCGCAAGTCGTGCGAGACGGCCGTCAAAAGCGCCGTACGCACGGAGTTCGCGGCCTCGAGCTGCCGGGCCTGCGTGCGGGTCCGGTTGAGCTGCTCCTGGGTCATGAGGCTCACGAGCCGGCCCGAATAGGCTTCGAGGAGTTGCTGCTCACTCGACGTGAGCGGGCGGCCAACGAGGGCGAGAACGTGCTGGTCGTCGAGCGAAAAGGCTTCGTCGGCGAGCGTGACCGATTCGATCCGGATGCCCACTTCGTACTCGGGCACGAGCGTCGTGCCCTCGACGGTGGCGAGGGCGACGCCATCCTGGCCGAACGTTGTGGCGATCTGCTCGAGGATCTCCTGAATGCCGATCCCGTCGCGGATCACGGAGCGGGCAAGCTCCGTCATGAGCTGCGCGTGCCGGCGCGCCTCCTGGGACTCGCGCTGGCGGCTCACAGCGCCGTCGACGACCTGGGCGACGAGGACCGCGACGAGCACGAACACGATGAGCAGGAAGATGTTCTTCGGTTCCGTGATGGACAGCGTGTGCGTGGGCGCGGTGAAAAACCAGTTGAGCAATAGCGCGCCGCCGATGGCCGTCGCGAGAGCCGGCCACAGGCCACCCACGAGGGCGACGACGACGGACGCGAGCACGAAGCTCATAATCGCCGTGGGCAGGTGCGCCGTGGGATCGCCGAGCGCGAGGTTCGCGAGGGTGACGACGATCGTGAGAATGGTCGCGAGTACCCAGCCTGTCGCGAGCCGCGCGGGGGAGAGGCTCGTGGACGGCGCAGGAGCCGACCAGTGCGTGGCGGGCGGGTCTACGGCGACGATGTGCACGTCGATGTCGCCGGCACCGTCGATAATCGTGGCGCTCGTGGACCGCATGAGCAGCCGCTGCGCGAAGCCCTGACGCGAAGCTCCCACAACGAGCTGGCTCGCGTTCACGGTCGTGGCGAAATCGAGGAGCGTGCGCGGGACGTCATCGCCCGAAAGCACGTGCCACGAGCCGCCGAGAGATTCGGTGAGGGAACGCGCTTCGCTCATCTGTTCGGGCGACATGCGCGGCGGGCCATCCGCCGCGAGGACGTGAACGACGAGGAGCTCGCGGCCGGCGATCCGCCCGGCGATGCGGCGGCCACGGCGAATGAGGGCGGCAGTCTTCTGGCCGCCGCCCACGGCCACGAGGATCCTCTCGCGCGCCGCCCACGGCTCCTTGATGCCTTCCTCGCTGCGGTACTTCTCGAGACCATCGTCGACCTGATCGGCGAGCCACAAAAGCGCGAGCTCGCGAAGCGCCGTGAGGTTCCCCTTGCGGAAAAACTTGCTGAGCGCCGCATCCACGGTCGCGGGCCCGTACACCTGCCCCTGCCGCAGCCGCACGCGCAGCGCATCGGGGCTCAGGTCGATCAGCTCGACCTCCTCCGCTTCGCGCAGGACCGGATCGGGAATCGTCTCGTTTTGCACGTGGCCCGTAATGTTCGTGACTACGTCGTTGAGGGACTCGAGGTGCTGAATGTTCACGGTTGAGATGACGTTGATGCCCGCATCGAGCAAACGGTGCACATCCTGCCAGCGCTTCGCCGTCGTATCCTCGCCGTGCACGGTATGAGCGAGCTCGTCCACGAGAACGACGTCGGGCTTACGCTCGATAATCGCCGGAACATCAAGCTCGTCATACGTCGAGCCGCGATAGCTCACCCGCCGAGGCGGAATCACCGGCAGCCCCTCAAGCCTCGCGGCGGTCCCCGAACGCCCGTGGGTTTCAACGACGCCCACGACGACGTCCTCCCCGCCCTTCAGGCGGTCGTGGGCCTCCTCGAGCATCGCGCAGGTCTTACCTACGCCGGGGGCAGCCCCCAGATACACCTTGAGTACACCGCGCACCGTGTTCATGTCGGTCCTTCGCCGCAAGCAGGTCGAGGTTCAGGTCATTGACGTTGACGACCTCTTCACCTGCAAAGCCGAGGGTTCGCCCCTGGGTGTGCTTCTTGACGAGCTGTTCAACAGCTGACCGCGAAAGCCCCGAGTTCTTCGCCACTCGTTCGATCTGGATGAGAGCATACTCCGGGCTGATGTGCGGGTCGAGACCGGAACTACTCGCGGTCACCGCATCCGCGGGGACAACGGCCTCATCAACGCCGTTCTCGCGGGCGATAAGGGCGCGCTGCTCAGCGATCTGCGCGGTGATCTCCTCGCCGACAGGGCTCAAGTTCGAGCCGCCCGAAGCCAAACCGTCGTAGTCGTCCGCCGACATCCGGGGGTGGAACAGGGCGGGATCCTTCGACGTGTCCTGAGCGATCAGGGACGACCCGACGGTGCGGCCATCGAGGCTCATCATGGAACCGTCGGCATTGTGAGCGAACGCCCGGCCAGCGCCCCACACGGCCGCTGGATAAAACAGGCCAAGCACAACGAGAAGGGCAAGAAGAATGCGCGTGGAGCGCCACATGGCGGAGACGATGCCCGAGAGTGTCGAGTTCATGAGTTTTCCAATCGAGAGAAAAACGACAGTGGTGGTGGGGCCGAGCCGGAGAGGTCACGAGAAGCGGTGCCCTCGCGGCTCGGCCCTCATGGTTAGAGCCCGGGAATGATGCTCACGACGAGGTCGATGAGCTTGATCCCGATGAACGGAACGATGAATCCGCCCAGGCCATAGATGAGCAGGTTGCGGCCGAGGAGCTGGTTTGCAGAACCCGGCCGATACTTCACGCCCTTGAGCGCGAGAGGAATGAGCACAACGATGATGAGCGCGTTGAAGATCACGGCCGAGAGGATCGCCGACTCGGGTGAACTCAGGCGCATGACGTTGAGCAGATCGAGGCCGGGGAACACGCTCACGAACATCGCGGGAACGATCGCGAAATACTTCGCGACGTCATTCGCGATCGAGAACGTCGTGAGAGCACCGCGCGTGATGAGAAGCTGCTTGCCGATCTCGACAATCTCGATGAGCTTGGTCGGATCCGAATCGAGATCGACCATGTTGCTCGCTTCCTTCGCGGCCTGCGTGCCCGTATTCATGGCCACGCCGACGTCGGCCTGCGCAAGCGCCGGAGCGTCATTCGTGCCGTCACCCGTCATCGCGACCATGTTGCCGCCGCGCTGCTCACTGCGGATCAGCGCGATCTTATCCTCGGGCTTTGCACCCGCGAGATAGTCGTCAACACCGGCCTCTTTCGCGATCGCACGCGCCGTCAGCTCGTTGTCGCCCGTAATCATGACGGTGCGAATGCCCATCTTGCGAAGGTGCGCGAAGCGCTCCGTCATGCCTTCCTTGATGACATCCTTGAGGTGCAGGCTGCCGAGCACGCGGCGGGCCCCGGCCTTCTCTTCGGCCACGACGAGGGCCGTGCCACCGTCGGAAGAAATCTCCCGCACAGTCTCGTTGACATCCTCCGTGACGGTTCCGCGCTTCGCGGTGACCCACTTGAGGATCTCGGAAGCCGCGCCCTTGACGATGCAGTGCTCGGGAGTGCGCTGCACGCCGCTCATGCGCGTTTCCGCGCTGAACGGGATGAACTCAGCGTTTCGATACTCGTTTTCGGGAATCGGGCCAACGCCCATGGTCGTCGTCGCGAACTCCACGATCGAACGACCCTCGGGGGTCTCGTCCGCGAGAGAGGACAATAGCGCGCCGTAGGCAATCTCGTCCTCGCTCACGCCCTGGGCGGGAATGAACGCGCTCGCCTGGCGATCACCCACCGTGATCGTGCCGGTCTTGTCCAACAGCAGAGTTGTCACGTCGCCAGCGGCCTCGACCGCACGGCCCGACGTCGCCATGATGTTGCGGCGCATGAGCCTATCCATGCCGGCGATACCGATCGCCGAAAGGAGCGCGCCGATCGTCGTGGGGATAAGACACACGAGCAGGGCGATGAGAACCTCGATCGGTTGCTTCGCGCCCGCGTAATCGGCCATGGGAACGAGCGTTGCGACGACGAACAAGAAGATGAGCGTGAGCACCGAAAGGAACGCCGAAAGAGCGATCTCGTTCGGGGTCTTCTGCCGCTGCGCGCCCTCGACGAGGTCGATCATGCGGTCCACGAACGTGTTGCCCGGCTCCGAGGTTATGCGCACCTCGATCTCGTCCGAAAGGACGCGCGTGCCGCCCGTGACCGCCGAACGGTCGCCGCCGCTTTCGCGGATCACGGGAGCAGATTCGCCCGTAATCGCAGACTCATCGACCGTCGCGGCACCCTTGACGACGTCGCCATCGCCCGGGATCGTCTCGCCCGCACACACCACGACGATGTCACCGGGGCGAAGACCCGCGGCGCAAACCTCCTCGATGCTTCCATCCTCGCGGCGCACGCGGCCCACGGCCGCTGTCTTCGCGGAACGGAGCGCATCGGCCTGCGCCTTACCTCGACCCTCAGCCACAGCCTCGGCGAGGTTCGCGAACACGACCGTGAGGAACAGCCAGATCGCGAGCGAGAACACGAACACGCTCGGCTTGAAAAAGCCCACGATGATCGTGATGAGCGCGCCCATCTCGACGATAAACATGACGGGCGTGCGCACCATGTGCGCGGGGTTCAACTTGCGCAGCGCCTGTGGGAGCGCCTTGGCAAGAGCGCGCGGCGTGAAGCCTGATCCGGAATTCGCGGTCTTCTCCTCGTGAGGCTGCGAAGAAACGCGGTCGGTCACCTGTACCTGAGTCATTACATGAGTCCTTCAGCAAGTGGTCCAAGAGCGAGCGTCGGAAGGAAAGACAGGCCGGTCACGATGAGCGCGATGCCGGTCATGACGCCTGCAAAGAGAGGTGTGTGAGTGCGCAGGGTGCCGCGGTTGGTCGCGACAACCTTCTTGGAGGCGAGCTTGCCCGCGAGCGCCACCACGAACAGCATCGGCAGGAAGCGGCCAAGCAGCATGGCGAGGCCCAGCGCCACGTTGAAGAACGGCGTGTTCGCATTGAGGCCCGCGAAGGCGGAACCATTGTTGTTGGACGCCGACGTGAACGCGTAAAGCACCTCGCTGAAGCCGTGGGGGCCGCCGTTGGCGAGCGACGCCGCCGTCGACGGCAGGGCGATGGCGACTGCCGATCCCACGAGCACGAGCACGGGCACGACGAGGATGTACAGGCTCAAAAGCTTGACCTCGGTCGGGCCGATGCGTTTACCCATGTAGACCGGCGTGCGGCCCACCATGAGCCCGCTGATGAACACGCTCATGATCGCGATGACGAGCATCCCGTACAGGCCGGAACCGACGCCGCCCGGCGCAATTTCACCGAGAAGCATGTTGAAGATCAACACGCCGCCGGAAATCGGCTCGTAGGAGGAGTGCATCGAGTCCACGGCGCCCGTTGAGGTGAGCGTCGTCGCGGTCGCAAACAGGCTCGAACCGACGATCCCGAAGCGCGCCTCCTTGCCCTCCATCGCGGCGAGATGATCGCCCGCGAAGTGAAGCTGGAGGGAGGTCGTGGCGGCGAGCGAACCGATCGCGAGAACAGCCATCGCGCCGAGAACAGCCCAGCCCTGACGCTTGTCGCCCACCATGATTCCGTAGGTGCGGGGGAGGGCGAACGGGATAAGCAGGATCAGGAAGATCTCGATGAGATTTGTGAGGCCGTTCGGATTCTCGAACGGGTGCGCGGAGTTCGCGTTGAAGAAACCGCCACCGTTCGTGCCGAGCTCCTTGATCGCTTCCTGGCTCGCGACGGGCCCGCCGGGAATGATCTGTGTTCCACCGGTGAGGGTGTGCACGTGCTGGGCGGCGTTGAAGTTCTGGATGGCGCCGCCGGCGATCAGAAGGATCGCGCCGATGAACGCGATCGGCAAAAGGATGCGGAAGTTACAGCGCACGAGGTCAACCCAGAAGTTACCGAGCTTATCCGTGCCGTGGCGGGCAATACCGCGGATGATCACGATAGCCACGCAGATTCCGACGGCGGCCGAAATGAAGTTCTGGAACGACATGCCCAGCATCTGCGTGAGATGGGACATCGTCGTTTCACCGCCGTACGACTGCCAGTTCGTGTTGGTCACGAACGAGGTTGCCGTGTTCCACGCCTGCGTCTCTTCGACGGGGCCGAGGCCGTGCGCCATGGGCAGCCACTGCTGAACGCGCTGCAGGATGTAGAGGCCGAGCACACTCAGGAGGGAGACGGCGAGAATGTTGCGAAGGTAAATTCGCCACGAGTGCTCTCGGTCTGTTCGGATCCCCGCGAAGCGGTACACGAGCCGCTCCGGCCACAGGTGGCGCTCAGAGGTAAAGGTGCGCGCCATGTACGCGCCGAGCGGTCGATGCACCGCGACGAGTGCCGCGATGAGAACGAGGATTTGAATGAACGCCATGACTACCCGAACCTTTCCGGTCGAATGAGTGCATAGGTCACGTACACGATTGCGGCTGCGCAGATGAGCAGCCAGGCGATATCGAGGATGGTCACAGCAGGCTCACCGCCGATGCGAGGCCCAGGCATCCTCCGAAGAATACGGTCGTCAATACGACAAACACAATGTCGAGCACGGTATGGCTCCTGAATGATGCTGCCGGAAACCCTCCGGCGTGGCGGATCCGCAACCGGGGTACCCGGCGTGCGAAGTCGCTCGGTTGAGCGGCACTGCTATTGAACGTCGAGGTCGCCCGGGCCCGAATGAAAACTGACGCGTTCTTGACGCGGCGCCGATTTTTCCTGACACATTCTTGACACCGCCTGGTCAGGGGTCACATTTTTTGCCTGTTTCTCGCCGCGCGCGTGCGTGAGGTGTGCCCCGTGAACTTGGAGGCGGGGCGTGGGGCCGCTATGCTGCTGTAGTTGGAGTAACAGGGGCCTTTAGCTCAGTTGGCAGAGCATCGGACTTTTAATCTGTGGGTTGGGGGTTCGATTCCCCCTGGGCCTACCACTGTGATGTGTCGGGACATTGTTGACAGTTTGTTGGCGGTGTCCCGGTCTTTTTGTGTGTGGGGTCGATGGTGTGTTCGGCGATGATTTCTCCGATGGTGCGGTCGATGGTGATGGTGTCGTTGCCTGCTATGAGGATGAGGACTGGGTGGTGTGCGTAGGGTCTGCCGATGCCGAGGCGGAGGAGTTTTCCTGAGTGGCGCATGGTGACTTTGCCTGCGATGGCGACACTGTCGTGTCATATTCGCCAGATCCTCTCGAATAGCTCGGTGGTGGGGTGTGCGGGTGGTGTGGTTGTGTACACGGTGTGTGGGGTGCGCCTGTTGAAGACTCTGTGGGGGCGTTCGTAGTTGTAGATGCGGGTGAATGTGTCGAGTTGGTTGTGCAGGCTGGTGATGGTTGGGGCTGGTGGTTGGGCGGCGAGCCATTTTTCGAGCGTGTAGTGGTAGCGTTCGATTTTTCCTTGTGTGGTGGGATGGCCGAGGAGCCCGTTTTTCTGAATGATGCACAGGTCGTGAAGGAGTTGTTCAAACGCGTTGCGTTGGCGGTTTTGGGCGCGTGCTCCGCGCGCGTGGCGCGTGCTGTAGACCATGGCGTTGTCGGTCAGTGTGGAGCGCGGGTACCCGTAGGTGCGCGTCGTGGTGGTAAAGGTTTCCACCACGATGGGGCCAGTGATGCGCGGGTGTGCGCTTGCGTGCAGGAGGAACGTGAGTGGTCATCAAGCCAGGAGATGATCTCGACTTGCTCGGTTTGAGTGTGCCAGTGCGTGAAGTCGGATTACCACATTTCATTAGGTGCTGCGGCTTCGAATCGTTTCCATGCTGATCGTGGTTTCTTGTGGGGTTGAGGCACAACGCAGTTGTGCTTTTTGAGGATTCTCCAGATCGTGCTCACGCTGGGGCGTTCGTGTTCGTCAAGACGCGCCCATATGCTTTCAGCCCCGCCATCAAGAACTTGCTCGATCAGCGTGGCGCGTAACCGCAGCACGTGATCCACCACGTGGGGTGGGCATTGGTGGGGGTGATGGTGGGGTCTGCATGAGCGGGACTGCAGGCCTGTCAGGCCGTCTTGTTGGTAACGCTGGATCAGGGTGTAGACCCATTGGCGTGAGATGCCGAAACGCTTCACGGCCTCGCTGATGTTCATGCCTGCTTCGATAACGCTGGAGACGATTACTTCGTTTTTGTTTGTTTCAATCATGTGTCAACGATGACGTGACACACCTGTCAACGATGACCCGACACATCGCCCCCACACCGTGTCAACTATGACGTGACACACCTGTCAACTATGTATTGAAACCAGACAAGCGGCCAAGGCGCACTGTGTTTTGTTGGTTGAATCCGACTGGGAGGGCGACTCAGAGAACGAGACTCTGAAATATTGGAGCCAATTTGACGGCCAGCGCGTGATCGTCGGGCTCAGTGATCTGCGACTGCCCACTGACGTCAGCCTGCCTGTGGGCGAGCCTCGCGGCGGAAACAACTACGTTTTCTGGCCGCAAAATTAAGCGGCAAAAGGCGCTAGGCCGTCACCAGCGGCATCGTCACGGCATACTGCGCAGCGTCGTAGCAGTGCGTCGCGTACTCGACGATCCGCCCCGACTCGTCATACGACGTTCGCTTCATGGTGACGAGGGCAGCCGACGGATCAACGTGCAGAATCTCCGCCTCATAGTCTGAGGCATTCTTCGCTCCGATCTGCTGATAGCCCGACTGGAGGTGGACACCAGATTGGGCCAGGCAATGGTAGAAGCCGTCGCGTGCCAGGTCGGTCAGCGACGGGGCAATGTCGGAGGGCACGTAGTTCTGCATCAAGGCAAGGCGAGAGTTATCGAGCCACCGCAAACGCTCGAAGAACACAATTTCCGTCCCCTCATCGCACGCGAGTTTCTTACTGATGTCCTCATCAGCAAAACGCACCTCGTAGCGCAGGACTTCCGTGCGGGTGGTGTGGCCGGCTTTGATGAGGTCCTCGTTCAGACTTGACAGCTTCACCTGGCGTTGAACCGGGCTGGGGGAGACCCGCGTTCCGACACCGCGACGTCGCGACAGCAGTCCTTTCGTCACCAGATCCTGGAATGCGCGTCGAACCGTCGGGCGGGAGATCTGCAAGCGGTTCGCCAGTGACACCTCGTCCTCAATTGTCTGGCCGGGCAGGATCTCACCCTTGGTGATCATGCGTTCCAGTGGTACAGAAATCTGCTGATGCAGAGCAACCGGCGAGTCACGATTAATGGTGATTTCGAGGATAAAGGGCTCGTCGAGGTGTTCCTCGTCTGACTTGGTAGTTGTCATGTCAATCTCCCACTGCCTGTTGTCGTGTTCTCGCGGTAAAGGTGCTCATCAGCCACGATGGTGAAGGAGCATTAGCCAGGATCCACGTCATGTTGTGTACACGCTAGTCATGTCAACTCCGAATGATACCTCATTTTGAAGGGGTTGGAGATGACAAATAAAAAGGAAGTTCACCCAGTGTCAAAATCCTCTTGTTGTATCTAACTGCACAGGAAAACCTTAAATTGTACTGACAAAATCTTGACGATGGGAACTATGTGAGAGATAATGAGTGTAGTCAAGAACCAAGAGCCGGACGGGCACAACGCTGGCCCGACCGATCCTGGTGGAGTGACCGTGAGCAATAGGGCTCGTAGGACGATGAGAGAAGAAATGGTAGCTATCAGGGAAATTCCCGAGATCAGGATGTATGAACCGCAGCGGATTGCGCAAGCTTTGGAATCACGCAAGCCGGGCGAGTTGAAGAAAGGCGACAAGCTCATGATCATCGCCTGTGACCACCCTGCGCGCGGCGCGCTGGGAGCAGGAAGCGATGACATGGCGATGGCCAGCCGCATCGACGTGCTCGAGCGTTGCGTGGAAGCATTGAGCAGACCCGGTGTCAACGGCTTCCTGGGTACGGCTGACATGATTGAGGATCTCACGTTGCTGGGAGCTCTGGACGGAAAACTTGTCTACGGCTCGATGAACCGCGTGGGCTTGCGCGGCTCGAAGTTCGAAATGGACGACCAATTCAACTGCTACGATCCGGACGGCATTGAAAAGGCCAGGCTGGACGGTGGCAAGACGCTGACGCGTATCTGCCTGGAAGACCCCGCCACGGCCAACACCCTCAAGGCGACAGCCGATGCAATCAACGCAATGTCGGACAGGGGACTGGTCACCATGATCGAACCCTTCATGTCGAAGTGGGTGGACGGCTCCGTCGTGAACGACCTGACTCCTGATGCCGTCATCAAGTCGATGGCTATTGCTTCGGGCCTGGGTCGCACATCCGCCTATACTTGGTTGAAGTTGCCATGTGTCGATGACATGGAGCGCGTCATGGAAGCTGCGACACTACCGTCGCTGATCCTGGGCGGCGAGGTGTCCAAGGATGCTGACGTGACACTGGAGAAGTGGCACGTCGCCCTGCAACAACCGAACGTCTTTGGCCTGGTCATCGGGCGGTCCCTTCTGTTCCCGACCGATGGCGATGTCACCAAAGCTGTCGACAATACTGTGGAGTTACTGTGAACGACAACGAAAAATACGTCATCAAGGCCGGATCCACGGCCGAAGGCAAGTTCCAGACCTCGATTTCCGCTGAACGTGCTGGCTGGGAATGGTGCTCGCTGCGCGTCGTCGCGCTCAAAGCAGGCGAGTCCCAGAAAGTCGACACCGAGGGCGAAGAACTGCTGGTTCTTCCCCTCGAAGGCTCAGCAACCGTCGAGGTCGACGGCGAACGCTACGAGCTAGCTGGCCGCGAATCCATCTGGACCGGAGTCACCGACTACATCTACATCCCGCGCGGCAAGGAATTCACGCTCACCGCAACGACCGACGGCCGCTTTGCGTTGCCGGCAACCAAGGCGGCCAGAGATCTGCCCGTGCGGTACTGCCCGATTGACGAAGTCAACAGCGGCATTCGTGGTTCCGGGAACTGGACTCGACAGGTGAACAACTACGCCCTCGGCAATGAGGTGGAAACGTCGCACCTGCTGGTCACCGAAGTGCTGACCCCCGGCGGCAACTGGTCCTCCTACCCGCCTCACAAGCACGATGAGCACACAGAGACTGAACGCGTCCTTGAAGAGATTTACTACTTCGAGATTCGCGAGGGTGGCCTGTCCGGCAGCGACGAAAAAACTGAGGGCCTGGGCCTGCAGCGCGTCTATGATTCGCCGGGACACCCGATCGATGTGTGTACCGAAGTGCGCTCCGGTGACACCGTTATCGTGCCTCATGGCTACCACGGTCCGTCGGCAGCTGCGCCCGGATACGACATGTACTATCTCAACGTGATGGGCGGCCCGGCTGAAGACTCAGTATGGCTCATGACAGATGACCCGGTCCACACGTGGATGCGACAGGAATGGGAAGGGCTCGACATTGACGAACGAGTCCCGTTCTTCCCGATTAAAGAATCAGAGGTGAAGTAATGGCCAACGAAGAAACAGTACGCCTCACAGTTGGACAGGCAATCGTCCGTTTCCTGGTGAACCAGTACGTCGAGCATGACGGGGAAGAACATCGCTTTGTCTCCGGTGCATTCGGCATTTTCGGTCACGGCAACGTCCTGGGAATCGGACAGGCTTTGTTGCAAAACGAGCTGGACCCCGAACCCGATGGCGGATCCCTGCCCTACATCATGCCGCGCAACGAGCAGGGAATGGTCAACGCGGCTGCCGCCTACGCCAAGGCGACCAACCGTCAGCGTATCTTCGCATGCACGTCTTCGATCGGACCTGGCGCACTGAATATGGTCACAGGCGCCGCACTGGCCACGACGAACCGTCTGCCGGTTCTGCTGTTCCCCAGTGATATTTTCGCCACCCGTTACCCCGATCCCGTGCTGCAGCAGGTTGAGAACGCGCAGACACTGGATACCTCGGTCAACGATGCGTTCCGCCCGGTCAGCGTGTTCTTCGATCGGATCAATCGTCCTGAACAGCTGCTCCCGTCACTCATGCAGGCTTTCCGTGCGCTGACTGACCCGGCCGATACGGGTGCAGTGACGCTGGCGTTGCCTCAGGACGTGCAGGCCGAGGCGTATGACTTCCCGGTCAAGGCGTTCCGCAAGCGCGTGTGGCACATTCGTCGCGCTCCGTTGGACCAGGCGTCGCTGGATCGTGCGGTTGACGCCATTAAGGCTTCGAAAAAGCCGCTGGTTGTTGCCGGCGGTGGGGTGAAGTATTCCGAGGCATCCCAGGCCCTGCGTGACTTTGCGGCCGCGACCGGGATGCCGGTCTCTGACACTCAGGCAGGCAAGGGTGCGATCAACTTCGATCACCCTCAGGCCGTCGGCGGCGTGGGATCGACGGGCTGCGACAGTGCGAACCACCTGGCTGACGAAGCTGACCTGATCATCGGTGTGGGCACACGCTACTCGGACTTCACGACAGCTTCGCACACCCAGTTCAAGAACCCGGATGTCGCATTTGTCAACATCAACGTCAAGCCCTTCGATGCAGTGAAGAATGCTGGAGAAATGCTGGTGGCTGACGCGCGAGAGGCACTTGTCGCACTGACCGGCGCGCTTGATGGCTGGCATGTCGATGATAAGTACTCGCACAGGATCGCTGATGAGAAGGCAGCGTGGGAGAAAACCACGAAGGAGCTGTACCACCTTGATCATCAGCCATTGCCCTCCCAGCTGGAGGTCTTCGGCGCACTGAACGAGATGATGGGTGACAACGACATCGTCATCAACGCTGCCGGATCTATGCCCGGCGACCTGCAGGCACTGTGGCAGGCGAAGAACCCGACGCAGTATCACGTGGAGTACGCCTTCTCGACCATGGGATATGAAATCCCAGCCGGCTTGGGTGTTAAGCTGGCTCATCCTGATTCCGAGGTTGTCGCAATCGTCGGTGACGGTACCTATCAGATGCTGCCGATGGAACTGGCCACCGTCGTTCAGGAGCGCGTGAAAGTCATCTATGTCCTGTTGCAGAACCACGGCTTCGCCTCGATCGGCGCGCTGTCAGAGTCGCACGGATCCCAGAGGTTCGGCACCCGTTACACGATGGGTGCAGGCAATGCGCACAACGAGCCGGGTGACAACCTGCCGGTCGATATCGCCAAGAATGCTGAATCATGGGGCCTGGACGTACTGCGCGTGACAACGATGGACGAGTTCCGCGATGCCTACCGCAAGGCCGAAGCATCCGACAGGGCGACGATGATCCACATCGAAACTGACCTGTACGGACCGAACCCGCCGAGCTCAAGTTGGTGGGATGTTGCAGTGGCCGAGGTTTCGCGCATCGATTCGACCACCGAGGCTCGCAAGGAGTACGAAGAGAAGAAGGCAACGCAGCGCCTTTACCTGTGAAGATGACGAGCGGGCGGTAGGGGACTGGGCTCAGTCGCCTACCGCTGCTCGCGTCTTAAGACATAAAGCAAGCGCGGCAACGGGTGTGTTCCTGCTGCCGCGCTTGATGCGTCGTGCGACCAGATCAGATCTGGTCAGCCGCTTTCAGGATCTGGCGGACGACCACGACTGGTGTCAGGATCGAGGTGGCCAGACCGGTTGCGATGGTCAGCGCTGGGTTAACGAACAGGCCGGCGATTGCCAGGACGGCGGCCAGAGCAAGCAGAACCGTCAGGACAATTGTAAAGGTGCCGCTGTGGGCGTACTCCTGCTCGCGGATTGCTGGCATGGTCATGCTGGTGTCAACGAGTGCAGTCATTGTGGAATTTTCCTTTCTGAATATGCCGTCTCAGACTCGTTTTTTCGTGATTAATGTCGTTTCTTCCCTCACGTCTGAGGTTCCAGGCATAGCGGATTCTGTTTATGGAAGTCAGTGGGATGATCTGAGAAAGTGTGCGAGGCCTCGCGGATAATTCGTCTCAGGATCGTCTGCAGCAAGTAGGTGCAGGCGTGAAAGAATGGCGCTGTCCGTGGGATATGGAGCAGTCGCGGCTGAGCAATGAGAGTGAAATCGCTGGGGCATAAGCCTCAGCCTGCATCATCTGCAAAGCGTTTCTCCTTCAACTCGGGCGCGATATGCCTTGGTGGGCATTCGCACCACCTAGTGCATGGCGTGTCCGAGGAGGCTCACCTCGCTCGTACGGTCATTACAGTAACGTATACATCTGGCGATTGCTAGTACAAAGTGTCAATTGTGGTGCACTACTCCAAATTTGAGGCCCTTCATGATGGTAAATAGCCTGATGTAGAGGGATTTGGGGAATGTAGCGACAAATGTGTGACTTTCACTTGAATAAGTCAGTGATGCGCGATACACGTTTGGCGCGCGCCAAAAGGGTGAAAGAAGAGCGACGTGAGCCCATTCAGGCAGGTGCGCTGAAGAGAAAGGTTCAATGATGAGCGGAAAATCCAGGAACACCGAAAACCCGAAATACTCCAAATTGGTCGTGGGGGTGTGTCCCGACCAGTGGGGAGTGTGGTTTGCCGAAGATGACAAGCAGATCGAGCCACGCCAGGCGATGAAGGAAATGGCCGAGGCAGGCTTTGAGATTCTTGAAACCGGACCGTGGGGATACTTCCCGACTGATCCCAAGGAGCTGACCAAGTGGACTGATGAATTTGGCTTCAAGGTCGTCTCAGGTACAGGGTGGGGCATCCTGCACAAGAAGGAAGCATGGCCAGAAACTGAGCGCCATTTCCGTGAGATGGCGGAAACGGCTGCCGCGGTGGGCGCCGAATACATGGTGCACCTGCCTCCGCTGTACCGCGATGATAAGACGTGGGAATGGACGGATGATCGTGTGCTGGATCCAGACACCTGGAAGCTCTACATCGAAAACGCCAACAAGCTGGGACAATTGCTGCTTGATGATTATGGTCTGAAAATGGTGCTGCATCCGCACGGCGATTCCCACATTGAGACCCCCGAAGAGATCTACCGCATATTCGATGCCACCGATCCTCGGTATGTCAACCTCTGCCTCGATACCGGACACATCGTCTACGGCGGAGGCGACCCGATCGAAATGATCAAGAAGTACCCCGAGCGCATTACCTATGTGCATATCAAGTCCTTCGACATGGACATTGCACGTGAAGCCCATGAGAAGGATTGGCCATTTGGCGAGGCGGTCGCGAAGGGAGCAGCAGTGCGTCCACCTGCCGGCGCCCCCGACATGGTTCAGCTCATTGACGCGCTCTCGGAACTTGATCGAGAGATCTACTGCGTGTGCGAGCAGGACATGTACCCGTGTGCACCTGATTTCCCGCTGCCCAATGCCATTAAGACGCGCGAATATCTGGCCTCCATTGGCCTTGGCACGCTCTAGCAAATCGGAACAAATAGGAGGAAGACGATGACCGTGCGAATCGGTGTGATTGGTTGCGGCGGAATGGGGCGGGCCCATGTCGAGCGCATCATCAATGACTTGTCAGGGGGGCAGATTGTTGCAGCCGCAGATGTCAACCTGGAGGCCGCGCAGCAGGTCGCAGATGCGGTTGGTGGGACAGCGTATGCGTCAGGCCAGGAACTGATTGCAGATCCGAATGTTGATGCAGTGCTGATTGCCACCTTCGGCCGTGTGCACGCCCCCGACGTGATCAACGCGATCGAAGCTGGCAAATATGTACTCTGTGAAAAACCGCTGGCGACGACTACCGAGGACTGTCTGGCCATTATGGACGCCGAACAGAAGGCAGGTAAGCGCCTGACTACCGTGGGATTCATGCGCCGCTTCGATCCTGCCTACAATTCGATCAAGGCTATTGCCGATGCCGGTGAAAACGGTCCGATCCTCATGGTGCACAACAGGCATCGCAACCCGAGTGTGCCAGAGAACTACTCATCGCGCATGCTCATCGATGACACGGCAATCCACGAGATCGACACCATGCGCTGGATGACGGGCGAAGAAATCGTGGAGGTTCGCGTCGATCCGGTACGTCAGACCACCAAGGCGCGCGAGGATCTGCATGAGCCCATCGTGTTGGTCATGTACACAGATTCCGGCATTCGCCTCGATGATGAAGTTAACGTCAGTCTGCAGTGGGGATACTCCATCGAGTGTGAAGTCGTCCTGGAGACGGCGGCAGTGCGCCTCGGAGATCAGGAGGGCATCCGCATCCGCGACATGGCTGGCAACCGTAATCCGATCTGTCGATCGCACATTGATCGCTTCCAGACAGCGTTCAACGCGGAAGTACAGGCGTGGATCAACGCAGTAGCGCGCGATGAACACACTGGATCGACGGCGTGGGACGGGTACGCGGCAACTGCCGTTGTCAACGCAGCACTGGAATCGCAGGAAAAGGGCGGGGAGGTTGTTCGAGTCAGCATGATCGACAAGCCTGATTTCTACGCCTGAGACAGACAGTGGGGCGCTCACCGGATCTGTTTATACCTGGGAGCGCCTCGCTGGACTCGCCGCGCTATTGAAGTTCGTGTGTAAAACAGCTACATTGGAACTACCGATTTAACGCGCGTTAATGCAGGACCGACAAACGGAGTCAGATCCTTACACCGCACATTTTTCACATCGAAAGGGACGCAATGGTTCACATCGCACTTGATCCGAACATGTATTACCGCTCCATGTCAACGGCTCAGACCCTGCATAAGGCTCGTGAGCTTGGTTTCAACTACGTCGAGCTATCACCCAACACAGAGTTCCACTTTTGGCAGCGCCATCCGAAGTGGGATGACGACCTCATTGACGAGCTCAAGAAAGCTGAAAAAGATACGGGAGTGAAGATCGAGACTCTCAACCCGGTCTTTAACTGGTCATCTGTTGACGAACAGGAACGTCAGGCGCAGGTGCGCAACTGGCGCTCCCTGCTCGAAGCTGCTGACCGCCTGGACGTGCGCAAAATAGTCTCCGAGTTCTCCGGCAACCCCAACACCCTCGTCCAGTGTGAACACCAGTGGTACAAGTCGATTGACGAGCTGTCTGGTGACTTCGAAAAATACGGCATCCAGCTGGCGATGGAGCCGCACCCTTACGATTTTGTCGAAACTCACGACGAGGCCTATTCCATCATCCGCGGCGTCAACAAGGACTGGATCGGCTACGAGTACTGCGGGCCTCACACATTCCATATCTCCGAAGGCAAGGGCGACATCGAACGGATGATCAAACACTGCGCACCGAAGCTGCGCGAGGTGCACGTGGCCGATGCCTACAACCACGCGGCCAATGACGGTAACCGCTACATCGTCAACCCGCCCGGTGTTGACGCCCGAGTCCACCAGCACAATGAAATCGGCCAGGGCGAGGTCAACTGGAGCGAACTGTTCGACGCACTGCGCGAGGTCAACTTCGATGGAGTCTTCTCCGTGTGCATCTTTGGGTGGCATGAATGGGCCGATGAGATGAATACGCGGGTCTTGGAGCGTCTGCGCTCCGAGTTTCCGGATGCTCGATAAGCTGGAGGACAGTCCAGACTCACAGGAAGGCCCCCGCATGCGGATCACACAGACAGATGTTGCTCGCATGGCGGGGGTTTCCCGTCAGACAGTCTCGCTGGTTGTCAATGATGATCCGAGAGTGGCGCCCTCGTCACGCCAGGCAGTCCTCAAGGCGATAGAAAAGAGCGGATATCGCGTCAATGCGACAGCACGCTCCTTGGCGACAGCATCCAGCGGCGTCATCGGAATGCTGCTCCCGAACCTCAACAACCCGTTTTATGCCGTGTTGGCTCAGCAAACGCGCGAGGCGTGCGACGCTGAACGCCTGGGGCTGTTTATCGCCACCTCCGATTCTGCACGCGAAAAATCCGCGATCGAACGCTTCCTTGACTTCGGGGTCGACGGATTATTGCTCGTGTCGCCGCGCCATAAAGCTCACGAACTGGCCGCATTGACACGGGGAACACCCGCTGTGATCCTCACAGCCTCGTCAGCGCCTGCCGGTATCGATCTGGTTCGCGCAGATGACGAGGGCGGGAGTGCCCTCGTCACCGGGGATCTGATGGACGAGGGATACGCACCCGTTATCCATATTTGTACCGACATCGATATGGAGAGTGAAACGGCCTCACTGAGGCAGGCGGGGTACGCGTCAGTCGTGACATCACGCGGACAGGACGTGCTGACCCGTGTGGTCTCAGATCAGGACATCGTCACCACCGTAAAGGACATCATCGCTCGGTATGGCTCAGGCTTTGGAATCGTTGCACACAACGATATGACGGCGTTCCGCGTCATCTCTGTCCTGCTGCAGGCAGGGCTGACGATCGGCCAGGATGTTGGTGTGGCCGGATTCGACAATACATATTTGGCACGTTTCCCTGGAACCGAATTGACGTCAGTGGATCAGGAAGCTGAGCAGCTCAGTAAGCTGGCTGTTCGGCTGGTATTGGAACGCCGCGAAGGCCGGACTGATGACGTGGAAATAGCAGTGCCGACCAAGTTGGTCAAGCGTGCATCGACAAGCAGGGGAGAAGTCACATGAAACCGGTTCGGCAAGCTGATGTCGCCAAAGCGGCAGGCGTTTCACGCGGACTGGTCTCCCTCGCACTGTCAGGCTCTGGCCGCGTAGCGCCAGAGACCGTGGAGAGAATCCAGAAAGTCGCGCGAGAACTGGGCTATAGCCGAAACTTCACGGCCGCGACTCTGGCATCAGCTCGAAGCACTCTGGTGGGCGTGGTGCTGCCCAATTTGCGCAACCCATATTTCGAATCGCTCGTCTCCGCCTACCAGAATGAAGCAGATCGGCGCGGTTTGCTCACCTTGGCCGCGACAGCTGCCGGGCATCTGGGGCGTCTGGAGCGGTTGCTGGACCAATTCGATCAGTTACGTGTGCGTGGCATCATCCTGGTCACCCCCGATCAGGACTCCCAGATCTACCAGTCGATTGCCGAACGCTACCCGGTTGTTGCCGCCGGTGTTCCCTTGACGCATGAGCTCATCAGCACGGTTCATATTGATGAATTCAAAGCAGCGCGCCTGATTGCGCACCACGCGGTCGACACCGGCTGTACGCAGGTGGTGTACGTGACAAATGATCAGACCGATGCGTCTACACGCTATCGTCTTGCTGCCATCGAGCAGGAAACAGATGCGGCTGGGCTGCAACTGGAGCACTACACGATCCGCGATGGGCGTTTAGGAGAACTGACGTCACGCGAGGCGACGTGTTATCTGGTTCAAAACGATCTGATGGCCATCGATGTTGTGGCGTATCTGAAGGCATCTGGCGCCAGGCCGGGTATTGACTTCCCGGTCATGAGTTACGACAACACCTATCTGGCGGAGAATCCGCAGTTCCTCCTCACCTCGATCGACCAGGAGCCGGCGCAGCAGGCGCAGCTGAGTTTTGACCTGATCGAGGCAAACCGGCAGGTCGGAACCGAACGCGTCGTTGAGCCGCGTCTGATCGTGCGTGCCTCCTCACGCAACCTCGCCCGCCCGTAGTGCGACTCACTTTACGATTCGCCTTGACAGTTGTGAGAACAAACCATACTATTACTCGTAGTTAACGCGCGTTAGCGTATGAATAGCGCCGTTAATTCACCGCTTGCGTAGCTCGGGGCGGTGACTCACCAACAGATGATCGACGAGGGAGTCATGATGAATGGTCACACAATTTCAGTAGCTGTTATCGGCGCAGGAATGGCTGGTCGCACGCACGCCAACGCGTGGCGGCAGGCCACGACTATCTACGATCCACATAAGCTGCCGCAGCTTCGATATGCTGCAATCTGCGATGCCTATGAGCCATTCGCGCAAGATGCCGCACGCGCATACGGATACGACAAGACCGTCACTGACTGGCACGAAATTGCAGAAGACCCGGAAATCGACGTGGTCTCGATCGTTGTCGCGAATGCACTGCATCGTGAAATCGCCCTGGAACTGATCAAGGCCGGAAAGCACGTCCTGTGTGAGAAGCCCTTGACGGACAACCTCGACGATGCCCGTGCAATGGCAGAAGCTGCTGCTGCGGCCGACGTCGTTACAGGCGTTGGGTTCGGATACCGTCGCCAGCCTGGCATCGCTGAAATTGCCAAACTGGCCGAGGATGGAGCGCTGGGCGATATCGTCCATTTCACCGGTCGCTACACCTGCGACTACGGAGCCGATCCGAACACCCCGATCGCATGGCGGTACAAGGGGCCGATGGGGTCAGGCGCCCTCGGAGATGTGGGGTCACACCTGATCGACACCGCGGAATTTGTATGCGGGCAGATCAAGTCCGTTTCGGGTGCCGCATTCGCCACTGCGATTACCATGCGTCCACCGGCAGTGCAGGGTGTGTCCGGAGGTCGAGGGATTTCCACCGATGCGAAGGCAACCGAAAAGGTGGAAAACGACGATGCGGCCATCTTTACCGCGCACTTTGAATCCGGCGCGGTCGGATCGCTGGCGGTGTCACGCATCACTGTGGGCGATCCGAACCAGCTTGAATTCGAAGTCAGCGGCACGAAAGCCAAGGCAGCCTTTGATATGTCACGCGCAGCAGAAATCAAGCTGGCTGACAACGCAGGAGCGCGCGGCCTGACAGGATCGCGCCGCATACTGGTGGGACCCGACTTCCCGTACTTTAAGGATGGCTCCTCGATGGCGTTCGCAGGCGTCGGTGTCACCCAGATCGACCAGTTCACCTACCAGGCACGCGCATTCCTTGACCAGGTTGCCGGCATCGACGAGGGACTTCCCGAGGTTCCCGGATTCGACCACGGCTACCGCGCCATGCGTATCCAGGCAGCTGTCGCAGAATCTGCCGCGAATGGCGGCGCCAGCGTCGACATCAAATAGTCACAGTAATTCTCAACGACCGGAAGGAACACCATGTCTTTAACACTGAGCTTCTACACGCAGTGCCTCGGCTCCTACCCGTTGGCAGAGGCACTCGATATCGCCAAGTCAATGGGATTGAACGGTGCCGAGGTCAACGTCGGCGGCTTCGTACCCAGCCCGCACGCGCATGTGGATCTGCTTCTGAGTTCGCAGACGGCACGCGACGAATACCTCGGCATCTTCGCTGACAGGGAGATAAAACTTGCCGGACTCAATGCAAACGGTAACCCCGTCAACCCTTTGCCCGACGTCGGTCCCAAACATGATTATGACCTTAAACGAGCCATCAAGTTGGCTGGCCTGCTCGGCGTCAACGAGGTTGTCACAATGTCGGGCGCACCCGGCTCCGACCCCGGTGCACGCTACCCCTCGTGGGTGGTCAACCCGTGGGACGGCGTGTATGGGGAGGTGCTGGAATACCAGCTGGATGTCCTTGCCGACTACTGGAAGGAGATCGATCAGCGTGCCGGCGATGCGGGCGTGAAGATCGCCTGGGAACTTCACCCTCATAACACGATCTTCACCCCACACGGATTCCTCGACTTCGTCGAGCGTACCGGTGTGCGCAACATCGGTGTGAACCTGGATCCGTCCCACTTGATGTGGCAGCAGATGGACATTCTCGCATGCATCGACCTGCTGGGTGACCACATTCTGCACGTCCATGCCAAGGACACGAAGATCGAGGCAGGGGTGGCAACCAAGGGCGTCTTGGATACAGGATTCGGCCATTGGCCGGAAAATGAGGACGATCGTTACCCCAGCGCAATGGCACACTGGTGCCAGGTCTGGCCGCAGGATCCTGCATGGCGTTTCGTATATCTCGGTGGTGGCAATGACGTCAGCTTCTGGACGCAGTTCTGCCAGGCAGTCGCGGCGATCAACCCGGATATGAACGTCTCTGTCGAACATGAGGACAACCAGTACGACATGATCAAGGGACTCGAGATGAGCGCCCAGACGCTGATCGAGGCCGCCAAGGGCCTGTGAGACTGACTGATCACTGAACAAAGCTGAGCATAGTCGCTAAATGTAGTGACAAATGCTCGACTTTGTCGTACACTGGAAATGTCCAAGCTGAATAGCACGACGAAGTGAGGAGAAAGGTCATGGCAGTTCACGACGTTCTAACCGTTGGCCGCAGTGGCGTGGATGTTTACCCCCTTCAGGTGAACACGCCCCTTGATCAAGTAAAGACGTTTCAAAAGTTCCTCGGCGGATCGCCGATGAATGTCGCGGTGGCAGCGGCAAAACTGGGTGAAGATGCGGCAATCCTGACAGGTGTGGGCGACGATCCATTCGGAAAGTATGTTCGCGACGAAATGCGTCGCCTAGGTGTCAGCGATGAATTCGTCATCACCGATCCGAACCTGAACACACCGGTGACGTTCTGCGAGCTTGTTCCCGACGCGCCGTTCTTTTTCTACCGCGAGCCGTCGGCTCCGGACCTGCAGATCAGGACTTCCGATCTGCCCGAGGAAACCGTGAAGAACTGCAAGATTTTCTGGTTCAGCGGCACCGGCCTGTCAGAGGATCCTTCCTACACCACCCACATTGACGCACTGAAGATGCGCGGCCACAAGCCATACACAATTTTCGATATGGACTGGCGGCCCATCTTCTGGGACGACATTGAACTCGCTAGACAGCGTTACGCCGAGTGTCTCGAATACACCGACGTGGCAGTGGGTAACCGCACCGAATGCGAAATTGCAGTAGGGGAGAAGGACCCCGAGCGTGCTGCAGATGCACTCTTGGAACGCGGCGTTAAGATCGCCATCGTCAAGCAGGGGCGCGACGGCGCACTGGCCAAGACGGCCGACGAGCGCTTGGTTGTGCCTGAACTGCCGTGCGTGCCCATGAATGGCGCAGGTGCTGGTGACGCATTTGGCGGCTCGCTGGTGCACGGTCTACTGCAGGGTTGGGATTTGGAGAAGATCATTCAGGGCTGCAACGGTGCCGGTGCGATCGTGGCAGCGCGTCTGGAATGCTCCACGGCAATGCCGACCGAAGAAGAAATCTGGAAGGCGGTCAACGCCGGAACGTGTGACGTTCTGAACGAAGACAACTGACTCAACTCAGTCAATATGAGACGGTGGGCTAGCGGCCGATTTGCTTCGGCTCTGGCCCGCCGTTTCGTATGTCCTCCGAACAGCGGATCGGTAGACTCCCTCGGTAATCGATAGTTTGTACGTTCAATTCCATTTACAAATGTTACAAATGAGGATAGAATTGATGTACGGTCCGGAAAGCACAATCCGGTGCGTCGGCAGTGAGAAGTGTCTGAATCCAATGGAGGAAAAATGTCAGAGGCAATTCCAGAAACGATGAAGGCTGCGGTACTGCGTGACCCTGCCAAAGGCATGCAGATAGAAACGATCAAGACGCCTAAGCCACGGAGCCGAGAAGTTCTGATCAAGGTCGCAGCATGTGGCATGTGTCATTCCGACCTGCATGTTATTCACGGCAAAATCGCCTTCCCGTACCCGTGCGTACTCGGCCACGAAGTGACCGGAGAAATTGTTGAGGTAGGCCCCGACAACGACCACACTGACCTGGAAGTGGGGCAAAAGGTCGCCGGAGCATTCCTGATGCCGTGCGGCCAGTGCGATCACTGTGCAGAAGGCCGTGATGACCTGTGCGACACGTTTTTTAACCTCAACCGTTTGGAAGGAAAACTCTACGACGGTCAGACTCGACTGTTCGGCACCGACGGCGAGGAAATCGCCATGTACTCGATGGGCGCGCTGGCTCAGTACTGCGTCATTCCGTCGACATCGATTGCCGTTCTGCCTAACGACGTTGACCTTGTCCCAGGCGCGATTCTGGGGTGCGCGGCGATGACGGCCTACGGTGCGGTGCGCCGCGGAGCAGACCTGCGCTTTGGTGAAACTGTTGCCGTCGTGGCGACCGGAGGCGTTGGCTCCAACATCATCCAGATCGCTAAGGCATTCGGCGCCAGCAAGATCATCGCGATTGACGTGGCCGACGACAAGCTCGAAGCGGCCAGGCAACTGGGTGCCACGGACGTTGTGAATTCCACCAAGGAAGATGTTCACGACGCAGTCTTCGCACTCACCGACGGCAAGGGCGTCGACGTTGCATTCGAGGCACTGGGACGTCCCGAAACATGGGAGTCCGCACTGAATGCTCTGTCAGATGGTGGGCGGATGGTGCCGATTGGGCTGGGCGCCGGTGTGCAGACCGCGGGCGTTGAAATCAACCGCACGGTGCGCCGCGGACAGTCTATTCTCGGCTCCTATGGTGCACGTACACGAGTTGATCTGCCCAAGGTTGTCGAGATGGCCGCCAACGGCTACATCAACTACTCGCAGATCGTCACCAGGCGTTTCTCGCTCGAAGATGCAGGCAAGGGCTATGACGAATTGGCTGTCGGCAACATTCAGGGTCGTGCAGTGGTCGACATGTCGTTGTGACACCAGACATCGAAAAGGCTGTGGGATCATTTCGATCCCACAGCCTTTCTGTATAACGTCAGGTTTAGCGTGTACGCTCCGTTCGGTAACGCCAGCTCTGTGAATAGTTTTCCTTCATTTCCTCTTCGATCTCTTCAAGCGACTTGCCGGACGTTTTCGGCATGAAGAAGTAGAGCCCGAGCAGAACCAAAGCGTTGATACCCGCAAACACTGCATATGTCACCATTCCGCCGAGATTCGCCATGAGCCAGGGGAATGTGGTCGTCAGGATTGCGTTTGACACCCACAGGCAGAAGACGGCAGTGCCATTCATGAGACCGCGGAAACGAGCGGGGAACATCTCGCCCATCATGGTCCAGCACACGACACTGTTTCCGGACTGGACGAAGAGCATGAAGATTCCCATGCACCCGAGAACTCCGTAGGCGGCGATGGGATCCGGCAGCGTTCCAGCTTCAATATGAGGTTCGATCAGCGTGCCGAACAGGATTGATATCAGGAGCAGTGAAGCCGCGATGCCCGCCACGTTCCACGCCAGCAGTCCGCGACGAGAGAAGCGATAGATCAGGTAAAGGCCCAGCGATGACCCGGCGACAGACAAGATTCCATTAAGAACCTGGGCGGTAATGGCTACAGCTGTTGACATGCCGGCAAGTTCGAGGACCTTCGGCGCGTAGTACATAACGGTGTTGACGCCGGTGAGCTGGTTGCCCACTGCAATGAGGATGCCGATCGCCAGGAGGCGTCGAAGCCACTTGGTCCGGATCATCTCACTCCATGTGCCCTTCTTTATATGGACGTCACGCTCGGTCGCGGAAACCATTTCTGTGAATTCCTTTGAACGCGGCTCGTCGCGATCATCACGAACCCGCTTAAGAGCACCGGTTGCTTCAAGGTACCGCTGATTTGCCGCGTACCAGCGCGGCGACTCCGGCATCAGACGCATACCCAACCACAAGGCGATTGCGGGTATCGTGCACAGAACAATCATGAAGCGCCATCCGGACCCGTTTCCGGACGTGAGAGTGAGCGAATCTGCCCACGCAATCAGGTCTGACTGAGCGTTGAGAGTACAGCTAGCACTGACCTGTTCCTTGAGGTAGATCCACGAGGAGATGTCCTGCCAGTTGTATGTTCCGGGCTCGATGCAGCCAAGCGGATCGGCCTGCACCGTCAGCTTTGGGCCGCCGAGAACCTGATTGATGACGGCGTTGAATGCGAACGCAGCGAGCTGACCAGTTACGATCATCAATTGGTCAATTGCGACGATTGTTCCACGAATTCTTCTGGGAGCCGTCTCAGCAAGATATACCGGTACGGTTGCTGATGTCCCTCCGACGGCCAGGCCAAGGATAAATCTGGACACGTACATGAACCACAGGCTGGGAGCGAGGGTGACCATTAAAGCGCCTGCCAAGAAAAGAGCGGCGAGCAGCATGATGTTGTGACGGCGTCCGAATCGGTCAGAAAGTCGTCCGCCCAACAGTGCACCAATTGCCGCACCGATGAGGAGGGTCCCGCCGATCCATCCCTCCTGGATGGTGTTCAGGTGCATTCCGCCTGCATCCCACGGCAAATGCATGTAGGGGAGAGCTCCGGAAATCACTCCCGTGTCGTAGCCGAACAGGAACGAACCAATGGTCGCTACGGCTGCAACGCGCCTATACCGCGGTGTTTACCTGATGCTGGAGTTTTCTCGACAAGGTCCTCGATCTCACGAGGCGAAAGCTGAGGCGATTGATTAGTCATGTATCCACTCTCTTCGTTGTGAGTCGCATTCTCGAATATTGTGCGAAGTACAACATCTATGTTAACGCGCGTTAATACCCGATAGGAATGAGAGTAGCACACTCTTGTAAGCTTCGTAACAGTCTTGTCATGATATCTGGAGGTTTTGGCGGCAGAAAGTTCTGCAAAAGATCGTATTCGCACACTAATGTCGTCACAAATGCTTGAAGAAACAAAGGGGTTTGTGTGAATTGGTCTCAGAGGTGATAGATTGCCTGCGACGAAGAGGTGTGTACTCGCATGTAAGATCTACCATTATTTGTGAGGACAAAGCGATGTAGGGAGGTGAAGTCAGTTGGATCTGTCAGCGGGAGCGTGGATCGTCCTAGCGATCGCGTCGATATTTGTAGGTCTGGGTAAGACTGCTCTGCCTGGAGTGGTCAGCGTGGCTGTTGCAATGTTTGCGGCAGTATTACCGGCAAGGGAATCGACGGCCGTCCTGCTGATTCTGTTGCTGGTAGGGGACATAATCGCGGTGTGGGTGTACTTCAAGACATGTGACTGGCGAACCCTTTTTCGGCTGATCCCATCTGTCATCATCGGTGTGGCTTGTGGTGCGGCATTCCTGTACTTCGCCTCCGACACGGTTGTGCGTCGCTCCATCGGAATTATTGTCCTGGCACTGACATTCCTCACGCTCGCGCTCATGCACGCCTATGGGGAGAAGATGAAGAAAGCGGTCGCACGAAGCGGCGTGCGCGGAATCTATGGCGCGTTAGGTGGTTTCACGACGATGTCCGCGAACTCGGGTGGGCCCGTCATGTCGATGTACTTTTTAGCCTCCGGTTTTGATGTTCAGAGGTTCCTGGGAACCCAGGCGTGGTTTTTCTTTCTCATTAACCTTGTCAAGCTGCCGTTTTCAGCAGGAATAGGCCTGGTAACGCGTGAGGTTGTGACAATAGCGCTGATTCTGGCTCCCGTCGTCATTGCGAGCTGTGCCGTTGGCAAGCTGGTCGCCAACAGGATCAATCAAAATGTCTTCAACGCCATTGTTATTGTCCTAACTATTGCTTCTGCGGCATATCTACTTGTGTAGAGGATCTCGCAAAGACCTGTCATCTGTCGTCGATTCGGTGCCGAAAGACGCCGAATCGGGGTTTAATGTCAGAACAAGCCGTGATAGGATCGTGGGATAGAGGCACAACGGGATAGCCAACGCCGGTTGTTCATGACAATAAGGAAGGTCTTATTATGGTCAATATTGGTCTCATCGGTGCGGGACGCATCGCACACGTGCATGCCAACACCATCGCTGCCAACCCCAACGCACAGCTTGTGGCAATTGCTGATCCGTATCAGCCGGCAGCGCAGGAACTGGGTGGGCGATTCGGCGCAACGGTTCTGTCCGACGCGCAGGACCTGTTCGCCCTCGACAACCTAGACGCAGTCGTCATCTGCTCCCCGACACCGCAGCACCCACAGCACATCATTGCCGCCGCCAAAGCCGGCCTGCCCGCACTGTGCGAAAAGCCGATCGCCCTGGATTACGAGGCAGCTAAGCAGCTCGAGAAGGACCTCGAAGGCCTCAACCCGACCATCATGCTCGGATTCAACCGCCGCTTCGACCCGTCCTTCGCCGCGATCAAAGCCCTCGTCGATCGGGGTGAGATCGGCCAGGTTGAGCAGGTGACCATCACCTCGCGTGACCCCGAAGCTCCCAGCCCGCAGTACGTGGCCACCTCAGGCGGCATCTTCAAGGACATGACGATCCACGACTTCGATATGGCGCGCTTCTTCCTCGGCGACATTGTCGAGGTATTCGCCTACGGCCAGAACTTCGACCCGGAGATCAAGAAAGCCAACGACTTCGACGCAACAATGATCCTGCTGCGCAACGCCAACGGCGTTGTCGCGACCATCATCAACTCGCGCCACTGCGCCCCCGGATATGACCAGCGCCTGGAAGTCTTCGGTGCCGACGGTGTGCTCAATGCCGACAATGTGCGCGCCACAACCGTTGAGCTGTCCACTTCGAACTTCTCCGCATCGAAAGAGCCTTACCTCAACTTCTTCCTGGAACGCTACGCCCAGGCATACAGCAATGAGCTCAACACCTTCCTCGACGCGATTGCACACGGCCAGACACCGACCCCGAACGTCACCGATGGGATCAAGGCGCTGCAAATCGCTGAAGCAGCACAGGAATCCGCTCTGACCGGCACATCCATTACATTGTCCTGAATCGCCCGCATATCCACACGACATGAAAGGTTGACACGATGAAAATTGCAGGAGCCCCGATCAGCTGGGGTGTATGTGAAGTTCCAGGCTGGGGATACCAGATGAGCCCGGAGCGCGTCCTAACGGAAATGAAGCAGATCGGTCTGACCGCCACAGAATTCGGCCCCCAGGGATGGCTGCCGCTCGAAGCAGAAGCCCGCGCCACCGAGGTCGCCAAATACGAACTCGACGTCGTCGGTGCATTCTTCCTGGCCATCATGCATGACCCTGAAACCGACCCGATTCCCGCCGTCCAGAAAGAACTCGATGCGTTCGAGGTCGCAGGCGGCAAATACTTGATCCTCGCAGCTGACTCCGGCGTTGAAGGCTATGACGAGCGTCCAGTCCTGGACGAAAAGGGCTGGGAAACACTGTTCACCAACCTTGACCGTATCTCAGCCGCATGCGCCGAGCGCAACGTGATCGCGTGCCTGCACCCGCACTGGGGCACCATGGTGCAAAACGTTGACGAAGTCGAGCGCGTCCTGGACAACTCGAAGGTCGGCCTGTGCCTGGATACCGGCCACCTCGCCTGCGGTGGCGCAGACGTAGTCGAACTGGTCAACAAGTACGCCGACCGCGTCGACATCGTCCACGCCAAGGACATCCACAAGGAAATGACCGACAAGCTTCTGCCCGGCGAACTCACATGGAGCGAAGGCGTCAAGGCCGGCATGTTCGCACCCATTGGCGAGGGCGACATCGATTTCGCCGAGATCGTCAACAAACTCGACGAAGCCGGATTTGACGGATACTACGTCCTGGAGCAGGACATCATGATCGATGAGGAACCACCGGCAAACGGCGGTCCCGTCGTTGATGTCGAGAAGTCGCTGGAAGCACTCAAGACTCTCGACAAGTAAGACGAGTCTATTCATGAGGCGTCTCGCGCTGTCTGGCGAGGCGCCTCATGAGCGTCTAAGGCGCGATGGTTGCGCCTGTCGTCTCCCTTTCGATCAGAGATGGCGACACGACCACATGGTGTGGCTCCCCGTCCGGATCCTCCATCCGCTCCAGCAAAATCGACGCCGCGCGCGTCCCCATTTCCTCCACGGGCTGCGAAATCAAAGTCACCTGAGGTGACACCATTGTCGTCCAGTCAGCATCATCGGTGCCGATCAGTGACACATCCTCGGGCATGCGCCGCCCACTTTCCTGCACCGCCCGATACACACCCATCGACAGCACGGCGTTCGCCGCGTAGATAGCGGTCGGCGGGTGGGCTCGAGCCAAAGCGGACGCGGTCGCCTGGCGGGCTCCTCCGGCGTGAATATTCGTCTCCACCAGCTGCAAACCATGACGATCGCGATGCGCCTCCGTCCATGCGGCCTGGAAACCCAGATAGCGGTCAAACGTGGTGGAAGCTGCAGACGGACCAAACAAACACAGAACACGCTGGTGGCCGCGTTCAATCAGATGATTCGCAGCCAACCGGCCGACAAGAACGTTATTCAAGAGCACCGAGTCACCCTCGTACGATCCGACACGCCGGTCAACGACGACGGTGGCAATGCGGGCCCGGGTCAGCAGCTCAACGTTCTCATCAGCTTCCGACGCCGCGGTCAGGATCACTCCGCACATGCGCTGTGAAATGGCATTGGCAATAAAGCGGCGCTCGCGGTCCAGATCTTCACCCGTATTACACAACACGATCGACAGGCCGTTGGCGGTGGCGATCTGCTCAATGGAGGCGACCAGTCGCGAAAAGTACGGGTTCTGAATATCCGACACGATGACAGCCCACACATCCGAGCGCTGGCGGCGCAGGGCGCGACCTGTTGAATCGGGGACATAATGCGTGCGCCTGACAGCTTCCATCACCCGTTCAGCGAGGTCAGGCTTAACGGTGCCTGCATTGCTCAACACGCGTGAGACGGTCGCCGTTGACACCCCTGCGGCGCGAGCGACATCGATCATGCGCACGCGTTGGGGAGCATCGATGGATTGATGTTTTCTTTTCATAGTGTCTTTTCCGCAAAATGCCAACCAGTGTTGCTGTCAAGTGTAATGACTGCGCCACTGCAGACCCGTCTTGACGTGGACTGTCAGCAATATTAGCCTAAAATGTAATCGATTGCATGAAAGGCCGACGATGACCACCCCACATCCATTCACTGCTCTGCCCCTCGGCGGGATCGGAACGGGAAACCTAGCGCTCGCTGCGGACGGATCACTCAAACAATGGCAGCTGCACAACATCGGAAATCACACGGGAACGCTACCCGGATCATTCTTTGCCCTACGCATCAGTCAGTGGGAGCCGCCTTTCAACGAACAGTGTGTCCTGATCGCCCAACCAGGTGAGCCGCACGAACCAACAGTCCTGGTCAACGATGATGACGTACCGACTTGGCAGCGCGACCTGCTCGAGGACTTCTCACCGATGGCCAGTGCCTCCTTCGAAGGACACTATCCATTTGGCACCGTGACATTCGATGACGACACACTGCCGGTGAAAGTCACGCTCGACGCATTCACCCCGCTCATCCCGCTGAACGAAGATGACTCCGCACTACCTGCCGCCCTTTTCACCTTCACCTTCACGAACACTGACCCCAAGACCGGGCTCAACGGCTGGCTCGGCGCAGGTCTGCAGAACGCCATCGGTCATGACGGCATGACCAACCCGGTAGGCGTCCACTCACCGCGATACGGCGGCAACGTCAACACCGTCCACCGCGCAGACGGTTGGACCGAACTCACCATGACCAACCCCTCCTTAAACGAATCCGCCCCGCGCGATCCCGGCGCAGGCACCATGAGCCTGAGCGTGTCAGGCACGCGCGTCAGCTCCCTTCCTCAGTGGACTGATCCGGCGCAGTTCATGGACTTCATGGCGACACGCCAGCCGGTGGGCCCCGACGAATGGAACGGTGTTCCAGATGACCTGCCTGACCCGCAGCCCAACGGCATCACAGCGCGTCCCATGCCCAGCCCGTCAGGATCAACATGGAACGGGGGAGTGGTCTCGCAGTTCTTCCTTGAACCGGGTGAAACCACCACAGTGCGCGTCGCGATCACATGGCACTTCCCGAACAGATACGTCAACTTCGTTCAATTTGGAGGCGTACAACCCACCTACGCTCCGGCCACACACTGGCTGGGAAACCGCTACACCACACGCTGGTCGGATGCCTCACAGGTCACCGCGTACGTACACGAAAACTGGGACACCCTCGAACACCACTCACGCGCATGGGTGGATGCCATGACGAACTCTGACCTGGCCGACGAACCGGGCGGCGAAGTCGCAGATCGGATGCTCACACAGGCCGCAATTGTGCGCTCCCCGAGCTACTTCCAAAGTGCTGATGACCGCACATTCGCCTTCGAGGGAGTCCTGGGCGCATCCACGCCGATGTGGGCTGGATTCGTCGGCGGGTCATGTCCGCTCAATTGCACGCACGTGCACGCCTACGCGCAAGCCACAGCCAAGCTCTTCCCACGCATGGAACGCTCCATGCGCGAAACAGAGTTCACCATCACGCAGGCACCCGAAGGATTCATCCCGCACCGCGTCCTGCTGCCACTGGAGACGCCACAGATCTGGGATCGGGAAATCGGAGGACCGGGCGATCCGGCGCTTGACGGAATGCTGTCAATCGTTCTGCGCACCTACCGCGAAGCCCGCTACCAGGCGGGCAGCGCATGGCTGGAGCAGTACTGGCCGAACCTGGTGCGGCTGATGGACTACATCGAAAACACATGGGACCCCGACTCAACCGGACTGCTCCACGGCATTCAGCCCTCCACGCACGACATTGACCTGTGTGGCATTAACTCCTACATGGGAACGTACTGGCTGGCAGCACTGCGCGCGATGGAAGAGATTTCCAAACTTCTGGGCGACGATGAGCGCGCCAGCCACTACCGCGAACGCTTCGAGGCATCCTCACGTGCCTACGATGAGGCGCTGTTCACCGGCGAGTACTACCGCCAGGTCCTCGAAGAAGGGGATCGCGACGACTTCCAGTGGAAGGACGGGTGCCTGTCTGACCAGCTCATCGGCCAATGGTGGGCGCACCAGCTTGACCTGGGATACCTGCTGCCACGCGACCACGTGGTGACGGCGCTGAAGAATGTTGTACGCCTGAACCTACGCACCGGTTTTGACGACTTCGAGCACCCCTACCGCTCATTCGCTACCGGCAAGGAAACGGGTCTGCTGATGTGCTCATGGCCGACCGGTGGGCGACCCGATGTGCCCACACGATACTGCGACGAAGTGTGGACGGGCATCGAATATCAGGTGGCGGCACACTGCCTGCACGAAGGGCTCACCGACGAAGGCTATGCGGTCCTGCACGGACTGTGGGCGCGTTACGACGGCACGACACGCAATCCGTACAACGAAATCGAATGCGGTGACCACTACACGCGCGCGCTGTCCGGTTGGAGCGTCTTCGATGAGCTCACAGGGATCACGTGGAACCAGTTCACCGGCGAACTGAGGATTGCCCGCGAGCCGCGCCGCAGCCTCGTCGTGATGACGGGCACCGGTTGGGGCACGCTGACGCGCGACGAGGGAGGCCTCACACTGACCTGCCTGTACGGCACCATCGATGCCACGACCGTGACCGTGGCAGATACCCTCGTGGCGCCGGAAGGAGTGAACATCTCAGCTGGAGAGAGCGCTAAACTGTCTGCAGCACAGGAAAGTTGATCGAAAGGCGCCCAGTGACATCTGCGAAGCGTGCAGGAATCCCGACCACCATCATTGTCGTGGGGTTGATGCTGTTCTCCATGTTCTTCGGAGCGGGAAACCTGGTCTTCCCTCCACAACTGGGACAGCAGGCTGGAACGAACTACTGGCCGGCGATCCTTGGTTTCCTGTCAACCGGTGTGGTTCTGCCGATGCTGGCGATTATTGCGGTGGCAGTGTCTGGCGCCGGGCTGGGAGATATTGCCAAGCGAACCGGCAAGGTTTTCGCGATGATCTTCCCGGCACTGATCTACCTGTCGATCGGCGCGTTCTACGCGATCCCGCGTACTGCGAACGTTGCGTACGAAATGGGGTTTGTCGGGCCAACCGGAATATCGGGCACAGTGGCGCTGCTCCTGTTCGTCGTGGCGTTCTTTGCTCTGAGCCTATGGCTGTCACTGCGCCGCGCCGGCATCGTCGACGCGCTGGGCAAGTATCTGACTCCCGCCCTTCTGACATTGATCGTCATCCTGGTGATCGTGGGATCCGCGCGCCTGAGCGCTGCTCCCAGTGCGCCGAGCGAGGAATACGCGTCCTCGCCTTTCACGTCCGGCATCCTGGAGGGCTACCTGACGATGGATTCGCTGGCTGCACTGGTCTTCGGGATTGTTGTCCTGCTGTCGCTGTACTCGCGTGGAGTACCCGCGGGGCGCCCCTCCGTCATCGCCTGCATCATGTCAGGTGTGGTCGGGGCAGTACTGCTGGGACTTGTCTACCTGGGGCTGGGGCATCTGGGTCGCTCCGTTGGCCAGCAATTCAACAACGGTGCAGAACTGCTTGCCTACGCTTCGCACGTCGCCCTCGGATCAGCAGGATCGTGGGTGTTTTCCGGAATCGTCCTTCTGGCATGTCTGACGACGGCGGTTGGCCTGATCACCTCGACCGCCTCCTATTTCGCGACCCTGATCCCTGCTGTTGACTACCGAGGGTGGAGCATCATCTTCACCATCATCGGCGCACTGATGGCGAACCTGGGCCTGACCGTCATCCTCGACATTGCGGCTCCTCTCAACGCGCTCCTCTACCCCGTAGCCGTTACGCTGATTTTCCTCACGCTGATCCAGGCCGCACTGCGTTTCCGCCTGGTGTGGGCCTATCGCCTGCCGGTTGCGCTCGCGGCGGTTTTCGCACTCAACGACCTTCTGCGTTCCTTCGACATTGAAATTGGTCGGGCGATCCCCGCCATCATGAAGCTGCCGCTGTATGGTCAGGGACTGTCATGGATCCTGCCAGTTGCCATCCTGGCTGCTATCTGCATCGTGATCGACAAAATCCGAGGACTGCCAATTCAGAGCCCCTCGGAGATTGCCCGCCGGTCAACACTGCTGCATGACCTGCCCGAAACGGAAACTACCGCGTAATCAATCCGGCGTACTCAAAAGCGCGCGCCAGACCATCCTCGTCAACGGGGGAGGTCACCCACGAGGCGATCGCCTTGACGTCTTCGCTTCCATTGCCCATCGCGATACTCGTGCCCACACCCGCCAGAAGCTCACGGTCATTGGGGGAGTCACCGATTCCTACAACGTCACTGATGCTGATTCCAAGGTGACCACACAGCACATGGGCGCCCGTCAGTTTGTGACACTGTGCTTTGAGGATTTCACCGACGCGCGCATCGGCCGTACCCACCGATCCACCGATGATGTCGAAACGCTCATCCAGCTGGCTGCTCATCGCCTCAAATATTCCGGCGCGAGGTGCCAGGAACGCACATTTCGAGGCCGAATCGGGTATCCCGGAGCGCAGGTACGGTTCGATCTGGCGCATATACGGCACCCAGTCGGGATCTTTGCCGGGGAAAACTGACAAATAGTCGGCAGACGGATGCATGGCCTCGGAACTTTGCCACACCCACAAACACTCATTGCGGCTCAGCACCTCGTTGACTGATTCAATGTCCGCACGGTCGATGCGTTCATCTCGGATCACCTGACCATCGACCTCAACGTAGGCACCTGATCCGCCGATTACTGCGGAAAAGCCCAGATCCCACAGCCACGGGTAGATTTCTGGAGTGGATCGGCCGGTGCACATGGCCAGAATATGTCCGGCCTCGCGTGCCTCGCGGCAGGCAGCTTGAGCAGATGGTGGCACGTCCTGCGTCCGTGTGAGCAGCGTGCCGTCAAGATCAATCAGAACGAGTCGAGCCACGGTACCTCCTTCGTATTAGGCAGTGTGTCATACCTGTGGAAGAATGGTCAGCTGAAATAAGGAGAAGCGATGGCGTATATCGGAACCGATGATTCCTCGGGCGACCCGGTCTTTCAGGAAGACTCGGACGTTGAAGTACGCACCTACCAGCGCGGTCGTATCCGCATGGTCTACGCCATGCGTGATAACCGCGTCGAGGAACATGCGCCGGATCCTTCCCGCCCTGTCTTCGTCATGATTCACGGCGTGGGGATGGGCAGGCGAGCACTGGCTGGACTGGCCAGGGAACTGGCACCTCACGGCACTGCCTATACGGTTGACTTGCCAGGCTTTGGTGATTCACCCACTCCGAAGCGCCCCCCGTCGATGGCTCAGTACGGCAAACTCGTTGCCGCTTTCATACGGGACAACAAGCTGCGTCACGTGATCGTGATTGGTCACTCGATGGGCACCCAGGTCGCAGTGGAAGTGGCGCAGCAACGGCCCGACCTGATCGATCAGCTGGTTCTGATTGCTCCGACCATCAACCCCGCCAGGCGGACCCTCCACCAACAGGCATGGGATCTGATTACTGACTTTGCCGACGATGGGCTGCACGTGATGGCAGTGGGTGTTGCGAATTATCTGCGTGCCGGCCCAGTCTGGTTCTTCCGAACGATTCGCGCCATGATGGATCACCGCGTTGAACGCATCTACCCGCAGGTGCCCACACCCACACTGGTCATGCGCGGAGAAGACGACCTGGTGTGTCCGCACGACTGGACGAAGCGCGTGGCACAACTGCTGCCACACGGCACGTACGCGTCGATCGAGGATCACGGCCACGAAGCTGTGCTGCGAGATGCCGTTCCTGCCACTCAGATCATTCTCGATCACGTACTATGACCAATGTGGACATATCTCATCAGCCACTGCTGAGCGTCATCATCCCGGCGTATAACTCGCAAGATTATCTGCGCCGATGTGTCGAGTCCCTGATCGGCTATGCGCACCCCATCGAAATCCTCATCATCGACGATGGATCGAGTGACAAGACTCCCGAACTTGCCGACAAACTGGCGCGCAGATTCCCTGAAATCCGCGCAGTCCACCAGGCTAACGCAGGGCATGGCGGCGCCCTCAACACCGGCATCCGCGAGGCCACTGGCCGTTACCTGAAAGTCGTGGACTCTGACGACTGGCTCGACCGGCGCTCGCTGACACGCGTGTTGGATCAGATGGCCGCAGACCAGGACCGCGGCGACGACGTCGACATGTACGTGGCGAACTACGTCTACGAGAAACAAGGAAAATCTCATAAGCATGCGGTCCGCTTCCTCAACGTTCTTCCTGCTGATCGCATCATTGGGTGGGATGACATGCGTGCGTGCCGCTACGACCAGTACCTCATGATGCACACGCTCATTTTTCGCACCGAGCTGGTCAGACAATCCGGGATGATCCTGCCGGAGCATACCTTCTACGTGGACTACCTGTATTCCTACGTGCCCTTGCCGCATGTGCGAACGCTGCGCTACATCGATGCGAATCTGTACCGCTACTTCATTGGCCGCGATGACCAGTCAGTGAACGAAAAAGTCATGATTTCACGTATCGACCAGCTGCTGCGCGTCAACGCGGGGATGCTTGCCGGCACCCCTGACGAATCCACTGTCCCTGCACACCTGTATCGCTACATGATTCACTACCTGCGCATCAATTTCATCGTGTGCTCCCTGATGTTGTTGCTCTCTGGCACACCAGAACACGTCCAGGAGAAAGAACGCCTGTGGGCGGAAGCTGACCGAAACTACCCGCAGGTCACCCGGCAGGTCAGATCAGGTCTGCTCGGACGGCTGATCTCGCTGCCGGGAACGCCCGGACGCGTCATCCCGCTATCGATCTACCGCATCGCCCGCGCCGTCCTCGGCTTTAATTAGAATGCGAAAAGAATCTGCCCGCCGGGCTCGGTGATCGTGACGTGCGGCGCGTCAGAATCATGCAGGTCGAGAAAAACGCAGATCGTGTGTCCATCCGCGCTGGAGCGGTACGACAGCTGCTCGTTGGTTACCTCGCACACCTGCGTGCGCGCATGGACAAGCCACGGATGCTGGCGACGCAGCGCAATGAGCGCCTGGTGGGTCTGGAACACTGATTCGCCCAGATTCGACAGGTGGTCGGGCAGATCAGGGAACGAGGGACGCACCTGATCGTCGCCGCCGAGCTCCTCGGTCTTGATTCCGGTATAGCCCTGTTCGTCGCCATAGTAGATCGATGGGATCCCGCCGACAGTCATGACAATGGCGAGAGCGACGCCGACATGTTGGCTCCCGATCTGCGAGGCAATTCTCGTGACGTCGTGGTTGCCGATGAATGTCTGTGGGGTGAAGGAATCGAGGAAATGGTTGTGACGATCGAGGCACCACTGCAGCTCAAAGAAATTTCGATCCGAGATACTCGACCAGATTGCCTTCCACAGTTCGTATTGGGTCAGTGAATCAAAATGGCACTGCTCGATCATGTCGGTGTAGTCACCGTGGATTACTTCACCCATCAGCCACGCTTCAGGGAAACGCGCCCGAACGGGGTCGATGACGTCGCGCCAAAAATCGCTCGGCACAGAGTAGGCGGCATCCAGACGCCAGGCGTCGATGCCGCGTTCAAGCCAGTAGGTCATGACGTCGGTGGCGTATGTGCGCGCCTGTGCACCGGCGTGATTGAGCCGAACCAGCTCACCGTGACCTTCAAAGATGCGTGGAGTCGGACCTGCGGGGTCCTCCCAGTCAATGTCGAATAAGTCCGCGTGCTCACTGTCGGGGCCGGCAGCGAGAACCTCGCTGACCAGCGGGTGCCGAGAGCTGACGTGAGAAAAGACACCGTCACATGCCACGCGGATGCCGCGCTCGTGGCACGCGGCAATGAGGTGATCAAAGTCAGCTTCATCTCCCAGGCGCGGGTCAACTGCGAAGTGGTCAAGAATGTCGTAGCCATGTGATGTTGACTGGAAGATCGGGCCCAGAAGCAGGCCGTTGGCTCCCAGCTCGATCAGGTAGTCCAGCCAGTTTTCCAGCATGGTGATCCGGTGCGCCGACGCGTCGGCCCCGAACGGAGGACGAATGGGGGCGCCGCACATTCCCAGCGGGTAGACGTGCCACCACACCATGTGATCAATCCATGACATGACTTTCGCTTTCCTGGTCGTGGTCATAATGTAGACGCGTGGGACAAGTCATCGAGGGCATCGCAGTCATCGCAGTCATTATGGCTGTTGGATGGATCGCGCGCGCAACGAAAATCCTCAAGACCGATGCTACTGGACACATCACTGACCTGGTGTATTGGATCGCCGCGCCCGCACTCCTGTTCTCCACGATCGCATCAGCTGACCTCGATGTTGTCATCGGCCGTCCCCTCATCGCGGCAGCGGCAAGCGGTGTTGTCACCGCCAGCGTGTTCGCTCTGATCGCTCGCCTGACGATGCGGCCGACGATTGGCGATCTGACGGTCGGCGCAATGTCGTCCTCGTTGAACAACGCGGCCTACGTCGGCATCCCGATCGCAATCTACGTACTGGGGTCAGCAGTACACGGCGTGCCGATCATGGTGTTTCAGCTGGGCTTCTTCACCCCGATGTTCTTCGTCCTCATCGACCTGTGTACGCCGGGTATCACGCTGTCGATTGTGACCATCGTACGCTCCGTGGTGACCAACCCGATGGTGATCGCGGCGTTCCTCGGATTCCTGTGCGCAGCGGTGAGCCTGGATGTGCCGCCACTGATCGCCAACGCGACCGAGATGATCGGGCAGTCCGCGCCGGCGCTGGTCCTGATTAGTTTTGGCGCTTCCTTGGTGGGGCAGCGCCTGACTGTGCGATCCCAGGACGGGCACATGGTGATACTCGCCAGCTGCTTCAAACTCATGGTTCAGCCGGCGTGCGCGTTCGGAGCAGGACTGCTGCTGGGCATGGACGGGCACGCGCTGTTGGCAGTCACGGTGATGGGCGCGATGCCCACCGCGCAAAATGCCTTCATCGCCTCAGCGCGGGCAGGCGTCGGCAATCACATCGCGCAGGGCACTGTGCTGATTACCACGATCATGTCACTGCCGGTGACCGTGCTGATCGCCTGGCTCTTCCACCTTGCGGCTCTGGTTTAGACAGATCACGACAGCGCGGCAGCGACCGCCAGACGCAGCGTCGTCTCAAACTGTGTTTCACGTTCCTGCGCCGTCATATCCGACGACGAGTCAAGCAGGTGATCCGAACACGTCAACACGGTCAGTGCCTCTCGGCCGCACTCTGCCGCCACGCCATACATCGCGGCAGCTTCCATATCCACGCCCAACACACCATAGTCCGCCAGGCGTTGTGTCTGACCGTCGGGCGCGAAGTAGAAGTGGTCACGCGAAATAATCGTTCCCACGTGAACAGTGTCGTCTTCGGTTGCGGCCTCGACGGCGGCTCGCGCCAGGTTGAACGAGGCGACCGCACTGAAATTGACACCGGGAATGCGCAGCTGATTCATTGCGGAATCCGTGTGTGCACCGATCGCGACGATCGTGTCGCCCACATGAACTTTCGGTGAGATTCCGCCGCACGTGCCGACGCGGATCACGCGGTGAACGTCGAAGAACTTCATCAGTTCGGTGACGTAGATCGTTGCGGAAGGCTGACCCATTCCCGATCCCATCACTGACAGTGGCTGACCGTCGACAGTGCCGGTGAAGCCCAGCATGCCGCGCACATCAGTGACCAGTCGCGGTGAGTCCAAAATTGTTTCAGCAATACGCTGGGCACGCTTCGGGTCACCCGGCATCAGGACTGCGGGGGCGAAATCACCTGGCTCAGCTGCAATGTGTGGGGTCGACATGGGCCTTCCTTCGTTCTCGTCTGGCGCGAGACCATCCGATATGCGGATACTTCTTCACCGCGCGCTGACAATACTCTAGCGTGAGCTTCATCCCGCAAGTGATGGAGTGACGAAAATGAGCTCACAACAAACCAAACCGCGTCGCGAAACGTGGTCCGGTCAAACAGCGTTCCTTATCTCAGCCATTGGTTCAGCTATCGGCCTGGGGAACATCTGGCGTTTTCCAGGCGTGGCCTACGCCAACGGTGGTGGCGCATTCCTGGTGCCGTACCTCGTCTCACTCGTCTGCGTCGGTATCCCGATCCTCTTTCTTGACTACGCGATCGGTCATAAACTGCGTGGCTCACCGCCGTGGGCGCTGCGCCGCATGACAGCCGGCGGAGAATTCCTCGGCTGGTTTCAGGTCGGCGTCTGCTTCGTCATCTTCATTTACTACGCAGCGGTGGTTGCCTGGGCGGCCAGCTATGCGTGGCACTCCATCACCCTGGCATGGGGAGATGACTCGCAGACCTTCTTCCTCGAAACGTTCCTCCAACTCGACGGATCAGATTCAGTGTCATGGACACCCGTCCTGTCAGTGTTGGTCCCCCTGGCCGTGATCTGGCTGTTCGTCCTGTTCATCGTAGGACGCGGACTGACCAAGGGCGTGGAACTGGCGAACCGTATTTTCCTGCCGTTACTGGTCATCCTGTTCGTGGTGATGGTGGTGCGCGCACTGTTCCTGCCTGGCGCCATGGAAGGACTTAATGCTTTCTTCACCCCGCAATGGGATCAGCTGACGAATCCGCATGTGTGGCTGGCAGCGTTTGCACAGATTTTCTACTCGCTGTCAGTGGGCTTCGGCATCATGGCGACCTACGCCTCCTATCTCAAGCCCAAGTCAAACCTGACCGGAACCGGCCTTGTTGCAGGTTTTGCCAACTCATCCTTCGAGCTGCTCGCCGGCATCGGCGTATTCGCCGCCCTCGGCTTCATGGCACATGCTCAACAGGTTGGCGTGAACGAACTGGAAGGCCTTACCGGCCCGATCCTGTCGTTCGTGACCTTCCCACAGATTATTTCGATGATGCCAGGCGGCCCCATCTTCGGCGTCCTGTTCTTCACGTCCCTGACGCTGGCAGGAATCACCTCGCTGCTGTCACTGTTGCAGGTTGTTTCCGGCTCCATCCAGGACAAGTTCGGAGTCACCCCGCGTAAAGCCGCCATGATCATGGGTGTGCCTGCGATGGTGCTGTCGCTGGGACTGTTCGGTGTGCGCTCGGGGCTGAATGTCCTCGACGTCATCGACACCTTCGTCAACAACATCGGCGTGGTTGCCTCCGCCATGGCGCTGTGCCTGCTTTCCGCGTTCGCCGGTCCGCGCCTGAAGGGACTGCGTCTGCACCTCAACTCGGTCTCATCGATCCGAGTTCCCGCTTTCTGGGACCTCGTCGTGGGTGTAGTCAGCCCGATCGTCCTGGGCTTCATGCTTATCAGCGCACTCATCGACTATGTGATGCACGGATATGACGGGCATGCTACCTCCTTTGTCGGCATGTTCGGCTGGGGAATGCTGCTGGCAATCATCGTCTTCGCCGTTATCATGACGGTGACCAAGTGGCATCACTCCCTCGACTCGCGCGCGAAAGGACTGGAACAATGACAGCGAGCGCACTCATCTTGATGGTCATCTCGATCCTGCTCGTGTGGGGAGGCCTCGTCGCCTCGACCGTCGCACTCAAGACCCTCAAGCAGCCTGACGTTGACGACACCATTGAGGAGCCTGTCGAGTGAAACTGGCAGCTTTCGATCTGGACGATACGTTAGCCCCCTCGAAGTCGCCGCTCCCGTCCCTGATGGACGAGCGCCTGTGCGCGCTCCTCGACGTTGCCGACGTGTGCATCATCTCCGGAGGACACATCGGCCAATTCCGCACACAGGTCCTGGCGCACCTGCACGCTGACGACGCGCAGCTTGAGCGCCTGCACCTGATGCCAACGTGTGGAACCCGCTACTTCAGGTATCGCGACCAGCAGTGGCACCAGATCTACGCGATGGATCTGAGCGCAGACGAGCGCCAGCGGGCCATCGAGTCCCTGACTCGGCACGCACACGACCTGGGAATTTGGGAAAGCCACACCTGGGGAGACATTATTGAAGATCGAGGATCACAGATCACCTTCTCTGCCCTGGGGCAGGAAGCGCCCCTGGAGGCCAAGCGCGCATGGGACCCGGACGGAACGAAGAAAGTTGCACTGGCTGAGCGGGTCGCCCGCGACGTTCCTGAACTGTCGGTACGCGGTGGCGGGTCCACATCCGTCGATATCACCCGACAGGGTGTTGACAAGGCGTTCGGCATGCGCCACCTGGTCGAGGCAACACGTATCGCCGCCAGCGACATAGTGTTTGTCGGGGACAGGCTTGACGAGGGTGGCAACGACTACCCGGTGAAAGCCGCAGGATTCACGACGATCCCAGTGTCAGGATGGGAGCAGTGTGCTGAGGTGATCGCGCAGCTAATTGAGTGCGCGAGTCGCCCAGAAAAACACTGCTGACGCAGCAGCCACATTCAGCGAATCCACACCGCCGGCCATCGGGATACGCACCGTCAGATCTGTCTGCTCAATGGTGCGGCGCGACAATCCGTCGCCCTCAGTACCGAAGAGCAATGCCACCTTCTTGTCCGGAGGGTTCGCCACGAACTCATCGAGACTCAGTGAGTCATCACTGAGTGCGCAGGCGACCGTGCAGTAGCCCGCCTCGCGCAGCACGTCAACGGCTGGCCAGGTATCCAGCCGAGTCCACGGCACCTGAAAGACCGTGCCCATGGAGACACGGACGGAGCGCCGATACAGCGGATCACAGCAGCGAGGTGTGACGATGACAGCGTCAACACCCAGAGCAGCTGCAGAACGGAAGATTGCACCGACATTCGTGTGATCAACCAGGTCTTCCAGCACAGCGATCCGGCGCGAACGTGCCAAGAGGTCCGACACGTCCGGCAGCTCGGGACGCTGCATAGCGGCAAGAGCCCCGCGATGCAGGTGAAATCCGGTGATGTGTTCGAGCACCTCTTCGGAGGCGATATACACGGGCACGTCACCACCGTCAACACTTCCTGTCGAGGATGCCAGCAGATGCTCCATCTGCTCGAGCCAGCGCGGCGCCATGAGGAATGAGCGCGGGTGATGCCCCGTCTCAAGTGCCCGCATGATCACATTGTGTGATTCCGCCATGTACAGTCCGCGTTCCACTTCCATGCTCGAACGCAGCTTGACGTCCGTCATGCACGTGTAGTCAGCAAGCGCACCGTCCGGTACGGCTGCTTCCACGTCTTCCAGGCTCTGACATGCGGTTAAATCGATGATCACACCCGCCATTATGCTCCATCGTTTATCCACAGCGCACCGTGGGTACCCTCGTCAATCCACAAAGCCCAGGCGCGTGCTGGCACAGGTCGATCCTCATGCGGTGAACTGCACGCACCGACACAGAAGGAGGACATCATGCTGACCGAGCAGACGAAGGTAGAGGGAATGTATGGGCCTACAGGGTGGCTCGACACGAGTGGCATCACAGTTCTTTTGGCTCCTTACATGGAGCTGGATGATCACGATTATTGTCGCTTCACTATGGTTGGTGGGGACGATGCTCGCGAGCTGAGGAGCCTGCTGAGTGTAGAAAACCTGCAGTGTTCGCAAAATGGAGGGCCGACGGTTGAAGCCGCGCTCGATGCTGCGATCACTTTCCCTCAGGAGGTGTACGTGAGCGGTTATGTCATTCGCCAGCCGCGACGAGACGAACGAGTCAGTGTCGATGCGCTCGTGATACGTCACTCATTACCGGACGGTGTGACGCGAGCCTGGCCATATCTGCGCGACAGATACGCGCTGCATTGTCTGGCACCCGACGAATGCGACCGCATCTTGTTGGATGATCCGGTCGGGCATCTGGCGTGGTGGTTATGGTGGGACTAGAGACGCTAGGCTAGATCCATGTCCGTCTACTCATGGCTTTTTCGCAGCGTCATCCACCGCACTGATCCTGAACGTGCCCACCATGCAGGCCTTAACGCCGTTGCGTGGGCAGGACGACACGGCTTAATCCGCGCACTGATGCGCGCCACCATCGGATACTGGGATCCGCATGCACGCTCCATGCTGCTGTGGCCCACGCGCTCCCTGCCGACAATCGGTGAGCGCACCGTGCACGGACGCCTGGGTCTTGCAGCCGGAATGGACAAAGATGCACGCGCCATTGAGGGCATGTGCGCGCTGGGATTCGGATTCGTTGAGATTGGGACGATCACACCCCGACCGCAGCCAGGGAACGACCAGCCACGCCTGTGGCGCCTCATGGACCAGGCCGGCCTGCGCAACCGGATGGGATTCAATAACGAGGGTGTCGACCAGGCTGTTGCGCAGCTACGTGAGCTGCGATCCACCCGTCACGGCAGGCGCTGTATCGTCGGGGCGAATATCGGAAAGAACAAGGTCACTCCACTTGACCAGGCGCCTCGTGACTACGAGATCTGTGCCCAGAAAGTTGCGCCGTGGGTGGACTTCATTGTCGTCAACGTGTCCTCACCCAACACTCCGGGACTGCGGGACCTGCAGGCTGTCGATCAGCTTCGCCCCATCCTGGAGGCTGCGCGACGCGGAGCCGATGCGGCGCAGCAGCGCCGTCACGTGCCGTTGCTGGTGAAAATCGCGCCCGACCTGAGCGATGACGACATCATCGAGGTGTGCTCCATGAGCCGGGACATGAAATTGGACGGGATAGTGGCCACCAATACGACGATCAATCACGAGTGGGGAGAAGGTGGCGTTTCAGGAGCCCCGCTGTTCCCGCGTGCTCTCGATGTGGTGTCTCTGGTTGCTGAGCACCTGGACGACCATCAGCTTCTGATCGGCACGGGCGGGATCTTCACCGCATCTCAGGCTCAGGCCATGCTGGATGCCGGTGCCGACCTCGTTGAAGCATTCAGCGCATTCGTCTTCGAAGGGCCGACGTGGCCGGGCGCGATGAACCGCGCCCTGGCCCTGAACTAGTCTTTCTGTTTCTTCGACCCCTTCGGGAACTCGCCGCGTCCCACCTGAGGAGCCGGCGAGCGCCAGCGGCGTGCCATCAGCATGCGTGAAAATGCGTAGAACCACGAGCCGCGCGGGATCGCCTTGTCAGGGAAGCGCTCGCGGATACGACGTTTGAGGATCTGCCAGACGATGACGCCCTCAATAATGCAGAGCAGCAACGCGCCGTAGAAGAAGATGAACATCACCATCATGACGACGGGGAGCTGACCGTTGGTTTGCTGCGCCGGTGTGATGAAGGAAAATGCCAGCGACAATGCGATGAAAACCAGCATCACCGGCATCATGAACTCGCAGATCGACCAACGGGCATCCAGGTAGTCGCGGATGAAACGACGGATAGGGCCACGATGCTGGGGCGGCATATAGCGCTCGTCTCCCGTCGTCATCGCTTCCTGTTCACGGCGGAAACGCTCATCACGCTTCTCTTTGGCCTGTCGGCGGGCTTCCTTACGGTCAGCCGGCACCAGCGGACGATTCCTGCGCGCCTCAGCCTGTCGGCGCGTCGGCGTCGGACGGCCCTTCTTTGCGCTCGCTTCATGCGTCGGCTCGTCGACGGGAGCGGCTGTCGTTGACTCTTCTGAAGATTTCTTACGGAATAACACACCTTTAGGGTAGTTGATTGAGACCCACAAGCCGAACTACTAAACTCAGTGATATGACTACCACTACTCATGATGACCTCACGCCCTCAGTCCAGGAGCTGCGTGAACGTGTCGATCAGCATTTCGACGAGCTGCTCGACGAACTCAAGACACTCGTATCCATTCCGTCAGTCTCCTCCCTTCCGGAGCATCAGGACGACGTGCAGAAATCAGCTGAACACGTCAGCAAGCTCTTCAACGATCTTGGCCTGGAGACTGAGATTCTACGTGCCGACTCGCCTTTCGGCGGACAAGGTGAGCCAGCCATTGTTGGACACACCCCCGTCATCGAGGGAGCGCCCACCGTCCTGCTGTATGCACACCACGATGTTCAGCCCACTGGTGAACTCGACCGCTGGGACGGTGACCCGTTCGACGCCACCGTTAAGGGGGACAGGCTCTATGGCCGCGGCGCATCCGATGATGGCGCCGGCGTGATCGTCCACCTGGGCGCCCTGCGCACCCTTGCCGATGATCTGGGCCTGAACGTGCGTGTCTTCATCGAAGGTGAAGAGGAGCTTGGTTCCCCCTCGTTCGAAAACTTTCTGACGACCCACGCTGACAAGCTGGACGCTGACGTCATTGTGGTTGCTGACGGTGACAACTGGAAACCGGGGATTCCCGCGATGACTGCGTCACTGCGTGGCAACGCCGTGGTGACCGTGGACGTGCGCGTACTCGAGCACGCTGTCCACTCCGGCGCATTCGGCGGTCCGATCATGGATGCTGTCACAATTGCTGCGCGCATGATTGCGACCTTGCACGACGAGGACGGCAACGTGATTGTCGAGGGCCTCAAAGCCACCGACACGTCCGATATAGACTGGCCTGAAGACGAGTATCGTGAGGCTGCTGGCGTCCTTGATGGAGTGACGCTTGCCGGATCGGGTGACCTGGCGGCGCGCGTGTGGACAAAGCCATCTATCAACGTTATTGGCATGGACGTTCGCTCTGTTGCGGAATCATCCAATACGATCGCCCCGCACGCACGTTTCCGCCTGTCGATGCGCGTGGCCCCCAACCAGGCCCCGGCCGAGGCTCGAGACAAGCTGATCGAGCATCTCAAGGCACATGTTCCGTTCGGCGCTGCCATCGACATTTCAGTGGAAAAGTGCTCACCGGGATTCCTGGCCGACCTTGATTCCGAACCTGCCCGCGATCTGCACTGGGCGCTGGACACCGCGTGGGACACTGACGCGGTGAATAAGGGTGTGGGCGGATCAATCCCGTTCATCTCCCACTTCAAGAAGCACTTCCCGCAAGCAGAGGTCCTTGTGACGGGCGTGGAAGACCCCTTCACGAATGCGCACTCCGAAAACGAGTCGCAGAGCATCCCCGACCTGAAGGCCGCGATCCTGGCAGAAGCGCTCCTGCTGGCCCGCACTGCCAAGCGCGCACGCAGGTAGTGCGCGTCCTTATCGTCGGACACTGGTTCGCCCCGCGCGCCCTCCCAGCACTGGAAGCGGTCGCGCGGGGTATTCAGCGTGTGCGCGACGCGGCATGTGAGCCGATCGTGTTCGGACCCGGCCCGTTCGTCACATCCGATCGCCTCATCGTTCGTGTCCCCGACTCCGCGACGAGTACACGCGACGCAGGCCGGGAACTTCGCCGCCTCCTCGACCAGGGCGATACTCCCGTGCTCGAAGGTGGTCATACCTCCTGCACAGACGGGGGAAGCGAATTTCTCAGTGCCATCACCTCGCTGCCTGTCGACACGTACGAGCAGATGGAACAGGCACTGCACCGCGCGCAATCGGACCGCAGGCTACGCGAGGTGGTCGCGCTCGCCTCGACCAGGCGCAGCTTGCTCGGCTTTACCTCGGTACTGTCGACACACGCAGACGGGACGGCTCGTCATGACCAGAACCTGGGTTTATCGAGCCGCCTGACGCGCCTGTTTGCCACACATCGGGATACAACGGACGTGTCACGTCTGGAAGGCAGTGGCGCGGCAGGAGGAGCGGCCGGTATGCTCGCCCTGTGCGGTGGGAGCATCGTGCCCACAGGCGAGGCCCTGGCCAGAACCCTCAATCTTGACCAGCGCATGGAGCAGGCGGATCTGGTCGTCATCCTTGAGCCCTGCGCGCACGACCCACTGCTGCATGATACCCTCATCGACACGCTGACCGACCATGCTGGTCGCCATGCGTTGCCAGTCGTCCTCGTGTGCGAATCGACGACACTGTCGGCACTAGAAAAAGCGCAGTGGGGGATCCACGGGATAATTGACACGCATCCTGGAGCACTCATGCCGACCTGTATCGCTGAGAACGAACAGGATGACTACGAGGTGCTTGAAGCTGCTGGAATGCGCCTGGCTCGCACGTGGATACCCGGCGTGGAAAACGCCACGATATGAACACGGTCGTGGCGCGTTGCTTATGAGCGTCGTAGGCTGGATCTACGAGTACTGAAATGATGAGGAGCAACATGTCTGACGTTGAGACACAAACCCCGGCCCACGAAGTGACCTTGACTGACGCGGCTGCCGCGAAAGTTAAGAGCCTGCTGGACCAGGAAGGCCGCGACGACCTGCGTCTGCGCATCGCCGTTCAGCCAGGGGGCTGCTCGGGTCTGATCTACCAGCTTTACTTTGACGATCGCCTGCTTGACGGCGATGCCATCCGTGACTTCGAAGGAGTCGAAGTTGTCGTCGATCGTATGAGCGTTCCCTACCTTGCCGGAGCCTCCATCGACTTTTCAGACACGATCGAACGCCAGGGATTCACGATCGACAACCCCAATGCGCGTAACACCTGCGCATGCGGAGAATCCTTCCACTAAACCATTTCCCACCTCAAACAAAGGTCCTGTACGTGAAATTTCAGCGAATCACGGCGGTTGTCGCTGCCCTCTTTCTGGCCGCAACGATGAGCGCATGCTCGTCCGACGACTCCTCACAGTCCGGTCAATCAGGCCAGGCAGCAAGCCAATCCGGTGATGAGAACCGTCCTGCTCCCTCCGATGAGCCAAAAGTTGACCGCTCAGGCACGCAGACGATTCCCGAGGTGAAAGGTGATTTTGGGGAAGAACCTGTTATTACCCCGAGCACCGGATCCGAACCCGTCGACACCATCATTGCGACAACACTTGTGCAAGGTGACGGCCGCGAAGTTCAACCCACCGATGCCGTGCAGGTGGCATACAAGGGTGTTCTGTGGGACGGAACGGAATTTGACTCCACCTTCAAAGAAGGCGGGAAGCCCATTGCGTTCTCACTGGATCGCGTGATTGTCGGATGGAAAGCCGGACTGACAGGTCAACACGTGGGGGACCGGGTCGAACTGGTCATCCCATGGCAGTGGGCATACGGGGAGCAAGGACAGGCTTCGATTCCACCCAAGTCAACTCTGACCTTTGTCGTTGATATTCACAAGGCGGTCGACACCGCCGATGTGGACCAGCTCAAGAGCGCCACGCCTACAGACGCAGCGTTGCCCGACGGTGTCACCGTGGAAGGTGACTTGGGAACTGCTCCGAAACTGACGCTGGCCGAAGGCGCGAACCCCGAACCAGGAACGTACCTCATTTCCGAGGGAACAGGTCCTGAACTGACCAAGGACAATTACGCTGTCCTGCGTGCCGTTGAAGCAGTGGTGGGCGTGCAGAATGAAGGACAGACACAGATGTGGGACGTCCCGAACCTTGCACCAGTCGCCAACCTGGCGCAGCTGGAAGGTCACAAAGTCGGATCACGACTCATGGTCGTCATCGATATGGCCGATCCGCGTCCAACCTCGGATCAATCACAGTCAGGCGAGGTTCAGATGCTGCGCGACGTGGCCATTTTTGATCTGGCTGGATCGCTCTGACCTGTAAACAGATAGAATGACTCGAAGTCGACTTCCGTGACTAAGGAGCTATCGTGACCGAACAGAATGTGAACGTCCTTGTCTTCAGTGATGATGTGGATACCCGAAAAGCAGTCATAACGGGGGCGGGCGTGCGTCCCGGTCGAGACACTCCCACCGTCACATACGTTGAAGCTGCCACCGCTTTCGGAGCCGTTGAAGCAGTCAAAGATACTGAGTTTGCGGCGTTGATCCTTGACGGTGAGACCGAAAAAGAAGGCGGTATGGCTGTCGCCAAACGCCTGCTGACCACCATGGATAATGTTCCACCCATCATTATGATCACGGCACGCCAGCAAGATGACTGGCTGGCGCAATGGTCCGGTGCAGCGGCCACCGTTCCTGAGCCAATTGATCCCATCGTGCTGCAGGAAACTCTGGCACGCCTCCTTCAGGAGTGATTTGCATGGAGTGGACTGACATTATTGAACGCCTCCTTGCCGGTGAGGACCTGAGCTACGAACAGACATATGCGGTCATGGACCGTGTGATGACGGGCGAACTGGGCGACGTGAAACTCGCTGCTTTCCTGACGGCACTATCGGCTAAAGGTCCCTACGTCAGTGAGATCCGCGGTCTGGCTGACGGCATGCAGGATCACGCCGAACCTGTCGATGTTCCCACCGATGTGCTCGACATTGTCGGCACGGGCGGTGATGGGGCACATACGGTGAACATCTCCACCATGTCAGCGATTGTCCTCGCCGCTGCTGGAGTGCCCCTAGTCAAACACGGTAACCGCGCGTCAACCTCGTCGTGCGGATCAGCTGACGTGATCGAAGAACTGGGAATCAAGATCGACCTGTCGCCCAGCGGTGTGGCTCAGGTGTTCGACGAACTGGGAATTACCTTCCTGTTCGCCAACAAGTTCCACCCGTCAATGCGTTTTGCCGCAACTGTGCGCCGCGCTCTCGGCTTCCCAACAGCGTTCAATATCCTCGGTCCGCTGACCAACCCTGCCAAGCCTGAAACATCTGCGATTGGTGTTGCCAACGAAAGTCACGCACCGCTCATGGCAGGAGTGTTCGCTCAGCGCGGCCAGTCGGCTCTTGTGTTCCGCGGAAAGAATCATGGCCTAGATGAGCTCAGCTCAATTGAGCCTGCTCAGATCTGGGCAGTGCACGACGGTGAAATCACCTTCAGCGAAATCGATCCCGTCGCAGAGTTCGGCATGAAGCGTGGAACGCTTGAAGACCTGCGCGGTGGCAAAGCCCATGAGAACGCGAAAGTGGTCTACCGCATCATGGACGGAGAAGAAAGCCCGATCCGTGACGCCGTGCTGCTCAACGTCGCAGCCGGACTGGCAGCATTCGGACGTCACGATGGCGTCGGCCCGACCCACGGCTCACTGACCGACCGTATGCGCACCGGTATCGATATGGCGCGCGAGACGATCGACAGTGGCAAGGCAGCTGATCTGCTCAAGCGGTGGATCGAGGTCTCCAAGACGGCCTCACTCAAGGCCTAGGTGGAACGCCTCTTCAAGGTCCTGGGATGCGAATGAGCGGAACGCGATATGCGTACGCATCTGAGTGACACCCGGGACCTTTCCCAGCTGATCTGACACGACCTCGGCAAGGTCTTCGTACTCGCGGACCTTGACGAGGGCGACCAGGTCGATATCACCGGTCACTGAATACACATCACTGACGCCATCCAGGTCAGCAAGCGCCTGTGCAACCTCGGGAATTTTGTCGATCTCAGCGTTGACAAGAACAATTGCGGTCAGCATGGTCATCCTCTCCTGTAGGTTCCTAGTTCATTGTGGTCTCTGGACGTCTGGCCTGTCCAACGGCGCGAATGAGCGTGTCGCGTCGAAGCGGTGACGTCCACGTTGAACCGAGCGGCACGACCCCATCCCATTCAATCAGGCGTGCTCCCGGCCTGGTCAGATCGCGGTACAGCACTCGCGTCTCCTCCCACGTCGTTCCCGCAAGAAACACGTCTGGGCGAGCGGGGACATCCTCGTCATGGAGCATCTCCACCCACGGCAACGGTGACGTACCCGGCGGCGAGACCGCGACGCGTACCAGGCGCCCGAACGAAGTCAGCGCGATCTCCCACCCGCCTTCACTGCGATGGTGCGCCCATACGGCCCGCCGAGCCAGCCCGAGCGCCCGGACAATTCTCTGCTGCTCAATGCCGCGAATATACGTTCCGAGCAGGGTGCGCAGACGTGCAGCACGCTCAAAATGCTCATCGCCTGCAGCCTGATTCATCTGCTCATTCAACGCATCGATGACGCTGCACTCGTCACAATCCATCGTGTCGGCACCTGCCTGTTGGAGTGCGTCGATCGCCTCACGTGCAGATGCGTGCGTCGAATACGGTCCGAGGGCGTCGAGGGCTTCGTGCGATTCAATCACCGGCACGCATTCAAAACGATCGTGGCGCCGTACCACCCAGTGCGTGGCTTTTTGACGGCGCGAAGCGGAGTTGAACAGGGGAGACAGGGTGCGGATCAGACGCAGTTCCTCCACGCGTGCCTCAAGTTCAGTAGACGTGGACTGAGCCTCCACGCCGGTGGCGACCGCCAGCATTCGTCGGACCTTCCGGCGCGTCTCAGTTGCCGTGAAGTAGGTGCGTACGCGTGAGCGGATATTGCGGGCAGAGCCGACGTACAGCGTTCCGCCGGCATCATCGACGAAACGGTAGGTGCCCGGTGTTTGCGGCAGAGAATCAGCGAGTGTGGATTTTTGACGTGTGCGTGGGGGAACGGGGCGCCCGAGTGTGACCAGATCCTCCACTGTTGATGCGCCGGACTTGCTGACCAGGTCGCACAAACCGTGGAATACCTGCACGGTCGCCAGTACGTCGCCGAGTGCGCGATGCGCGTCGTAGTCGCTGACACCAAAATGCGCAGCAAGGGTTCCCAGCTTGTGGTTGCTGATCATGGGGCGGGGGAGTGCGAGGCGTGCCAGAGCCAGGGTGTCAACGATGCGGATGCGCGGCCACGTCATGTCACACGCATTGGCGGCGCGGCGCAGGAAGCCGACGTCGAAACGTGCGTTGTGGGCGACAATGATGGGCTGCTCGTCAAAATCTGCCCACTGGTGAAACTGTGGATAGACGTCTGTTATCAGTGGGCACTGCGCCACCGACTCATCGCTGATGCCGGTCAGAGCAGTGATGGATGCTGGGATGGGCTGGTCTGGATTGACCAGGGTGTGAAACTGGTCGGTGATGCGCCGACCGTGCACTTTGACAGCGCCGATTTCTGTGATGGCGCTGCGCGTCCCGATGCCGGTAGTCTCTAAGTCAACGACGATCCACGTTGCCTCATCCAGCGGCGTGCCCAGCTGGTCGAGGCCAACCTGGACTCCAACGGGAACAGCTTCAGCCAAACGGCGTGCAACCGGGGAGTGAGGATGAAGGTCGACCTCGCCATGGCCATCTTGAGCCGGATGAGTCGAAATCGTCATACAGTGGATCCTAGTCGGTTGATTGCCCATCGCAGATGCCAGGAGGATTCGTGGCTTTCTATCAGACATTGAAATTTGCCGGTGGTCCGATTCTTCGCACCGCATACAAACCGTGGATTCGCGGAGAGGAGAATATCCCCAGCGAGGGGCCCGCGATTTTGGCGTCTAACCACAACGCTGTGTGGGATTCAGTGTTTCTGCCGCTCATGATTGACCGCGAAGTGGTGTTCATGGGGAAGGCTGACTACTTTACCGGCACCGGTTTCAAAGGATGGGCTACCAAGGAGTTCATGCGCGCAGTCGGCACGATCCCAGTTGACCGCTCTGGTGGGCGAGCGTCGGAAGCCGCGCTGCAGGCCGGTGTGGACCGCCTGAAGGAAGGGGAACTGTTCGGTATATATCCCGAGGGGACCCGCAGCCCTGACGGGCGTCTTTACCGCGGTAAGACAGGTGTGGCCCGTTTAACACTGATCTCCGGGGCGCCGGTCATCCCAGTGGCCATGATCGGCACGCACGATGCGCAACCCATTGGGCAGCGGATCCCCTCGCGTGAAAACATCGGAATGGTCATTGGTGAGCCGCTCGACTTTTCGCGTTACCGCGGACTTGACCGAGACCGCTACGTTCTGCGCGCTATCACCGATGAAATCATGTACAACATCATGCTGCTGTCGGGCCAGGAATACGTCGACATGTACGCAGCCGACCGGAAAGCGCAGCTCGCGCAGGAGGGGAATTTTGATGGGCCTGTGCCCTCGAACGGTCGGACAGGTCCGGGCGGGCGCACGGCTCCCGACGTGTCTGTGCCGAAACGCCCAGAGGATTCATCTGACGATCCCGTAGACTAGAGACGTTCAGTTTTCATCGTCTGAAAGGTGTTTGTGCCATGTCGGTTCGTCGAGTAGCTTTGCTCACTGCTGGTGGTTTTGCCCCGTGCCTGTCGTCGGCTGTTGGTGGGCTCATCCAGCGTTATACCGATATCGATCCGTCCATTGAAATCATCGCGTACCAGCACGGCTACCACGGGCTGCTGACTGGCAACTACGTTGTCGTCGACGAGGAGGCCCGCAGGAAGGCCGGCATCCTTCACCGTTTCGGCGGTTCACCGATCGGCAACTCGCGCGTCAAGTTGACCAATGCGAAGAACCTGGTCGAGCGTGGCCTGGTCAAGGAAGGCGACGACCCGCTTCAGGTTGCGGCCGAGCAGCTGCGCAAGGACCATGTTGACGTTCTGCACACCATTGGCGGTGACGACACGAACACGACCGCCGCCGATCTGGCACAGTATCTGCACGATCACGACTACGACTTGACGGTTGTCGGCCTGCCGAAGACCATCGACAACGACGTGGTTCCGATCCGTCAGTCACTGGGCGCCTGGACCGCCGCTGAGCAGGCCTCGGTCTTCGCACAGAACATCATCGGTGAGAACCGAGTGGGACCACGCATGCTGATCATCCACGAGGTCATGGGCCGTAACTGCGGATGGCTGACAGCAGCCGCTTCACGCAAGTACACCGAGTGGCTCGACCAGCAGGAATGGGTGCCGTCGCTGGGACTGAGCAAGGAACACTGGTCAATCCACGCGATCTTCGTTCCTGAAATGGCAATCGACCTTGACGAGGAGGCCGACCGCCTGCGCGCCATCATGGACAAGCAGGGCAATGTCAATATCTTCCTGTCTGAAGGTGCCGGCGTGCGTGAAATCGTCGCTGAAATGGAAGAACGTGGCGAAGAAGTGGCGCGCGACCCGTTCGGTCATGTGCGCCTTGACGAAATCAACCCCGGACAGTGGTTCGCCAAGCAGTTTGCTGACCGACTGGGAGCTGAGAAGGTCATGGTACAAAAGTCCGGATACTTCTCACGTTCAGCTCGCGCAAACCAGGACGACCTGCGTCTGATCCAGTCGATGACAGACCTTGCCGTCGAGTGCGCACTGCGCGGCGAATCCGGCGTGATCGGTCACGATGAGGAAAACGACGATCGTCTGTGCGCCATCGCCTTCCCGCGCATCAAGGGTGGCAAGCCCTTCGATATCTCCCAGCAGTGGTTCGTTGATCTGATGGATCGTATCGGACAGCCACTGGCGCCGACGCAGAAGTAAGTATGCGACAGCCTGAAGAGCTCGAACCGGTTGCTGGAGGGTGGAATACGTGGAGACAGTATCCCTCCCTCCAGCAACCGCACTATCCAGATGAACACGCGCTGCGCGCGGTGACCGCTGAACTGCGCAGTCGCCCGCCCCTCGTCTTTGCTGGCGAGGTGGATGACCTGCGTGACGAACTGGCCGCTGCCGGACGCGGCGAAGCTTTTGTGCTCACTGGTGGTGACTGCGCGGAAACCTTCGCAGAATCCACTGCTGATCACCTTCGCCTCAAGATCCAGACGATCCTGCAGATGGCCGTTGTCCTGACGTATGGAGCCTCGCTGCCGGTCATTAAAATTGGCCGTATCGCAGGGCAGTACGCCAAGCCTCGTTCATCGGATATCGAAAAACGCGGTGACGTGACCCTGCCGTCGTATCGCGGCGATGCGGTGAACTCGTTTGAATTCACCGAAGAGGCGCGCACACCCGACCCCGGTCGACTGCTGGGCACCTACCAGCATGCTGCCGCCACATTCAACCTGATTCGCGCCTTCACGAAAGGTGGCTACGCTGATCTGCGCTTGGTCCACCACTGGAACCGCGGCTTCACGTCCAACCCGGCGTATGCGCGCTACGAATCGCTGGCCTCGGAGATCCATCGCGCCGTGAAGTTCATGGAGGCAGCCGGAGCTGACTTCGAGTCGCTGCGACAGGTCGACCTGTTCTCCTCCCACGAAGCGTTGCTGCTCGAATATGAAGCAGCGATGACGCGCGTAGATTCACGAACCGGCGACCTGTACGACACGTCCGGTCACTTCCTGTGGGTGGGGGAGCGCACGCGAGACCCGCAAGGCGCGCACGTCGAGCTGCTCTCACATGTGCGCAATCCTCTGGGGGTGAAGCTGGGGCCGACCACAACCCCTGAAGAGGCCATTGCACTGATCGACCGCCTCAATCCTGACGGCGAACCTGGACGATTGACGTTCATCGCCCGCATGGGGTCGAAACATATTCGCGATGCGCTTCCACCTCTTGTGGAAGCGGTGAAAACTGATGGCCGTCCGGTGATCTGGACAACCGACCCGATGCACGGTAACACGATCACGTCCTCAACAGGCCTGAAGACCCGCCAGTTCGAAACGATCATGGACGAGGTACGCGGGTTCTTCGAGGTTCACGACGCAGCCGGAACAGTTCCCGGCGGCATCCATGTGGAGCTCACCGGTGATGACGTCACTGAAATTATCGGTGGCTCCGAGCATCTGGATGAACAGTCCCTCAAGGACCGCTACGAAACCCTGGTTGATCCGCGCCTCAACCACCAGCAATCGCTGGAAATGGCGTTCCAGGTGGCTGAACTGCTGCGCTAGACAACGGTGATCGTGACAGTCGATCCCTTCGGGATCATCTGTCCGCTCCCGGGGTCGGTGGAGCGCACGGTGCCGAAAATGCCGCCGAGGATCTTGTTGACCTCCACTTTGAACCCGGCATCGCGCAGCGTCTTTTCAGCCTGATCGAGCTGCTTGCCCACCAGGTCGGGAACCTCGACCAGTTCGGGACCTTCCGAGACGACAAATGACAGCGTGTCACCGCGCAGCAATGTCGATCCGGCCTCAGCTGACTGAGAAATGATCTGGCCTTCGGGCACGGTGTCCGAATGTTGCGATGTGGATTCAGCAGCCAGGCCCGCTTCTTCAACGGCAGCGCGCGCCTCCTCGCCAGTCATTCCCGCTAGGTCTGGAACCGTGATCGGCTCACGACCTTTCGACACGACGAAATCAACCGCCGTGTCGTGGCGCACCTGTGCGGCAGCCTCCTCTGATTGTGAGATCACCTGTCCCTTGGCAACGGAATCTGAGTATTCCTCGCTCACTGTCCCTGCGGCCAATCCGGCGTTGGTCAGTGCCCCACGAGCCTGGTCCGCACTCAGGCCTACCAGTTGCGGCACAGCGCGCATATCCACACCTTTGGAAACGACGAGGGAGACCTCGCCGTCCTTATGGATCTGCGACCCGCTGGCCGGATCGGATCGAATGATCAACCCGTTCTTGACGTCATCTGAAAATTCTTCACTGAGCGTGGACGATAATCCCAGAGCTTCGAGTTCTGACTGAACGGCTTTGACGGCGCGGCCGTCAGTTTGCGGCATCGTCAGATAGGATCCTGGCCCGTACTGGCTCCACCACCACCAGCCGCCGCCCGATCCGACGATCAGCAGCACGGCCAGCAGAGCGATGACGGTTTTCAAACGCGAACGCGACTTCTTGTGTGGCCGGTCGGTACGCGGCAGCGATCCCGATGCTTTGACGACGGTTTGTGACGAGGGCGTGAGGACGCCGCCAGGTAGCGCTGTCGTGACCGCGTGGAACTCGATGGGTGCCGTGGGCTGGCCGGACTGCACCGGCTGGACATCGGCGCGACGCTCGGCAAGATCGGACGGCAGGGAGGCGCGCACCCGTGCCACCAGTTCCAGTGCGTCGCGCGCATCCCGGGGACGTTCTGCCGGGTCGCGGGCAGCGAGCGTGGCGACCAGTTCATCGATCTCGGTAGGAAGCCACGAACACTCTTCAGATGGGGAGGGAACATCCTCGTTGACATGGGAGTACGCCATTTTCATGGCGGGCGCGCCATCCCAGGGCACGTGGCCCACGACCATCTCGTAGAGCATCATGCCAACGGAGTAGATGTCGGTGCGCGCATCGGTGTGACCGGTGGTTGCAATTTCAGGAGCCATGTAGGCGACGGTGCCGAGCATGGAACCAGTGGTGGACATCGATACTTCGGATGCCGCACGTGCCAGGCCGAAGTCTGTGACGCGCACGTGCGAGTCCTCAGAGATGAGGACGTTTTCCGGTTTCATGTCGCGGTGGACAACGCCGACACGATGCGCGGCGTGCAGAGCATCAAGGATTTCCTGCGTGTAGCGCAGTGCCTGCGAGAGAGTGAAGGCGCCCTGCGAGTTGAGCAGCGTGCGCAGATTCGGACCGCTCACGAGTTCCATGACGAGGAATCCCTGCCCGTGCACGATGCCCTGGTCAAAAACGGAGACAACGCCGGGATGGATGATGCGTGCAGCGGCGCGGGCTTCGCGTCTGAAGCGGGCGACGAAGTCGGCGGACTCTGCCAGGTGCGGATGCATGACTTTCAGGGCGATGGGACGGTCCAGTCGCTCATCGTGCGCGATGTAAACAGTTGCCATCCCGCCGCGCGCAAGTTTGCGGTCGATGCGGTAGCGCTGGTCGACGAGCATCCCGATGAGCGGGTCAGTCACTGTTTCGTGGGTATCAGAAGATGGCGCGTCAGGTTCTGACGACGCTTTCTCATCTGTGTTTCTGGTACTCACGTCTTGGATTGTACGGGATGCCGGCTACATACGACTGCGGCGCGCCCGATGAGACGCCGCCCAAAGGCCGCACGATCATCTAGGCTAGCGACCATGAACGAGCCTACTGACCTCATCAGCGTGGACGATGCTGCACAACTGCTGGGTATTGAACCGCGCCGAATCAAGCAACTGGTGCGTGACCGCATCCTGTTCACGGTGCCCGGAGAAGACGGCAAACCTGCCATTCCGCGCGAGATCATCGTCAAGTCCGAAGGCAAGTGGGAGCCGCTGGACACGCTGCCCGGCACGCTGACCGTGCTGGCTGATGGCGGCTTCAGCCCCCAGGAAGCTGTGGCCTGGCTGTATACGCCCGAAGCTGAGCTGGGTCAGACTCCGATGCAGGCCCTCCTCGAAGGGCGTCAGCACAGGGTGAACGCCATCGCCTCTATGCTCGCCTGGTAGTCAGCATCGGCTCCATTTCGCTTAGGAGTGTGCGCGAGTGCTCACCAAGTGCGGCCAGTGCATCGCGCCCCTGCTGCGTCACTGTGTCAATAAGCTGTTCGTGGGGCTGTCGCCCGACCTGCTCGATGATGCCTTGAAGGTCGATTACGCCGTCGGGGCTGCCAATCAGTGTGGCGATCGCATGGCGCTGCTCGGCTGATGCGTGCTCCCATGTCAAAGCCAGCAGTGCCGTTCGTTTACCTTCGATCAGGTCTCCGCCTGCCGGTTTTCCGGTGGTCTGGGGGTCACCGAACACTCCGAGCTCATCGTCGCGCAGTTGGAACGCAATGCCCCACGGTTCGATGACGCGCTGCACTGCTTCGACCATGTCTGCCCGGCCGCCGGCAAGCAATCCGAGGACCGTGGGGTGCACAACCGAGTAGCGCGCTGACTTGCGGCGGATAACTTCCATGATGACGTCCAGGTCGAAATGGTCCAGTGCCGGCTGCTCGTTGACGATATCGAGGTACTGGCCGAGGGCGACTTCAGCATGCATGAGCGTGAGCTGGCGTAACACGGCTGGATTCGCAACCCGTGTCGCCGTAAAGTCAGCGGCCGAGAGCAGGAAATCGCCCACCAGAAGTGCGCCAGCTGTTCCAAATTCGCCGGCATCCCCGGTCCACCCCTGGTCTCGATGCATCTGCGCGAAAACAACGTGAGCGGTGGGGCGCCCTCGTCGAGTCTGTGCATGGTCGATCAGATCGTCGTGAGCCAGTGCGGACGCTTGGTAGAGCTCGGCGGCACCTGCCAGGCGCGCAATCGAATCATCACAGTCACCCCACGCGCGACCAGTGGCGAGCGCATACCCCAACATGACCCACAGGCCACGCAAACGCTTCCCACCTGCGATGGCGTCACGTGCGGCAGTAACGAGGGCGTCAGCCGGCTCCTGGGTGGGGCCGAGGGTGTTGATCAGGTCGGTGAGCGCGGCTTGGGTGTGGTCTCCAATGCGCTCCACCATGTCGCCTACTGTGAGATTCTCCATGCGCCAAGCGTATCGAATGAAGTGCTTCTAAGATACAAACATCCGTTGGAACAAAGGATTGACCGATATGGCAATTGTGTTGAGCTATCACGGTAACCGTGAATCGGAAGCAGCTTTGCAGGAAGCGTTGAGGCTCGCTGATGTCAGGCGTACATCTGTGGTCGTGGTGTTGGCACGTCGAGAAAGTGAAGATGACGCCCGCACCGCTGAAGATGCCGAGGAGCTGTTGTGGTCGCATCTGCGCCATGCCGACATTCCCTTTGAAATCCGCCACACGCAGCATGAGCAGGAAGTAGCCGACGCGGTCTTGGATGCGGCAGAGGTAATTTCGGCCGACTTGATTGTGCTGGGGCTTCGGCCGGGCGGGTCCGGGCGCACCACGGTCGGCCCGAATGCCTCGCGCATCTTGCTGGATGCCCCGTGCCCAGTGGTAACGACCACTACACACCGGTGATTATTGTTTCCAACGGGCGTTTTGTCGGGGACGGATTATAATGGTTCAGGTTCTTTCACACCAGTGTATGAAGCAGATCTGAGGAAGGGAATCAGCGTGAGCGCAACCCGCCCCAAGAAGGCAACGGCCGAAACGGCCGCGTCAAGCGACTCGAAGAAGGCCGCGCCTCAGTCGAAGTCGACCGCAAAGAAAAAAAAGAGCACAACTGCCAAAAAGACGACAACTGCTAAGAAGTCAGCGACCGCTAAAAAGCCCGCGACTGCGAAGAAGACGACGACCCGTAAGAGCGCTGCCAGGAAGTCCACAACGTCGAAGCGCACCGCCATCAAGAAGACCAATGAGAAGCCCAAGAAATCGGTTCAGGCGCACGACGAAGAAGAAGAGATGCCTGAAGATGACGACATTGATGACTCGAACATTGATCTGAGCAACGAGGAAGAAATCGACGTCGATGAGGCGGATGATGATTCGGACGATTCATCCGAATCGGACAATGAGCCTGAAGAGGAGGACGAGGACGACGCGAAAGGTGCTGCCGCGGATCTGCGGGAGCGCACCTCTCAGGGCATCCATACGCGCGGCGGGTTTGTCGTATCCGACTCTGATGAGACCGATGAGCCTGTCCAGAAAGTCACCGTGGCAGGCGCTACTGCCGATCCGGTCAAGGATTACCTCAAGCAGATCGGTAAAGTCTCCCTGCTGAACGCGGAGCAGGAGGTGGACCTGGCACGGCGCATTGAAGCCGGCCTGTACGCCGAATACAAGCTCAAGAACGAGTCGGACACGATGACGTCGAAGGCGCGTCGTGAGCTCCACTTCATTGCACAGGACGGCCAGAACGCCAAGAACCACCTGCTGGAAGCTAATTTGCGTCTGGTGGTCTCACTGGCCAAGCGATACACGGGCCGTGGGATGCAGTTCCTGGATCTGATCCAGGAAGGAAACCTCGGTCTGATCCGTGCGGTCGAGAAGTTCGATTACACGAAGGGCTATAAGTTCTCCACGTATGCCACGTGGTGGATCCGTCAGGCTATCACCCGAGCGATGGCTGACCAGGCGCGCACGATCCGCATCCCGGTTCACATGGTGGAAGTCATCAACAAGCTGGCCCGCGTTCAGCGTCAGATGCTGCAGGATCTGGGCCGCGAACCTACCCCGGAAGAATTGGCCAAAGAGCTGGATATGACGCCGGAGAAGGTTGTCGAGGTTCAGAAGTACGGTCGTGAGCCGATTTCACTGCACACACCTCTGGGTGAAGATGGCGACTCAGAATTCGGAGACCTCATTGAAGACTCCGAAGCGGTCGTTCCAGCCGATGCCGTTTCCTTCACGCTGCTGCAGGAACAGCTCCACCGCGTCCTCGATACGTTGTCGGAGCGTGAAGCTGGCGTCGTGTCGATGCGCTTCGGACTGGGTGACGGCCAGCCGAAGACTCTGGACGAAATCGGTAAGGTGTACGGCGTGACGCGTGAACGTATCCGTCAGATCGAATCCAAGACGATGTCCAAGCTGCGCCACCCGTCACGGTCGCAGGTTCTGCGCGATTACTTGGACTGATCCATCAGGTGGCGCTCGTCGTCGATGCGCAGTGCGGAATCCCGCAGGGCGTCCATGTGAAGGCGAGCGTGGTGTGCGCAGAACAGGAGTGACCCTGAGGTCATAGTGACGCGCACCCATGCACGGGCGCCGCATGCGTCACATCGGTCTACTGCGCGCAATGTCGGTTCCGTCGTGTCTGGTCGTGTCAGTGTCGCTGCGTTCATGGTTCCATCACAGCACACCGGTCGCTCGCCGTGCATCTTCTTTCGCCAGTGGCACAATCTCGGCGGTGCAATCCAGGAGCTTGCGGTGTTGCACCCTAAAATAGGGTGGTGAGTTCAGACGCTTCAACCTATTCCGCACGGCACCTGTCAGTCCTGGAGGGGCTGGAAGCTGTGCGCAAACGCCCCGGCATGTATATCGGATCCACCGATCACAGGGGGTTGATGCACTGCCTGTGGGAAATCATCGATAACGCAGTCGATGAAGCGCTTGAAGGGTACTGTGACCGCATCGAAGTGCGCTTGCACCCGGATCATTCCGCATCTGTCCACGACAATGGTCGAGGCGTCCCTGTCGACACGGTTCCATCAGTTGGCTTGTCCGGCGTGGAAGTGGTGTACACGAAGTTGCACGCAGGCGGTAAGTTCGGCGGCGGCTCCTACGCCTCGTCCGGCGGTTTGCACGGCGTGGGCGCATCTGTCGTCAACGCCTTATCCGCACGTATGGATGTGCAGGTCGACCGCTCCTCGAAGACCTATCAGATGTGCTTCAGACGCGGCGAACCAGGGGAGTTTGATGATTCGCGCCAGCGCACCCCGAACTCACCGTTCAGCCCCTATACGCAATCCTCGCGCCTGCAAACTGTCGGTAAAGTCAAGCGCGGTGTGACAGGCACGCGCGTGCGTTTCTGGGCAGATTTTCAGATCTTTCCTTCCTCTGAAGGCTTTTCGTGGGACAACCTGATTGCCCGCGCACGCCAGACCGCGTTCCTCGTTCCCGGCCTGACGATCGCCTGCTGGGATGAGCGCACCACTAACGAGGACGGCGAACCGCTGCACGAAGAATTCCGTTTTGACGGCGGCGTCGTTGACTTCGTTGACTGGCTTTCCACCGACGGGCCTGTCACCGCAACGTGGCATGTCACCGGCGAGGGAACCTATAACGAAACCGTCCAGCAACTCGATCCTGACACCGGACACCTCGCACCTGTCGAAGTGGAGCGCACCTGCCAGGTGGATTGCGCATTGAGGTGGGGAATTGGCTACGACACTCAGGTGCAGTCTTTCGTCAACATTATTGCCACACCGAAAGGCGGCACTCATCTGGCCGGTTTCGACCAGGCACTGTTGAAAGTGATGCGCGCCCACGTTGAGAAGAACGCGCGCCGCCTGAAAGTGACGGCCAAGGACGGTCGCCTGGAGAAGGACGATGTCATGGCGGGGCTGACCGCTGTGGTGACTGTGCGATTCCCCGAGCCGCAATTTGAAGGCCAGACCAAGGAAGTTTTGGGTACTCCGCAGATCCGCACCGTCGTCAACCGCGTGGTGACCGACGCTCTGGAATCCACGTTGAAATCCAGTAAGCGCGACGTGAAGCAACAGGTGCAGGCTCTGGCTGAGAAAGTCGTGGGTGAGATGAAGGCGCGCGTGTCGGCGCGTGTTCACAAGGAAATTTCGCGGCGCAAGAACGCTCTTGAAACATCGTCCCTGCCTGCCAAGCTGGCAGACTGCCGCTCCGAAGATGTCGAGCACTGCGAACTGTTCATCGTCGAGGGCGACTCGGCACTGGGCACCGCGAAAGCGGCGCGAGATTCACGCTTCCAGGCACTGTTCCCCATTCGTGGCAAGATCCTCAACACGCAGAAAGCATCGACTGCTGAGATGCTCTCCAATGCTGAATGCGCGAACATTATCCAGGTCATCGGTGCTGGCTCCGGCCGCACATTCGACATTGACCAGGCACGGTACGGCAAAGTCATCCTCATGACGGATGCGGACGTCGATGGCGCGCACATCCGCACGCTGCTCCTGACGCTCTTTTTCCGCTACATGCGTCCGATGGTGGAAAGCGGGCGAGTGTACGCGGCCGTGCCGCCGCTGCATCGCATCGAGCTGCCCGCACACGGCAAGAAGCCACGAGATTACGTGTACACCTATTCCGAAGAGGAACTGCACAGCACACTGCGTGAGCTCAGGAAAGTACGGCGCACATGGAAGGAACCTATTCAGCGTTACAAGGGCCTGGGCGAGATGGATGCTGACCAGTTGGCTGAAACCACGATGGATCCGCGTCACCGTTCTCTTCGACGTGTCACGCTGGCCGACGAAGAGGCATTGCGTGAAGCTGAGGACGTGTTCGAATTGCTCATGGGGTCGGTGGTCGCCCCGCGGCGTGACTTCATCGTCGAGGGTGCACATCAGGTTGATCGTGAGCGAATTGACGCGTGAGCCAGCTCATCCGATTCTGAATAGGACTGAAGTCTCGGTAAAGTAGAGATATGACTGGTTTGGCTGATCGAGTCTGTCCACCTGCACAGGCTTCTTACCCGGGTCCTCACCTGGGACTTCGATGGCGTTCGATTCTTCCTCAGGACGGTCCCGCCGTGTACCGACTGATCCTCGAAATCGAAGATCATGACCATGCCATCCACCGCACGTCGCTTCGCGACGTTGCGGATATGATCGCCGGCTGCACGGAAACCGACTGGCTGGACGTCATCGTCGGATTGGATGCGCAGCGCACGATTGTTGCCATTGCATCTGTTCGTGTCATGGGTAACCTCGACGGCGTGGCCACAGCCATCGTCAACGCGTTCGTTCATCCGCATTGGCGAGGGCGAGGCATCGGCCGCTCACTGTTGTACTGGCAGGACGCACGTGCCCGCCAGATGCTGGTCGAACACTTCGGGGCCGATTCGGATGCGCCCGCCTACATCGCCAACGGTGTCGATTCGCATATGACGGATCGCCGTAGGCTCTACATCGCCGCAGGCTATTACGCCTGCCGCACATTCCAGCTTATGTACCGCGAGCTTGAAGGCTCCGAGCAGCTGCCCACCCCGCGCGACGGCTACACGATTGTTCCGTGGGGCTCGGTGCCGACCGAACAGGTCAAAGCGCTCCACATGGATGTCTTTACCGCTCACTTCTGGCCGCATTTTCGCGAGCAGTGGTGGAACGAGGCAATGGATGAACTGGTTCCATCATGGTCATGCCTGGCGCTTTCCCCTTCCGGTGAACTTGCAGGCTATCTGACTGTTGGCAGGCCTGATCTGAGATGGGTCCTGGAGGGACGCAAGGAAGCGTATGCGACACTGTTAGGGGTCAACCCGGACCACCGCGGGCACGGTTTGGCGGGCTTGCTGCTGCGCACCGCGATCGTGGCGGCGTCCCGCGCGGGGATGACGCGTTTCGGTCTGGATGTGGACACACACAACGCGTCACATGCTCACGAGATCTACGAGCATTACGGGTTCGTGGACGAGCGAGCGGAAGTTGTGTATGCGATTGAGCACTAGATCAGAAGGAGGCAGCAGTGGTTGAGCGCGACTCGGACATCGTGACATGGAGAGCTCTCACGCCTGATCATGCTGTCGCACTGGCCGATCTGATTGCATGCATTGAGCGTGTCGACGATCCTCCATACCGCACAAGCCTCGACGAAATTGTCGAGTTGCTGTCCAACATGTCCAAGTGGCGTGGCGTCATTGGCGAGCTCAATGAGACAGGCACGTATGTCGCATTCTCGATTATCACCACGCGTTTCGTGGGTGTGCCTGAGTGCGTGTGCCAGGGCGGCGTTCACCCGGATTTTCGCCGCCGAGGCATTGGCCGCTCGCTCATCGAATGGCAAACCCGCACCTCGACCGAGATACTCCGTGTCCTCGCGGAGCGCAAGGAATTACCGGACGATGAGCCCGTGGGAGTTCATGTTCCGCACGTCGAAACCGGCATGGACACGCCTGACAGTGATGTCATCGGTCGTATCGTGACGCACGTGGATATGGGGCACGAGGAACTCGAGGAACACCTGCGTGAACTCGACTACCACTGGTCGAACACGTATTTTGAACTGCGCGCAGATTTGGAATCAGTGCCGCAGATGCCGGAGTTGAACGCCTACCTGCAGGTCGCCCCGTGGGATGACATGTGGGAGGACCCGGTTCGCCGTGCCGCTAACCGTCTGGCTGACCAGGAATGGGGGAGGCCCCCTCAGTCAATGGAGCAGTGGCTGATGGGGCGCACCGCGTTCGCGCCGCAGTGGTCGTTTGTCGCCCTCGACCGTTCAGGTGACCGCCCGCAGGTGGCGGGTTTCCTGTTGGCCTCGCGCTACGAACAGGACTGGGCGGCACTGGGATGGTCAGAAGGGTACATCGACCAGATGGGCGTGCTCGAAAAGTGGCGTAATGCCGGCGTTGTCGAGGCGTTGATCATTGCCTCCATGCGTGCGCAAAAAGACGACGACATGGATAAGACGGGAGCCGGACTGGGATCGGCTAACCACTCAGGAGCACTGGCCGTCTACGACGGGCTTGGTTTTCACGTGGTGGGCGAATCTCGGCTGTACGCCTTGGATGTCTAACCGATTGTTGCGATCGCGTGCTTGATGGGCTGGCCGGAGCCGTCGCGACGCTCATCAAGCTCGGGCAGGTCCGTGGGCTGACCGTTCGCTGAAGCTGCCCGAGGCGGGCGAGGCCCGACCCACGCAGTGTCCAGGCGTGCTTCTCCACGCAGGAAACGGTGCGCGCGAACGCCTTGCGTGCCGCGGCCCTTCATCGGGAAGACCTCAAAGGGGCTGACCTTGACGGTTGTCTGACCGGTGCCGGGCAGTGCGCCTTCAGCTCCCGCAACCGTGACCACGCACGCTTCACTCGGATCAGCAACGACCCATAAGCCGATCACCTCGGCATCTGCTGCCAGCTTGATGCCAGCAACACCACCGCCGGTTCGTCCCTGCGGACGTACCTTCGACGCATCGATGCGCAGCAAGTGAGCATCTGAGGTGACGAATGCGATTTCGTCTGAGTCGTCGCACACATCGAAGCCAACCAGGTGGTCGCCCTCGTCCAGCGAAATAACCTCCCACGAATCGCGTTGCAGCACGTCAGGGCGCAGACGCTTGACCACGCCGTGCGCCGTGCCCATCGCCATGATTGCGTCGCCGGTCGGATCGATCAACCCAACGGGCGTTTCCTCAGAGTGCACAAGCAGTCCGGCAGGTGTTGCCGCAGCGAAGGACAAGCCGGTGTCAAAGCGCGGCAGTCCGGGCAAGTCCACGACATCGATGCGGTGCGCAACACCATCGCTCATCACCACGGCCACCTGCGAGCGGGTAGTCGTCGGGATCTGCATCTTCCAGCCATCGAAACTGGCACGCGCGCCGCGTTCGAGCACGTCACCGCCCTCCACCCGGGCCAGTCCGCCAGTTGCCGTCAGCACCACCACGCACGGCTCGTCCGGTATCTCAAGAGCAGGGGCAGATGATGATCCACTCTGCGGAGCAGATGCGGCCAAAACGGTGTCGCCCTCGCCGGCCGATGCGAGCAGTAATGTGCGCCGAGGAGTGCTCAGGCGGGCGGACACTTCCTGCAGATCTGATTTGACCATGTCGCGCAGCAGCTCATCGGAGCCGAGGACTTCTTCGAGTTCAGCGATTTTCGCGCGCAAGTCATCACGCTCAGCTTCCAGTTCGATGCGCGAGAATTTCGTCAGGCGTCGCAGGCGCAATTCCAGAATGTAATTGGCCTGCGCTTCACTCAGATCAAAGGCCATCATGAGGCGCTGGCGCGCTGAGTCGACGTCGTCGGATGAACGGATAATGGCGATAACGTCATCAATATCGGCGATCGCGATCAGCAGGCCTTCAACCAGGTGCAGGCGCTCTTGCCATTTGTCCACGCGGAAGCGGCTGCGACGCGTGGTGACCTCGATGCGATGGTCGATAAAGACCTGCAGCATTGCCTTGAGCGACATTGTCTGAGGCTGCCCGTGTACCAGCGCGACGGCGTTGACAGCGAACGATTCCTCCAGGGGCGTGCGCTTGTACAGTTGCATGAGGACGGCCTCGGGGTTGAAACCATTTTTGATTTCAACGACCAGACGCAAGCCGTGGTGACGATCCGTGAGGTTTTGAACCGCGGAAATTCCCTTGAGTTTGCCAGAGGAAACGCTGTCCTTGATTTTCTCCATGACGCGTTCAGGGCCGACCATGTAGGGCAGCTCCGTGATCACCAGTCCGCGCTTGCGGGCAGTGACACGTTCAATCGACACTTTCGCGCGGGTCTTAAAAGATCCGCGACCGGTCTCGTAGGCTTCGCGGATTCCGTCCAACCCTACGATGACGCCGCCTTCAGGCAAGTCCGGTCCGGGCACGTAGCGCATCAGGTCATCGACGGTGGCATCCGGATTGTCCAGCAGGTAGATACACGCGGCGACAGCTTCACCCAGATTGTGCGGTGCAATGTTGGTCGCCATGCCGACGGCAATGCCGGACGAGCCATTGACAAGCAGCTGTGGGAAACCGGCGGGCAATACGTCCGGCTGCATGAACTGGTTGTCATAGTTGGGAACGAAGTCAACGGTGTCCTCGTCCAGGCCTGCCGTCAGATCCAGCGCGGCAGGAGCCAGGCGTGCTTCGGTGTATCGAGGGGCTGCCGGCCCGTCATCGAGTGAACCGAAGTTACCGTGACCATCGACGAGGGGAACCCGCAGGTTGAACGACTGCGCCAGACGCACCAGCGCGTCGTAGATAGCGGAATCTCCGTGCGGGTGGAGCTTACCCATCACTTCACCCACAACGCGCTGAGACTTGACATGGCCCTTGTCGGGCCGCAGTCCCATCTGTTCCATCTGGTACAGAATGCGTCGCTGGACGGGCTTGAGTCCGTCACGGGCATCAGGCAGTGCGCGCGCATAGATCACCGAGTACGCGTATTCGAGGAACGACCCCCGCATTTCTTCGGAGACATCAATCTCAGAGATGGATTCTTCAAAGTCCTCCAAACGAGGCGTGGTCGTGCGTCGCATGTTCGCATTGTGCCGCGAACCACCTGTGGAAAGACGCTTCCCACGCCGCAACAAGGCACAATTGGAGAATGGACACACACGCTTCAATCCGGCAGCACGGCTTCTATCCGTCCCTCGTGATACGCGCCTTGGATCGCATTCTCGGCGACGAAGAACCGCTGGCTATGGTGTCTCAGCTGGAGGCGGCGTTTGACCGTTCCAGCATGTTCCGCCACCTCACGGTTGCCGTTCTGACACCGACCACGTTGATCCAGATCCACGTTGACGAACTGGACCGGGGTGGCGCCATGACGAACACGATCATCACTCCGACCACTCGCATCCACGGAGCTTCACTCACTGAGGTTGTAACCGACGCGATCCATGATGGCGGCAGTCAGCTGAGCGAGCTGACCATGGCGATCAACTGCGGCAGTCAGCGTCGCGGTGAAGTGGAGCTCAACCAGTGCGATGACCCGCAGTGCACCGCTGACCACGGCTTCACCGTCCACACCTTCCCGGAGGATTTCTCGATGCGTTTTTCGGCCGCCGCTGATGGCGAGGCCGCCCTCGCCAATGCTGAACGATTCGTCGACGCGACGCTCCAGGTCATCAAGGGGAATCATGCGCATTAACGAGGGCGACCCGCACCTGCCTGGTCCGAGCGATCTGCGCATCACTGACGTCTTGGGCCGGTGGATCGACGGTGTGGGACGGTCGTATGAGCAGATGGTGGTGATCCTGGCTGATGGTCTGGGGGCGGTGCCGCTGGCGGATCACTTCGGCCATGCGAGCGTGCTGCGCGGATACCGCGATGAGATCGAGCAGGCTTTCACCACTGTTCCCTCGACAACAGCCGCAGCGATCACCTCATTCGCGACGGGAGCGCTCCCTGGCGCCACGCGTATGGTGGGATACTCGGTGGCGTATCGGGGCAGGGCAATGAATCTGCTGGCCTTCGAGAACGGACCGGATCCGACAGTCTGGCAGGAAGTACCCACCCATTTCGAGCGCCTGGCAGATCGCTCAGTGTCCTCAGCTGTGATTTCACCTCCGAGCTTTGCCGGCTCAGGTTTGACTCTGGCCGCGTTGCGCGGGGCGCGTCATGTGGGCGCGGTATCGATGCAGGAGCGCATTGACGCTGCAATGTGCGAACTGCAGGCAGGCACCCACATCGTCTATTTCTACTGGTCAGATATCGACCACGAGGGCCACAGGCATGGCGTCAATTCCGAGCAGTGGCGCCGCGCGCTTGAAGAGTTCGATGCGGGTATCGGGCATCTGCTGACGCGCATTTCTCATATGCGTTCGGCCGATCGAATCGCCGTGATGCTCACCGCTGATCACGGAATGGTGGATGTGCACCCCGATGATCTGATCGACGTGGCGCACACGCCTGAATTGCGCGAGGGGGTCGAGCTGATCGCGGGTGAAACACGCTCGGTTCACCTGCACGCGCAGCCGGGTCGAGCCGCGGAAGTCCTCGCCCGGTGGGAGGAGTATCTGGGTGAGCGTGCCTGGATCGTGCCGGCGGACGCGTTACCAGGCGTGATAGGTGAGGGGCCAGGCGTGCAGGTTGTCGGTGATGCGATGGTGATGTCGCGCGGCGGGTACGGCATCGTGGATTCTCGTGTGCAAAGTGAGGGCGCAATGGCGCTGATCGGGGTGCATGGGTCAATGACCGAGGCTGAAATGATGGTGCCGGTCGTGCGGCTCGCTTAGGATTTCGAGCCGAAAACGATCTCATCCCAACTGGGTACCGAGCGGCGACGCGTGTTTTTCTTTGGTGCTTCAGCCTTTGGCTCAAGGTCTTCCATGCCGGGAAGCGCCGAGGTTTCCGGCTCGTCGGGCTGTTCGGCGGTGGGCGTTGCCATCACGGAACTCCACAGATCCCGGGAGGTCCCCGGCGCCGTCGAGGGTGCCTCTTCTTCGGGTGTTTCGGTCACGATGTCATCATCGTGGGGGTCGATCACTCCGGTCTCCATCGGTTCGGGTTCTGTCGTGTGCGTGCGTGAGCGAGCCAGGGAGTAAATGCGCGCTGACAGTGAATCGCGCTGGACGCGCTCATCTGGATCCTCAGTGTCGTCACCTTCACCGTCGATCACAATTTCCTGACGCTTGCCGCGCTGAGCGTTGAGCTGGTCGAGCAGCTTGTCATTGACCGGCGTGGGAGCCGGCTCGCTGTCATCTTCGGGATGCAGGGGAGTGAAGACAGCAGAGACAGGGGAAGATGGAGTGGCGTTCTCGGTGAGCCACCGGGCTTCCTGATCGATTGCTTCCGCGCTGGATTCGGAATGATCCATGCGCCAATGTGCGGCGTGTTCGGCTGCGCCCTGAATGAACGTCACGAAGACTTCCCACGGGCCGTCCTGCTCACGCCTGGCTGACCAGATGATTGATTCGGGATCCACTCCGCGAGCCGCCAAGCGGTCGACAACGAGGTCACCCATCAGAGGTGAATCCTTTTCGCCACCCACATGCGATTCGCGTGCACGCTGAATGGCCCACGCTTTTTCTGCGTCGATCGGTGCTTCGAAACGCTCAATCAGCGCGATATCCGTATCGTATTCAGTGGCGATTTCTGATGCTGACATGCCTGAGCGCAGGAGTGCCTGGATGTCACGCGGACGCAGAGCCCTGGATTGGATGGGTTCAACTCGGGGACGTCCACGGCGAACTGACGCGCGCAATTCGTCAGTGACTGCCACGCGGTAACGTTCACCGTCTGCGTCGGTGAAAATCAGCGATTCATTGTCACTGCCGACACCGAGCAGCTCAAGATCGATCATGAAAACCTCCCGAATACATCTGATTGAAATCGTCTCAAAGAAGAGTGAAGATCGGTGGCGCTTGGCGCGCGTGTCTAGTAAACGATCGGAATAAAACAGTGTCAGTATGGACGCCATAATGCGCAGAAGCGCAATGAGTGTTACTATCCCTGCGCTGAGCAAGATTTGACCCGCAGACTGTGCGAGGAGGAGGAACCGTGGCAACTGACTACGATGCCCCACGTAAAAACGACGACGATGTGGCGGAAGATTCCATCGAAGAATTGAAGGCTCGCCGCAAGGACGCCGGTTCGAATGAGGTAGACGAGGACGAAAACGAGGCGGCGGAGAATTTTGAGCTGCCGGGCGCCGACCTGTCGAAAGAAGAACTGACTGTGCATGTGGTTCCTCGCCAGGATGATGAGTTCACGTGTACGAGCTGCTTCCTGGTCCATCACGCATCGCAGCTGGCTTATGTTGATGACAACGGTCAGCCTGTGTGTACGGAGTGTGCTGGGTAGCTATGGGCTGGTTGAAACGTCGACGTCGCGATGATGAAGAGCAGGTCGAACAGCACGCACACGACGAGTCACAGGACAAGCGGCAGGCCGGTGATGACGCGGAGATCTGGGATGAGCCAGGTCCGCGCACTGCCGAGGACGTGGACGTCTCCCAAGGGTATGTCGACCTGGGCGCGCTGAAGATTCCGGCGATCAAGGGCATGCAGCTGCGCACGCAGCTGGCTGACGACAAGCGCACCGTGTTGCGCGTGTTGATCGTGCTGGGCAATTCGGGCCTGCAGATTTCAATCGCCGCCGCTCCGCGTTCCGGTGGAGTGTGGGACGAGGTGCGCGAAGAGATTCGTGAATCGCTGACATCCAACGGCGCCAGCGTGGAGGACGCTGAGACGCGCTATGGCGCCGAGCTGCTGGCTGACATGCCGGTGACCTTGCCGGATGGTTCAAAAGCGACGTCACGGATGCGCATCATTGGCCGTGAGGGTCCGCGCTGGTTTGCGCGCATTGATGTGTTGGGGCCTGCAGCTCAGTCAAGCGAAGCGGGCGAAGGAATTGAGAAGGTGATTGATCGCCTCGTGGTTGAGCGTGATGACCGTCCCCGCGCGCGCCTTGACCTGCTGCCGATGCATGTTCCTGACAATGCCGTTCAAGCGCCGATTGTGCCGCAATGAGTAACCCGAGCGAGGTTTTCCCGAAGCGCTCGTGGTGGCATAGATTGAGCGACGCGTGGCATTTTTCGACCCCTGAAGCGACTGAGGCCGATGATGAGCAGCGCTCTCAGCGTTCGCGAGGCACTGTGCCGATCAAGGACGTGCGTCCGCGTGAAAAGGTGGTTATTTCGGGTGTTCTGAGATCGGTGACGCTGTATCCGCAGGAGGGTCCTGATCAGCTCGATGCGACGTTGTTCGACGGGACCGGTTCAATCGTGATCAGGTGGCTGGGTCGGTGTGAGATCCCTGGCCTGCGCGTGGGGCACCACGTGGAAATCGAAGGAACTGTAGGTGTTGATCACGGAATCTACGTGATTTCTGACCCGCTGTACCGCCTGCTGGCTGGAGAACATTCGTGAGAGTTGTTGATTCGCTTCAGGACGAGGAATTCTCTGTCTGGTCGGCGTTGGGCGGCTGGCGGGGTATCGTTGAATCGGTCGCTCCGATCATCGTTTTTGTCACGACGTATATTGCGACCCACGAACTGACGTGGCCGCTGATCGCCTCCGGTATTCTCGCGGGCCTCTTCGTCGTTGCACGCCTGGTGTCCGGCCAGCAGATCACCCAGGCACTGTCGGGTGCCATCGGCGTTGCACTGTCGTGCGTGTGGGTGGTGTTCTCCGGTCGAGGGCAGGATTTCTTCATCGTGGGTATCGTCACGGCAGCGGTTCTGAGTGTGGCGTTGCTCGTGTCGATCGTGCTCCGGCTTCCTGCGGTCGAACTTGTGTTGAACATGTTCTGGGAAAAAGGCGCAGTGCCGCGCCGTGTATGCACCACGCTCACGTGGGTGTGGTTCGCACTGTTCTTCATTCGTTTCGCAGTGCAGGTGCCACTGTGGTGGGTAGGCCAGATTGCTGCACTGGGGGTCGCGAAACTCGTACTTGGATTGCCGCTGTTCGCCGTGGCATGTTGGATTACGTGGATGACGCTGAGGCCCTTCGTCTCACTCGCGTCGGTGGAAGAACGTTCGACCGTTGACAACGGTGTAGATGATCCCCAGAGGTGAGTGCCACTTATAAACCCCCGTAGCGACCTGCTCAAGCCTCCAGTGGGCGTGTGTTTTTGCGCGGTGAACGCTTCGCGAGAGTGGACCGAGGTTGTCAAGGCGCGTCTGCCCGGATAGCCCATCTGGATCGAACGCCTGGGTATGGTCGATATCGCAGCTTCGCGAGCGAACATTCGAATACGGGAAGACTTCATAGGGTTCGCGCGTCTGGAGCGCCAGTCGCATATCGCCAGACGGATCATGGCGATCAATCGGCGTGAGAGCCCGCGGATCAAGAACGGGCCGGATCGTGACGCGAGTGTGAGCAAACATCTGCCGCAGCTGTTTCAGCCCGACGCTGCCGTGCCCGTCAATCTGCGCGACGGGGGAGTCATCAACGTGGACGATCACAGTGGCAGCAGGCTGGAGTGAGCGCGAAACGGATCCTTCGTCCAGAAGCCTGGCCGCGTAGTGCGGCGTTGCGAGGATACCCAACGCCTGCGAGCGTCGTTCATCGATGCTGAGTTCGTCAGCATCTGCGAGCAATCCAGCTAAACGCGTGATCGTATTGTCCAGTGCAATCGCGTCAGTCGCACTGAGTGTGGCATCGACAGAGGCGATGGAACTGGATTCTTCATGCGTGATCTGAACGCGGCGCGTGGACTGCGCTCGCGCGCATTGCGCGTCGAATTCATCGGGATTAATACGGGCGATGAGGTTGTCAACATGTCGACAGATGCGCGCCTGAGACCAGGCAGCAATAGCCCCGAGGAAGCAGTCAATCTGACGGCAGTCAGCCTGACTGAGCAGCGTCGTGCGCTCAGCGACCGTCATCGCTTTCCACACGGGAACTTCTGCAGCGACAACTTGCTGCCACAGGCACGGCAGTCTAAAACTCAGGTCAAGTAAGGCTCCCATTTCATCGAGCATTTTGGCAGGGGAGAGCCCTAACGCAGCAGATAGCTCAAGGTGTGCGAATTCGGCAATTCGAGGCACGCCCTCACCGGCTCGCTGCACCAGGTCCTGTTCGCCTTCAACAGCTTCACTCACGGCAAGAACAGCGCGGACAACCATCTGGGCACGCCGAGCCTGCGCCACACGCACCGCACGATCCGCGTCGCGGGCAGCGTTGACCAGCTCACGAGCCGTGGCCTCAGGAGTGTCACAATCTCCTGCACTTACCGCAATGTCGAACATGTGTTCTATTGTGGCAGTGGGCACGGGCATCTGCGTTCCATCCACAGGCTCACAAGCAGCCCATGAAAGTGATGTACCTCACATTAAGCTGTGGTGTTTGGAGCATCAGCCTGTCCGGTCTCCGGCACAACGCCATTGACCAGCGTCCCCAAATGCTCCAAGTGTTTCCCGCGCTTTTCGGGCACCAGCATCAACAGTTCATCGCCTGATTCGAACACGTCGTCAGGTTGTGGATTCACAGGAATCTGGTCGCGCAGTAACGCCGCCAGGACTGTTCCTGCAGGGAAGTCAACCTGACCGATTCGCTCGCCCACCAGGGGCGAATCCTCCGGAAGGACAATCGCATACATTGCAACATTGGCCTTGTTGAACGTAAACAGCGGGATGGGAGCGCCCTCGGAAACAGCTTCCTCAACCAGGGCGGTCATGATGCGCGGCGTGGACACCGGCACGTCAACACCCCACGCCTCGTTGAAGAGCCATTCATTGCGCGGGTGATTAATACGGGCCACCACGCGCGGCACGCCGAACTCGGTCTTCGCGAGCAGGGAGATCACCAGGTTCGCCTTGTCGTCGCCCGTTGCGGCAACCAGGACATCGGTTTCTCGCACTCCCGCGTCGGCGAGGACGTCCGGTGAGCACGCATCGGCCAGCACCCAGTCCGCATCAGCCACAGTTGCCACACGCATCTGGTCAGGATTGTTGTCGATCAGGGTGACCTCGTGGCCATGATCCAGAAGTTCGAGGGCGACGAAGCGTCCCACTGAGCCAGCACCGGCAATCACGATTTTCATCTAGTTCTCCAATCTCGGTGCAGAGGTGAGCACATTGCGCAGCGCAAGCGAATCTGTGCCTGACACGGCGAAAATCAGCTCATCATGTTCCTGAACGACGAGGTCGTTGCGCGCAGGCTGGATCACGCCCAACCGAGACACAAAGGCGAGTCGCTCGCCGGTCAGTTCCTCAACGACTGGCAGCGGAACGGAGGTCCACGACGGGTCTGGGATAACGTTCACGAGCGACACCAAGCCGGTCGAGTGCGTCCAGGTCACGTGCGCATTTGGCGGCATCATCCAGCGCAGAACAGCCTCGGACGTGCGGCGAACCGCTGCTACCGTGGGGATGCCTAAGCGCTCATACACCGCGGCTCGCGAGGGGTCGTAGATGCGTGCGACCACGCGCTCAACATGGAAAGTCGTGCGAGCTACTCGGGCCGCAATGATGTTTGAATTGTCGCCATTGGAGACCGCGGCGAAAGCGTACGCATCCTTGATGCCCGCCTGACGCAGAGCATCGCGATCCATGCCGACGCCTGTCACACGCCGACCGGAAAAGTCGGATGACAGGCGTCTGAAAGCCTGAGCGTTCATATCAATGACGGCAACTGAATGGCCCTGTTCATCAAGTGTCGAGGCGATCGACGCGCCGACCCGGCCACATCCCATAATTACGAAATGCACAGGTTCAAAGGTACTCGGTTTTCCTGTCGAAAGGGTAGTAGGCTAGACCATCGTGTTGGAGGCTTTTTCTCGCGCCAAGCGCGTACTGATTGGGCGACCCATGCGTTCAGACGCCATGGGGCACCAGTTATTGCCCAAACGGATCGCATTGCCGATCTTCGCATCTGATGCGCTTTCATCCGTCGCTTACGCGCCAGATGAAGTTCTGCTTACCCTGGCAATCGCCGGAGGAGTTGCAGTAACCCAATCCGTGTGGGTGGGGCTGGCAGTGGCGGTAGTGCTGCTGGTCGTCGTGCTGTCCTACCGCCAGACCGTACACGCCTACCCGTCAGGCGGCGGAGACTATGAAGTCGTGACCAAGAACCTCGGACCGTCGTGGGGACTGGTCGTCGCATCTGCGTTGCTGGTGGACTACGTGCTGACGGTGGCGGTGTCGATCTCCTCAGGGGCGCGCTACGTGACCGCCGCAATCCCACAGCTGGCAGGCCAGGAAGTGCCGATCGCAGTGGCCGTTGTCATCGTGCTGTGCCTGTTGAATCTGCGCGGTATGCGCGAGGCAGGTTCAGCTTTCGCTATTCCGACATACATTTACATGGCTTCAATTGGTATTCTCATCGCGGTCGGCATGGTCAAACTGGTCACAGGCCACCTCGGTCAGGCACCCTCGGCAATGTATGACCTTGTCCCGCAGGCCTCTCACGTATCGGGCCTGGTCGGACTGGGCGGAGCGCTGCTGGTGATGCGCGCATTTTCCTCGGGCTGCGCAGCGCTGACCGGAGTCGAAGCGATCTCCAACGGCGTGCCCTCATTCCAGCGCCCCAAGTCCCGTAACGCGGCGACAACTCTCGCGATGCTCGGCGGGATCGCTGCCACCATGCTGATTTCAATTCTCGTATTGGCGAGGGCGACCGGCGTGAGAATCGTGGAGGATCCGGCCACACAACTGAGTCTGAACGGGGCGCCAGCAGGCGATGTCAGGCTCGACCCGGTGATCGGCCAGTTGTCTTCAGCAGTATTCGGACACGGATCGATCCTGTTTTACCTGATCACGATTGTGACCGGATTGATTTTGGTGCTGGCAGCCAACACGGCGTTTAACGGTTTTCCAACCTTGGCCTCGGTACTGTCACGCGACTCGTTCCTGCCGCGTCAGCTGTACCGCCGTGGAGACCGGCTGACATTCTCAAACGGCATCGTTGCCTTGTCGGCCGCAGCAATCGTCCTGATCATCGCGTTTGATGCGCAGGTTACCCACCTGATCCAGCTCTACATCGTCGGCGTGTTCATCTCTTTCACGCTCAGCCAGGTGGGCATGATCCGCCACTGGAATGCGAAACTGCGCAATCCTCAGCGCGCCGACTCGCGGGCCTCCCTGCTGCGCTCGCGGCTAGTCAACATGATCGGATTCGTGCTGACGGGAACGGTGCTGATCGTCGTACTCGTGACGAAATTTACCCGCGGTGCGTGGATCACATTGCTGCTAATGGGGCTGGTGTTCCTGACTCAACGTGCCATTCGCCATCACTACGACACCGTTGCGACGCAGCTGCGCGTGGAGGACTACTCGACTCGGCGCGCACTTCCGTCGCGCGTGCACGCATTAGTGCTGGTGTCGTCAATGAGCAGAGTGACGATGCGGGCAATTGCCACTGCCCGCGCGACGGCGCCCTCGTCACTGCAACTGGTGAGTGTGGTTGCCGACCAAGCTGAAGAAGAACGGATCATCCGGCAGTGGCGGGCCTCCGGCCTGCCGATCCCGCTGACGATTCTGTCAGCACCTTACCGGGATATCACGCAGGTCATCGTCCAGCACGTGCGTTCCCAGCGACGCCGGTCACCTCGCGAAATGGTGGTTGTGTACGTGCCGCAGTTCCTCGTGTCGCACTGGTGGGAAAATGTGCTGCACAATCAGACGGCACTGAGGTTGCGTCAGGCACTGCTGCGGATTCCGGGCGTAGTCCTCACTCTTGTACCATGGAAACTTGGGGAAGACAGCCAGGTGGAGGGTGAGCAGCCCATCAAACGCCAGCTGATTAACGACCCGTTCCGTTCACGTCAGAAAGGTCCTCATGACTCCGCCTCGTAATCGCGAAGAATTGACGCTCACGCTGGGAGAACCTGCACACGGTGGAGCATGCGTCGCCCGAGACGACGACGGTCGCGTCGTTTTCGTGCGACATGGGCTGCCCGGTGAGAAAGTCGTGGCACGTGTGAGTGCCACCCGCAAGCGCCTTGCATGGGCCAATGTAATCGAGGTGCTCGAGGCAAGCCCTGACCGTGTCGAGCCGGCATGGCCGCAGGCTGCTCGCGAAAAGATCGGTGGAGCCGAACTGTGCCATGTGCGTCCCGCAGCCCAGCGCACCTGGAAGGAAGACGTGCTGCGTGGACAGATCCGGCGCGTCGGGGGAGAGGGCCTGGCACAAGCCGTCGACTCGATCGGAGGCGTCCACGTGCAGGCGTGCCCGGGCGATGAGGATCCGGACGACTTACTGCTGCACAGGCGAACACGCATCGAGCTGGTGGCTGACAAGGACGGTAGGCTGGGCATGTCGCGCTACCGGTCGAACCAGGTCGTTGCATTAGAGTCAATGCCGCTGGCCGTAGACGCACTATGCGAGATCGGCCTGTTTGACGGGAACGATTCACGGTGGCTGACCGCGTGGGGGCCGCGTGATCGTGTGCGAGCGGTCGCCTCAACGGGCGGTGACATCGCCGTGGTGACGCCGTCGGGAACGTACGACGGGCAGGGCAAGCCACTGGACCGCGAAAAGTTGCGGTGGGTCGTGGAGCCCGATCCCGAACCGTTCAACGTCCGTCCCTCGGGCTTCTGGCAGACGCATGTACGCGGTGCGCAGGTCCTGTCCGATGCTGTACGCCGTCTGGCTGGCCAGGGCAGTGCGGCAATGGAACTGTATTCGGGGGCCGGATTATTCACACGCTCGCTTGCGGGCGCGTTCGGACGCGTCGTGTCGCTCGAGGGTGACGACGGTGCCGTGGAAGATGCCGCGCTGAACCTCGGGGGAGCGGCACATGTTGAAACGTTCATCGGGGATGTTGATCATCAGGGGATCCTCGATCTGTCCAACGAGCTGCAGTCACATGCCGATGTCGTGGTGATGGATCCGCCACGCTCGGGTGCGGGCGACGAGGTATGCCAGACGGTAGCCGCGCTTGGTTCGGAGCGAATTGTGCTCGTTTCATGCGATCCGGCGGCAGGTGCCCGTGACCTGCGGACTTTGACGGAGGGCGGATACCGCCTGACCTCCCTCGAAGCGTGGGACTTATTTCCGCACACTCACCATGTCGAATTTATCGCCGCGCTGGAGAAGGACTGAGTTTCTCGGCCCGGTGGCCGCAGACGGGTTTTTCGCGCGACACTGCGATTTCCTGCGTGCTCTGCGCGTGATTTTCGTGTTCTCCTTGCAGCGTCCCCGCCCTCTGATATCTTGATATCGAGACATTAGGGGGATCACATGGCTTTGCAAGGCAGTTTCGATGCACGCTCCACGCTCACAGTGGATGATTCGACGTACACCATCTACCGCCTCGATGCGGTGGACGGATTTGACCGGCTTCCATACTCACTGAAGATCCTGGCTGAAAACCTTCTGCGCAACGAAGACGGTGTCAACATCACCGCCGACCAGATCAACGCGCTGGCTAGCTGGGACCCGAAAGCACAACCCAGCACCGAAATCCAATTCACCCCTGCGCGCGTTGTCATGCAGGACTTCACCGGCGTTCCCTGCGTCGTCGACCTGGCCACCATGCGTGAAGCAGTGGAGGACCTGGGCGGCGACCCCTCGAAAATCAATCCGCTGGCGCCAGCGGAAATGGTTATTGACCACTCCGTGCAGATCGACGTGTACGGCACGCCGGAGGCGTTCGAAGCCAACCAGGACAAGGAATACGAACGTAACCGTGAGCGCTACCAGTTCCTGCGCTGGGGACAGGGAGCCTTTGAAAACTTCCGCGTCGTCCCACCGGGCACCGGTATCGTCCACCAGGTCAACATCGAATACCTCGCGCGCACCGTGTTCACACGCCAGGACGGCGAAGACACGCTCGCCTACCCGGATACCTGCGTCGGCACCGATTCCCACACCACGATGGTCAACGGTCTGGGCGTGCTCGGCTGGGGTGTCGGTGGTATTGAAGCCGAGGCAGCCATGCTCGGCCAGCCAGTTTCCATGCTGATCCCGCGCGTCGTCGGTTTCAAACTCTCCGGCGAGATCCCCTCCGGCGCGACCGCGACGGACGTCGTCCTCACCATCACGCAGATGCTGCGTGAACACGGCGTGGTCGGCAAGTTCGTTGAATTCTACGGCCAGGGTGTCTCCGCTGTGCCGTTGGCAAACCGAGCCACCATCGGCAACATGTCGCCCGAATTCGGCTCAACCGCCGCGATCTTCCCGATCGATGACGTCACCGTTGACTACTTGCGGCTGACTGGACGCAGCGAAGAAACGCTCAAACTGGTCGAAGCGTACGCCAAGGAACAGGGGCTGTGGCACGATCCCTCGCGCGAGGCAGAATACTCCGAGTATTTGGAACTCGACCTGTCCACAGTGGTGCCTTCCATTGCCGGCCCGAAGCGTCCGCAGGACCGCATCGAACTGAGCGCCGCCAAGGAATCATTCCGCGCCACGCTGCCGAACTATGTCAGCGAACACGAACAGCACTCCGCTTCAGAACTCGATGAGGCACTGGCTTCCACCTTCCCTGCGTCAGATCCGGTCGATCCGAACGCCCTCGACCATGAGGACGATGACGAACCGCGTATCGCTTCGGCAATCGACGACCGACCGCACCACATCGTGGATGTCACGTTGGCGGACGGGACGGAAACGAAACTGGATCACGGTGACGTGGCGATCGCCTCAATCACTTCATGTACCAACACGTCCAACCCGGCGGTCATGATCGCGGCCGGTCTGCTGGCACGCAACGCAGTCAAGCGTGGACTGCAGTCCAAGCCGTGGGTGAAAACCTCACTGGCCCCTGGTTCACAGGTCGTCACAGGGTACTTCGAAAAGGCCGGACTGTGGGAGGACCTCAACGCACTCGGGTTCAACCTGGTGGGCTATGGGTGCACCACGTGTATCGGCAACTCCGGCCCGCTGCCGGACGAAATCAGCAAGGCCGTCAATGACAATGACCTGGCTGTTGTGTCCGTGCTGTCGGGTAACCGCAACTTCGAAGGTCGCATCAATCCCGACGTTAAGATGAACTACCTGGCATCCCCGCCGCTGGTCATCGCCTACGCGCTGGCCGGTACGATGGATTTCGATTTTGAGACTGAAGCGCTGGGGCAGGACCAGGACGGCAAGGACGTGTTCCTGCGTGACATCTGGCCTGATGCGGCAGAGGTGGATGACACAATCAACTCGTGTATCGACCGCTCCCTGTTCGAGCAGGACTATGCGGACGTGTTTGCTGGTGACCACCGCTGGCAGGGTCTCGATACTCCCGAGGGTGACACGTTTGAATGGGACGAAGATTCCACCTACGTGCGCAAACCACCGTACTTTGACGGAATGACTATGGAGACCGCTCCGGTTGAGGATATTCACGGTGCGCGAGTGCTGCTCAAGCTAGGCGATTCGGTGACAACGGATCACATTTCGCCGGCAGGCTCCTTCAAGCCGGATACGCCGGCAGGCAAGTACCTGATTGAGCGAGGAGTGGAACGCTCGCAGTTCAACTCCTACGGGTCGCGTCGCGGTAATCACGAAGTCATGATCCGAGGCACATTCGCAAATATTCGTATCCGAAACGAAATGGTGCCCGGCGTGGAGGGCGGATTCACCCGCGACTTCACGAAGGACGATGCGCCGACCGTGCCGGTATTTGATGCGGCGATGAGCTACAGCGAAGCAGGTGTGCCACTGGTGGTTCTGGGCGGAAAGGAATACGGATCAGGCTCCTCACGTGACTGGGCAGCCAAGGGAACAGTGCTGCTGGGCGTACGCGCGGTGATCACCGAATCATTCGAACGCATCCACCGTTCGAACCTGATCGGCATGGGCGTGCTGCCGTTGCAGTTCCCTGAGGGCGAAGATCGTAATTCCCTGGGTCTGGACGGCACGGAAGTAGTCGATATCACCGGCATTGACGCGCTCAATGATGGGTCGATCCCGAAGACAGTGCATGTCAGTGCCACCCGCGAGGGTGCGGACCCCATCGAGTTCGATGCGGTCGTGCGGATTGACACGCCTGGAGAGGCTGCCTACTACCGTAATGGCGGCATTCTGCAGTATGTGTTGCGTCAGCTTGCCCAGCAGTAGAGGCTTCTACTGTCCGGGCGGATACCGGTGAGACAGTGCGACGATCGTGGCGCCAAGCTCCGAATCGAGCGGCCACGAGCGCGCACACTCACGGGCCGCATCGCGCAGGAGAATATGCGCCTGGTCCGGGTCGGTGCCCACGCACACTGAAGCCTGAGTGAGAAGCTCACGCACCTTCGGGTCGTGAGCGGCTTCACGGGCAACGACTTGCAATGCGTGCGCCGTCAACGGATTGACCGGCCGATGTCGGGTGGGGTGCAGCAGGGGAATGCGGCCATTGCGGATACGGCGCTCCAGTTCGCGCATGTATGCGACGAATGTTTCATCCATCATGCCGGTTGCATGCCACGTGATGCGCCGACCATGCACATCCGTCACAGTGACACAGGTTGAAGTCTGTGCCGGGCGGATTGAAATCGTCACGATGTCAAGCAGCTCAACTGTGCGCGTGCCGCGCACGGATCGCACAGCGAGGTAATCGGGCGTCAGATAGAGCCTGCGCGGAACTTCAACGATGAGCAGAGCCAGCCCCAGCACGCTCAACCCCAGCGCCACAGCGATGATCGCGACGCGTGACTGAGTGGTGAGTTCCCGCCACAGAGCCCACGCACCAATCAGCACCATCGCGCCGTAGCACGCGATCAGTTCTAGCGGCGCGTACAGGGTGAGTGGAAGCGTGGTTGCACGCAGACGTGCCACATGATGACGCCACAACGCAGCACAGATACACGCGATGAGGAACGCGATCGGTATCACAATGGCCCACGCTGGCATAGGAGCAGTCTACCCGCTAGCTACGACGACGAGGATGACGCTCACGCCACCGCGAACCGAAAGAGGATTCGATACGTGCGTCGAGCGCTCGCCGTTGATCGCGATACATACGGTCAACCAGGTCGCGCCCGCTGATCCAGCCGACCATGTGGGCGGGCGCACCCTGCCCGTCGTCATGCAAGACGGGAATCCCCTCGACGCCACTGGATGTCAGCACGCGCATGACCGTGGACGGCAGATCCGTGTCAACCACGTGCACATGTCGCAACGGCAGAGCTTCCAACGCGGTGTCATGCTCGACCCCTTCTTCACGCCAGGAGGCAATGTCCAGGGCGCTGACAACACCGGACACCACGCCGTCCGCATCGACCACGGGGAGTGCCTGGGCGTGCGCTTCGCGCATTCGGGACACCGCGCGCATGATGGTGTCTGATGGGTTAAGAGTGGCAGGAGCTGGCTGCATGAGCGCCCCGGCCGGGTTGGCACCCAGCAAAGTGTGGGACACGGGATCATCGAGGATATCGCCACGCCTGCGCAGCTTTTCCGTGTAGATCGTGGAGCGTGTCAGGAACCGTGAGCATCCTGTTGCGATCACGACAGCCAGCATCATGGGAAGAATCAGCGAGTACTGGTCCGTCATCTCCACGATGATCAGAACCGCTGTCATGGGTGCACGCGCAGCCCCAGCAAAGGCAGCACCCATGCCGATTACTCCGAACACCGCTATGGACGAATCAGTGAGCGGATCAATCAGATGTCCGATCGCGCTGCCGACCATTGCACCAATGAACAGCGTCGGAGCGAACACGCCGCCCGAACCGCCCATTCCGATCGTGAAGGACGTGAAAATCATGCGACCCACAGCCAGCGCAAGCAGCGTGGCGATGGGCAGTGCGCCATGAAGAGCCTCGAGCTGGATCGGGTAGCCCGAACCGTACATGGCGGGGAAGAAAAACAGGCCAATGCCCAGCACGACTGACATGAGAGCTGCGCGAGACCACTGCGGAAACGCGATAACTGCCGTGAGACGTTCCCACCCCCAGTCGAGCCAGTCTTCCATCGCATACAACAATTTGGAAAAGGCCAGCCCGCACAGGCCGGCAATCAGGCCGACGAGGGCGGCCCACCCTATGTCAGTCAAGGAAGCCAGGTCCACGCTGTAGTTCAGGTCAACTAGGGGCGCTGACCCCTGAAGTGCGCGGGCAACGATCGATGCCATGACAGACGATATGACGACGTAGCCGAATGTCTCTGCGGTAAAGCGCACCAAAATCACTTCGAGCGCAAAGATCGCACCAGCCAGCGGAGCATGGAATGTGGCGGCAATACCGCCGGCAGCACCGCAGGACGCGAGCACCACGACGCGTGTGGTGGGAAGACGCACCCACGATGCGATCGTGGACCCCAGGGACGCACCGACCTGAACGATCGGGCCTTCACGGCCAGCCGACCCGCCGCCACCGATTGTCAGGGCGGAGGAGACCAACTTGACCACCGCGACGCGGCCAGGAATCTTGCCGCCCCTTCGGCGCACCGCCAGCATGACCTCAGGGATGCCGTGTCCTTTGGCCGTGGGGGCCCATCGCCAGATCATCGGCCCATACATGAGTGCTGACACGACGGGGACGGCAATGATCAGGATGTGTGTCCACGCCGGCCACCCGTGGGGTGCTCCGCCTGTTACCGAATAGTCCGCAGCGCCGGTGGTGGCGCGCATCCACACGGCGATCAGCCAGTTGAAGATGACGGCTGCCAGTCCCACCACTGCGCCGACAATGCCGGCTACTACCGCGAACGCTGAACGGTGATCAGTGACGATTGCACTGATCGCTCCACGCACGCGGCTCATAGAGTGGTGACGCTGATCTCAGCCGCACCATCAGCGTGAAAACCCCACACTGTCGCGTAGAAACCCAGCTCACTCGCCCAGGCCTTCGCAATGCTGGCAGCAGTACGCAGCGAGTGCCCTTCGCCATCGAATTCGACGAGGGCGACCGGTCGATCCAGTTCGCGAAGCGCATCGTAAATGCTGCGTGACTGTGAAGGCAGCACGATGGTGTCCTCTGTGCCCTGCAAAAGCAGGAGCGGTGCGTGAATGTCCTGGACGTGGCAAATCGGAGAGCGCTCCGTCCACACGGGATCGTCCAAGTTGTCCGAGCCCAGAAGCGTGTAGAAGTAGTGGGACTCAAATTTGTGGGTTTCCTGCGCCATGCGATGCAGGTCAGACACACCTGAGGAGGATGTCCCAGCCGTAAACACGTCGGTTGTCGCCAGAGCTGACAGGGCGGTGAAACCGCCGGCGGAATGGCCGCGAATCGCGACTCGTGCGGGATCAACGAGGCCCTGATCAATCAGGTAGCGCGCCCCGTCAGCACAGTCCATGACATCGATGACGCCCCACTGGCCGTTGAGCGCCTCACGGTATTCGCGTCCTGATCCGGTGGATCCGCGATAATTCACGTCCAGGAATGCGAAGCCGCGAGTCGTCCAGAACTGTCGGGCAATGGACAGGCCGGGGCGAGCTGACGAGGTCGGCCCGCCATGAGCGGACACGATCAGTGGCGGAAGTTGGCCGTCAGGTGCGGTGAAGTCGGGATTGACCGGCGCGTAGTAGAAGCCGTCTGCCTCATTGCCGTCGCTGGTCGTCCAGCGCACGGTCTGTGCAGGTGAAATCATCTCCTCAGCGATCTCAGCTTCCGAGGACGGGCGCAGCACGTGCGCGTGCGAATCGGTGATCTCGACGATGGCTGGCGCGTGCGTAGGGGAGTCGGCCAGGAAAACGACGCGCCCCTCGTCGGAAGCGACGTTACCGATGGGCCACCATCCGGTTTCCCATTCTTCCAGCAGGCCATTGTCCAGTCGCACGCTGCCGACGTGCCACGTGTGATCCTGCGACCAGGAGCAGATCAGGTGCTCATGATCCAGGTTGTCGTAGGAGTGCAGGCCCAGTTCCCAGTGGGGGTGTGAGAAAGCGCGCTGACCGGGATGCAGGACGCGTGTACGCAGGCGATCCGTCCACGCGTGGGCATCCTCGTCCTCGTGCCATTCGAAGCCTTCAGTGCGGTACAGGTTTGCCCATCCTGAGGAATCATCCACGTGGATCAGGTCGCCGCGCAGAGTCCAGCGAGGCTCATAGACGCAGACACCTTCTCGGTCCACCAGCGTGACGTGGGTATCGATGTCACCCTCGAACGTGAGGGCGCCAACGTGCAGGACGGACTGAGTCCACGGCATGTGCGGGTGGTTCCATGACAGCCACGCCAGCTTCGACCCATCCGGGGAGAGCGTGGGTGCCGAGCAGAAGTCGGTGCCGGAAAAGACGGTGCGAATAGGCTTCGGATCGCGCGCCGCGGAGCCGTCCAGAGGGATCGCCACCATCGTGTTGACCGGTTCACCCTGTCCCGTGTGGTCCTCACATACGGCGTAGACCAGGGAGCGAACCTCGTCAATCTCAAAGTCGCCGTAGCGCTTCTTTTCCATCGGGGTCAGTGCCGTCAGGCCGACGGTGGGTGCGGACATGTCGAACAGGTAGACACGGTCATCAAAGCCGTCGGAGAAAACGAGGATATTCTCGTGGACGGCGTAGGCGCGGCCACCGTAGCCGTGGACACGGGTGCGCACATCGGGCAGGCGCACACCGTCAATCATGGGCAGGAGCTCCATCGTCTGACCCATGCCGTTACGTCGTAATAGAACGTTGCGCCCATTATCTGTAGGATGGCCTTCTACCCAATACGTGTCGGCGCCATCGATGCGTACTTGAGAAAGCGTCACGAATCGAGCCGTGAATGACTCGCCCGTGATCGGGGATTCCCACTGGCCGTACGACTTCACTGAGGGGGACATGTGCAACCTCTGTCAACTCGGATATGCGCGTCTGTCGCGTATATCAATCCTAGCTGGAACCAACGGACTTTGAGAGGACCATTAGACTCGTAACTATGGTTCTTCCAGACAGTGCCGACGAGTTGCCGATTTTGTCGCATATCGACGGGCCTGACGACGTTCAGCATCTGACCACGTCGCAGGCCGTTGACTTGGCTGACGAAATCAGGCGTTACCTCATTGCGTCCGTGTCACGTACGGGCGGGCATATGGGACCCAACCTGGGTGTGGTGGAGCTGACGATTGCGCTGCACCGCATCTTCAACTCACCTACCGACTCAATGATCTTCGACACAGGTCACCAGGCCTACGTCCATAAGCTCCTGACAGGGCGCAAAGACTTTTCACATCTGCGCGAGGCGGGGGGACTGTCCGGATACCCCTCGCGCGCCGAATCAGAGCACGACATCGTGGAAAATTCCCACGCCTCGACAGCGCTGTCGTGGGCTGACGGCATTTCGCGCGAAAAGACACGCACCGGGAATACATCCTGGACAGTGGCAGTCATCGGAGACGGGGCGCTCACCGGCGGTATGGCATGGGAAGCACTGAACAACATCGCTGAGCAACCTCACCGCAACATCGTCATCGTGGTGAACGACAATGGCCGCTCCTATGCTCCTACCATTGGCGGTATGGCGCACCATCTGGATGCGCTGCGCACCTCGGAGCAATATGAGCGCGCCTTGTCATGGACGAAGAAAACACTGCTGGGAATGGGGGAGCCTGGGCGTGCTGCCTTCGAAGCGCTGCACGGACTGAAAGTGGGAATCAAGGACGTGTTGGCGCCACAGGTCATGTTCGAGGATCTGGGGCTGAAGTATCTGGGACCGATCGACGGGCATGACATCGTTGCGATGGAAACCGCGTTGACGCGGGCGCGCAGCCTGCACCAGGCCGTCATTGTCCACGCCATCACGCAGAAGGGGCGCGGATACCGACCGGCGGAAAAAGACATCGCCGACCGCTTCCATGCGGTCGGCAAAATCCACCCGGAAACGGGCCTGCCGATCAAACCCGCGCGCTTTGGGTGGACCAGCGTCTTTGCCGACGAAATCGTGAAGATCGCCCGCGAACGTGAAGATGTTGTCGGCATTACTGCAGCGATGAAACTGCCGGTGGGACTGGGCCCGCTGTCAGATGAATTCCCCGACCGCGTCATCGACGTCGGCATTTCTGAACAGCACGCCGTCACCAGCGCAGCCGGAATGGCCTTCATGGGTGCACACCCCGTTGTCGCGTTGTACGCCACGTTCCTGAACCGCGCGTTCGACCAGGTCCTCATGGACGTGGCACTGCACCATGCGGGCGTGACCTTCATCCTTGACCGTGCCGGCATCACCGGAGCGGATGGGCCCTCGCACAACGGCATGTGGGATATCGCATTGTTGTCGATCGTGCCGGGACTGCAGATAGCGACCCCTCGTGACGAGGAAACTCTGCGGGCAGCGCTGCGTCGCGTCATTGACATTGCTGATGCTCCCACCGTGGTGCGTTACCCGAAAGGCCCGCTGCCGCAGCCGATCCCTGCGCTGCGCAGCGTCGGCCCGGTCGACATTGTGCACGAGGGAGGCGACGGGGAAACGAAAATCCTGATCGTCGCCCTGGGGGCCATGGTCGCCCAGGCGATTGACGCCTCGAAGCAATTGGCCTCAGATGCGACGGTATGCGTTGCTGCCCCGACGTGGATTCAGCCCGTACCCGATGAACTGGTGGCGATGAGCCGCGACTATGACCTGGTTGTCACCGTGGAAGACGGCGTCGTACGAGGAGGCTTCGGATGGGCACTGTCGCAGGACACAGATGTGCCGGTGATTCCGATGGGGATTCCCGATGAGTTCCTCGCGCACGACTCGCGCGCTCACATTCAGCACGAGATCGGCCTGGACGCTGCCGGCATCGTGCGTAGCGTGCGCGACTACCTCAAAGCGTCGAACAGACACTGAGATACCAGCTCACGCTGCCAGGCGCGTGCGCCGCCCTCGTCCAATCGCTGATCGAGCGCCTCGGGGGTGAGCGGCTTGAGGGGAGCCCAGCACACGAAACGCTGCACGCGCGGCTCCAGGACAACTTCGGGTGCCAGCCCGAGCTGTTCGGCAACACCGGCGACCGCTTCACGAACCGCGAGCAGACGCTCATGTGCGTGTTCGTCGAGACGCTGCCACAGGCGCGCTTCCGGAATCGTGCCGGCAGGATGTGTAACGCGTTTGGGTGGCAGCTGGTCTTCTGGCATGCGCCTGGCGCGTTCAATCGCATCGAGGAAGTCCGTCGTATATGGACGGGTGATGGGAGAGCGGAAGGAATCCAGTGAGCGCAGCTGGCGACGATTGGTCGGTGGGCGCTGAGCGGCTTTCAGCAGGTCAGAATTGCGGACGACGCGCGTGCGTTCCAGGTCTTTGTCGCGGGCGATCTCTTCACGCGTGAGCCACAGTTCGCGGGCAACGGCCAGCGCTCGACGGGAGCGCAGTTTGCCCAGGCCTTTGATACCGCGCCAGTGATGCGTCTTCGGAGTCGGAGCAGGGGCGTGCAGCACGTGGGCGAATTCCTCCTGTGCCCACTCCCAGCGATCCATGTCGTGCAGCGTGATCGAGAGCCGCCGGTACAGTTCTGTCAGAAATTCCACGTCCAGTGCGGCATAGCGCAGCCAGTCGGTGGGCAGCGGTCGCACCGACCAGTCGGATGCCTGATGGTCCTTGGCTAATGAAAATCCCAGTACCTGTTCGCACACGGCTGCCAGACCGAAACGTTGCAATCCGATGAGGCGTGCCGCAACTTCGGTGTCAAACAGGTCAGTGGTGTGCAGGTTCAGGTCACGCAGATTGGTCAGATCCTGGCTGGCGTCGTGCAGGATCCACGTGGCATCCAGTGCCGGTGCCAGGGCTGACAGGTCAGGCAACGCATGCGTATCAATCAGGTACGTTCCGACATCTTCGCGCCGGATCTGCACCAGGTAGGCGTTCGTCGTATAGCGGAAGCCATGGGCACGTTCCACATCGAGGGCGACCGGCTGGGTGGAGGCTCCCAACTCAGCGGCAACCCCCTCAAGGGCGTCTGTAGTGTCAATGACTGAGGGAACGCCGTCGCGCAAACGGCTGACAGTGGGGGGATCGTCCGTGTTCCCGCGCGGCAGACCGCCGGGATTATCAACGAGCATCCGTATTCAAAACCTCATGTAGAAACTGATCTGACTCAACGCCGGCAACGTGGCACAACAGGGAATTCCAGGCTACAAGGTGTTCGCCCAGATATGGAGTCGACGGAGTCCACGAGGCCCGCAGTTCGACGTACAAGGTGGATCCGCGCAACGTGAGACCCCCGAAAGATTCGGAAACTTCCCGCGTCACGGTGCCGGTCATGTCATGATACCCAGCGCCCGCATCTTCGAGGCAGTCGTGCGCCCAGTTCCACAGGCCTTCACCGATCATAGGGTCGTTGCCCATTTCGGGGTCGATCTGGGCGCGAAGCTGAGCGACAAGGCGGAACTGTCCGTTCCAGCCTGCTTGCGTGTCCGGGTCGAACAGGATGACGAATCGGCCTGATCCCAAGGATTGATCGTGCGCGCGGTGCACGGTTCGCATGGCAAGCGCAGCGGTCCACGGAGCCAGCTTGCTTGGACCGGGCACCTCTTCAATCTCCACATGAGGATTGATCGGTGCGTCACGAAGCGACAATAAAGCTGTGACAAACGCCTCAGGAAGTTGTTCCTCACCCACCCCTTCACACTAAGAGGGCGCAGCGGTGGATTCAGTCAGGCACGCCGACCCATTGCCAGACCCGCACGGCGGCGCTCTTCTGATCAGGGAAGGATGCCAGCAGGGAACCAATATGCCCACCGTTTTCACGCGGCCAATCGTGACTGTCTGCAGCCGGAAGTGCGTCACCGTTCATATCGGCCTCGACCGCGACAGCACCATTGATCATGCGCACAATGTCACCCTCGTGAGTGACGCGTTGACAGACACCGTCACGCACGCCGGGCGCCGTGGCGCGCACATGAATCATCGAACGTGCCCACTCGAGCATGCGTCGGCATCTGCCGTCGCGCGGCTCACTCCAGTCCAGCACGCAATGGTCGACAGTCGTGCGCGAGGTTGGGTCGGGAACGTCTCCGCTCCAACCGTGCTCACTGAATTCTTTTTGACGGCCCTCGCGCACGAGTTGGGCGCGCTCGTCGTCTTCCTGGTCGGCAAAGAATCGGAACGGTGTGCGCGTGCCCCATTCCTCACCCATGAACAGCATGGGGGTAAAGGGGCTGAGCAGGATGATTGCTTCAGAGGCGGCCAGTTGTGCGTCGGAGAGCACCTGGCTGGGGCGGTCGCCTTGAGCGCGGTTGCCAACCTGGTCGTGATCTTGGGAAAAGACGACGAATTTGCGCCGATCCAGAGTGGCAGGAACGGGTGCACCCCAGTTTTGGTGGCGGAACGTCGAGTAGCGACCATCATGGTAGAAGACATTTTCCAGCACGGTTGCCAGCGCGTGCGTATCGGCAAAATCACCGTAGTACCCGTCAATTTCGCCCGTGAGCGCCACGTGCAGGGCGTGGTGGATGTCATCAGCCCACTGAGCGTCCATCCCCATACCGCCCTCACTGGTGGGCATCACCATCGAAGGCTGGTTGAGGTCAGATTCGGCAATGAGCGTCATCGGGCGCCCCTCGTCGTGCGACCACTGGGCCACGCACTGTGATAGTTCTGCCAGCAGGTGTCGATCCGTCTCGTCGTGAATGGCGTGAACCGCATCCAGACGCAGCGCATCGGCATGCATGGTGACCAGCCAATGGCGACACACGTCAATAAGGTAGGCGCGCTGTTCGGGACCGTTCAAGTCCAGCACAGGCCCCCACGGTCCGGTCGCAGTGGGGTGGAAGTACGGTGCGAACATCGACAGGTAGTTGCCCCACACACCGAGGTGGTTGAGGACGACGTCGATGCACACATTCAGGCCGCGTTCATGGGCAGCGTTGACAAATTCGACGAGGGCATCCGGACCGCCGTAGGCTCGGTGAACGGCGAAAAGATCCACGCCGTCATACCCCCATCCGAACTCTCCGCTGAATTGTGCCAGCGGCATGAGCTCAACTGTGGTCACCCCCAGGTCACGCAGGTGGTCGAGGCGTTCGATGGCACTGATCAGGGTGCCTTCAGCAGTGAACGTACCGACGTGGAGTTCATAGATGACGTTGCCCAGGACGGACGTGCCGGGCGATGCGACCCAGTGATGTCGTGAAGGATCCCAACTGCGTGACAGACCATCAACCCCGTAAGGCTGGTAGAAGGATCGCGGATCAGGCAGCGGGTCAGAGCCATCGAGGCTGAAACCGTAATCTGTCCCATCGGGCAGATCAGGGCCGTCCCACCAGCCGCCAGCGGCGCGGCTCATGGGGAGCTGCGCGTCGGCCAGGACAAGGTCGACGCTCTGAGCGTCCGGCGCCCACACCCGCGTCACGAGAGTTTCTCCACAACCACGACGTTGTCGTCATTCATCACATCAGCCAGGCTCAAACCGTTGCCGTCAGTGACGTCGAATCGTCGCCCTGACATGATGTCCTGCCATGAGCCGGCTGGAAGGTAGACACGATGATCCCCCCAGCCGCCGATCTGACGCAGTGCCCTGAGCAGTCGCACAGCGATGACACACACGCGTGGGCCGTCCTGGTCGCCGCGTGCATACGCGATCGCATGTCCGGTGGTTGTTGCCAGTGGTGTATACGTTGCGTGTGCGGATACGAATGCGTCGCGGTGGCGGCTGCGAAGCTTCAGGATGGCGCGGGTCAGGCGCACTTTTCGACCCTCGAGAGTCTGCTCGTCTGAATCCAGCAACCGCCCGAGTCGTTTAAAATCAACCGGACGTCGGTTATCCGGATCAACCAGGGAAGTCGCCAGCCCCTCGGAACCCTGATACACATCAGCCACTCCAGGAACCGTCAATTGCAGGGCTTTCGTCACTTCGATGCAGCAGTTGCGAACCGGCTCCGTCAGCTCATGAAAGCGTGTGAGCAGTTCGGTGATCGAGGAATCAGCGAGTACCTGGCGGGCAAAGTCAAACAGCTCCTCTTCCCGTTCTTCATCAGGATGCGTCCATGTCGTCCACGTTTTCTGTTCCCGCACTGCCTTTTGCAGGTAGTCAGTCAGGCGCTCCTGCGTCATCGGGTCGGACTCACACCACGTGGTCGCGGCAAGTGTCTGCCACAGGAGGTTTTCCGTGCGCCCATCCAGCGTGAGTGGCCGGTATTCGGCGCTGGTCAGACGTAGCTGCTGGACGAGGGAGACCCATTGACTGGGATATGACGTGACGGCGGCCAGTGTGGCTCGCACATCTTCACCACGCTTGGAATCGTGGGTCGTTCCGCATGTCATGGTCGCCGGCCACGACGACTGCAATGCACTTTCGAACGCATGGAACATGTCCAGGTTGATACCGAAATGGGTGGGGTTGCCTCCCACTTCAGTCAGTGCGCACAGGTGGGTCCAACGGTAGAACGCGGTGTCTTCGACACCCTTTGCCATGACCGCACCGCACACTTGCTGGAACCGCACCGGCACTTCGTCGCGGCGCTCATCGGAGGATGCCAGACCTGCCGTGCCGATTTCGTCGCCCAGGATGAGCGCAATGAGCACATCCATCGTGTCCTCAATGCCGTCAAACCCTGAGTCACGCAACTCGCGCAGCGAACGGTCACGCACCTCGGTCATCTCATCGCGCGCCCACTGCGGGGTGGGGGATCCGGGCACCACGTAGATCCGGTAGCGATCCATATTCATCACGAGGGCGCCTAGGCAGCGTTCGAAGGTACGCATCGTATGGTCACGCAGACGCAGGTCCTGTTGGCAAATTTCCCAGATCAACGAGGCCAGGCGGTGCAGCTCAGCTGCCAGCGAGGTGCGAATGATCTGCCGTTTCGATTCGTGTTCGAGCCGCGCAAAGTCCGCCGGTGAATCTTCGGTCAGCTCCTGCATGATGGCACCCATCGGCATGTTCGCTCGCGGATCGACCTGCAGGGAGTTGATGCGCCATGCGGTGTCATAGCCTGTCGTTCCGGCAACATCCCAATCAGAGGGCAAGTGCTCTTCGCCTTCGAGAATCTTTTCAGCAGCAATCCAGGCGCCGCCGGTGCGTTGGCTCAGACGCTGGAAATAGCCGCGCGGATCAGCCAGGCCATCAGGATGATCCACTCTGAACGCGTCAATGAAGCCTTCGTCGAACAGGTCGAACAGCAGGTGATGAGTCGCCTCGAACACGTCTTCACGCTCGACACGTAAACCTGCCAGCGTATCCACGTCAAAGAAACGGCGGTAGTTGAGTTCCTCGTCACCGACCATCCAGTGAGCCAGGCGGTAATGCTGGCGCTCCAGCAGAACTTCCAACGGGAGGAACTCGGTTCCCTCCGCCAGGGGGAACACGTGATCGAAGTAGCGCAGGACAGGTTGCTCACCGTATTCCGGCTCAGTTGGAACCACCATTGATTCCACGTGTAGGTCACCGGCGGAGAGCACCTGGCCGATGCGCGCACCCAAAATCGGCATCAAAATGGGCTGATCTGTCGCCACGTCGAACCAGCGTGCGCGCGGTGACTCGGCGCCCCGTTTCAGCACTGACCACATGGCGCGGTTCTGCCACACCGGAGTGGGCACAGCCATGTGATTCGGCACGATATCGACCACGACGTGCAGGCCGAGGGCGTGCGCGGCGCGCGCAAAATCTTCAAACCCTTCACGCCCACCCAGCTCCGCGTTGACATGGGAGTGGTCCACCACGTCGTACCCATGCCGGGAACCCTTGACAGGCTGCAGGATAGGGGAGAGGTAAACATCCGTGGCTCCCAGACGACGAATATGCTCGAGGACACCACGGGCGTGTTCAAATGTGAAATCCGGAGTGAGCTGGAGTCGATACGTCGACAGTGGAGTGTATCGAGATGACGGCGGAACGTGGGGATGAAGATCAGACATGTCACTGTCCCAACGGATTCAGCAGAATCATCGTGGTGCGGCCGGGCAGCGTGATCGAGTCACCGGACTGGTACTGACTGTGATCATCATCGTCACCCGTGTTGATCACCGTTGTCCAGGTCTTGCCATACGTCTGGTTCGGAATGGTGAATTCAACGGAGTCAGGAGACGCGTTGATCATCAGCAGGAAATCATCATCGGTGATCGTGTTGCCCTCAGGGTCGGGTTCCTGAATGGCGTTACCGTTGTAGAAGACCATCGTGGAGCGAGCCCATGCCTGGTTCCACTCGTCTTCCGTCATGTGAGTGCCGGCAGGGGTGAACCATTCGATCTCGCCCAGCTCCGATTCACCGCCGCGCGTTGCCGGCCCTTTCAGGAAGCGTCGGCGGCGCAGAACGGGGTGATCACGTCGCAGGTGGACGAGGCGCTGAGAGAAAGCGAGCAGTTTGCGCTGCCAGTCCTCCAGATCCCAGTGCATCCATGACAGCTCATTGTCCTGGCAGTACACGTTGTTATTGCCCATCTGCGTGCGTCCGATTTCGTCACCGTGAGCCAGCATGGGCAGACCCTGCGAGCAGAAAAGAGTGGTGAGTAAATTGCGAATCTGGCGCTGGCGGAGCTCCTGAATGCCCGGATCATCCGTCGGACCTTCCGTTCCGCAGTTCCAGGAGCGGTTATTGGACGAGCCGTCATTGTTGTCCTCACCGTTTGCCTCGTTATGTTTGCCGTTATAGGACACGAGGTCACGCATGGTGAAGCCGTCATGAGCGGTGATGAAGTTGACCGAGGCGACAGGGCGCCGTCCTGAATGCTCATAGAGGTCAGCACTGCCAGCCAGACGGGAGGCAAAACTGGACAGGGACGAGAACTCCCCGCGCCAGAAATCGCGCACAGCATCGCGGTATTCACCGTTCCATTCGGACCACAGGGGAGGGAAGCCTCCTACCTGGTAGCCGTTGGAGCCGACATCCCACGGCTCAGCGATGAGTTTGACCTGGCTGATCACCGGATCCTGGTGGATCAGGTCAAAGAAAGTCGAGGCGTGGGAGACCTCGTCAAACTGGCGTGCCAGTGTCGTTGCCAGGTCGAAGCGGAAGCCGTCGACATGCATGTCAGTGACCCAGTAACGCAGCGAATCCATGATGAGCATCAGGACCGAGATCGAGGACATGAGCAGGGAATTGCCTGTGCCGGTGGTGTCGAAGTAATGCCTCAGATCATCGGGAACGAGGCGATAGTACTTCGCGTTATCGAGGCCCTTGAGTGACAGCGTCGGCCCCATGTGGTTACCTTCAGCGGTGTGGTTGTACACCACGTCGAGGATGACTTCGATACCGGCCGCGTGGAGCGTCTTCACCATGTTCTTGAACTCGGTGACCTGCCCGCCGAGCTGACCCGACGATGAATAGGCGTTGTGCGGGGCGAAAAATCCGATGGTGTTGTAACCCCAGTAATTCGACAGGTCACGAGCCTGCAGGGATGGGTCATTGACGAACTGGTGGATCGGCATCAGTTCAATGGACGTGATGCCAAGATCCTGCAGGTGTTTGATGATCGCCGGATGAGCGATCCCTGCGTAGGTGCCGCGCAGCTCTTCTGGCACGTCCGGGTGCAGCATGGTCATGCCGCGTACATGTGCCTCGTAAATGATTGTTTGGGAATACCCGTAGTTCGGGCGACGGTCATCGCCCCAGTCGAAGGACTCGTCGACGACGACGGAGAGCATCGTGTCGTGGACAGAGTCGTCGTGATTCGGTTGCGCTGGGTCGTTGAAGTTGTAGGAAAAGACCGAATTGGAATTGTTGATCTGCCCTTCAATTGCTTTCGCATAAGGGTCGAGCAGGAGTTTGGACGGGTCGCATCGATGTCCCTCGTCTGGCGCGTAGGGACCGTGGATGCGGTAGCCATAGCGCTGTCCGGGCCCTATGCCGGGCAGGTAGGCGTGCCACTGGTCATAATCGACCTCAGTGAGTTCAACTGTGGTTTCGTGACGATCCTCGTCAAGGAGACACAATTCAATGCGGTCCGCGATAGATGAATAAACTGCGAAATTTGTTCCATTGCCGTCATACATTGCGCCCAGCGGGTAGGCATGTCCTGGCCAAATATCCATACTCTTAGATTGCCATGAAACCTCGAAAAGAGTGCGCTGAGCGTGGAAAATTGTGAAGCTGGTCGCGAAAATTCCTGCCCGAAGGTGGCGAAAAGTCGCGGAAAATGGCGGAATTTCGACATTTTCTGGTGAGTTTTCGATGCCGGAACGCGCCGTGCCTAAGTCCTCAGGATTTCCCCAACCGGGCCAGAACCTGTTAAGCTTCCCTGCGTCGCTTGATTGACAAGCGCATCGCGGATGTGGCTCAGTTGGTAGAGCATCACCTTGCCAAGGTGAGGGTCGCGGGTTCGAGTCCCGTCATCCGCTCGGGCGATTGGCGCAGCGGGAGCGCGCTTCCCTGACACGGAAGAGGTCACTGGTTCGATCCCAGTATCGCCCACTGAGTATTCATACGCATGCGGATGTGGCTCAGTTGGTAGAGCATCACCTTGCCAAGGTGAGGGTCGCGGGTTCGAGTCCCGTCATCCGCTCGGTCTGAGATGACTTGGTGGGTTGGCCGAGAGGCGAGGCAGCGGCCTGCAAAGCCGTATACACCGGTTCGAATCCGGTACCCACCTCGGGCGATTGGCGCAGGGGTAGCGCGCTTCCTTCACACGGAAGAGGTCACTGGTTCGATCCCAGTATCGCCCACCATTTGTTTTATGTGCCTTAGACTTCAAGAGACCCTTTAGTCAATAGTTGAAGTCGAAAGGCCATAGGCGATGACGCTAATCGGATTTTTGATTGGCTTGGCTGTCACAGTTGTAGTGGCATGGCTGATCATTAAGAAACACCATCCACAAACAGTATTGATCCTTGCAGGATTGTTGCTTCTTTTCATTTCACTCCCTCTGTCTGAAGAGCCGCTGATGGACAGCGAGAAAACCACGGGGAATATGGTTCTTGACGTCGTGGATTTCTTACGCGACACATTTGCCTCCACATCCGCCAGTCTTGGACTCATCATCATGGCTGTGGGCGGATTCTCTCTGATAATGGAAAAAGTCGGTGCCAGCGCAATGCTGGTGCACCTCGCTATGAAGCCGCTGTCGCGGATCCGTAGGCCATACATTTTCCTTGGAATCGCGTATATTTTCGGACAGTGCCTCGGAATGATCATTCCGTCTGCATCTGGCTTGGCAATGCTGCTTATGGTGACTTTGTATCCCCTTCTGCGTTCCTTGAGGATTTCGCGTCTGAGCGCGGCAGCATTGATTGCGACAACCTCCTGCCTGGATCTCGGGCCAGCGTCGTCGAACTCCAATTTGTCGGCCGAGGTGTCCTCCATGACCGTTCAGAAATACTTCATCGACTATCAGGGGCCTGTGGCAATTGTGACGATGGCAGTGATTGCCATCAGCCACATGCTGATTCAGCGTCATTTCGACAAGAAAGCCGGAACGCTGCCGGAAATGAATCCGCCCTCGAATCTCGAACAGGAAGCATCAGGAGCCTCACCGGATACAGGCAGTGTAAAAACCGAGCTCAAGACCCCCGTCTACTATGCAGTTCTGCCGCTCATACCGCTCGTCTTACTCATTGTTTTTTCGGAATATCTCATCTCCTCCGTCAAGATGAATGTTGCGACGTCAATGCTGACATCAATGTTGGTGGTCCTGATCATCGAAATGATCAGATATCGCTCATTCAGCAGAGCCAGCGAAATCATGAAAGTGTTCTTTCAAGGAATGGGGAAGCAGTTCGTTGCAATTGCCACGCTTATCGTCGCAGGACAGATGTTCGCCGCAGGCCTCACGCAAATCGGATTCATCAAGTTCATTGTCGATGGAGCGTTCAATTTGCACCTGGGCGTTGTCGTCATGACAGTGCTCATGACACTGATAATCCTGTTGACTGCACTCCTTACCGGGTCGGGAAACGCAGCATGGTTCGCTTTTGCACCCCTGGCTCCTCAGGTGGCGCAGCCCCTTGGCCAGCCTGCTGTAGCAATAGCTCTGCCGATGGAGCTGTCGGCGGGCATCGGACGTTCAATGTCGCCGATCTCCGGTGTATTGATCGCGGTGTCGGGTCTGGCGGAAGTCAATCCCGTCGACCTGGCAAAACGCACAATTCCTGTGATGGCGGCGGCGTACATCACGCAGATCACCACATCCTTTATCTGGCTGTATCTGATTCACTGAGAAAGGAGAAGACCATGTTTGACACCATCGTCGCACGCTCCAATGAGATCGCTGACGACCTCATCGCTGTACGTCGTGACCTTCATCAGCATCCGGAACTAGGGTGGGAAGAATTCAGAACCACCAGTATTGTCGTTCAGCGACTTCGCGAGCTGGGTTACATCGTTCGTGTGGGTAAAGAAGTGTGCGAAGAGTCTGCCCGTATGGGAGTGCCTCCCGCAGAGGAACTCGAATCGGCTTACCAGAGAGCGCTGCAGGAAGGTGCACCGGAGGAACTTCTTGAAGCCATGAAAGGCGGTTTTACCGGAGCCGTCGGCATCCTTGAGAACGGTGACGGCCCGGTTGTGGGAATGCGCTTTGACATCGATGCGCTTCCGCTGGCAGAAACGACGGATCCAGAGCATTTCCCGAACAGGGAAGGCTTTCAATCCGTGCATGCCAACACGATGCACGCATGCGGACACGATTGCCACACGAGCATCGGCCTGGGAGTTGCGCAGCTGATGATGGAAATGCGCGATCAATGGTCAGGTACCCTCAAGTTAGTCTTTCAGCCAGCTGAAGAAGGCGTGCGTGGAGCAAAATCCATCGTCGCGCACGGACACCTTGATGATGTAACTGTCATGCTCGGTTCTCATGTGACAGCATCGAACCAATGCAACGAGTTTGATATATACGCGGGCGCAGGCGGATCACTGGCCACAACGAAACTGGACGTGACTTACACCGGTTTGGCGTCTCACGCTGCAGGAGCTCCGGAAAAAGGCAGGAACGTGATGCCTGCTGTTGCTACAGCGATCCTCAACCTGTATGCGCTTCCGCGAAATTCACAGGGAGAAACGCGCGTGAACGTGGGTGTTGTCCACGCTGGATCGGGCCGTAACATCATTGCCAACAATGCCACTATGCTGGTGGAAATTCGTGGCGCCAACACTCAGATCAATGCGTATATGGAGGAATATGCCCGACGGATTCTTGAAGATGCCGGGCACATGCATGGAGTCGAATGCGAGATCACGAAAACAGGAGAAGCAATTTCACTCGAGTCCTCTCCAGAGCTGATGGAGCGCATCGATCGGGTAGCCGAACAAGTTGAGGTGCGCCCCGCTTCGCCCAACCGACTGATTTCACCTGGATCGGAAGACTATTCGTTCATGATGGATCGGGTACAGTCCAATGGGGGCCAGGCTTCATTCATTCGTATCCTTGTTGATTCGCCGACTGCTGGGCATACCGTAACGTTCTCACCAAACGAAGACGCTATGGTGCGTGGCGTACGTATGTTTGTCGGTACAGCGCTTGATGTGATGGCACTACGCTAGACCTTCATGCGACGGTCATCATCGCCAATTGTCCTGCTGGCTCTCCCGGTCTACGTCCCGTCACTGACATGGTCCACCGGTATCGGTGCGCTCAATTCAGTGGTGGTATTGGCCGGGCTGTCCATGCAGATGAGCGAGTCATGGGCATCGGCGATGGTGGGAATCATGGGCGTTGCCGGTGTCATCGCATCTGTACCGATCGGCCGGATGGTCGACCGCATCGGCGACCGCTCATCATTCGTCATCGGCGGGCTGATCGCTGTGCTGGCCGGAACATGCGCCCTGGTATGTCTACGGTTTCCCGGCATTAACCGTGCAGTTGTTGCATTCGTTATCGCGATGGTCGCCATTTCGATCGCCGGAGACATGTGGCAATTGGCGCGGCAGTCCTATGTGGCAGAATCCGTGCCTATGACATGGCGAGCACGATCAATGTCGATGCTCGGAGGAATGTCCAGGCTCGGCCGGTTGATCGGTCCTGCGCTGGCGTCGCTGGCCATTGTGCTGGGAGGTATTCCCGGCACATTCTGGTTCTTCATCGCAGCCACCGTGCTTGCCCTGAGTCTGATCCTGTTGTTCACCGCGCCTACGCCCGAAATTCTGGATGTCAAACCGCCGGCGTCCCAACGATCGTCCAGTGAAACGCCGCCGGCGTCTTTGCAGCGTCGCCCTCGTACCCACGTGGACGTCGTGTCGACCATGCTGCTGTCGGTGGGGACAGTTCTGCTGTCGCTGGTGCGCACCAACCAGATCATTGTGGTGCCTCTGGTGGGCACGAGCCTCGGAATCACAGAGGAACTCATATCAGCGACCTTCGCGATTTCAGCGGGACTGGATGTCGCCGTCTTCTACTTCTCAGGCGCGATCATGGACCGTTTCGGCAGACGAGCATCCGTTCTGCCGTGCCTGTTGATCATGGCGGCAGGGTTCGTGGGATTGGCCCTGAGCGGGGGAGTCGTGAGCTTCATGGTCAGTGCATGTGTCGTGGGGTTCGGCAACGGATTCAGCGCAGGAACCGTTATGACGATGGGAGTCGATCTGTCTCCGGACATCAACCGCTCCCGATTCCTGGGAATCTGGCAGGCCATCTCGCAGGTGGGCCCGACGGTGGGTCCATTCGTGATTTCCGTGCTGGTGGCCGCATGGGGAGCAACGATGAGCGCGTGGGCGACCGCAGTGGCAGCTGCCTGCTGCGCAGTGTGGATGCTCGTGACAGTTCCCACGGCCTACGCTCGCCTCGGTATGGACGAACGAGGCAGGGCGCTGCCCGCTCGAAGCGACGCTCAGTCATAAAACATCCGCAGGACTAATCCAAGCGAAGAGCACACTTTTCTGTTTAAATTGCTCAACGTGAAGGCCGAAACAACCAGCGTGGATGCGATCATGCTCTGCAGCTACGGAGGACCCAGGCAACCCGACGACATTTTGCCGTTTTTGCGCAACGCCACGCGCGGCAAAGGGATCCCTGACGAGCGTCTCATCCAGGTCGGCGGCCATTACAGCCTGTTTGGGGGGAAGAGCCCGATCAATGAATGCAACGACGAATTTTCGCGCGCCCTCGCTGGCGAACTCGAGCAGCGAGGAGTCAAATGCCCAGTCGTTGTCGGAAACCGCAACTGGCACCCCTACTTCACGGAAACACTGACGAGCCTGATCGACCTGGGACACCGCACTGTCCTATGTGTCTTCACCTCAGCGTTCGCTTCTTATTCCGGGTGTCGCCAGTACCGCGAAGATCTGGCTGCGGCGCTCGACGAGCTGGGCGACAAAGCCAGTGAGCTGGTTTTGACGAAAGTGCGTCCCTATTACACGACGCAGGGAATTCTCAGCGCCCACGTCCGTTCCATCACACGCGCAATGCGTGAGCTGGACGACCCGCACCTTGTCCTCGTCACGCACTCCATCCCCGTGTCGATGGAGGCTAACTCCGGTGACCACCACCTGCCCACGTATGTCGGCCAGCACCACCAGCTGGGCGAGGAAATCTGTAGACGCGTTAGTGACGAACTGGGGCGAGAGGTGCCATTCGATTTGGCGTACTGTTCCCGATCGGGTCCGCCACAGTCGCGGTGGCTCGAACCGGATATCAATGACCATCTTGAATTCCTGCATGATGGCGGCACGCGCGCCGTGGTCGTCGCGCCGATTGGCTTTATTTCCGACCACATGGAAGTGGTCTACGACCTCGACACTGAAGCCAAGGCGACTGCAGACAATCTGGGAATGGACTATCGGCGCGCCGCCACTCCAGGCACCGATCCAGCGTTCGTGTCCTCGCTCGCTGACGTGGTCTGCGAACGGATCGGAAGCGGGGCAGCGGGCGACGCGATTGACATCAGGTGGCCCGTGACATGCTCGCAGGAATGCTGCCTGCCGCGTGAGTCCTACCAGATGCGTCCAACCTGTTTTAATCACCCCAACCAAGGAGAAACCCATGAGTGAAATGCCACATGGTCACCATCCGGCACCGGTTCACGACCCTCGCGACCGGACCGACATTGACCCCGAAGAAGTCAACGCGCGCGACAATTACTCGCTGCAGTGCGTCTTCCGCACCGTGGTGCCGTTGCCGGCCGACAGCGCACACGACTTGGCGGCGGCAATGGAACGAGCCGTGCGGGACACCGGCGTGGAAATTCGAGGGTGGTATGACGTGGGCGGATACCGCGCTGACGCTGACCTGATGATGTGGGCACTGTCTGACAGCGCCGACAAACTGCAGGCCGGCTACCATGCGATCGTTGCGTCTGACTTGGGCGCAGCTCTCGAACCCGTGTGGTCAGCAATGGCGGCACACAAGGCTGCCGAATTCAACACCCGTCACCTGCCCGCCTGCTTCAACGGTGCAGCGCCGCGCGGATACTGCGCCGTCTACCCCTTTGTGCGCAGCTGGGACTGGTACTACCTGCCGAAAGCTCGCCGCGCTGCCATCTTGAAAGAGCACGGCATGAACGGCGTCGACTACCTGGACGTGCAGGTTTCCACGCTGGCCGCATTCGCGCTGGGGGACTACGAGTGGACGGTCGCCCTCGAATCCGACAGCCTCGACCGCGTCATGGGTGTGCTGCGTCGCCAGCGCGACGCGGAAGCTCGACTATTCGTGCGCGAAGACACTCCGTTCTTCACCGGGCCTCGTGTCGAACTGACCGAGTGGACGGATCGCCAGCCGCTACAGTAGAAGGATGACTACAGACCTTCTTCCCGTCATTGTCGGCGGTGACATCGGCGTGTACGCCATCGGGCGTTCATTCCACGAAGCCTACGGGTGCCGCTGCATCTGCCTGGCGGCATCCCCAACAGATGCGATTACACGCTCCGTCTTTTTTGACGTGGAAACACTTCCGCCACATGCGGATGACCGGCAGACACTTGCAGTCCTCCGCGGGCTGGCAGCTGCGAATCCCGGCAGGAAACTCGTACTCATGGCGAACGACGACCGACACTCGGTATTCGTCGGGCGCTATCACAGCGAACTTGAAAAAGCAGGATACTCACTGCCTTTCCCACCCGTTGAGGTCACCGAACGCGTCACAGATAAAGCTCAGTTCGCACAGATCTGCACCGAACTTGGCATTGACACACCTCGCACCGTCAGCGTGAACGTGGGGAGTGGTGAGACACCCTCGTTACCGTTCGACTTTCCCGTCGTTGCCAAAGCGGCGCGAGGGGACGCCTACGACCAGGTCGACTTCCCAGGTAAACGGAAGATCTATTTCATCGAGACCGCAGCCGAACTGGACGAGCTGTGGGCGACGCTGCGTGAGACAGGATTCGACGATACGTTCCTTGTGCAGGAACTCATCCCCGGAGACAACACGCAGATGCGTTCCATCACCGCGTACGTCGATTCTCACGGTGACGTGACAATGATCGGGTCGGCACGCGTGCTGCTCGAGGACCATGCGCCCACCATGATCGGCAACCCTGTTGCGATGATCACCGAGCCATTCGACGATCTGTGGGACAGTGCCCGTGCTTTTCTGACCCACACCGGCTATCGCGGCTTCGCCAACTTCGACGTCAAAGTGGATCCGCGTGACGGCCGAGCCGTGTTCTTTGAAGTCAATCCGCGCATCGGACGCAACAGTTGGTACATGAGCGCCGCCGGCGTGAACCCCATGTCCATCATGGTGCGCGACCTGATTGACCATGAGCACGTCAAGCCGCAGGAAGTGCACAACGAAATTCTCTACTCCCTGGTTCCCGATGCACTGCTGCGCCACTACGTGCGCGATGAAGAACTGCGCCGACGCGTCCACGCGTTGCAGCGCAGCGGCAAGCGCAAGAATCCGCTGGTCTACACCGCTGAAACGTCACTGGTACGATCGGCGATCGTCGCTCTCCAGACGCTCAACCATATCCGCAAGTTCCGACGTTTTTACCCTGAGGCCACAGACCGCTCATTCTAAGGAGGAGCCATCATGGCAACCGAGCTGCGTGAACTGACCGCAGATCAGATGAGGATCGCCGCCGCTGGCGTGATACCGCTGCCGATCGAACAGGCAGCGCCGTGGGAGGCATTCGAACAGACGCAGGGACGGCGACTATGGGGCCGTTTTGCATGGGAAAAAGACGATAAAGACCAGGCGATCATCGGACTGTACGAGTATTCGCTGCGCGGAGTGAAGTACTTGTGGGCCAAACACGGACCAGTCTGGCTGAAAGAACAGTCACCCGATAGTGAAGCAGCCTTGCGGGCCGACCTGGTACGCATGGTCAGGAAACGCGACAGAAGCATCGCCTTTATCCGCATGCATGCTTTCTTCCAGGCGCCGGACCTGCATGAGCCACTCCAGTTCATCACATATGACCGCACCGCAATCATTGACATCAGCGGCGGCACTGAGGATTCGATTCTCGCGACCATGACGAAAGACGGACGCCGTGCAGTACGCAGAGCCAAGAAGAAGTTGGCCGAGGGAGGCGCGCGAGTCGTTGAAGAAACAGGCCTGACGCGCGCAGCATTCCGTGAGTACTACGAGGTGATGAAGGAAACAGCGCGCAGGGATGGGTTCCATCCACATCCGCCGCAGGTCTACTGGTCGATGCTGGACTCCATGCCCGAATCTTCCCGACTGTTCGGCGTGCGTCTGCCCGATGACACACTGGTGTGCTGGGATCTGGTGTTGGTGCACGATAAGCAGGCCGTTGCCTACTATGGCGCATCGACAGATCAGGCGCGCACCGTGCTGGGGCCTGACGCATTGGATTTTGACGTGGCTGTTCGGCTGGCGAAGGAAGGCGTCAAGGGGCTTGACCTGATGGGCGTGTATTCGCCACGTGTGCCGGAGCTGTATTCGGTGGGCCGCTATAAGCGCCGCTGGTGCCAGTCATTTACCGATGTGGACGGCGCGTGGGATGTGCCGGTGATCCCCGGAGCAGTCAGCGCCCTGAAGGCTGCGTTGGCCACGAAACATGCAGTGGAGAATCTGGTTCGCCGCGCACGCGCTACGATGGCTTGGGACATTGATCGGCACGCACCCGTACAGCGTGCCAGAGAAGGAGCATCATCGTGTCAGAACTGACCGCGACCATTGACGGCAACATTGAACAGATTGACGAAGGAACAACAGGAGCTACGTGGTACTCCTCCAACCGGCGGGTAATCGCCATGAACGTCAACGGCGCACCGACCGATCTGACCGCTGAAATTCCCAATGGCGCTGAAGTCAGCGCTATTACGCTGGATTCTCAGGAAGGTCTGCAGATTCTGCGCCACTCCACCACGCACGTGCTGGCCCAGGCAGTGCAGGATGTCTTTCCGGACGTCAACCTGGGAATTGGCCCGTTCATCACGGACGGCTTCTACTACGACTTCGGCAACATCGATGCAGTGACCCCAGAAATGCTTCGCGACCTCGAAAAACGCATGAAGCGGATCATTAAGGAAGGCCAAACGTTCCGCCGCCGCGTCGTCACCGAAGACGAGGCGCGCGCCGAACTGGCTGACCAACCTTACAAGCTCGAATTGGTCACTACGAAGGGATCAGGCGCAGAAGGCGCGTCCGTTGAGGTCGGCCACGGCGAACTGACAATCTACGACAATGTGCGGCGCGACGGCAGCGTCGCATGGAAAGATCTGTGCCGCGGCCCGCACCTGCCGTCCACCAAACTGATCGGCAATGGCTTCGCATTGACGAAGTCGTCGGCAGCGTACTGGAAAGGTGATCAGAACAATGATCACCTGCAACGCATTTACGGCACCGCGTGGGCCAGCAAGGACGACCTCGTCGCCTACCAGGAACGAATCAAGGAAGCACAGCGCCGCGACCACCGGCGACTGGGACAGGAACTTGACCTGTTCTCATTCCCCGAGGAAGTTGGCCCCGGCCTGGTTCTGTTCCACCCCAAAGGCGGTATTTTGCGTCACGTGATCGAAGAGTACGTCACGCAGCGCCACCTGGAAGCAGGCTTTGACTTCGTTCATACGCCTGAGATCACCAAGTCAGGCGTATTCCACACCTCGGGTCACCTCCCGTACTACGCGGACACGATGTTTCCGCCGATGATGGTCGATGAAGAACGCGCAGAAGACGGGCACGTGACGCGTGAAGGCCAGGAGTACTACCTCAAGGCCATGAACTGCCCGATGCACAACCTGATTTTCCGTTCACGAGGGCGTTCCTACCGTGAACTGCCTCTGCGATTTTTCGAAATGGGACACGACTACCGCTACGAAAAGTCCGGAGTGGTGCACGGCCTGACACGTATGCGCGGATTTACGCAGGATGATTCGCACACGTACTGCACACCTGAACAGGCGCGCGACGAAATCACGATGCTGCTGAACTTCTTCTTGTCGATTCTGCGCGAATTCGGGTTGACGGACTTCTATCTGGAACTGTCCACCCGCAGTGATGACGAGTCGAAGAAAGACAAGTTCATCGGCTCGGATGAGGACTGGGATGCGGCAACTCGGATCCTGGAGGAAGCATGCGCGTCAACAGGGCTGGACCTGGTGCCAGATCCAGGCGGTGCCGCGTTCTACGGTCCGAAGGTTTCCGTTCAGGTCAAGGATGCGATCGGCCGCACATGGCAGATGTCCACCGTCCAGTACGACTTCAATCAGCCTGAACGCTTCGGCCTGGAATACACTGCGCCCGATGGTACGCACCAGCGTCCGGTGATGATTCACTGCGCCAAGCTCGGATCCGTTGAGCGCTTTATCGGCGTGCTGACTGAGCACTACGCCGGCGCATTCCCGGCATGGCTGGCACCTGTGCAGGTCAAACTCGTTCCCGTAGCAGACGCATTCGATGAGTACGTCGACCAGGTGGCTGCGAAACTGCGCGCGCGCCACGTGCGTGTTGAGGTCGACCATTCCGATGATCGTTTCGGCAAGAAGATTCGCAACGCCTCGAAGGAAAAAGTGCCGTTCGTGCTGATCGCGGGCGGTGAGGACGAAGAAGCAGGTGCTGTCTCGTTCCGCTACCGTGACGGAAGCCAGGATAACGGCATTCCGGTTGATGAAGCCGTTGAACGCATCGTGCACCACATTGAGACTCACAACAACGAGGACAAAGCGTAGGGAAGGGGAGCAGCGACATGAGGAACGGTCAGCCTCATCCGGGTGACCCGCAGGCGGAAGACTCAGGCGATTTTGCCGGTGAATTGGATGGCTTTGACCGGCTGTGGACGCCCCACCGCTGGGTCTACATCCAGGGAGATCACAAGCCTGCGGACTCGTCAGCAGGAGAATGCCCCTTCTGCGCGGCGCCGGACAAGACAGATGAAGAGGCACTGATCGTTCACCGCGGACGCACCTGCTTCGTATTGATGAATCTGTTCCCCTACAACTCCGGCCACATGCTCGTGTGCCCGTACCGCCACGTTGCCGACTACACGGATTTGACGGACGAGGAACGCATCGAGCTGGGCGAGCTGACCGCCACGGCCATGCGTGTGGAACGTGAGACGGCGGGTGCGCAGGGCTTCAACCTGGGCATGAACCAGGGACAGGTTGCCGGAGCCGGAATCGCGGCGCACCTGCATCAGCACGTGGTGCCCCGATGGGGAGGAGACTCAAATTTTCTGCCGATCGTGGCCCGCTCACGTGCACTCCCCGAACTGCTCGGTGATGCGCGGCAGCGTCTGGCCAAGGCGTGGCCTCAGGGAGATGACAAGTAGATGCTCGGTAATCATGGCAGGTCGGTGGCGACGACGATCTTCACACCTTTCGCCAAACTTCTGCATCGCCTTCACGTCACACCGAATATGGTGACAGCAACATCGACGACACTGGTCGTCATGATTTCCTGTGCGGTGCTGGCACGCGGCTACGTCTGGCAGGCTGGCGTCATACTCGGCGTGATCCTGTTTTGTGATTCCGTTGATGGAGTGCTTGCACGCTACAGCGGACAGACCTCACGGTTTGGCGCGTTCCTGGATTCGACGATGGACCGCCTCGGTGACGGGGCAGTGTTCGGTGCGCTGCTGGTCAATGCCGTATTCCACCTGGAGCCTTCACCTGAACGCACGGCCGCGATCATCGCCGGAACGGTCGCGATGGTGGGCGTGGCAGCCGTCCCCTATGCCCGTGCCAAGGCTGAAATTATGGGGATTACCGCGTCGGTCGGTATAGCTGAACGCACTGACCGACTCATCATCGCGCTGGTGTGCGCAGCCCTGACCGATTGGAACCTGTGGTCGTGGTTCTACCCGATCGGACTGATATGGGTGGCATTCGCCTCGCTTATCACGGTGACGCAGCGCGTGCTGTACACGAAGAAGCAGATCGAGGCAGGCGACGCGGGTGAGTAACGCCTGGCAGCTGTCAGCATTTCGCCTCGCTCCGCGCCTGCCACGCTCACTTCTGTTCGGTGCGGCACGAATGGCAGGTGACATCGTCGCCGCACTCCCACTAGACGTGACGGCGCGGCTGCGCTTCAACCACGAGCGAGTCGCCGGGCATTCGCTCCCTTCGAGCCACGTGCGCCAGGCCGTGCGACTGAGCGCGCAGACCTACGCCGAACAATTCGCGCTCACACACCTCATTGACGGCAACTTGGATGACATGGTGGCCGTGCCGCGGATGGACATGCTGCGCGAACTGGCTGCTGACGGCCCCGTTGTGCTCGCCCTCGCACATGCCGGAAACTGGGACCTGGCCGGCGCATGGATGTGCCGCAACGGCCTTCCCGTGTTGACCGTGGCTGAAAAGCTCGACCCACCGGAATTGTTCCAGGCGTTTGTCGACCTGCGCGAAGACCTCGGTATGGAAATTATCGGGGTGGGGAAGAAGGAATCCGTCTTTCACCAGCTCGCTGCCCAGGCGAAGGGACGCGCCAACCTTCTGGTACCGCTGCTGGCAGACCGCGATATTTCAGGCAGAGGCGTTGACGTTGATTTTGGAGGCCGCCGCGCACTTGTCGCAGCAGGCCCCGCAGCTTTGGCACAGCGTCTGGACCGCCCACTGGCAGCCGCGATGATCTATCACACCACAGGTAGCCACATTCGCATCGATATTTCCGACGTGATCGACAATCCCGGCGCTACCCAATCGCGTACCAGTGTGGAAACACACACCCAGGCGTGGGTCGACGCGCTTGTCCCTATGATTCGTGAACATCTGGCACACTGGCACATGATGCAACCGCTATTTGTCGACGACCTCGATCCAGAACGCCTGGCCAGGGCCCGCCGACGCGTCGAGGACTCACAGTGAAAATCGGAATCGTCAACCCCTACGCATGGGACGTGCCTGGAGGCGTCCAGTTCCACGTGCGTGACCTTGCTGAAGAGCTTATCCGCCGAGGCCACACCGTCTCCGTTCTGACTCCGGCCAGACACGACACAGACTTACCGAGCTGGGCCGTCGGCGCGGGTGAGACCATTCCGATCCCCTTCAACGGGTCCGTCGCACGCCTCTCATTTACTCCACGTTCAGCCGTACGCACCAGGAAATGGCTCGACGAGGGCGACTTCGATGTCGTCCATATCCATGAACCAGGGGTGCCATCTGTGTCCTTCCTGGCCTTGATCAATGCGGATGTGCCCATGGTGGGAACGTTCCATTCAGCAATGGAGCGCTCCTACGCCAGGGAAATCACCGCGGGCATGATCCGCCCCCTCATGGAGCGCCTGAGTGCGCGCATCGCAGTGTCGGCTGAAGCGCGCCGCACCCTGATCGAACACCATGGTGGTGACGCTGTGATTATCCCCAACGGCGTTGAGACGGAGAACTTCCGTCGCGCTCAGCCGCTGCCACAGTGGGAAGCCACCCAGCACAGGCCGGTGGTCGTCTTCTTGGGACGCCTCGATGAGCCGCGGAAAGGACTGGGCATCTTTGCCGGTGCGATCCGCACAGTGCTTGAACACGTCCCCGGGGCGCGCTTTATGATCGCAGGACGCGGCGATGCCGGCCAGATACGAACCGATCTGGAAGGCCTGGGAGACTCAGTGGAGTTCCTGGGCGAAATTACGGACGAGGAAAAAGAATCACTGCTGGCTGGCGCGACAATCTATGTTGCTCCGCAAACAGGGGGAGAATCCTTCGGCATTGTGCTGGTCGAAGCGATGGCTGCAGGGTGTGCCGTCGTCGCATCCGATATTGAAGCTTTCCGAGCCGTTCTCAACAATGGTGACGCCGGAATGTTGTTCCACAGCGGCGATTCAGCTGCACTGGCGGACGCCCTCGTCAATGCCTTGAGCGACGCGGACGCTTTGGACGAACTTGCCGTACGAGGGCAGGCCGCATCAGCCGCCTATGACTGGTCGACCGTCACTGATCGCATTATGGCTGTGTACCAGACCGTTGTGGCCGGGGCGCGTGAAGATCCTGGCAGGCAGAACGCCTTGTCGCTCATGCGTGGCGGACGGCTGCGGGAGGTTGACCAATGAGCCTGTGGCAGTGGATCCTCCTGGCCGGTGTCATCGTGGTTGTGGCGGTATTGATCTGGCAGTGCGTCATGTTGGCTGGGCGCCTGGACAGGTTGCATTGGCGCGTGACGATGTCACGCGTCGCCCTCGACACGCATTTGATCAGACGAGCCGTCGATGCAGGGCTGCTGGCGGCCAGCGGACTGGCAGGACAGGGAAGCGCCGACTTGGACGATGCTGCCGCGCGCTGCCTGGCGTTGAGCGGAACCCCACTGGTGGCTGACGATTTCGACCGCAAGCGTGACATTGACGGACTGTCTGACGGCGATGCGCAGATGGCTGCAAGACGTCTGAATGCCGAGTCGGCCCTGTCGCGACAGATTCGTGCGTGCATGACACCCCAGCTGCGCGACGAGGCGCGTGACGATGCCGATGCTGCACACCTGATCAGCGCACTCGACGCGTCGCACTACCGCGTGCATGTGGCTCGTTCAGTGCATAATCTAGACGTGACACAAATTAGGCGACTGCGTGCTCATCCGTTGGTGCGCATCGCTCACCTGTACGGCCATGCACGAGTGCCATCGAGCATCGACTTCGACGACGCGTAGTAACTAAAGGCGGTGAGACCCGTGAGCGAGCAACGTGTGAAGTGGGGAGGTCCCGGCGAGGACTACCGCCTTGCCAGGATTGGTCGCGTCGGCGGGAATCAGTGGGCTGACGCCCCGGCAGGCGCGCCGGCAACGGGTGTGCCCAGTCCGCAGGAAGTCGCTCCCGTATGGTCTCCGCCCATGCGCAAGCGCTCGATTGCGTGGTTTGAAATCATTTTCACCATTGTTGGCGTGGCGGCACTGGGTTTTGCGCTGTTCGGATACGTGCGCACCGGTGGTTTACCGTCAACAGTTCTGACCGGAGTGCTGGCATTGATTCCCTTGGGATTCATCATCGCAGTGCTGCGTTTTATTGATCGCTGGGAACCCGAACCGTGGGTCGCGATGCTCGTGACCTTCGTGTGGGGAGCGGGAGCTGCAGCAGTGGTGGCGATGGTGATCAACACTGCGCTGCAGACGAACATCCAGTTGATCACCGGGCACTCAGGCCTGACGATGGTAGCTACGGCCTCGATCGTGGCACCCATCGTGGAAGAGACCCTCAAGGGTGCGGGCGTGGTGTTTGTTCTGGCCTGGCGACGTCACCGCATCAACTCGCTGATTGACGGTATCGTCTACGCCGGAATGGCAGGCGCAGGTTTCGCGTTTATCGAGAACATCCAGTACTTCCTGCGCAGCTCAGAAGAGGGCCAACTGATGATCACGTGGTTCCTGCGCGGCATCATGAGCCCGTTCCTGCATCCGATGGCCACCTCGTTCATCGGGCTGGCGGCAGCGTGGGGCGTGGTGCGCCACAAGTCGGGTCTCGCATGGGTCTGGACCTTGCCGCTGGGGTGGATCGTCGCGGTCCTCATCCACGGATCGTGGAACTACCTGGCCAGCACGTCGATGGAACGCTGGTTCGTGTTTTACCTCTTCGTCGAGGTCCCGATTTTCATCGCGTGGATCGTCGCGCTGCTGGTCATGTCCGCGCGGCAGGCGCGCACCATTGCCAACGGGTTGGAGCCTTATGTGCGTACTGGATGGATCCTGCCGGGCGAAGTGACAATGGTGGTCAACCGCGGTGCCCGCCGTTCAGCCGTTAGGTGGGCAGCTCAGGGCGGTCGCGCTGCCAAACGCGCCATGAAGAATTTCCAGCGACTGGCTGCCGCATTGGGAATGGATGAAATGATCCACCGTAAGGCGGGCAGGCACGCAGATCGCGTGGCACAGGATCAGGACATGCTGCAGCAGTTGATCGCGTCCCGAGACGTGTTCCTGACGCGCACGCGCAGTGCTCACGCCAACAGGCAGATTGGACGATAACGAGTGAGTGACCTTGGACCGGAATGGATTCCAGACCAAGACGGCATACCGTTCCGACGCGCTGCCCGCGTAGCCGTATTCGACGAGGACGGCAAGCTGCTCCTCGTGCGCGGACACGATTCAGAAAATGTCACACGCTCCTGGTGGTTCACCACAGGAGGCGGGCAGGAAGAAGGCGAAACATTGCAGCAGACGGCGGTGCGCGAAATTCGTGAAGAGACGGGGATCGCCCTGGATCCGACTCGTCTTGTCGGCCCTGTCCTGCATCGGCGCGCGCTGTTCGATTTTCTCAACGTGACAGCGCGCCAGGAGGAATGGTTCTTCGTTGCGCACGTGCACCGCACAGAGTTGAACTGGGACGGCTGGACTGAACTGGAGCGCAGCGTGCTCGATACGATGACGTGGTGGGACCTGGACGATCTTGAGGCTGAATCCCGAAGAGCGGAAGTCTATCCACGTGACCTGGTCGCGATGGCTCGTCAATGGAAAGACGGGTGGGATGGGACCATGATCGAGCTTGACGAGTCATCCGTCGGGTAAAGTAGCCACCACATCAGCCACTGAGGAGAATGTCATGTATTTGCCCGTAATTCCCACTGTCCGACATGCCGATATGTCCGAGGGTGCAGGACGGTTCTCACCTGTCACGACGAAACTGGTTCAGGACGCGACGCAACTGGGTATTGACACGGCACTGGAGCCTTTCCAGGAAAAGGAGGCGTACGCCCTGACGATCGGTGAGGACGGCACTCATATTCGGGCCATCACCGAGGTTGGTGTGGTGCGCGCCAGCCGCACACTGAATCAGCTCAAGAGAGGCGGAGCCGCGCTGAGCGGAACGATTGTGGACTGGCCCGAATTCGAATGGCGCGGCCTCATGATCGACACTGTGCGCCACTTCTTTTCCCTCGATGTCCTCAAGGAGATCGTCGATTTGATGGCAAGCCTGTCACTGAACGTCCTTCACCTGCACGTGAGTGACGACCAGGGGTGGCGAGTCGAAATTCCCGCTCTTCCCGAACTGACGGAAAAATCATCACAGAGTGCCGTGAATGGCGAAGGTGGCGGATACCTGACTGTCGAGCAGTACAACGACCTGCGACGCTACGCGAGTGCCCGCGGAGTTGACGTGGTGCCTGAGGTTGATATGCCGGGACACACCAACGCCGCACTGCACGCGATGCCGGGTCTGAATCCCGATGGTCAGGCGCGGGATGTCTACGAAGGTATCGACGTGGGAATGTCGACGCTGAGTACGCAGGCAGCCGACACCGAACGCTTCATGGACGAAGTGATCGGACAGCTGGCAGCTGACTCGCCGCTCGGTATGCATATCGGCGGCGACGAAAGCCATTCCACACCTCACGACGAGTTCCGCGCCCTGGTCACAATGGCGGTGGAACGCGTCCACGCATGCGGCAGGCGGGCGATCATGTGGCAGGAAGCGGGCGCAATGGCACACGAGGACGACATCGTGCAGCTGTGGGATACCACCAACAATCATACTGAGGGCGTGCTGGCGGGCGTTGAGCGCGGTGCACGCGTCATCGTGTCGCCTGGACAGAAATCATATCTGGATATGAAAGAGAATGCCGATGAGCCGTGGGGCCAGGACTGGGCCGGGCCTCTACCGTTCCGGACAGCGCTGGAGTGGAATCCGCGCACCGCGCTCGAAGGGCTGGATCCTCGGGCGGTGATCGGTGTTGAAGCATGTGTGTGGGCAGAGTACATCCGCACGCGTGAACAGCTCTTTGAGAAGCTCCTGCCGCGTCTGACTGCCATTGCTGAGGTCGCATGGACCGGCAGTGGTGACGACAAGTGGGAGGAATTCTCCCGGCGCGTCACCTCGCTCACGGAACTGTGGGATGCCAAGCGGCTCACCTGGCACCGTTCAGAAGGCGTCGACTGGAAGTAGCCGAACCTAGAACAGGGCAGCGACGAGCGCGTCGAGGCGACGCACGGCCAGAGAATTGGGAATCGCGTCGCGGACAGCGGACTTGGCGCAAAAAGCGACGCCCCATCCTGCGGCCTGCATCATGGGGATGTCGTTCGCGCCATCACCAATGGCAACGCACCGTGAGGGGGATACTCCCAGCTGAGCTGCCCATTCAGTGAGCTTACGGACCTTCACGTGCGATGTCACGATCTCTCCGAGGACCTGGCCGGTCAGGTGCCCGTCACGCACTTCCAGTCGGTTCGCACAGTAAAAATCGATGCTCAGTCGCGTTGCCAATGGGCCGACGACTTCCTCGAACCCGCCGGAGACCACACCAAAGGCACCGCCGGAAACGGAGTGGACACTTTTGATGAGTTGCTTGGCGCCGGGGGTGACGGTGAGGGAGCGGGTAACGTGGCGGAACACGGTCTCAGGGACGCCGGCAAGTGTGGCGACCCGCTCCCGCAAGGACTGCGCAAAATCGATCTCACCGTTCATTGCCCGCGCGGTCACTGCCGCCACTTCCTGACGCGTACCGGCCCACTCGGCAAGTTCTTCGATCACTTCCTGAGCGATCAGCGTTGAATCCACGTCGGTGACGATCAGCGCTGGCCCGCCTTCTTCACGAACAGAAACAGGGACGACCAGAACATCTCCCCACCGTGACAACGCGGCGTGCGCACCGTCAAGATCCAGCATGCCCACACCGTCATCACCCTCGCGCACGCAGGCCACCACGCACGCAGGGACGTCCCCGCCAATCGGGTTCGCCACGAACGGCAATGCTCGCACATGTATTTTTGAACGGCGCACACCGGCAAAATCTGCCAGTGCGCGAACTGCCGGAGCCTCGTACGGAAAACTTGCGACGTCATGCGGGGCAATGACGCAAAGTGCTGCGCCAGCCCGTTGGCTCACTTAGTCACCACCATGCCCTTGGGGACGACGGTGATGCCGGACTCGGTGACGGTGAAACCGCGAGCGCGATCATGTTCCAGGTCCACACCGACCGTCGCTCCTTCTTCCACGACGACGTCCTTATCCAGGATCGTCTTGGAGACGATGGAGTGGCGACCCACGCGGGTGTTGCCCATGACGACCGAGTCAGTGACCTGAGCCCACGAGTGCACGTACACGCCAGGCGAAATGATCGAATGGTAAACCTCGCCGCCCGAAACAATCGAGCCGGGGGAGACAAACGAGTCGATGGCGTGCCCCATACGCGAATGCTCATCGCCGTAGACGAACTTTGCCGGCGGCAAGGAGCCATCGATGAGGGTCATCGTCGGCCAGTCGCGGTTATAGAGGTTGAAGATCGGGTGGACGCTGATCAGGTCCATATTCGCGTCGTAGTACGCGTCCAGTGTGCCGACATCGCGCCAGTAGTCGCGGTCCCTCTCTGTGGACCCGGGCACGATGTTGTCCTTGAAATCGTAGACACCGCACTGCTGACGTTCGACGAACCACGGGATGATATTGCCACCCATGTCGTGATTTGAATCCTCGTTTTCCGCGTCTGCACGAAGTGCGGCGACGAGGGCGTCCGTATCGAACACGTAGTTACCCATAGATGCGAGCACTTTGGTCGGATCATCCGGCAGACCCTCAGCGTTTTGCGGCTTCTCGAGGAAGTTCTTCACCACGCCACCTTCGGCGTCGATGACGCCCAGAGCGGGGGCGAGTTCAACCGGTTGGCGGATGCCTGCCACAGTTGCCGGAAGACCAGACTCAATGTGGTGCTCCACCATCTGAGAAAAGTCCATGCGGTAGATGTTGTCGGCACCAATGATCACCATGTAGTCAGGGTGCTCGTCCTCAATGACGTTCAGGGACTGGTAGATCGCGTCGGCACTGCCCAGGTACCAGTGCGGTCCCCGTCGTTGCTGCGCCGGTACGGGAGCAATGAAGTTACCCAGCAACGGCGACATATACCACGTCTTTGTAACATGTCGGTCCAGCGAATGCGACTTGTATTGGGTGAGCACGACGACACGCATGTAGCCGGAGTTGACGATATTGGACAGCGCGAAGTCAATCAGTCGGTAGTTTCCACCAAAAGGTACTGCAGGCTTGGCTCGATCCATGGTCAAGGGCATGAGACGCTTGCCTTCGCCACCCGCAAGAACGATTGCTAGGACATGTTTTTTTGCCATGTCTCAAGGGTAGGCAATAATCAGCGTGAATGTGCGCAAACGACACGAGATGCGCTGCTGTTCGATAAGCTCTCAGTAGGAGGCAGCCATGCGTATAGATTTATTGACACGTGAATATCCGCCGCACGTCTACGGCGGTGCGGGTGTTCACGTGACTGAACTGGCTCGCGTATTGCGAAGCCTAGGTCCTGACATTCGGGTTCACGCATTCGATGGTCCCAGGAAGCCGGGGGACGAGGGTGCCCTCGACGGTGTGCGAGGATACGACGAACTTGCCGAACTGGACGGCGCAAATGCAGCGTTGCGCACACTCGGGGTGGATCTGCAGATGGCGGCCCACACCGACGGAACTGACCTGGTGCATTCGCACACGTGGTACGCCAACTTTGCCGGATATGTGTCGAAGCTGCTGTACGACGTCCCTCACGTTGTTTCCGCACACTCGCTCGAACCGTTGCGCCCGTGGAAGGCCGAGCAGCTGGGCGGTGGCTACCGTCTGTCCAGCTTCGCTGAGCGCATCGCCTACGAGAACGCTGACGCGATCATTGCGGTGTCCAACGGGATGAAAGATGACATCCTGCGCTCGTATCCCAGTGTCGAAGAGGACAAGGTTCACGTCATCTTTAACGGTATCGATCTGAATGAGTGGCGCAAACCCTCCACCGAGGATGAGAAAGCCAACCAGGCGCGCGTGCTCAAGGAATTCGGTATTGATCCTGACCGGCCCACAGTGGTCTTCGTCGGGCGGATTACCCGTCAGAAAGGTCTGCCGTACTTCCTGCGCGCAGCTCGCCAGCTTCCACGAGATGCTCAAATCGTGCTGTGTGCAGGAGCGCCGGACACCAAGGAAATCGCTGCTGAGGTCGACACGTTGGTCAAGGAACTGGCGGCCGACAGAGACGGGGTCGTGCTCATCTCCCAGATGCTGCCGCGAGCCGATCTGTGTGCAATCCTGGACGTGGCGACCGTCTTCATCACTCCGTCTGTGTACGAGCCGCTGGGCATCGTGAACCTGGAGGCTATGGCGATGGAGTTGCCGGTGGTGGGCACACGCACCGGCGGAATTCCCGACGTTATTGTCGAGGGAGAAACCGGCTACCTTGTTCCCATCGAGCAGAAGACTGACGGAACCGGAACCCCCATTGATCCAGAAGCGTTCGAATCTGCGATGGCTGAACGCATCAATGCCGTGCTGGCTGATCCAGGGCAGGCGCGTCAGATGGGCAAAGCCGGCCTGGAGCGGGCGCGCACTGAATTTTCGTGGGACACAATCGGCCAGCAGACACTCGACCTTTATCGCGCGCTGGTGGGCTGATGAGGCAAGGTTCTGGCTACACTGAAGACATGGAGAACGTTGTTGATCTACACGACGTCACGCTTGAGCGCGGCGGATCCCACCTTGTTGATTCCCTGACGCTGTCGACGCATCGCGGTGAACACTGGGTCATTGTTGGCCCGAACGGTGCAGGCAAAACCAGCTTGATCCGACTGATTAGTGGGCGCGAGCGCGCAACCAGCGGTTCCGTGACCATTCTGGGCACGCCGATCGAAGAAGCCGACCCCGGGGAATTGTCCGCGCGCATCGGCTTTGCTTCACAGTCACTGACGGCACGAATCTCAGTGTCCATGCCGGTGCGCATGGCGGTGATGACCGCAGCATGGGGCAGGTCGATTACCTACGGCGAACAGTACGACACTGAGGACGAGGGGCGCGCAGATAACCTGCTGCACCTGTTCGGCGTCTCGCACCTGGCGGAGCGCCGTTTCGGAACGCTGTCAGAAGGGGAGCGCCAACGCGTCGCACTGGCTCGCGCACTCATGGCGGACCCGGAAATTCTGATACTTGACGAACCGAGTGCCGGACTTGATCTGGGGGCGCGTGAACTGCTGGTGGAGGCGCTGACGGAGCTGAGCGGGGATGCTCGTTCACCGCAACTGCTGCTGGTTACCCACCAGATTGAAGAAATTGCACCCGGCTTCACGCACGGCGTGGTGATGTCACATGGCCACCTCGTTGCGAGCGGGCCAATTGAACAGACTTTGACCAGTGAGACCCTGTCGACGGCATTCGATCTTCCGCTGGAGGTCGGTCACGGTGACGGGCGCTGGTGGGCGCGTATGAACAGGGACCGGAAACCCGACAGTTCCCGTCGACACTGAAACGGAGGAAACAGTGGTCTTTTATTGGTGGCTTCTCATCGCACTAGGCTTGGGCATCGTCGAGATGCTGTCACTCGACCTCTTCTTCCTCATGCTGGCTATTTCGGCACTTGCAGGCGGAATTGCCAGCGCTGCCGGAGGGGGAACAGGCGTGCAGGTGGCCGTGTTTGCGGTCGCCAGCCTGCTTCTTCTCCTTCTCGTTCGTCCATGGGCTAAGGCGCATCTGACACGCACGAACCCGAATATTCGAACCAATGCACAAGGGCTGATTGGAACAGACGCCCTCACGCTTACTCGAGTCAACAGAATCGACGGGCGTGCCAAAGTTGCCGGCGATACGTGGAGCGCGCGCTCGGCGGACGGTCGGGAAATCCCCGCCGGCGTCCACGCGCACGTTGTCCGCATCGATGGGGCAACAGCCATTATTGAACGTAACGAACCCCCTATGCAGTGAGAGGCTGTCACAATGTTTAACTCATTCGGGCAGACAATCGGAATGGCGCTGATCTTCCTCATCGTGCTGTTCGTTGTCGTCACCGTAGCCAAGTCAATCCAGGTGGTCCCGCAGTCGCGGGCCCTGGTGGTGGAACGTCTCGGTAAGTTCCAGTCGGTGCTCTACGCCGGACTTCACGTCCTGGTACCTTTCCTTGATCGCATCGCAAGCAAGGTTGACCTGCGTGAACAGGTCCAGTCGTTCCCACCCCAACCTGTCATTACAGCTGACAACGTTGTGGTCTCCATCGATTCGGTCATTTACTACCAGGTCAACGATCCGCGTAGCGCGACCTACGAAATCGCGAACTACATTCAGGCTATCGAGCAGCTCACCGTCACGACGCTGCGTAACGTGATCGGCTCAATGGACCTCGAGCAAACACTGACCAGCCGCGACCAGATCAACTCTCAGCTGCGCGGCGTCCTGGACGAGGCAACCGGCCGCTGGGGTATTCGCGTGAATCGAGTCGAGCTCAAGGCCATCGATCCGCCGCCGTCCATTCAGAACGCGATGGAGCAGCAGCTGCGCGCTGAGCGCGACAAGCGTGCCGCCATTTTGACTGCTGAAGGTGTGCGCCAGTCTCAGATCCTCAAGTCTGAAGGTGACAAGCAGTCCCAGATTCTGCGCGCTGAAGGTGCCGCACAGGCCGCAGTGACGAAAGCTCGCGGTGAATCCGAGGCCATCCAGACCGTGTTCAACGCCATTCACGCCGGCAAGCCGACCCCGGATCTTCTGTCCTACCAGTACCTGCAGATGCTGCCGCGTATCGCTGAAGGTGAAGCATCGAAGGTCTGGGTTGTGCCAACTGAGCTGACAGCCGCCCTCGACGCTGTGGCGAAAGGCTTTTCAGGTGGGGGAACGGATGGAGAATCCGGGCCGGCTAAGCCGACCATGCCGCCCAACCCTGTGAGGCACTCAAGCCAGGCACCGATTGTAGACACCCGTCCCAAAGGGCCGAGCGTCCTCGATGAGCCAACGCAGGCCCGCCCCTCCGAAAAGCTCAAAGACCTGATTGAGCCGATCGAAGATGTGGAGCTGCCTCCAGAGGAGAATGAGAAATAGATGGATCAGTTGTCCGACTCGGTGATGCGTGAAGTTGCCGATCAGGAAATTCGCTTTATCCGCCTGTGGTTCACGGATGTGGCCGGCGTACTCAAATCGCTGGCCATTGATCCAGGTGAATTGGAGGATGCGCTCAGCGAAGGTATCGGCTTTGACGGTTCCTCGATCGAGGGGCTGACACGCGTCCACGAGTCGGACATGCTCCTGAAACCAGATCCCAGCACCTTCCAGGTTTTACCGTGGGGTAGTGAGGACGACAAAGTTGCACGCATGTTGTGCGATGTCCTCACCCCCGACGGTGAGCAGGCCCGATCCGATCCGCGAGGAACGCTGGAACGTACTGTGCAGCGTGCAACCGACATGGGATTCACCGTGATGGTGCATCCCGAGATTGAGTTCTACCTGCTGCATAAGCCTGCAACCCCCGATCACCTCGTTCCCATTGACGGTGCCGGCTATTTCGACCATGTCACGCGATCCATTGCCCACGATTTTCGTCGTCGCCTGGTTCACATGCTCGAAAGCATGGACATCGCCGTCGAACTGTCCCACCACGAGGGCGGCCCTGGGCAAAACGAAGTTGACCTGCGGGCAGTCGATGCGGTTCGGGCAGCCGACAACATCATTACCGCCCGCACGCTCATTGAATACGTGGCACTGAGCGAGGACGTCGTCGCCACGTTTATGCCTAAGCCGTTTGCCGATTACCCCGGCTCAGGCATGCACACCCACCTGTCACTGTTCGAAGGTGACCACAACGCATTTTACGATCCGGCCGGCACGTATCAGCTGTCAGCTACCGGACGCCACTTCATCGCCGGACTGCTGGCGCATGCCCGCGAAATCAGCGCGATCACCAATCAGCACGTCAACTCGTTCAAACGTTTGTGGGGCGGGGGAGAAGCTCCCTGCTACGTGTGCTGGGGTCACAACAATTCATCGGCACTGGTTCGTGTGCCACTGTATAAGCCGGATAAACGGCGCTCAGCGCGGATTGAATACCGCGCACTTGATCCGGCGTGCAACCCCTACCTTGCGCTGTCAGTGCTCATCTCCGCAGGCTTGGATGGCATTGACAAGAAGATGGAGCTCATGCCTGAAGCTGAGGACAACGTGTGGGACCTGTCCGAACACGAACGTCAGGTTCTTGGCATCGATTCCCTGCCCGCCTCCTTGCACAGCGCCCTGGAATGTATGAAGAATTCCGATCTTGTCGCTCAGACCCTGGGTGAAGAAGTCTTCGACTACGTGCTGCGCAACAAGTTCAAGGAATGGGCTGAGTACCGCCACCAGATCACGCCCCAGGAAATCAGACAATTCATTAAGGCCAATTGATGCGCAGCGAGCGCATTGAAGCGCACCTGCGCAGTGCAGGCTTTCACGATGCCCGCACCAGCGCGGACTATTTCAGGCAGCTTCCTGACAGTGCCGACATCTGGATGCGGGCAGCTCAGACCAGTGCCGATCCAGACCTGGTTGCCCTCCAGCTCGTGCGACTGCACGAAGCTGACCCGAATGCTCTGCGCCACGTACTCAACCACGGTGCAGCGCGCCAGCTTGCCGCCGTGATGGGCGCATCGCGTCCCCTCGGCGATTTTATTGTTGCCCACTCTGACGCCATTGACGCGGTGTGGGTCGAGGCACGTGATGCTCGCCAGGTCATCCTCGACGCTCTTGCCTCGGCCACCGCAACAGCAGATGACCTGCGACGAGCGTACAGAAACGTGTTGATTTCGATTGCCGCCACTGACCTGACGGACTCCGACCCGGTTGGGCACTTGCCTGAAGTGGCTGCACGGCTGACTGATGCTGCTGACGCGGCGTTGGAAGGTGCCCTGTTGCTGGCACGGCGCCAGATCGACCCCGATCACACCGTCAAGTTCGCGATCATCGCTATGGGTAAGACGGGGGCGCGTGAACTGAACTATATTTCCGACGTTGACGTCATGTACGTGGTGGGCGTGCAGGAAGGCCAGTCAGAGCGCAGCGTTATTGAAATCGCCACGCGGCTGGCAGCGATGACCGCTCAGGCGTGTTCTGGTGCGGGCAGTGAGCCACCGCTGTGGGCAGTTGACGCCACGCTGCGGCCGGAAGGCCGTGACGGCGCGCTGGTCAGAACCGTCGAATCCTACGTCGCCTACTACCAGTCCTGGGCGCACACCTGGGAGTTCCAGGCACTGCTCAAAGCGCGCCCGGTGGCAGGGGATCGTCATGTCGGACAAGACTTCATTGACGCGATTACTCCATTTGTGTGGTCCGCCGCGGACCGCGAAGGGTTCGTGGACAACGCCCGCACCTTGAGGCAACGCGCCGAAGCCCTGGTCCCGGCTGCGGACAGCGACCGGGAACTTAAACTCGGTGCCGGAGGACTTCGGGACGTCGAATTTACGATTCAGCTGCTCCAGCTTGTTCACGGGCGCACAGACGAATCGATCCGTATTGCCGACACCGTCGGAGCAATCCGGGCACTGTCCGACGGAGGATATGTTGCCCGAACGGATGCGCGCGACCTGACGCACTGCTACTGCTTCCTGCGCACTGTTGAGCACCGGGCCCAGCTGGCACGCATGCGCAGAACACACATGATCCCCTCATCAGGACACGAACTGCGGCGTATTGCCCGAGCGATGGGGCCGGAGCTCATGAGCGCGGAAAACCTCATCGACACCGTGGACGACGTGCGTGAGCGCGTCCGTAGGCTGCATGACGATATGTTCTACCGGCCGATTATTGCGGCCACCGCCCGCCTGGCTCCCGACGAAGCCGCGCTGGATCTGGAGGCTGCCAAGGCTCGTTTGGCGGCGCTGGGGTATCTGGATCCTGCCGGAGCGCTCGGTCATATCAAAGCTCTGACACACGGCACGTCACGCCGTGCCACCATTCAACGCCACCTGTTGCCTGTCTTTATGACGTGGCTTGGGCACGGAGCTGACCCTGACCTCGGGCTGTTGAACTTCCGTACCCTGTCCGAACGCATCGGCGATTCGCATTGGTACCTGTCGCTTCTGCGCGATTCAGGTCTGGCGGCCTCACGACTGTGCGAACTCTTGCCGTCCTCACGCTGGGTTGCCTCCGCTCTTGCTGAGTTGCCTGAAGCAGTGCAGTGGCTTGACGGTGATGAGCAGCTCAAAGCGCGCGACCGTCAGCGCCTGATCAACGAGGTGGACGCGCTTATCTCGCGACACAGCAACACTGAACAGGCCATGTGGCGCGTGCAGGCGGTACGTGTACGTGAAGTGACGCGCGCAGCCCTGGGAGATGCACTGGCACATGTTGCCCCTGTGCGAACCGCCATTGCGGACGCTTCGGATGTGGCGCTTCATGGCGCACTGACTATCGCGACTCGCCAGTGGAGCAGTGAGCACGCAGACGCGCAGCCGCCACGCCTGGCTTTTGTTGCGATGGGTTCATACGGCGGACGCGAATCTTCGCTGATGTCCGACGCCGACATTATTGCCGTTCACGAGGGGGACGCCGGTGCCGCCGTTGACATCACCATGCGCGTGAAAAAGCTGCTCAGCTCTGTCCACGAGGGATCGGGGCTGAGCGTGGATATGGATCTGCGACCGGAAGGAAAATCCGGGCCAGTTTCGCGCACGGTGAGCTCCTATGAGGAGTATTACCAGCGGTGGGGATCAGTATGGGAACGTCAGGCACTGTTACGAGCCAGACCCGCAGCAGGTGACGGGGAGCTGCTGGCCGACTTCTTTGCCGCCATCGATCCGATCCGCTACGATCAGTCACCCTCGGACGCTGATATCCAGCAGATTCGCCTGCTGAAAGCTCGAATGGAACGCGAGCGACTGCCTCGTGGCATTGAGCCGACGCGGCATGTCAAACTTGGCGTGGGGGGAATGAGCGACGTGGAGTGGGTCGTGCAGCTCATGCAGATGCGTCACGTTCACAGCTGTGAGGAGCTGCGCACCACCTCCACGCAGCGCGCGCTGGCGGTCCTACGACACAGCAACCTGATCAGCGGAGAGGACGCTGATGACCTGGATCGCGCGTGGAGTTTAGCTCGACGCATCCGTACGGGAAACGTGCTGGCAACCGGGCGCACATCCGGGGTCAAAATCGACGTGCTGGCGCGCTCGGGTGCGAAACTGGCTTCGCTGGCGCACTTGTTAGGATATGGGGCAGGCGGCTATCACGCCCTGGAAGAGGACTGGCTGCGTGCGGCCCGGCGTTCACGGGATGTGATGGAAAGGCTCTTCTGGTCAGACTCACGGTGAATGGCATCTTGAGGAAGTAGGAAATGAAACTTGTTCTTGTCCGGCACGGACAAACCGCCGCCAATCGATCACACGCACTGGATACGGGCCGCCCCGGCGCACCCCTCGACAAGCGAGGACGTAAACAGGCCGAATCGCTGGCAGCGCGGTGGGAAAACGATATTGCACCGGCACCAGGCCTGGTGGTCGTCTCACCTTTGACCCGAACGCGGCAAACAGCAGCACCGCTGATCGCCCGCTTCAATTCACACGTGTGGATTCGACCCGGCATCCGTGAAATCGAGACAGGCGACGGTGAAATGGCGGTGGACCGCGCCTCGGAAATGACGTACATGCGCACCATCGTCCACTGGGCTCAGGGCAATCTGGATGCCAGAATGCCGGGTGCGCAAAACGGGCATGAAGTGCTGGCACGGGTGCGTCCCGTCATCGGTGAAATTGAACAGTGGGCCGAGGAGCACAAGGACGGAGTCGTCGCACTTGTCGCGCATGGCGCTATTTTGCGCACAATCACACCCGTGCTTGCCTCGAATGCGGATGCGCGCATGACGGTAACCAATCCGATGCGCAACACCGGCACCACGGTGCTCGATCGTGAAGGCGGCCAGTGGGTTGCGCGCACATGGAACGACCGTCCGATCGACCAATGGCCCGTGCCCGACGGCGAGATTCCACTGGTGCGATCAGAACTGAGTGCTTAGAGAACCTTCGAGAAGAACGCCTTGGTGCGTTCGCGCGTGGGATGCTCGATGACGTCGGAAGGCTTCCCCGCCTCCACAATCACACCCTCATCCATGAACACGACCTGGTCGGCCACTTCGCGCGCAAACCCAACCTCGTGCGTGACAGCCACCATCGTCATGCCGGAGCGGGCCAGATCTTTCATCACGCCGAGCACTTCGTCAACCAACTCAGGGTCGAGGGCTGACGTCGGCTCATCGAACAACAACAGCTCCGGGTCCATGGCAAGTGCGCGTGCAATGGCAACACGCTGCTGCTGGCCACCGGACAGCTGCGAAGGATAGTGCTGAGCACGGTCAGCCAGACCGACACGATCCAGCAGCGACAGCGCCGTTTTCTGCGCCTCTTTTTCCTTGACGCCCTTGACGTGCACAGGTGCTTCCATCACATTTTCGAGGGCGGTCATATGGGGGAACAGGTTGAAACGCTGAAACACCATGCCAATGCGAGAGCGTTGCTGAGCGATGACCTTGTCGGGCAGGTCATGCAGAACAGGCTGACCAGATGAGTCAGTGGTTTCGCGGTACCCAATCAGGTCGCCTTCAACATAAATCCTGCCTGCGCTGATACGTTCCAACTGGTTAATGCAGCGCAGGAGGGTTGATTTTCCTGAACCGGACGGCCCCAGGATCACGCACACCTCGCCGCTGCGTACCGTCAGGTCGATGCCGCGTAATACATGAAGATCACCGAAGAACTTGTGAACTGCCTGCACGGAGACCATCGGGGCAAGTGAAGAGCTCATGGTGTGACCTCGATAAATGGATCGTTTTTCGTGGTGTGAGAGGAATTGATGGCGCTCTGGCGTCCCGTCTTGTGCGAGGAAGTGCCGGTCGTGCCTTCCGGGCGGTCAGAGGTGAAGCCACGCCCATAGTGCTGCTCAATGAAGTACTGAATGACCATCAACAGCGAGGTGATCGCCAGATACCACAGTGCGGCCGCGATCAGCAGGGGGATCGGCACGAACAGCGCTTGCCCCTTGGTGCGCGCCACGAACGTCAATTCCAGAGTGAACGGAATGGCGGCAACCAGAGAGGTGGTCTTGAGCATCGAGATCGTCTCATTCCCGATCGGCGGGACAATCACGCGCATTGCCTGCGGCAGGATAATGCGACGCAGGATCAGACCGCGATGCATACCGAGCGCGGTCGCTGCTTCTTCCTGTCCCTTATCAACGGACAGCAGACCTGCGCGGATAATTTCAGCCAGGTAGGCGCCCTCGTTGAGTCCCAGGCCAATGAACGCCATCCAAAACGGCGTGAAAACCTGAGCGGTGTCGAAGGTGACGAACTCGGGGCCAAAGGGAATACCAAGTGAGAGCTGAGGGTAGAGGGTTGGAAGCAGAGACCAGAAGATGAGTTGCGTGTAGATTGGTGTGCCGCGGAAGAACCAGATGTAGAACGTGGCGACCCACCGCAGGATCGGGTTGGGCGACTGACGCATAATTGCCATCGTCACCGCGAGGACCGTGCCGAGGATCATGGCGACGATCGTCAGGAGGATCGTGTACATCACGCCGCTGACAATGGTGCGTGAGAACAGCCATTGCCACACGACGTCCCACCGGAAGTTCGGGTTGGTCAGCAGCGTGTTGATCGCCATGGCGACAAGCACGGCGACAATCGCAGCCGACACGAGCCGACCGATACGTGGCACGGGTTTGGCGTGAATAATCTCAACGCCGTCACGAATGTCTTGCTTCGGCACTGGTCACTCTTTCTCTGGTTAACCGACAGGTCACTCAACCGGCGGGTTGACAGTGGCCGTGTCGAGGGCGGAGGAGTCCGCGCCGTAGGGCGCGAGGATTTTCTCTAGGTATCCGCTGTCCATCAGGTACTGCATGGCCTTGGCAAGGGCATCTGTCAGAGCCTGATCAGACTTGGAAACCGCAACGCCCTGTGGGGCTGCTTCGATGACGTCTCCAACCTGTTCGAGCTGTCCCTGGGTGAGCTTGACCGTGTAGCTGATCACTGTGGAATCTGCCAGGGTTGCGTCGTACTGTCCACCCACAACCTTCGTGGCGACGTCAGTCTGCAGATCCATCGGCATGACCTGAATGGCGGGTTTGCCGTCGGCTTCACACTTTGCGGACAGCTCGTTGGCGTACTCGTGCTGGAACGTGCCGTTCTGAACGCCGAGGGTGGCGCCACAGGGGTCAGCGGGGTCGAAGTTCTTCGGGTTGCCTGTCGATACGGCGTATGCGGAACCAACCTCGATGAACTGAACGAAGTTGGTTTCTTTCTCACGTTCTGGAGTAATCGTGAACGCCGACATGCCGATGTCAAACTTGGTGCCCAGTGCCGGAATGATCGTGGGGAACTCGGCGTGCGTGGTGGTGCCTTCCGACAGACCCAGCACCTGTGCGAGGCCGCGCACCAGGTCAACTTCGTAGCCAACAGGGGTCTGACCATCGTCACCGCGGAATTCCGCCGGCGCGTAGTCCGTGGAGGCACCATTTCGCAGGACGTCACGATCCTTGATTTCCTGTGGAACGAGGGCAGCGATATCATCCTGGACTGGAATCTGGCTGGTATCGAGGGGGGTGATCCCCGTGGACGCCATTGGATTGTCGGCAGATGAGGTCGCTGATTGTGCTCCGGATGATGCGCCGGCATTCGACTGATCGGCAGGGACGTCATCGGGATCAGAGCACGCGGCCAGGCCACAGGCGGTCAGGGCAGCAATTGCAGTGACGACAGTAAACTTACGCATGATTTCCTCCAATATGCGAGCAACGCGAAGGAACTATTTCTCCACGTCGACCAACATATACGAGTATGCGCATAAAAGTATAGTGATGCGTCGCCGTCTCAATATGTGAAGCGACCGGCGCGGCGGCATCGCCGCTCAGACATGGTCAGTGGCCACGCAGGGCACGACGCGACGGGCGCGCCTTCATGGGATCAATGCTGCGAGGAACGCGTTGGTGCGTCTTGTTCTCCAACGCTGTCAAACGCTGAGAGATCGCAGGAACTTCCTCACGAGTCAGCGTCTTCTTGAGCTTCCGGATACGACGGTCAAGCTGCCCGAGGGTGATCTGTCCATCACCATGGCCCACCTCAATCAGGTGAATCGGAACGTTCTGGGCGACACGCTGCGTGTTGCGACGCTCCTGATTCAACATCGGGCGTACACGCGAGGAGGGTCCCTCGGAAATGAAAACCACACCGGGCCTGCCGACAAGGCGCCACACCAGATCCTGATGGCGATTCGCTGCAACAGGCTCTTCGCTGACAATCCACCCGCGCTTGATCTGACTGATAACCGCATACACGGATCCGATCGTGCCGTCGATCTGCTGATACATTGCGCGGCGCACAAGTGCAGCGAGCAGACCCATGCACAGCAGCAGTGCCAACATGACTCCCGTCAGGATCCACATGAACCATGAGTTGGTGAGGAATCCGAGGAGGATGCCGAGAGCGATGAGAACGATGGAACCACCGATCATCACCCATCCGATCCACGGATATGAGCGCGCAGTGATCTTATAAGCGTCAGCGAAGTTCTGATACCACCGACGCTTCTTTTCCTGGGGTGCATTTTCCTTTGCCATAACGGTCCTATCCTACCTGTGATTGGAGCCGTGCGGGACCACGGCTTCCTGCGCGACGCAAAATCTCACCCGTGAGTGCGATAACAAGTCCGGCGCACACTGCGATCGCATACGCCCACGGCGCACCGGACGAAGACGCCACCATGCCACCCGCGGCTGATCCACAGGACACGCCGATTGTGACCGAAGACTGCATCGACGTCATCGCCACTGAAACACCTTGTGGGGGAGCCAGGCGTTCCGACAATGAAAAGGCCGTCACCATTGTGGGCCCCACGAAGAGTCCGGCAATGAGCAGCATGAGAGCAGTCAGGATAATGCTCGAGGCCCCAGCTGTTGCCCCCATTGCTGCCGCAATTCCGACCCCGCCGATGATGACGCGCCACGACAGTCGCACGGATTCGGGAATCAAGACAACCATCAGGGCCATTGCGGCTGACCCGATACCCATGACCGCGTAAATCAAACCGGCCTGCGTCTGCATTCCGGCCATTGCTGCTCGTTGGGTGGTGCCGGCCTGAACGGAGCCAAATATCGTACCGATACAGGCCATGATGAGGATCGCCGGAAGGACAACGCGCAGCACCGAGGCGATCGACACCGGCGGGGTTTGCGTGCGATCAGCGTCGTCCTCGTTCGGCAGGGAAGCGGGCGTGCGAATAGCGAAAGGAATCCCGGCGCACAGCACGAGGAGGACGGCCAGTGCCAATGGCGCGGCAGGTGCTGCGGCGGACGCGGCGATGCCAACGAGGGCTGGGCCGAGGACGAAGACGAATTCATCAGCGGTGGACTCATAGGAAAAGGCTGCGGCCAGATGATGGGGGGAGGTAGTGCGCGCCACCCAGCGTGCACGCGTAAATGAGCCAATCGGAACGGCAGTCAGGCCCACGCATAAGGCAGCTAGCCACAAACCTGGGCCACTGTGAGCAGTCAGCGCTACAGCGCATAGTCCAGTTAGGGAGAGCGCGTTGAGGGGGAGCAGCGTGAGCAGTACCGGTCGTTGTCCGCCAAGGTCAGCCCAGCGTCCGATCAGCGGCGAAGCGATGGCTGTTGACAGAGAGACCACACCGGTCGCCAGTCCGCCGGTTGCGACGGATCCAGTAGAGGCGGTGATTGCCGTCATCGTCCCCAACGGAACCATGGCGTAAGGTGCGCGAGCCGCAAACGCGATGATGAGCTCGGGCCACCCAACCAGAGCGGGCAGAATACGATAATGCGCCAGAGCGCGAAATGGTGATGTCTGCACGAAAGCATGTCCCAACATAGGCGTGCCCTCAAGGGTCTTGCCAGGCAAGAGCAGGAGGGCTTGCTGCGCCACGGCAGCGGTGTCATTCTAGCGTGTATCCATGCGCCATCCACAGATTGCGATTGCGTATTGTGTCATAGGGGAAGGCCCGTCACAGTAGGGGCATGGATATCAATTCCTACGAGTTGCGGTCATTGGCCTCGATGAGCCATGCCGGCCCCATGTGGCACACACTGACTCGCGATGGGAACGCAGGCCTGCTGGCACTGCGGTCAGCTGACGATGCGCAGCGCCTGGAGTCACGGTGGCGCGCCTGGGCGCAGATTGACTGTGACAACGTGGTACGGCTCCACGACGTGGCGCGCCATGACGATGGACGGTGTGCCGTTGTGATGGAGTACGTCACCGGTCGCACACTCGACACGCTGATCGGGACCCCCTCACTTCGTCGCAGGCAGGTGCGCGAGCGCATCAGCGCGTCCGTCCGGCGCGGTGTGGAGGCGCTCCACGAGCACGGCATCGTGCACGGCGACCTGTCTCCATCCAATATCGTGGTGCGCCCCGACTATCAGGCGGTCCTCATTGACATTATCGATGGTCCCGAAGGCATCATCGGCACTGAAGGATGGTCCGATGGTGAGGGCACAGTCGAGGGCGACTGGGACAGCGTTGCGCGTATTGAACGCAAGCTCAGCGGCCCTGGCAGTGTGGGCGACGAATTAGGGGAGGTGCTGCGTCGCGCGGCGAACACGGAGCTCACACAGCATGAGAACGCGCCGGCACGGCATAAGCGACCTCGGTCTTCTCACGCAAAAGTCGGTTTTGCAGCGTGTATGGCGTTCGGAGTCGGCGCATGGGTGATCGGGCATGCAGTGCGCAGCGATGCTGAACAGAGCGTCTCCGAATCGGGCGCGGTATCAGCGTGCCCGAGCAGTGATGAGGCTCGTGACGTCATCACCGATGTGCTGCGTTCACGTGACAGCGCATTGATGAATCGCGATGTTGACGGGCTGACGTATGCAACCAGTGGTGTGTTGCTGGAGTCGGACCAGGCACTGATAGAGAATCTGGTCGCAGGCGGTGTGGAATTGAAGAATCTGTCGACAGCCGTTGTGGGCGATGTGACGGTTCGCTGCGACGGGCAGATGGTGACGGTCAGCACCCGCATTCAGCAGGCCAGCCACCAGCGCTGCGAGGCTGGACTGTGTCGCAGCGTCGGCACCCAGCCTGAACACAACGTGGAACTGACACTGGGCGGACATCCGCTGAGTGTTCACGACATAGCAAGCGGGGATGCGCCGAGTAACTCGAGCGCACCCCCGCCTGGTGAGGATTTCTAGAGACCCAGATCTGCCTGGAATGCTCCCTGCTCCAGACGACGCTTGACGTCCATCAGGTAGCGGGCCGCGTCGCCGCCGTCGACCAAACGGTGATCGTACGACAGGGCCAGGTACACCATCGAGCGGATGCTGATTGAATCATTGCCCATCGCGTCCTTGACAACCACAGGGCGTTTCACGATCGTTCCGACGCCCAGAATTGCGGTTTCCGGCATGTTGAGAACCGGAGTGTCGAAGAGTGCTCCACCCGATCCCGTGTTGGTAATCGTGAAGGTGGATCCGCTCAGGTCATCGACACCTGCGCTGCCATCGCGTGTGCGCTTGGCCAGGTCATTGATCGAGGCTGCAATTTCAGGAAGTGACTTGCTTCCTGCATCCTTGATGACCGGAACCAGCAGCCCGCGCTCGGTGTCGACGGCAATGCCGATGTGCTCGTGATCGTGGTACGTCACCTTCTTGTCGTCGATCGTTGCGTTGATCTTCGGGTGCGCAACGAGGGCTTCGGTAGCGGCCTTGACGAAGAAAGGCAGGAACGTCAGCTTCGTATTGTGCTTTTCCTGGAACGGAGCCTTGGAGGCTGCGCGCAGGGCAGCAATACGGGTGACATCCACTTCGACCACTGTGGTCAGCTGAGCAGCTGTCTGCAAAGACTCGATCATGCGCTTTGCGATCGTCTGGCGCAGACGCGTCATCTTCTCAGTCTTTCCACGAAGTTCAGACGGCTCGAAGACGATCGGCTCATCGGATGACTGCGGTGCAGGAGCCCCACCAGATGCGGCCGGCGCTGCCTTCGACGAGGAGGACTCAATGGCTTTTTCGACGTCTTCGCGGCGAATACGGCCACCAACACCCGTGCCAGTCACGGTGGACAGGTCGATGCCGGCCTCACGTGCCAGCTTGCGCACGATCGGTGTGACGTACTGACCAGAAGCAACGGACTGTTCAGGCTGGTCCGCAACCTTCGTTCCGGACTCGGTAGCTTTCGGCGCCAGCGTTTCAGGCGTCTCGAATTCCTTCTTATCCGAATCGCCTGGCTGATGCGGCATCGGAGGAGCCGGGGGTGCAGGCGGTGCGGGTGGCGCAGGGGGTGCCGGAGGCGCCTGACGAGGTGCGGGCGGCTCGGCCGATGGGGATGGAGCCGATGTATCTTCCGACGGCTCATCGGGTGCGACAGCATCTGCCGTCTTCTTTTCCGCCGACTGGTCAGATGCTGCGCCGCCGGCCTGATCGGAGATCACGGCCACCACGGTGCCGACCTCCACCGTTTCGTCTTCTTCCACCCGGATTTCCACCAGGTAACCGGATGCGGGGGAGGGAACTTCAGAGTCGACCTTGTCAGTGGACACTTCCAGAAGCGGCTCATCTGCTTCGACCTCGTCACCGACCTGCTTGAGCCAGGTTGTCACCGTGCCTTCAGTGACTGATTCGCCCAAGGCGGGCATGGTGACCTCGGTGGTGTTACCGCCGCCCGAGGCAGGGGCCTGCCTGGATTCGGCTTCCGGCTCTGGTTCGGATTCCTCGGAGGCAGCTTCCTGTGATTCATCGGCGCTCTGGTCGCCCTCGTCGCCTGCCTCGTCCGCTGAAGCCTCTTCACCTTCCTCGCCAATCAGGGCGATCTCGGTTCCGACCTCAACGGTTTCGTCTTCTTCAACCAGGATCTTGAGCAGAACGCCGCTGGCGGGGGAGGGAACTTCAGAGTCGACCTTATCGGTGGACACTTCCACAATCGGTTCGTCAGCTTCAATCTTGTCGCCCACCTGCTTGAGCCACGTTGTCACTGTTCCTTCAGTGACGGACTCGCCCAGAGCGGGCATCTTCACTGCTGTCGCCATCGTTCAATCTCCTTTATGCGTGACTCAGTTGTGGGAGTGAAGAGGTTTGCCGGCAAGGGCCAGAGCTGCTTCACCAATTGCTTCGTTTTGGGTGGGGTGAGTGTGAATCAGCGCGGCCAGATCCTCCGGATACGCTTCCCAATTCACCATAAGTTCGCCTTCACCGATCTGTTCACCCATACGGTCACCCACAGCATGGAACCCGACGATCGGGCCATCCTGGACGTTGATCAGCTTGACGAAACCACTGGTATTCAAGATATTTGATTTGCCATTGCCAGCCAAGTTGTATTCGACTGTGTGAACGGCATCATCACCGTACTTTTCACGAGCCTGCTTTTCAGTCAGACCAACAGAGGCGATCTCCGGTTCACAGAAGGTGACGCGCGGAATTCCTGTCTCATCGATGACCTGAGGATTGAGCCCCGCGATCTCCTCGGCGACAAAAATTCCCTGCAGGAAGCCACGGTGAGCCAGCTGCAATCCGGGGACGATGTCGCCCACAGCGTAGACGTTGCCCACGCCGGTGCGCAGACGCTCGTCGGTAATTACGAAACCACGATCCATCGTGATGCCGGCCTCTTCGTAACCCAAGTCGTTGGTAACAGGACCGCGTCCGACTGCGACCAGCAGAATGTCGGCGTCAATTTCCTTACCGTTTTCGGTCGTGACGTGAACGCCGGAATCATCCTGCGTGGCACCGGCAAAACGCGTATTCGTGTGGAACTTGATGCCGCGCTTGCGGAACTGGCGCTCCAGCTGCTTTGAGACCGCTTCATCTTCGTTATTGGCCAGGTGCGGCAGTGCCTCGATGATCGTGACCTGAGCACCCAGTGAACACCACACGGAGGCAAACTCCAGGCCGATCACACCGCCGCCCAGGACGACCACGGATTCGGGCACCCATTCCATCTGCAGCGCCTGCTCAGAGGCGATAATACGGCCACCGATCTCGAGACCGGGGATTGAGCGCGAGTATGACCCCGTCGCAAGGACGATGTTCTTTCCCGTCACGGTGCGACCGTCAACGTCAATCGTGGTGGGGGAGGTCAGACGGCCCCATCCCTCGATCACGTCGATCTTTCGCTGGGAAATCAGCCCCTGCAGGCCCTTGTAAAGCTTCTTGATGACAGAGTCGCGGTACTTCATCAGCTGTGGCATGTCCACGCCTTCGAAGGAGGACTTCACACCGAAGTGCTCGGATTCCTTGACCGTGTCGACGATCTCAGCGGCATGCAAATAGGCTTTCGTTGGAATGCAGCCGCGGTGCAGGCATGTGCCCCCGACTTTGTCTCCCTCGATCAGTGCAACTTTCAGTCCTAATTGGGCGCCTCGTAAGGCAGCGGCATATCCGCCGGATCCTGCTCCTAAGATGACGATGTCGTAATCGGGCTCGCTCACTTATTCACTCCTCAAAGTTGGACTCGTGTGGACCGTCATGGACCAACTGGGTCTATTGTCCCACTTGCAGCGGTTTTTTTCTGACTTGTACGTGGGAACTTTTGGTGCGCCATCCCATATCTGGCGCCATCGCGCCAAGAACGGCCGTTTTGTCGCTTCTGGGCCGTACTATGTCATATGCGACAGTACCGCCATTGCTGAAAGGAGACACTGTCCATGGGTGTTACGCCGGCACCACAGCCAGCAGAAAGCGTGGCAGATGATCGCGGCCCGTCATGGGGCTTGGGCCGCCTTGTTCCTGCCGCGTACTGGCTTTTCGGTGCATGGACAACGGTCGTGTCGATTCGTAGCCTGACAAGTCGGGGCGAGGAACCGCTGGGGCCCTATGTGCTCGCCCTGGTCGCCTCACTGCTGTACCTCGTTGCAGCAGCGGCGTTGACTCATAACGGGCGCCGCATGCGCATGGTCGGATGGGCCAGTGTCATCACTCAGACGGTCGGCCCACTGATCGTCGGACTGTCGTTCTGGGGAATCAACGAGCCCACATCCGAGCGATCCCCGTGGAGTCGTTTCGGCGCGGAATACTATTATCTGCCGCTGCTGCTGGCAGTCGTCGGACTGGTGTGGCTGTGGTGGTCAAATCCGCGTCGTATCGTGGAACTTGCCGAACAGATCGAACGCCAGCCGAGGCGCCGCAGTTAGCACGAGTGCGGGAATCCGATCTGACGCCAGGCCTCATACAGGCCGATAGCAGCCGAGTTCGCCAGGTTGAGTGACCGGATCCCCTCGCACATGTGGATACGGACCCGCGACGTCACACGCGGATCATCCATCACGTCCTCAGGCAGACCGGTCGGTTCGGGGCCAAACATCAACCCGTCGCCGTCGCTGTAGGACACATCGGTGTACATCGTGGTCGTGTGTCCGGTAAATGCCCAGATCTTTCCGGGAATGTCGGCCAGTGCATCGTCGAGGTTGGGGTGAACCTTCACGTGCGCCAAGTCGTGATAATCCAGGCCGGCGCGACGCAGTTTCGCGTCATCCATGTCGAAGCACAGTGGCTCAACCAGATGCAGCATCGATCCGGTGCATGCGGAAAGCCGGATGGCGGCTCCCGTATTGCCCGGGATGCGCGGTTCATAAAAGATCACATGTAGCACGTGTTCAATCTTGCCCCCTGTCGGGCGCTGACAGCGACATGGCGCGTCGTGATCTTTTACTCCTGAGGCGTGGCAAAGGTTGCCGTCAGTCTCCCTCGTGCAATCGTGTGGAACATGGTTGCGAAGGCAACCTGGGCGGCCGAGGCGTCCTCGTCCACCTCGAGGGTTTCGACGTCCAGTGCGTGAACGGCAAAAATGTAGCGGTGCGGGCGATCTCCAGGCGGCGGGGCGGCTCCGTAGTACGAATGGTCGCCGTGGTCTGCGCGAATATGGAAAGCGGCGCCGTCAAGGTCAAGGTCGGAGGATCCGGCACCTTGTGGAAGTTCGGTCTGCGTGGCAGGAATGTCCACGATTATCCAGTGCCACCACCCTGACGGTGTGGGGGCGTCCGGATCGAAACATGTGACGACGAATGAGCGGGTCTGCTCGGGGAAGCCGCTCCACGCCAGATGGGGTGAGACGTTTCCTCCCTCGGCGCTGTGGATGGCGGGAAGAGTCTGGTTGTCAACAATGTCGTTGGAAGTCACGGGAAAAGTAGCGTCAACAGGCAGGAGATTGTAGGGATCGGGGGCTGTTGGGCGATCGTTGAGGTTCACCATTGCTCCTTTCGTTTGTGATATCCACCATAGTCGTGCTGTGCGTGATTTTCGAGGGCGACTGGCGGATGAGCTCCAGATGCCGGGGGAGTGTCCTATGATATCGAACATCTGTTCGAAAGGAGGGGGAATGGCACTGAGTGCACGCGAACGACTGGAGCACGCACGCGCAGCGCTTGCTCAGGCGGAAGAAGAAACTGGCGTGCGTCATCGCGACGAGTATGACATCCAACGCCATCTGAACTCACGTGCTCACGACGCCGAGGCTCCGGTGGGCTGTATTTTTCACGTTGAGCCCTCTGCGGCTCACCTGATCCGCGCCGTTATTGACCTGGCACCGCACGGAGCGTGGTGCGCATTTGTCGGCGTGGCGAATATGGGGTGGGAAGCGGCATCGAACATGGGACTTGAACTCGAACGCGTCATCGATGTGCCGCACCCGGATCGCTGTGCTGCCCAGATCCTGAGTACCCTGATCGACGGCGTGGATGTCGTCGCAGTGGGGCGGGTCGAACTGACCGTGCGCGAACAGCGCCAACTGGCAGGCAGAGCGCGCACACGCGGGATACGGATCGTCACTGCCTACCCGTGGATCGGTCTTTCGCGTCCGCTGGCTGCAAGTCTGGTGGCTCCAACGAAGCAGGCGGTCTGAGATGGCGGCCAGCAGACGCGTGGTGGTGTGGGTTCCCGACTGGCCTACCCAGTCACTTGCAGTTAACACGCCGCCAGGAGGGCGAGCCATTATTGCGTCAAATGGTCGCGTGCAGGCTGCGACACTGGCTGCGCGCCGCGCAGGTGTGCGCACGTCGATGCTCTTGACGACTGCGCAGTATCTGTGCCCCGACGCACTGATCTACCCAGATGATCCGCTTGAGCAAAATGCCGCATTCGAACATGTGCTCGATGCATGCGACCGGGTGGCCGCACATGTGACGTGCCTGCGGCCAGGACTGGCGTGGGCGCCTGCTGCAGGCCCGGCGCGGTGGGTTGGATCGGAAGAAAAACTCGCACAAAAACTGACTGAAACGATCGTCGAGGAATGCGGGGTCGAATGCCACGTGGGGATTGCGACGGGGATACTGACAGCAATATGGGCCGCCCGCTCTGATGAGATCGTTCCCGCCACCTGTGCCGAACAGTATGTGAGTGAAATACCGCTGGCGCATATTCCACGCATCGTACCGTGTCAACGCACACAGGACGCACATCATGCGATCGAGGTGCTTGAGGACCTGGGGGTGACAACGTGCGCTGATGTGCTGCGTGTCGGCAAGAAGGCGCTGCTGTCACGATTCGGGCGCTCAGGGGAGGACCTGTGGAGCCTGGCCAGCGGGGGTGACCTGTTTATTGCGCCGCGTGCACGCACCACCTCAGCGGTGAACGTGGAACGCACATTCGATGACCCAGTGACCAGTCTTGACATGGTTGCCTTGCAGCTTCGAGCAGTGGCGGAAAATCTGCGGCAGAAACTGTGGAGCCAGGGTGTCAACGCGCACGCGCTGAGTATCCGCGTCGCGACGACAACAGGACAGGACTGTGAGCGCACATGGTGTGGGGTGAACTGCCTGGACCCCAGTGAAGTTGTTGATCGTCTGCGCTGGCAATTACGCGGCTGGCTTGACCGCCTGCTTCCACAGGACGATGGCGATGCCGGTGGGTTGAGCACGATGCAGGTGGTGGCCTGCGACCTGTACGACACAGTAATGCCGGACCAGCTGTGGGCAGGGCCGGAGAGCAGTCGACGCGCTGAACGGGCCGCTTTGCGGGTGCAGTCAGTGGTCGGCACCGAGGGAGTGCGCGCGGTATGTATGCAGGGAGGATTCGATCCACGGTCGCGTGTGCACTCTTCCCCTTGGGGAAGCCCGGGACAAGAGCCCGTCAGGAGCGAAGGAGAATGGGACGGCGCTCTGCTGCGCGCGCCCACAGTGATGCTGGACAAACCCGAGCAGGTTGAGGTGCGCGCCGGGCTGACTCCTGTCGTGGTGACTGAACGCGGATACCTCAGCGCACCGCCCACACATATCGTGCGCGCCAGGGAACAGATCTCCATCGTGCAGGTGCAGGGCATCTGGGTTGTCCAAGGGCGCTGGTGGGAGGAACAGACAACAGAACGTTCGGCACGTGTCTATGTCATTGCAAGTCGGGACGGAAGCGACGTCCTGCTGAGCTTTCAGTCAGGCAGATGGTGGATCGAAGGTTTCTTTGAATAAAACGAGCTCGGGTACCATCAGGCTCAGGAGGACACGGTCGACGAGGAAAGGGAAGCTGTGGCGAAACTGTACTTCCGATACGGAGCGATGAACTCAGGCAAATCAACTGCACTGCTTCAGGTTGCCTACAACTACGAAGAACGTGGCCAGCATGTCCTGGTGATCAAACCGCGCGTCGACGTGCGCGGCAACGACACAGTGGTGTCCCGTCTGGGAGTAACGCGCACCGTTGATGTCCTTCTGGACTCCACCGATGACGTCTTTGAAGCGCTCGAGGCAACCGGCCGCATGGCTTCCACCTCCGCCATCCTGGTGGACGAAGCGCAATTTCTCACCCCACGTCAGGTTGACGATTTCCTGCGGGTAGCCGTCATGGATGGCATCCCCGTCCTGGCTTACGGCATTCGCACCGATTTCCGGACCAACGCATTTCCTGGTGCTCGCCGCCTCCTGGAAATCTCGCACAGCCTCGAAGAACTCAAAACGATTTGCCGATGCGGAAAGAAAGCAGTCTTCAACGGCCGCATCGTCAATGGCTCCTTCATCTTTGACGGCGGACAGGTCGCGATCGACGGTGTCGACTCAGGATATGAATCACTGTGCGCACGCTGCTACCTGCGTGAATCAGGCGGGAAGCTGGGAGACTGAGCATCTGCGCGCGCGGCGTCATAAACTGGAAAGATGGCTCCACGCGACATCGTGACGTATGTTCACCACCTCAGTGACGACGACATCATGATGCGCGTAGGCCCGGCAACGTGGGCAAAAGGGTTGGCGTTCTTTACCCGAGGCGACGTCCTGGACACCGACCTCACGTCAGAACGCGAAGCCCAGTGCCGCGTCAAAGGCCCCGGATTGACCTACCGCACATGGGTGAGCCTGCGTGACGGCGCCCCTGTCCACCTGGATCTGAGCTGCGCGTGCGCGATCGGACGTGATTGTCCGCACAGTGTGGCAGCCTTACTTGCCGTGCGCTCCGTGCCCGCAGAATCGGAGGAGGGCCCCACATGGCGTGACAGGCTGCGCACCCTTTCCGGCACCACGGCGATGGAGGGTCAGCCACTGGCGTTACTGGTTGATACGCATAACCCTCGTGAACCTATTGCACTGACACCGCTGCGCCCTGGAATGCACAGCGCGTGGACCACGAAGCGTGCAACGTGGCAGGACCTGACCGCCACGCAGTGGGAATCGGTCACAGATGGACTCAACCCCACACACGTCGCGCTGATCAGGCAGGCCTACCGCCACTCACGTTCAGATGGAACGTACCGCTCACCAAATGACGTCACACTGGAATCGCTGGGCGTGCAGGCAGGGCCGTGGATTGAGGCAGCTACGCGAGCCGGCCTTGACATGTTCGTTGACCTCGACCCGCTCACACCACTGAGCGTCGACCCGACTCCCTGGCACGTCAGTCTCGACACCACTCGCACTGGCGAAACAGGCGACATTCTCATCAAACCCGTGCTCACCGACGGTGCGCGCATCGCCGCCCGAGTTCGCATCAGCGCAGCCACGCAGCTGGCATTCTTCAACGCCGGGCGCACAGTCGCACATATTCGTTCAGGGGCGCATCTGCTCGACGCGTTCGAAGGTGCCTCACCGCTGATCATTCCGGCTGAAGACGCGGCCGAATTCCATGCCCAGTGGCTTCCTCGGCTCAGCGGCACCAACCCGGTCATGTCCAGTGACGACTCAGTGAGCGCAGACGTTTCAGTTAAGACAAGCATCGTCGGACGCGTCAGTATGGATCACATCGAACACGTCGTGATGCGCTGGTGGGTCGATCAAGCTGTCGGCACCTCTCATGTGCGCACCGCCTACGACAGTACAGACCCCGATGTCACGCACCTGGCACGCAGCGTACAGTCTGCAATCGGCCAGATCTCGCTTCCCACCGGCGCGCCCTTGACCGTCGGCACACCCATCCGTATGCCCGCCTGGAAAGCCCCGGAACTGCTTGCCACCCTCGACGAGGTGACCGCCGACGCTCTGCAATGGGACGTGAACCCTGATGTGCGGGCACTGAGCATCAGCAATGAGGAACTGACGATCCACACGGACGCTGAACCGTCCTCATCCACCGACTGGTTTGATGTCCATATACGCATCCGCATCGGTGACAGTGATGTCGCCCTATCTGATGTCCTCACCGCACTTGCCGATGGACGCGATCATATGCTGGTTGAGGGGACGTGGGTCGCCCTCGACAGCGCTCGTATCAACAGGCTGCGCGCCCTGCTCCACAACGCGCAGGAACTGGGCGGCAGCTTTACTGAATCTGACCTGCAGCTATCGAGCATGCATGTGGGGCTGTGGGAAGAATTCGACGACCTGACGGACTCGCTCACCGTGCCCAACTCCCTGCGCCGCACTATCGACGTACTTACTGCCCGAGGTGCGCGCGATCCGTTGCCGCTGCCTGACACCCTTAATGCGGATCTTCGGCCCTACCAGGTCGACGGTCATCAGTGGATCACCTCCCACATTCACAACGGATTGGGCGGCATTGTCGCTGACGATATGGGCCTGGGCAAGACCCTGCAAATCCTCGCCTCGATCGCGTCGCAACGCGCTGGTGGCACCGAGCCGCCAGTTTTGGTGGTGGCACCGACCTCCGTCGTCGGCACATGGGTTGAACAGGCCGAACGCTTCCTACCCGAGCTGCGAGTCGTCGACATTACGTCAACCTCCAAACGTCGCGACGAATCACTTGACAGTGCCATCCGCGATGCCGACATCGTCGTCACCACATACACCATTGCGCGCCTGGAATCAGACCAATGGGCAGCGCGCGAATGGGGCGGCCTGGTGATCGACGAAGCGCAGCACGTGAAGAATCCGCGCACTGTCATCCACCGCCTGCTCATGCAGCTGTCCCGGCCGTGGACACTCGCAGTGACCGGTACACCCGTGGAAAATTCCGCAGCGGATCTGTGGGCGCTCGCAGCCCTGGTTGCTCCCGGCTTGTTGCCCGGCTGGAAAACGTTCAGCACACGTATCTTACGGCCCATTGACGAGGGGGACGTGAACGCCGCCGCAGCGTTGAGCGCAGCGATCCGACCGTTCATCATGCGACGCACCAAGGAAGCAGTGGCACCTGATCTTCCCGCCAAGACTGAAACAACCGTCGGTGTGGAGCTGGGAGTTGAACACCGCCAGATCTACGACCAGTATCTGACGCGCATACGCGTCCAATTGCTCGATCTGCTTGACGACGCTTCACGGCACCGCATCGACATTCTGGCCGCGCTGACGCGACTGCGTCAGCTGGCCCTTGACCCGGCATTGGTCGATGAACACTACCAAGGTATTGGGTCGGCAAAGATCGACGTGCTGGTGGACCACTTGACGCAGATTCTGCCTGCAGGTCACAAGGCCCTGGTGTTCAGCCAGTTCACGTCCTACCTGGCACGAATCCGGGAGGAGCTGAAGCGGCGCTCCATTTCCTGTGTCCAGCTCGACGGTTCAACCCGCAATCGCCGCTCAGTGATTCAACAGTTTCGCGAGGGGGACGCTGACGTGTTCCTCATCTCCCTGAAGGCTGGGGGGACAGGACTGACATTGACGCAAGCGGACTACGTGTTCGTCATGGATCCATGGTGGAACCCGGCCGTGGAAGAACAGGCAGTGGATCGTGCGCACCGCATCGGGCAGGAACGTCCTGTCAGTGTGTACCGTCTGGTCGCCCTCGACACCATTGAACATAAAGTCGTCGAACTACAAGAACGCAAACGTGAACTTGTGACATCCCTGGTTGATGCGGCTGTTGATCAGAAGGACGCGGGGCAGTGGACGCGCCTTAACGTGGCTGACCTGCGTGCGCTGATCGACGGATAAGACCGCTACAGAATCGAACAGATGTTCGATATGATGGTGGAGTGGTCGAACCTGCTCGTTACGCGGAATTACATGCTCACTGCGCATTCACATTCCTCGACGGCGCCAATATGCCCAGCGAGATGGTCGATGCTGCCTGCGCGCTGAACCTGGAGGCGCTTGCGGTACTGGATGTCGATGGTATGTATTCTGCAATACAGATGGCCACTGCCGGTCGAGCGCGCGGACTGCCGATTGTGTGCGGGGCGGAACTGACCCTGGATCCGCAGCAATTTTCAGCCCAGCCTGGATGGGGACTGGTTCCCGGAGCCGAAGAACCCGGCATCCGTCTTCCCATCATCGCCACGAATCCGTGTGGATACACGCAGCTGTGTGCGGCAATGAGTCGGCACACCCTTTCTCATCCAGGTCGGCGCACGCCGATACACATGCTGGACGAACTGGGTGCAGGGGAGTGGATAGTGCTCACCGGCACGTCGCGTGGCCCGCTGCGTCGAGCGCTGCGGGCGGGTGGCATGTCGGCCGCCCGCTCCATGTTGACACGCCTGATCAGTATCTTTGGACGTGACCGCGTCGCCGTCGAAAGCGCGCTGAGCCCCACGGAGCCACCTGAGACTCTGCGTGCACTCAGTGAATTGGCCACAGGTGCCCACGTGCCGCTGGTTGCCACAACGGCCGCGCGATGTGCCACCCCGGTATCCGGGCCCCTCGGTGATGTCCTGGCTGCCACCCGACTGGGAATGTCACTGGAAGAAGCTGAACCGCACCTGCCGGCCTTCCGTTCTTTTCTGCGCAGCGCAGAAGAAATGCTGCTGATGTACCACGACTACCCGGATGCTGTTCGCATGGCGGCAGACATCGGATCTCACGCAAGTTTTGACCTGCGCCTCGTTGCTCCCCGACTGCCTGAAACGAAGGTGCCCGAGGGATTTACGTCCGCGACATGGTTGCGTCATCTGACTGAACAGGGCGCCCTCGAACGTTACGGAACGCGGGCAGACAACCCCCATGCGTGGGAGGTGATTGACCACGAACTGTCCATCATCGAACGCATGGATTTTCCGGGATATTTCCTGATCGTCAAAGAAATCGTTGACTTTTGTGCCTCCCGCAACATCCTGTGCCAGGGACGAGGATCAGCCGCCAATTCAGCCGTATGTTTCGCCCTCGGCATCACTGCAGTTGACGCGGTGCGTCACTCAATGCTTTTTGAACGCTTCTTGTCGCCTGGACGTTCCGGCCCTCCTGATATCGATGTCGACATCGAGGCAGGGCGGCGCGAAGAAGTCATCCAACATGTCTACGAGCACTATGGGCGTGAACGCGCCGCACAGGTTGCCACCGTCATCACCTACAGGCACCGCTCAGCGATCCGTGATGCTGCTCGCGCATGCGGATATGCCGCCGGTGTTGCGACGAAGTGGAGCAAGAGCGAGGGCGACCCGCCCCCTGATCAGGTCACTCGAATCGCACAGAAAATGTCCGACCTTCCGCGTCACATGGGAATCCACACCGGAGGAATGGTGCTCACGCGCACACCGGTCAGTCATATCTGCCCCGTGCAGTGGGGAGCCATGGAGGGCCGCTCCGTTCTCCAGTGGGACAAGGACGACTGCGCTGATGCCGGACTGGTGAAATTCGACTTGCTGGGATTAGGAATGCTCACCGCCATTCGCCGGGCATTCGACTGGCTGGGGGAGCGCGGCATTACCGGCAGGAACGGGCGCGCGCTGGGACTGCATAATCTGACAGAAGAGGATCCACGTGTCTACGACCTGCTGTGCGCAGCTGACACGGTGGGAGTGTTTCAGGTGGAGTCGCGCGCGCAGATGAATACATTGCCACGCCTTCGGCCGCGCTGCTTCTACGACATTGTGGTGGAGGTGGCGCTGATCAGACCTGGCCCCATCCAGGGGCAGGCAGTGAATCCGTATCTGCGTCGAAGACAGGGCGCAGAAGCGGTGACGTATCTGCACCCGCTGCTCAAGCCTGCGTTGGAAAAGACTCTGGGTGTTCCGCTGTTTCAAGAACAGCTCATGCGCATCGCGCAGGATGCGGCAGGTTTCACCGCGGCGCAAGCTGACCGCTTGCGCAAGGCGATGGGGTCGAAGCGTTCACTCAAACAGATGGACATGCTCAAACCTCCGCTGATGGAAGGAATGCGTCAACGCGGAATCTCTGAGCAATGCGCACACAGGATTTTTGATCAACTCCGAGGCTTCGCATCGTTCGGTTTTCCTGAGTCGCACTCCTTTTCCTTCGCTCACATCGTCTACGCGTCAGCCTGGCTGAAAGTGCACTACCCGGAGTTCTTCTACGCAGGTATCCTGTCCAGTCAGCCTATGGGGTTTTATTCTCCGGATAGCCTGATCCACGACGCGCGGCGTCACGGCGTAGCAGTTGCTCGGGCCGATGTGCAGTTTTCTGACGTATCCGCATGCGTCCAGCCCTACGACCCGGCTGTCGAGCGATGTGCAAACGAACGCGTTGAACTGGACATGGATGACGATGCCATGATTCGGATCGGGCTGGAATCGATACGCGGACTGGGGGAGGGTGCCCACCGCATCGTCGATGCGCGAGCTGACGGTCCGTTTTCCAGTATGAGTGACGTGGCGCAGCGTGCTCACCTCACCGAGCGCCAGGTGGAAGCATGCGCGCGAGCCGGTGCTTTCGATTCGCTGGCAATCAGCAGAAGAGACGCACTGTGGGGTGCCGAGCGAGTGGCAGAAGAACACGCGTATCAGCCGTATATTCCTGGTATCGAGGTGGGCACGACGCCAGGGAACCTGCCGCAGATGAGCGATGTTGACCAGATGCGCGCCGACTATCAGGCCACCGGCCTGACCGTGGCAGAACATCCGCTGGCCCTGATCCGCTCATTCCTTGATGATCGCGGCGTCGTGAAAGCGCGTGACCTGATGGAGAAAGGTGACGATGGGTCCATCGCGTCAGTCGCTGGTATTGTCACGCACCGCCAACGTCCCCACACAGCGCGCGGCCTGATTTTCGTGTCTTTAGAAGACGAAAGCGGGTTTGCCAACATTGTGTGCTCACCGGGACTGTGGACGCGTTATCGCACCACCGCCACGACAGCGCAGGCGCTGATCGTCAGTGGCACTGTCGAAAGAGGCGAGGGTGTCGTCATGATCCGGGCACATTCGCTCAAAGAGCTGCACATGCCGATGCGCGTCCGATCACGAGACTTCCGCTGAAGCCTCGGTTTTCTGGCGGTCAGCCTCGGATTCGTCGTCGCCGCGGTTGCGGAAAAAACGCACAATTCTGGTGCCGATCTTGTTCTCGTGCTCTTCCTCAACGTCGGGCGCATTGCGGCGTTCAGGCAGCGGATCTTCGATCGGTGCATCACGCTCATACAGTTCAGAGAAGACAGACCAGATCACGCCGATAATCGGGATCGCGATGACGGCACCCAGCAGGCCCGCCGTGAGTGTACCGACGGTGACGCCAACACCGACAACCACAGGGTGCAAAGACACCTGCTTGCCCATGATGAGGGGCTGGAGAACGTGACCTTCGAGCTGGCCGATGCCGGCGATGCCGAGGCCAACGATGGCGGCCTGCATCAAACCGCCGCTTGCAGCAGCCACGATCATCGCAATGATCATCGCTGCGGGCGCACCAATCAGGGGAATGAAGGCACCAATGAACACCAGGACGCCCAATGCGGGCGCAACCGGCACGCCCAGGATCTGCAGGAAGATCCCCGCCAACAGACCATCGGTCGCGGCCACGATCATCGTGCCGCGCGCGTAGCCCGAGAAAGTGTCCCATCCTGCCAGAGCTGCGCGATGGATAGGCTCACGCCTGCGTGCCGGTGTGACATCCAGGAACCAGCGCCACATTTTTTCTCCCGACAGCAGGAAGAAGATCGTGATGAACAAGCCCAGTGCGGCGATTGTGAACGTGATGGCAGCGGCTGAGACATTTGACAGGAGGTCGGATGCCAGCCTGCTCCAGTTTTGCTGGACGTATTGCTGGCCTTTGGCGATCATGTCGTTCATCCATGCGGACACATCCTGCGGCGTGACCTTGATGTCGAATGGCAGGGAGGACAGGAAATCGGAGATCACATCCAGACCGCGTGAGAACTGATTGGCCAGCCTCGTCCACTGTCCCATCACGGAGTTGACGACCAATGCCATCAAACCTGCGAAGATGCCGAAGAATCCCAGCAATGTCAGAACCACTGACAGGCCACGCGGAATGAAGCGCGAAAGGAAATTGACCACGGGATTGAGAATCGCAGTGACCACCAGTGCGACGAAAACAGCGATGAAGACCGGGGTGACGCGTGCCAGAGCATAGACGACGGCGGCGACGATGATCATGATGCCGATCAGGGCCCACGCTGCCAGGCCGGATTTACGCAGCCAGTCAGGCAGATCGGGTCGTTTCACGGCAGTATTGGCCCGCGAATGCTTGGTCGGAGGTGAGGAGACGCGTCGCCGTCGGGGTGTGTGATATGAGGCAGGGTGTGCCGGCGTGGATGTGCGCGTCGTGGCCGGCACCTGAGTGACGTGCGGAGAACGTACGAACCGGCTCAGGTTCTGCTTCAGATTGCCGAACTTTGAGGTGCGTGATGAATCAGTCATGAGTGATCTCCCATCAGCAGCTGGCGCAGTTCGTCGGCATCGTGGGCAACTGCCAGTGCCTGATCGAACTCGCCAGGATGCGAATAGCCCCAGCCTGCCCCGATCGCCGGCAGACCGACTTCCAGAGCACCTTGCAGGTCCCATGAACGGTCACCTACCACGACGGGGCGAGAAATGTCGAGGCCTTTTTCCTCCAGGCGCTTCAGTGCATCGCGGATCACATGAGCTTTCGAATAGGCGGGATCTGGGATGGCTCCCGCAATGACATCGATGAAGCGATCAAAACCCAGATGAACCATCTGGTCGCGCGCCATGTATTCCTGTTTTGAGGTAGCCGTAGCCAAGGCGTATCCGGCGGCATGCAAATCTTCCAGAAGCTGTCCAATGCCGGGATACGGTTCTGGCTGAAGGAACAGTTCACGATAGTAGTGACGGTAGATGGTGGCAGCATTGTCAGCCTGCTCAGCATCCATCCCCAGATCCATGAAGGAGTCCCATAACGGTGGGCCGACGTATTTCCCCAGCTCATCGCGTGAACGAGACGGATAGTTCAAGTGTGCAAGTGTGCGTTGGAACGAGTCGATAACGACACTTGCCGAATCGACAATTGTGCCGTCCACGTCGAAAAGTACACAGGTCCAGCGAGAAGTTTCCACGTCTCTACTGTAGAGCAGAGTTAAAAATAATCGCGACACCGCAAGGTGTCGCGACCATTCTGCCCATTGTGCGCGGAGGGGGACTTGAACCCCCACCCTCTAAAGCGAGGACTAGCACCTCAAGCTAGCGCGTCTGCCTATTCCGCCACCCGCGCAACGCTCAATGAGAGCGGATAGAACTTTAACACGACAATGGTACCTGTCGGCAAATCGAAACGTCCAATATGAACGAGCGACACGTCACATTTGCTCATGAGTTAGGTGACAAAGGCCCGGGCACCCTGACAATCGAGCAAAGTTATGAGACAGTTGCCAACATGCACATCGACATTTGGTCTGACGTGGCATGCCCGTGGTGCTATCTGGGTCTTCACCACCTGCGCACGGCCCTGGGCTCATTCGAGCATGCTGACGAGGTTGAGATTCGACTTCACGCCTACTTCCTTGACCCTGACTTAGCAGAACCGTTGGAGCTATCTCAAAGCGAATACCTGACAGCACATCGTGGAATGTCAGAAGAAGATGCAGACAAGAGCCTGGCTCAATTCACTGAGTTGGGGATGGCTGAGGACATCACCTTCAACTTCGAAACGATGGTGGTGGCGCCCACCTCGAACGCACACCGGCTCCTCGCCGCAGCCTACGAACACGACCTTGCGCACGACACGCTGACAGGTGCGAATACCACTCAGCTTGCTCTGGCTGAAGCGCTTGATCGTGCCCACTTCGAAATGGGTCAGGACGTCTCCGATCCGGAGGTGTTGATTCAGTGTGCGAAGCGAGTCGGTATGTCAGCAGAAGATGTGGTGGCCGCCCTCGCTGATGAGCAGCGAGCAGCAGATGTAGTTTCCGACTACCAGATCGCCGTTGAAATGGGTATTGAGTCGGTTCCCACCATGCTCATCGATCAGAAGTTTGTGATCCAGGGCGCACAGAATGCGCAGGCCTTGGGGACTATGCTGGCGACCGCGTGGGAACACACTCACGCTGAAGCCTGAAGCGATCATCCAAAGGAGGATTCAATGTCGCTCGCTCCCTTCACGGTCACCGGTGCGCGCATCTCCCTGGTGCCACTAGCTTGTGACGATGCCAACGATATCTACCGTCTGTGCCAGGACCCTGCCATCATGCAGTGGACGACGGTTCCCTCGCCATATTCGCGTGACCAGGCCAGGGAATTCGTTGAAAAAGTCGCGACCGCCGGCTGGGAGAAGAACGAGCCACACTGGGCGATCCGCACCGTGGCCACCAACACGCTCGTGGGCACCCTGTCGATGCGGATTCAATCCGAGGACGGGACGCTCGATGTGGGCTACTGGGTAGGCGCCGACAGCCGTGGATCAGGCTACGCTACCGAAGCACTTATCCTGGCTGCGCGCGTCGCATTCGATACGCTGAACGCGCCGCGCCTCGTGTGGCGCTCACGGGTCGGCAACTGGCCATCGTGGCGCGTGGCGTGGCGACTGGGCTTCCACGCAGGCAAACGAGGGCGGCAAGTCGAAAACGACAAGGGTGAAGAAATCTGGGAAGCATTCCTTGAACCAGATGACACGATGGAGCCTGCTGCACCGTGGGACGGGCCGGCTGCACCCGCACCGGTGATGGGGCGGCGCAGTGGCACCTCGCACACACCGGGCCGCAGCACGCGTAGCCCCCAGGAACTGGTCAGCGAGTTCCACTCGACCTACCACATGCCCAACCGTGTGGCAGACGGCGGGGAACCCACACTGGACTACGACCGTGTCATGATGCGCATGAGCCTGATCGCTGAGGAATTCAGCGAACTGATTGGAGCCATGTGGGGACCTGACGCGAGGACACTCATCGAGCAGGCCTATCAGCAGGCAGCTGAAGGCGATCATGCCACCTCCGATATCGTCGAGACCGCTGACGCTTTGGCCGACCTGGTCTACGTCATCTACGGGATGGCACTGGAATCAGGCATCGACCTGGATGCGGTCCTGGAAGAAGTTCAGGCATCGAACCTGTCCAAACTCATGCCGGATGGGTCGGTGAAGCGTCGTGAGGACGGAAAAGTTCTGAAGGGACCGAACTTTTTCCCACCCAATATTGCTCGCGTGCTCCACCTGGACGACTGACACGTGAGATGATGGCATCATCATCAACGAAGGAGATCAACTGTGACCAAAGTGGTAGTTGTCGGCGGTGGGTACGGTGGTGTCACCGTCGCGAAAGGACTGGATCCAGTCGCTGACGTGATCCTCATTGAGCAGAAGGACCAATTCGTTCACCACGCGGCCGCACTTCGGGCAGCGGTCGACGAGGTGTGGGAGCACGCCATTTTCATGCCGTACTCGAACCTGCTGAAGAATGGGCAGGTGATCCAGGGCGTCGTCTCGTCAGTGACGGGGACGACGGTGCATGTCTTTGGGCACGACCCCATCGAAGCGGACTACGTGATCCTGGCAAGTGGATCAACGTATCCGTTCCCCGCAAAGTACTCCTCCTCGAAAGCGACTGTGGCGAAAGCGCGCCTTGAACAGCTCCACGACGCACTGACATCGGCCGGCTCGGTCATGTTGGTAGGCGGAGGCACCGTCGGCATTGAGATGACAGGTGAGTTGGCCAGCGCGTTCCCTGATCTGGAGATCATTCTGGTTGAATCCGGTGACTCCATTCTGTCCACGCCTGGCTACACACAGGAGCTTCGCGACGCGATCACGGAACAGCTCGACGAACTGGGTGTGCGCGTGGTGACAGGCTCCCCGCTGGCATATTTGCCGCCGATTCAGGCCGGCCAGCTAGGACGCTTCAGTGTTCAGACGCATAACGGTGACCAGATCGAGGCAGATATATGGTTCCAGTGCTACGGCGCGACAGCGAACTCCGGATACCTGGCGGGAACGGAATACGAAGAACTTCTTCACCCGAACGGAACAATTCGTGTTGATCCCACGCTGCAGGTCAAGGGACACTCCAACGTGTACGCCATTGGTGATATCACCGACGTGCGTGAATCCAAGCGCGCAGATGCGGCACGTCAGCAAGCCCGAGTTGTCATTGCCAATATCACGCATCAGCTGGAAGGCGGAGAGCCCGATATCTCCTACCAACCCACCAAGGAGTGGGTCATCTTGCCGCTCGGGCCGTCGATGGGTGCATCGCAGCTGATCGACGCAGACGGGAATATGCGTATCCTCGGTGCAGAACAGACAGCGGAGATCAAGGGCACTGATCTGATGGTTTCCGTTATCCGCTCGCAACTGAATCTTCCCTGAATTGAGCACGTCAATTTAGGCGTGAACAGGTAGGCTGGGAGCATGACACAAGATCCTCGCGACGCGCTGAACTTACTCATCGCAGCATTTGAGCACCACTTTGATGTCGTCCAGGGCGGCACAGCCGCGTCGGATGCCGTCATTTCGCAGGCAGAAGAACGCCTCCGTGATGCGTTCTTCACCTACGACGACGTTCTCTTCACACGATTCGACGCTGAACTGCCGTTCGACATTCTGGATGAAGATGATGACGACGACGATGATGACGACTATGAGGACGACGGCGACGACGAAGATGATGACGATGACAGCTTCGACGGCTTCGACGATGACGAGTACGACCAGATCGACCTGGACGACGATAACGACGAGGACGACTAATCTACGCGCGGATCAGATACTTCGCTGAGTACCGTTCGGATCTGCTCAGGAAGTGGATCCTGACATTCGAGCAGCTGATCGAGCTGTCGGACCGTGCGCGGACCGACGATCGCGCTTGCCACACCCTCAGCGTCACGCACCCATGCCAACGCCACATCCATACTCGTGCGATCAAGCCCCTGAGCAGCGCGTTCGAGGGCGTTGAGCGTGCCAGACAAAGCAGGATCCAGGTAGCGTTCAACGGTATAACGCAGGTGCGGTGACGCGGCGCGTGAATCTGGGGGAGTGGCATGGCGATACTTCCCGGTCAGGACGCCGCACGCCAGTGGCGAATGCGCCAGGATTCCCATCCCGGCTGAGCGTGCCGGTGCAAACACCTGAGACTCGAGGCCGCGATCCAGCAGTGACCAGGAATCTTCCAACGCAACCACAGGCATCCCCGCCAGGGCCGCCCTCGTCGATGCTGATGCCGCCGTCCACGCCGATGCGTGAGCGATCCCTACGTAGCGCGCACGACCCGAGCGCCAGGCGACCTCCAGCGCGGACAGTGTTTCGTCGACCGGAATGTGCGGCGTGAACTCCGCGAGCCACAGGTCAACGAAATCGGTGTGCCACCGGGCCAGCGCATCGTCCAGACTGGCGAGCATGTCGCCGCGCGCCGCACTGGCACGCCACTTAGTGGACGCATCCAGGTGTGCGCCCCCTCGAAGTGCGATCACGAGCTGATTGCGACTGACTGTGCTGATGAGCGACCCGAGGACGTCCACCGCCGCGCCGTCTCCGTGCGTTGGTGCAATTTCGATCAGGTTCCCACCGGCATCGACAAAATGGCGCAGCATGTCTTCAGCTTCGTGCTCATCGGTGTCGCGGCCCCACGTGAGTGTGCCGAGTCCAACATCAGAGACGCTCAGGCCCGAACGGCCGCAAAAACGAGTGCGCATACTGTAACCGTAGTGTGGTGGTGACCGGGTGGCGCGGTAGGGGAATCGGCGTGGTGCCCGTACAGTAGGCCTCATGAGTTGGCTTGATGCAATCATCCTGGGGCTGGTTCAGGGCCTCACGGAGTTTCTTCCTATTTCCTCATCTGCTCACCTGCGCATTGTGGGAGAGCTGATCGGACAGGCAGATCCGGGAGCTGCCTTCACCGCGATCACGCAGATCGGAACTGAAACCGCAGTGCTGGTGTTCTTCTGGAAAGACATCGTGAGGATCGTGTCGAAATGGGCGCGTTCCCTTCCCGTAGTCGGCCCCGCCAAGCGCGTCAGCGGTGCCGATCCCGATGCGCGCATGGGGTGGATGATCATCGTCGGATCCCTGCCGATCGGAATCCTTGGACTGCTGCTCGAAGATTGGATCGACACATCATTCCGTAACCTGTGGATCACGGTGGCCATGCTTGTTTTCTTCGGTCTGCTGCTCGGCGCGGCTGATCGCTTGGGGCGCAGGGAACTCACCCTTGACCGCATGAGCTGGCGCGATGCCATTGCTTACGGCTTTGCTCAGGCGATGGCTCTCATTCCCGGCGTCTCCCGTTCAGGTGGCACCATCACGATGGGGCGCGCGCTGGGCTACACGAGAGAAGCTGCAGCGCGCTACTCATTCCTGTTGGCCATGCCCGCCGTCTTCGCATCGGGGTTCTACAAGATGGCCAAGGTGATCGGTGGTGGTGACATTGTTGCGGTCGGGCCGACGATCCTGGCCACGCTCATCGCTTTCGGCGTGGGATACGTGGTGATCATGTGGTTCCTCAAGTTGATCTCCACCCGCTCGTTCAGCCCCTTCGTCGTGTACCGCCTGGGTCTGGCCGCCCTCGTCGCGATCCTGCTGCTGACCGGCGTCCTGACGCCCGGGGGAGTCGCAGCCTGACGAGGGTGACTTACTGACTCGCACGCATGGACAGTACACGCTCGATGCCTTCTTCAGGAATATCGGGCACCTGACCGCCAAAGATGGGGCACATGGACTGCACGTGGCACCAGTTGCACAGCGGGTTTTTTGTCGGAACAAAACGACGTTGGCGAGCCGCACTTTCGATGCGCTCCCACAGCTGTGCCACATCGGCGCGAATGTCCATCATGTCGGCGTCGGTGGGGTCCAAGGTGAGGACCTGACCGGACTTGATGTACACCAACTGCGTGCGGGCCGGAAGTTCGCGTGTGAGCTGAAGCAGCAATGCGTAGAAGCGCATCTGGTAGAGAGCTTCGTCCTGGAAACGTGGACTGGGAGCCTTGCCTGTCTTGTAGTCCACAACGCGCAGCTGGCCTGTGGGAGCCTGATCGATGCGGTCGATGAATCCGCGCAGACGAATGCCTTCGGGCATCACCACAGTGATCAGTTCTTCACGTCCAACCGGTTCAAGCCATCGTGGATCCTCGATATGGAAGTACTGCTCGATTACGGTTCGCACGTCACGCATCCATGACTGCAAATCCTCTTCAGAATCGAACAGATCCATCACTGTATGATCGTTGCTGCGTAGCACTTCCCATTGCGGGGCAACCAGTTCCTGAGCATGCTCAGGGGTGCGATCGTGCTGCGGCACGTCGAAGAGATGCTCGAGGACAGCGTGTACGAGGGTGCCCATCGCCGTGGCACGTGTGGCGGGCGAGGGAATGCGATCCACAACTAACAGGCGGAACTTGAGAGGGCATTTCATGAAATCGCGGGCGCGCGACACCGACAGTGCGGGCGCCCACTGTTCAGACGATGATGAAGACTGCATGTGCCTACCGTAACGCCGCGCACCGGCATCTGCGTGCTCGCCTGCTCCGGTTGTGGATACAATCCCAGCGATGAGTACTCATAGTGAACTAGGTCAGGAAAACCGGCGCGGGCCACTGCGCGAAGGCGATCGGGTGCAGGTACGCGACCCGAAGGGACGATTCCACACCATCACGCTGGTGGCGGGCGGACGCTTCCAAACCAATCGCGGATGGCTCGATCACGACGCCGTGATCGGTCAGCCGGACGGCCAGGTGATCACCACGCCTGAAGGACGCTCATTCCAGGTGCTGCGACCCCTGCAAAGCGACTACGTCATGTCGATGCCGCGCGGCGCAACGGTGATCTACCCCAAAGACACCGGCACCATCATTCATATGGGGGACATTTTCCCCGGCGCACGCGTAGTGGAAGCAGGTGTGGGATCAGGTGCATTGACACTGGCACTGCTCAACGCGGTAGGCGAACACGGCCACCTCCACTCAGTGGAACGCCGCGAAGACTTTGCGGACATTGCGCGCGCCAATGTGGATCTCTGGTTCGGCTCTCACCACCCCGCGTGGACCCTGGAAGTAGGCGAGGTGGCTGATGTGCTCAATCGATGCGAGGCGCATAGCGTGGATCGCATCGTCTTCGACATGCTGGCCCCGTGGGAGAACCTTCAAGCCGTGGAACACGCATTGAACTACGGAGGAGTATTGACGTGCTACGTCGCCACAGTGACCCAGATGTCCCGTCTGGTCGAAGATATCCGCGCATGCGAACGATTCACAGAGCCACTGGCGTGGGAAACGATGCAGCGCGAGTGGCATCTCGAAGGGCTGGCCGTGCGTCCCGAACACCGCATGGTGGCCCATACCGGCTTTCTGGTCACCACGCGTCTGTTGGCACCGCACACCCGTCCGCAAACCGCCCAACGCCGCCCCGCTCCGGCTGCTGAAGGACAGAGCGGAATGTGGGACGACGAGGATGGGTGGACACCCTCGTCAATCGGGCAGCGAGTGCCCAGTGACAAGAAAGTACGGCGAGTGCGTCGTGACGCAACTGCGCGCAGCGAACATTGGGTGGGAGAAACATTACAGACCACGGTTCGGAAGGATCTGGAGGAATCCCACTGATCGTCATAGTGTTGAATGACCACTAAAACTGACTCGCGAGGAGGGTACGAGTGAGCACGTCTGCCGACCAACAGACCGTTGACGCGTTGCGGCGATCTGTCGCTTCTTTGGAAGAGAAGAACGAACGCCTCTCACGTGCCCTGTCGACGGCCCGCGGACAGCTTGTCCAACTCAACGAGAAAATCCACCGCTCTCAGCAGCCTCCACACACATTCGTCTCAGTTCTCGCGGTCGATACCGCCGCGCGTCAGATCGATGCGATGGTGGGCACCAAACGCATGCGCCTGACCGTTGACTCCAGTGTTGACCTGTCAACGGTGGCCGTCGGACAGCTGGTACGCCTCAACGAGAACATGGTCGTGGTGGGTGTGGACCACTTCGAGCGCACCGGGACACTGACATCGGTGCTGGAAGTACTGGGCGCCGATCGCGTATTGGTGTCCCTGGAAGGCGGCGCGGAACAGGTTCTGACGCTGGCCGGACCACTGCGGCACGGAAGCGTACGGGCAGGCGATTCCGTCATGGCGAATCTGCGCGCCGGTCAGGCCATCGAACGCGTCACCCGCTCGGATGTCGAGCAGCTGCTCACCCCGCAGGTCCCGGACGTCACCTACGATGACATCGGCGGACTGGATCAGCAGTTGGCCAGTGTGCGTGACTCGATCGAGATGCCGCTGCGTCACCCGCAGCTCTACCGCGATTACGGCTTGCGCCCACCCAAAGGCATCCTGCTGTACGGGCCGCCAGGTTCGGGTAAAACACTCATTGCCAAAGCAGTGGCAAACGCCTTGTCGCAGACCGAATCAGGCGTGCGCGGCCACTTCCTGTCTATCAAGGGCCCCGAACTGCTCAACAAATTCGTGGGGGAGACGGAGCGCCAGATTCGGGCAATTTTCTCCCGTGCTCGTGCACTGGCGGCAACCGGGATCCCTGTTGTCGTGTTCTTCGATGAGATGGAAGCTCTGTTCCGCACGCGCGGCGCAGGTATCTCCTCTGACGTGGAAACCATGATTGTCCCGCAGCTTCTGGCTGAAATGGACGGAGTGGAAGCCCTCGACAATGTCATCATCATTGGCGCATCCAACCGAGCCGACATGATCGACCCTGCTGTACTGCGGCCCGGACGCCTCGACGTGCGTATACGCATCGACCGACCCGACCGGACGGGCGCGCGCGACATCTTCACGAAGTATCTGACCACGCACGTCCCGATTGCAGCGAGCGAGATTTCCCGCTATGGGAGCCACGAGGAGGCCCTCAATCAGATGATCGACGCCGCCGTGGAGCGTCTGTATGCACGCGATCAGTCCACTGCACTGTTCCACGCGACGCTGACCTCAGGCGCGCAGACGACGCTGTACCTGAGTGACATCGTTTCAGGCGCATTGATCGCCTCGAGCGTGGAGCGAGCCAAGAAACACGCTATCCGCGCCACGCTTGGCGGGAGCGAGCAGGGGCTGAGCCAGGAACACGTGCTGCGCGGCGTGGAAGAAGAGATGCGCGAATCAATGGAGCTGGCTGCTACGTCTTCGCCAGTGGACTGGGCACGCACCGTGGGAGTGCGTGATGATATTCAATCCGTGACCCCCATTCAAGGAGATCCACAATGAGCGTCCACCGCATCATGGGCACCGAAACAGAATTCGGTGTCTATCAGCCAGGCAACCCGTGGGCAAATGCGGTCGCACTGTCCACGCAGGCAATCGCTGCAGGCGGACAGCTGTCACGCGAGGGCGACCCTGTTGGATGGGATTACACGGGTGAGGACCCGCTCAATGATCTGCGCGGTATGCGCCTGTCCCGTGCCGCAGCCGACCCGTCACTGTTGACCGATGATCCCTACCACCTGGCACCGTCAGGGGGCGTGGAAGCGTTGGAACGCCCCAGTGACAGTGAGCGCGCACTGCCAACCCCGACGGTGGCGGTGCTGACCAACGGTGCGCGCCTGTACGTCGACCACGCACATCCGGAGTATTCCGCACCTGAAACCTCGTCACCGCGCGAAGCAGTGCTGTGGGACAGGGCCGGTGATGAGATTGCGCGCCGAATCATGGCACATATCGATGCCAGCTCGGAGGTGCCGCTCGTCCTGGTCAAGAACAATACCGACGGTAAAGGTGCGGCCTACGGCACTCATGAGAACTACCAGGTGGAGCGTTCAGTTGATCTGGATGACCTGATCCGCGGCCTCATCCCATTCATGGTGACGCGCCCCGTCACCTGTGGTTC